>NZ_JBVJHP010000009.1:0-167287 GCF_055586745.1 Nonomuraea sp. NPDC049378
CTAACAAAAAGGAATCCATCAACCGACAAACGTCGATCAACGGGGTTGTGCATCATGCACTGGCTTTTAACACACTGTTGAGTTCTCAAGAAACGCACGCGTTCATCCTCACCAAAACCCCGAACCCGGGATCCTCGCTCAGAGGCGTTCATTTCGTTGTGTCTTAACTCTTTCAGCCGTTCAAGTCCCTGTCAAATTGACCGGACCTGCACAACCTGCGGGAATTAAGCGCCGCCCCCTTTCGGAGACAACCCCTCTAACTTACCAGCCCGTCCGAACCGGTGCGAAACCATGACGGACGACCATGAAGGTAGTGGGATTTGCCGGGCTTCTCCGCGGCTCCGAGGAACCTCCGGACCGCCCTGCGCGAAGCAACTCTAGCAGCCTGTGGCACCTGCTTCGGCCCACTCAGGTAATCAGGAGGTTCTTCCCTCGCCAGCGGACGCCCAAACCTTGCCGATGAACTCCCCTTGGCGGCCCCGCGGCGCAAGTCGACGGCAAGCCATCCGCAATCGCCCGCCGCTACGAATGTACCCACGAGCAGACTGCGCTCTCGGAGGTGCCCGCCATGACCCGCTCGGAGTTCGACGACATCCGCGCCTTCCTCGCCGACGAGACGACCCAGGCCGGAGACCTGCTGAGCATCGCCAGGATGCTGATCGACGATCTCGAGCACTCCCGCATGCGCGAGGCCATTCTACGCACCCACTACCTGCGCCTGCTGACGTCCGCACGGGCGACTGCGGCTGCCGACGCCGCGCACGCGCCGGATCCCATGGCGTTCCTCAAGCACGAGCTGGCTGAACACGGCCAGTTGCCCCAGGGCGAGGAGACCGTGCAACGCGTCCTTGCCGACGCCACCACGGCGGCCGCGTTGCTCGCGTGCTTGGAGGAGTCGCCTCAGCGGCCCCATCGTCGCGGCGTGCGCCTGCGACGCTGCGTCAGCACGGGCAGGACGCTCCCCCGCTGAAGGGCCCGGCGCGGTGACCCGATGACGACTCCCGGCATACCCGCCGTTGGCGGACCGGCTGCGAGACTTCACATATGTGGCAGCGAGGGCTGAACTGGGCAGCAATCCTCCTCGTCGGGATATTCGGCTTGATGTGGGTCGGCATCGTTGTTTACGCCGATCACTTCTCGTCCCTGTGGATGCGCATCGTGCAGGTCGTCTTCGGGCTCCTGCTCCTCGGCTGGGCCGTGCAGAAGGCGATCCAAATGATCGATAAGGCCTGAGCGCCATGGACGACAACCTCTACGAGATCGGCCGGGACATGGGGGACGACCTCCAGCTGTCGATCATCGACATGTACCGGGACCGGCTGCCCTATCTGCACCGCATCGCCGAGATCGACGACGAGGTCTCACGGGGCATCTCGCGTTGGGTTCGCGAGGAGGACCTCCGGGACTCCGACACGTACGTGAACCCGCTCGACGAGCCGGACGCCTACGCGGAAGCGGACGGCTGGAACCGGTGACCGCGCGACCGGCTCAAGGCTGGTATGGCGGCGCCACGTCCCACCCCATCTCGGCACGGGCGCCAGCGGCGGAGGCTCCGCGCCCGGCTGGGAGTTCTGTACGGCCAGCCGGGTGCCCCACTCGATGTAGCCGGCGAACGCCGCCCTGAACTCCGGATCGTCCGGCAACCCCACCTCGTCGGCCGAGTCCATGAGCAGGCTGACCCACCTGCGGCGTTGCGGCTCTGTGATCGCCCTGCCCAGGTGGTGGCGGAGCATGTTGGGGTATCCACCGCGTTCTCCGCCGGCCCATTCGCAGATCGTAGGAACTGCCTCATCCGACATGTAATCATGTAGGCGCGGCTGTGGACCACGGGACAAGGCAGGCCGTGAATACCAGTTATCGGTGAAACGGAAAAAGTCCCCGGCCACCGGGTGATCCGGTGACCGAGGACTTTCCTTGGTAGCGGGGACAGGATTTGAACCTGCGACCTCTGGGTTATGAGCCCAGCGAGCTACCGAACTGCTCCACCCCGCGTCGGTGTGTTGCTGACAACTATACAGCCTTCAGAGGAGTGCCCGTGACGGTCATACTCTGAAACGATCAGAGGCTCGGATCCGTTTCCGAATCCCGAGCCTCTGGCCTGGTAGCGGGGACAGGATTTGAACCTGCGACCTCTGGGTTATGAGCCCAGCGAGCTACCGAACTGCTCCACCCCGCGTCGTCTTGCTTTGTAAGCGTATCGGCGGCGCGGGGTGGGCGCAAATTGATTGCGCTAAGAGGTGCCTCCCGCCTGTGATCCGGTGGGTGACGGCGCGACTGACGGTGGTGCGGAGGCCGGCGGCGAGCTTGTGCCTGTCGGCGTCGCAGACGGCGTGGCCGAGGGTGATGGGCTCGGTGTGCCCGTGGGCGCCGGCTCCTGCTTGTTGGCCCCTTCCAGCGTCTTCAGGGCCTCCTCCAGCCGCTTCTGCGCGTCGCCGTAGGCGTCCCAGTCGGGCGGGCTCGCCTGCAGGGCCTTCTGCGCGTCGTCGTACGCCTTCTTCGCGTTGGCTATCGCCGAATTGAGCGCGGTGTTGGCCTCATTGGGCTGGGTCTGTTGCTCGTTCTGCTGGGGTTGTTGCTGTTGCTCGCCGCCGAAGACCTCTTGCAGCGCCTCCTCCAGTGTGCGAGCCACACCGATCTTGGAGCCGAACGACACCAGGATGCGCTGCAGGATCGGATAGGGCTCCTGACCGCCACCCGCGGCCACCTGGATGTAGACCGGTTCGACGTAGACCAGGCCGCCCGCGTACGGGAGCGTCAGCAGGTTGCCGTAACGCACCGACGACGCACCGACGCCCAGCAGGTTGAGCTCACCTGCGAAGCGGCTCTGGAAGGCGTTCTGTGCCTGGCCGGGGCCCGGAATGGGCGTGCTGGACGGCATGCGGAGGATGCGCATCCGACCGTAGCCGGAGCCGGACGACGAGTCGACCGCCATGAACGCCGCCAGGTTGGGCCCCTGCCGTGGAACGAAGGTCGTCGTCAGCGAGAACGTCGGCGTGCCGCCCGGCATCGTGGTGGTCAGGTAGTAGGGCGGCTGCTTGACGTTCTGCTCGCCCTGCGTCGGGTCGTTGGGGACGTTCCAGAAGTCCTGGCCGCTGTAGAAGGCGGCAGGGTCGGTGATGTGGTAGCGCGAGAGCGTGTAGCGCTGCACCTTGAACAGGTCTTCCGGGTAGCGCACGTGGCTGCGCAGGTCGGCGCTCATCTCCGAGGCCGGGCTGATGACGCCGGGGAAGGCGTTGCTCCAGGTCTTGAGCACCGGGTCGTTGTTGTCCCAGGCGTAGAGCTTGACCGTGCCGTCGTAGGCGTCGACCGTGGCCTTGACGGAGTTGCGGATGTAGTTGATCTGGTCACGCGGCTGCTGGGCGATGACGCGACGGTCGGTGGACGTGTCGCGCGTCATGTCGCCGAGGCTCTCGCTCTGCGAGTAGGGGTAGTCGTCGGACGTCGTGTAGCCGTCGAGGATCCAGGTGACACGCCCGTCGATGATCGCCGGGTAGGGGTTGCCGTCGAGCGTGAGGAACGGCGCGACCTGCTGGACCCTGTCACGCGGGTGACGGACGTAGAGGATCTTGGAGTTGTCGTTGATGTCGCCTGACAGCAGGATGTTCGCCTCGCTGTACTTGGCGGCGTAGAGGAGCCGGTTGATGAACGAGCCGACGGGCACTCCGCCCTTGCCGGTGTAGGTGGTGTTCTTCTGGCCCGTGCCGCCCGTCTCCGGGTAGTCGAGCTCCTGCGGGTTGTTGGGGTTGCCGCCGGCGATGACGTATTCGGAGGACGAGGGGTCCTCGCCGAAGTAGATGCGCGATTCCTTGAGCTTGGCGCTGTTCACCAGCGGGCCCGTGACCGGCATGTCCTTGGCGTCGTAGGCGGGCAAGCCGCTGGAGTCGACCTGGTTGCCGGGCGCGGCGACGAAGCCGTAGCCGTGGGTGTAGACCAGGGCCCGGTTGATCCAGTTGTTCTGGTCTTGGGGCGGGCTGGTCAGCTCGCGCACGCCGACGATGTGGTCGGTCAGCTTGCCCGTGTTGTCGGGATAGCGGTCGACGTCGAGCGTGTCGGCGAAGCTGTAGAAGCCGCGGATGCGCTGGGTCTGCTCGTACGTCGAGGACACGAGCGCCGGATCGAGCAGCCGGACGCCGGAGACGGACGCGTCGCCGTTGGATTCGACCTTGGCCGGGTCTGCCTGCGCGTTGTAGGTCTCGACCTCGGTCTTGTCGACGTTGTACGCCTCCCGCGTGGCCTGGATGTTGCGCTGGATGTAAGGGGATTCCTTGCCCTGCTGGTTGGGCTTGACCTGGAACTGCTCGACCAGCGCCGGGTAGACGCCGCCGATCAGGATGGCCGAGAGCACGAGCAGGCCCGCGGAGACCCCGGGCAGCATGCCGCCCGGCCGGAACACACCGGCGAAGAACAGGGCGGCACAGATCAGGGCGATGATCGCGAGGATGGTCTTGGCCGGCAGGACGGCGTTGACGTCGGTGTAGGAGGCGCCGTGCACGAATCCGCGGTCAGAGAAGACCAGGCCGTAGCGGTCGACGAAGTAGGCGACGGCCTTGAGCAGCAGGAAGACGCCCAGCAGCACGGACAGGTGCGTGCGGGCGGCCCTGGAGGCGTGGACGCCCGGCGACTGCAGGCGGAACCCGCCGTAGAGGTAGTGGGTGATCGCCGCGAGGATGATGGAGATGATCACCGCGGTGAACAGGAAGTTCAGCGCCATCCGGATGAACGGATAGTCGAACATGAAGAACGAGATGTCCATCCGGAACAGCGGGTCCTGCTTGCCGAACGCCTCGCCGTTGATGAACTTCAGCCACGTCTGCCACTGGCCGGCGAACGAGGAGCCGGAGAAGAGCGCGAGCAGCGCCATGCCGACGATGAAGATGAGCTTGCGGTGGGGGTCGAGCGCCATGCGGTAGCGGTCTGCGCCGCTGCTCCCGCCGAACACCGCGGGCCCGAACATCGGCCGCATCCGGAAGGCCAGCAGCATGTTGCCGCCGGCGATGCCGACCATCAGCGCCGCTCCGACCAGGAACAGCACGATCTGGGTCAGCAGGACGGTGGTGAAGACCGACGTGTAGTTCGTCGCGTCGAACCACAGGTAGTCGGTGTAAAAACCAGAGAAGAGAAAGAACAGGGCAACGATCACCACAAGGGCGATCGCCACCGGCAGAAGCAGTCGCGGTCGGCGGGGCAAGCGCATCGCCCTGCCGGCTCCTGGGGTCCGGAAGCTCAAGGCCAACCCCTCGTCGTCATGAAAATCGGTCCGTGTCTGGCAACCTACACCGCGGTGCCAGCCCTAGGGCTAACGCATGGGCCTTGCCGAAAGTTTCATCCAGCGTCACAAGCGGGCACGTTGCCCTTGCCCGTGCGCAGCGCGTCCAGCGCCAGCACCGCGTTGTGCAGCGTGTCGGCCTTGACCAGCCGGAGCCCGTCAGGGACGGCTTTCATGGCCTCGGCGCAGTTGTCGGCGGGCGTCAGGAAGACGGTGGCGCCCGCTTCCTTCGCCCCGACCATCTTCTGGGCGATGCCGCCGATCGCCCCGACCTCGCCCGTCGGCTGGATGGTGCCGGTGCCGGCGATCCGCTTGCCCCCGGTGAGCTCGCCAGGCGTGAGCTTGTCGAGTATGCCGAGCGAGAACATCAGCCCGGCACTGGGTCCGCCGACGTCGCCCACGTTGATGTCGACGTCGAACGGGAACTTGTACGTGGCCTGCATCAGCACGCCCACCAGGGTCTGCCCCTCGGGACCCGCGATCGTCGGCACGGTGACGTCGAGCTTCGTCCCGCCCCTGGTGACGTTGAAGACGACGCTCTGGCCCGGCTTGTGTGCCTTGACCGCGTCGCCCACGACATCGACGTTTTCCGCCGGCTTGCCGTCGACGGAGTTGATCTCGTCGCCCTTGCGCAGCTTGCCTTCGGCGGGCTTGCCCTTCTCCGTGGACACGACCGACACGACCATGTTGTAAGGGATCTTGAGCTCGTTGAGCGCGGCGGCCGTGGCCGAGTCCTGGGAGTTGGACATCTCGACCGTGTTTTCCTCCTCGACCTCCTTGGGATCACGGTCGGGAGCGAAGATGGTCTCCTGCGGGACCACCGCGACGGTCGGATCGATCCAGCCGCGCAACGCGGTCAGCAGGTCGATCTGGGCGGCAGGGCCACCTTGATAGGCGACCGTGACCAGGCTCAGCGCGCCCTTGGTGGGATAGGTCTGCCGGCCCTTGATCGAGATCACGGGCTTCTTGTCGACCTCGCCGATGGTGTTCTCCGTCGGGCCGGGGCTGAGCACGACGTAGGGGACCTTCTGGAGCGCGCCCACCACGCCGAGAGCGAGCACGAGAAACCCCGACAGCAGCAGGGTCAGGGCGCGTCGTGACATGGTGGAAAGCCTATTCGCCGGCACCGACCCATTCGGCCTCGCCGTCGGCGAATGACTGGTGTTTCCAGATCGGGACGTGCGCCTTGAGCTCGTCGATCAGCCGGCGCGAGGCCCTGAACGCCTCGTCACGATGCGGCGCGGACACCGCGACGATCACGGCCGTGTCGCCCAGCGCCAGGTCGCCCACGCGGTGGACGGCGGCCAGCGCCGTCACGGGGAAGTCGGCGGCCACTTTCTCGGCCACCTGCCGCAACTCGGCCTCGGCTGAGGGGTGCGCCGAATAGGAGAGCCGCACCACCGGCTTTCCCTGGTCCTGCTCGCGGACGGTGCCCACGAAGATCGTGGTGCCGCCGGCGGCGTGGTCGCCCACGGCGGCCAGCACCTCGTCCACGGACAGCGGGGTCTCACGAATGCCGAGCAACCGGATGACGTCCACGGAAAGAGAATACCAACAAGAAATCTGCCCGCCGGGCTGCCGCTCTAATGTCGTGCCTGGTCAGGGGCGTTGCAGCAGATCACCTGGGAGTTTTCGCACCGGCCCTCACTGCCGCCTCTTCTTCCGCACCTGGCGGACGATCGCGGCGGTGCCGATCACGGCGACGGTGGCGCCAGCGGCGGTGAGCGTCGCCTCCTTGACGGGCAGGCGCCTGCCGACCACGGTCGTCCTGTTCTCGCGCAGCTCCAGGAGCTGCTCGAACGCCGCCTCGTTGGTCCACGCCGGTTTCCAGCCCGCCTCGCGCAGCGCCGTGCAGTCGACCACCCACGGGTAGACGACGTAGTGCAGGTCGGTCGCGGGCGCCGGGGTGATGCCGAGCCGGTGCAGGCGCTGCGCCGTACCGAACGTCAGCCCCGCGGGCAGCTCGAACCTGCGGATGCCGGACATCTCCTCGACCTGCTCCTGCTCCATCCACCCGTCGCACCCGACCGCCACCACGCCCGTGACGGCTCCGCGCGCCGCCAGCTCCAGCGCCGAGAGCAGGTCGTCGATGTGGCAGAACTGCCAGTGAGGGTTGCAGCCCTTCACGGTCAGCAGCCTGGGCGACTCGAAGTGGCGGGTGATCACCGTGTCGACGCCGGGGCCGACCACCGCGGCCGGGCGCAGCACGGTCACCTCGAGGCCGGGATGGCTGCGGAGCGACCTGCGTACGAGCGACTCGATCTCCAGGAAGTCGCCGACGACGCCGGTGTCGGGCTCTGCCGTGACCGGGGCGTCCTCGGGCAGGGGCACCTCGTTGTCGGGCGCGGCGCCGTACACCATCGCGCTCGTGACCAGCACCACGCGGCGGACGCGCGCCGCGGCGCAGGCCGTCAGCACGGTCTGGGCGGCTCGCAGGTTGTAGGCGCGCCGCTCGCCGGGGTCGGAGTCGACGGTGTAGTCGCCGGCCAGATGAACGAGGACGTCGATGTCGGAGATCCGGTTCGCCAAGAGCGGATCTCGTACGTCGAGCACTCTCCAGGTGGCCTCGCCGACGTCGCCGCGCTGCTCGTCAATGGCCACCACCCTGCGGAAATCCGCAGCGGATACGAGCCTCGCGAGCAGCTCGCGGCCGAGGCCGGAGGCCGCACCGGTGACGGCTACGACGGGTTGACGCGGGCGTTTCGAGGTAGGCACCAGGTCCTCACTTTGCACTGATCCGCCGTAGGACGACTAACGTGGCGGATGTGGACTCCTCCATCCTGCACGAGGTAGAGCGGTGACTGACCTGCCAGGTCGCGAAAACGACCCTAACGAGAACCCGTTCGCCATGTTCGGCAACCCTGAGCAGATGGCTCAGGCGATGCGCCAGTTCGCCGACATGTTGTCGGCGCCGCAGGGTTCAGGCCCTGTCAACTGGGACATGGCCAAGAACATCGCCCGGCACTCCGTGGCCGCCGAGGGCGATCCGAGCGTCATGGAAGGCGAGCGCCGTCAGATCGTCGAGGCGCTCAGCCTGGCCGACCTGTGGCTGAACGAAGCGACGACGCTGCCCAGCGGCGTGTCCAATCCGCAGGCCTGGAGCCGGTCCGAGTGGATCGAGAACACGGTCCCGATATGGCGAAAGCTTTGCGAGCCCATCGCCGAACGCATGGTCGAGACCATGGGCGGCGCGCTCGGAGGCTCGGGGCTGCCTCCCGAGGCCCAGCAGATGGCCGGGCCGCTGATGGGCATGCTCAAGCAGATGGGCGGCATGATGGTCGGCCAGCAGATCGGGCAGGCGATCGGCTCGCTGGCCCGCGAGGTGGTCGGCACCACGGACATCGGGTTGCCCCTGTCCGACACGGCCGCGCTGCTGCCCGGCGGCATCGCGTCGTTCAGCGAGGGCCTCGAGGTGCCGTCCGACGAGATCAGGCTCTACCTGGCTCTGCGTGAGGCCGCGCACCACCGGCTGTTCCAGCATGTTCCGTGGCTGCGCTCGCACCTGCTCGGCGCGGTCGAGGAATACGCCAGGGGCATCACCGTCGACACCTCTGCCCTCGAAGAGCAGATCCGCGGTCTCGACATCAACAACCCCGAGGCCATCCAGGAGGCACTCAGCGGGGGCAACCTGCTCAAGCCCGAGGAGACCGAGCGGCAGAAGGCCGCCCTGGCCCGGCTGGAGACCATGCTCGCCCTGGTGGAGGGCTGGGTGGCCACCGTGGTCGACCAGGCCGCCCAGGGCAAGCTGCCCTCCGCCGTGGCCCTGGCGGAGACCGTGCGCAGGCGGCGCGCCACCGGCGGTCCCGCCGAGCTCACGTTCGGCACCCTGGTGGGGCTGGAGCTGCGGCCCAGGCGCCTGCGCGAGGCGGCCGCGCTGTGGCGCGCGCTGGAGAGCGAGCGGGGGGTCGACGGGCGCGACGGTCTGTGGTCACACCCCGATCTGATGCCGACGGCCGACGATCTCGAAGACCCCGAGGCGTTCGTACGCGGTGAGCAGGCCTGGGACATCTCCCAGCTGGAGGCCAAGCCGGACGACGAGGGCGAGGGCGACAAGAGTTGAGCCTGCACCGCGACGCCGTGGCGGTGCTGTCCGGCTGGACGGCGCCCACGCCCGAGGAAGAGGCGCTGCGTACGGAGTTCCTCGAGCACCTTCGCACCCACGACGACGCGATGACGCGTGCCTGCGTGCCGGGGCATCTGACGGCGACGACGGCCGTGCTGTCGCACGACGGCTCCCAGGTGCTGCTCACCCTGCATCCGAAGGCCAAGATGTGGCTGCCGGTGGGTGGCCACTGTGAGATCTCCGACATGTCGCTCGCGGACGTGGCGCTGCGGGAGGCATGGGAGGAGTCGGGGATCTCCGGACTCGAGTTGCTGCCGGGGCCGCTCGCCGTCGACAAGCACGTCGTGTGGTGCCATCCGCCGCACAGCTGGCATCTCGACGTCGAATACGCCGCCGTGGCGCCCGAAGGGGCAGAGGCCGTGATCAGCGAGGAGTCGCTCGACCTGCGCTGGTTCCCTGTCGACGAGATCCCCGAGCTGTCCGACGAGGCGACGCGGCGACTGGCCGCGCGCGGACGGGACGCGCTCGGCTCGCGAGCACTTGGCTAGAGTCCTCTTGGGTCGTTCCAAAGGGGGCTTGCGTGGAGACTTCCGCCGTCGGCGGCACGATCGTGGTGCCGGACCGTAAACGACGCAGATTTCCGGCGACGGCGTTCACCTGGCTGGCCGTGACCCCGTTCGCCGCCTGGGCCGTCGCCCGGGTGGCCGGGCTGGAGCGCGGGTCGCTGCCCACACAGCTCATGACCGCGACCCCGTACGCGGCGGCGGGCTCGCTGATCCCGCTGCTGATCGCCGCGGTCGGGCGCAAGCGAGCCGCGACCGCCGTCGCGCTGCTCGCCACGACCGCGCTCGGTTTCAGCGTGCTGCCGAGGGCGCTGGGCACCGCGGACGCCATGGCGGGCCGGCCGCTCAAGGTCATGACGATCAACATGTTGTTCGGCAGGGCCGACGTGGCGACGATCATGCGGCTCGTACGCGAGTTCGAGCCCGACGTGCTGAGCACGCAGGAGCTGACCCCTGGGGCCATCTCCGATCTGGACGCGGCCGGGCTCAAGGAGATCATGCCGCACCGGGTGCTGGAAGCCGAGTGGAGCGCCGGGGGGAGCGGGCTCTACTCCAAGCACCCGATGCGTGAACTGCCCGACGTGATGCCGGAGATCGGGCACCGCATGCCGGCCGCGCTGGTCTCGCTGCCCGGCGGGCCGCCGATCGAGTTCGTCGACGCGCATCCCTATCCGCCCCTTGGCCGCAACTACGCCGACTGGCACGAGGCGTTGGAGGCGTTTCCCTCCGCATCGCCCGAGCGGGTGCGGATCCTCGCCGGCGACTTCAACGCCTCGCTCGACCACGCGCCCATGCGCTCGTTGCTGGCACGCGGCTACAAGGACGCGGCCGACCAGGTGGGGGCCGGGCTGATCCCCACGTGGCCGGCCAACAAGCGGGTGCCGCCGATCATCACCATCGATCACGTGCTGGTCGACCAGCGGGTCGGGGTCAAGGAGGTCAGCGTGCACGACGTGCCGGGCACCGACCATCGTGCCCTGCTGGCCGAGCTCACCGTCCCCTGAGTCAGCGCGCGGAGATCAGAGCTCGCGTGTTGTCCCAGCCTTCGAGGCCGGGGTCGAGGCGTTCGACGTCGCCGCGGGTGCGCAGGCGGTGCCAGCCGGGGGTGGTGGCGACCCTGCGCGGCCCTGGAGCCCGGGCGCGCAACGTGGCCACCACGTCGGCGTCGTCGAGGTCGGGGTCGGCCCAGCCGGGTGCGGGAAGCGCGCAGGCCAGTGCCACGGCTCCGCCGCGCTCCGCTGGGCAGATCGTGATCTCGGACCTGCCCAGCTCCCTGAACAACTTTCCGACCAGCAGCGGAGGAAGATCGGGGGCGTCCGCGGCGATCACGGCGGCCTGGTCGGCGTCCAGGCGGGCGAGGATGCTCTTCAACGGCTCGTCCTCGTCGACCACGATGACCTGGGTGCCCGGCCAGACGATCGCGTCGAGCTCGGGCACGCTGGTGATCAGGACCGGGGTGACGAGCTCCAGCCCGGCGACCATCTCGTAGGTGTCTTCGGCCACCGCCTCGAGGAACACCGCCGGGTCGACGCCCGGGGGCGCCGCCTGCGACATGCGCCGTCGTGCCAGGACCGCGGCTATGCGCGTCAACACTCCTCCGGTGCCGTGTGGGCCGCGGCGGAGAATCCCTCGAGGAACCCGCGCGCCCGCTCCGCCTTCGGATACTGTTCTACCAGCGCCCAGAACTTGGGGCCGTGGCTGGGCACCAGCAGGTGCACCAGCTCGTGGATGATCACATAGTTGATGACCCATTCCGGCAGGCCCTTGAGCCGCGTCGAGATCCTGATCGTGCCGTTCTCCGGGGTGCACGAGCCCCATCGGTGCTGCTGGTTGTCGACCCAGCGCACGCTCACGGGGTCGGGCTTGCCGTCGAGATATCTGGCCGACAGCTCCTTGGCCCGTTCGAGGAGAGCCTCGTCCGTCGGCCGTCGCCGCCGCTCTTTCGCGGCCAGCCGATCCAGCATCCGGCTCACCCATTCATCCGCGTCTTCGCCGCTCAGCCAGGCGGGCAGGAGCACGATCGTCTTGTCACCGTCGCGGTAGGCGGAGACCGTACGCCTGCGACGAGAACTGCGACGAACCTCGACTGTCTCGGGGGGCACATATGCACGGTAGCCGAGACTGACGAAATTCCACAGAGGGTGGACGTTGTTTCTGCTGGTCAGATGATTAAGAGCCGGTGAATTTGGGCACACGCCTTTCCCGATGCGCGGCCAGCCCTTCGATCATGTCGGACGATGCCATGGTCACCGGCTGTGCCAGGGACTCCCACCTCAGCGCGGCTTCCAGGTCCTGATGGTCTTGGTTCAGGGCCACTTTCGTGAGTCTTGTGGCTATGGGTGCGTTCTTCGCGATCTTCCCGGCTATGGACCGTACTTCCGACATAAGGTCATCTTTCGGGAAAGATTCATTTACTAGTCCTTTAACCGCCGCTTCCGCACCTGTCACCGTACGGCCGGCCAGGAGCATCTCCCGCGCCAGGCCCGTGCCCGCCCTCCTGGGAAGCAGATACGTGGCCGCCATACCGGGATGGAGGCCGAGCGACGTGAACGGGGCCAGCAGTTTGGCGTCGGCGGCGGCGTACACGAGGTCGCAGGCCAGCGCCACGCACAACCCCGCGCCGACGGCGGGGCCGTTGACGGCGGCGATCGTGGGGACCTCGAGCTCCGTGACCATGAGCCAGGTGCGGTAGAAGTCGAGCATGCGGTCGCGCAACAACGGCACCGCCTCCGCGCCGCGATCGCCGATCCAGGACAGGTCGCCGCCGGAGGAGAACGCGGTGCCCGCCCCGGTGATCACGACGCAGCGGGCATCGCGGTCCTTGGCCAGCGACGACATCGTCTCGCGCCATCGGGCGGTCATGGCATCGGTCATGGCGTTGCGCATGTCGGGGCGGTTGAGGGTGATGAGGACGACTCCGTCGTCATGGCGATCAACCAGGAGCTCGGTCATGCCGGGAAGCGTAACCCGGCCCGGCCGTTATGCCACGGGCGTCCCCCGGCCCACGCGTCTGCACGCTCCTGTCCCGCCCAGCCGGGCGGTTCTGCTCCGGGAACGGGCTGAAGCGGGGCGTTGTCCACAGGTGCTCCGGCAGGTCCGTGGTTATCCACAGCCACGGAGGAATCCGCACGGAATCCTGCCGACGCGTGCGAGCCTTCCCGCCATGAGGCCACGTGTGAAGCCCGCCCTCCGGCGTATCGTCCGCGACGAGCACACCCTCCAGTTGGGTGTGCATCCCCTCAGGGCCGTCATGCTGAGCGGTCTGACCCGCCCGGTCCGCGCATGGATCGAGAGTCTCGACGGCACCCGCGATCTGGAGCGAGTCCTGCGCGATGCGGGCCGCGCAGGTCTTGAAGAAGACCAAGCCCGTTCCCTGCTCGACCAGCTCACCTCGCAAGGAGCCCTCCACGACGCCTCCGCCGGTCCTGGCGCCCTTCGTGACCTCCCGCTGGCCGAGCGAGACCGTCTGCGGCCGGATCTCGACGCCCTCGATCTGGCATCGACCTCGCCCGAAGGCGGAATCGCCGTGCTGGAGCGGCGCAGGCACAAGCGGGTGCGGGTCTATGGGGCCGGGCGGGTGGGAGCGCAGGTCGTGGCGCTGCTGGCGGGCGCCGGGGTGGGCAACGTCCGGGTGTTCGATCCGGGCGTCGTCCGGCCGGGCGACATCACGCCGGGCGGTCTGACGTGGGCAGAGCTGGGCCTGACTCGCGAGGCCGGCGCGGTCGCGGTCGCCAGAAGGCTCACCTCCGGCGGCCGCACGCCACCCGTCCCCGCGCCCGCTCCACCTCCACAAACGCGCTCCGCCACCGCTCACCGCGGATCGCCGGCCACGACTTCGGGTCAAAGGTCACGCGAAGCCCGTCCATCCGCCCTCGCGGCGCGGTCACGGCCGGCCGTCCCGTCATCTCCCGCGCCAGGAACGACCCGGCCATCCCAGCCATCCCGGGCGGTCCCCGATGGCGACAGCCCGCGCCGCCGCGGCCCCGACGGCGGCCGTCCGTCCCAGCCCGATTCCGACCGCGGCCGTCCGTCCCAGCCCGGCCCCGACGCCGAGTCCGACCTTCCGTCCCGGTCTGTGGGAGTCGCTGCGTCCTCGTCCGGTTCTCGGTCTGGTGCGGCGGCGTCCGCGGGCGGGCGTGGGATTCGTCGACCGCCTGCTCGGGACACCGGGCCTCGGCCGGGCAGGGCGGGTTCGCCTGAGGAAGGCGAGTTCACGCCGTCCGTCAACGCTTTGGCCGGAGGGCCGTATCTGGGGGACACCACGGATCGGCCCGACCTCGTCGTCCTGGCGCCGGTCGGCGCGCTCGACGGGGTGCTGGTCAACGAGCTGACCGCGCTGCGCATCCCGCATCTCCTGGCGTCGGCCTTCGAGGGCCATGGCGTCGTCGGTCCGCTGGTCCTGCCCGCAGAGAGCGCGTGCCTGCACTGTCTCGACCTGACCCGGCGCGACCACGACCCGGCTTGGCCTATCGTCACTGCGAGGCTGGGTGGTTATCCGGCCGGCGAGATCGCCTGCGACTCGACGCTGGCTGCCCTGGTCGCAGCCGCGGCGACCGGCCACGCGCTTGCTCATCTCGATGGCCGGGAGTCCGCTGTGACCAACGGCACAATGGACGTAACCCCTGATTGGCGTTGGAAAAGGCGGTCCTGGACCATTCACCCGCAATGTCGTTGTATGCGAAACAATCCTTATTCGCTAAGAATGGTCATGGCATGACAACCGCGACTGACGTGCTCAGGGACGACCACGAAGGGGGGAAGCGGATCTTTCGAGGTTCGCGCATGAGTGTGAGCGATCTTCCACGCCGTGCCGTCACGCGCTCCGCCAAGCTGGCCGCCCTTCCGCTCGGTTTCGCGGGGCGCACCGCCCTGGGGCTGGGCAAACGCCTCGGCGGCAAGTCCGCCGAGATCGTGGCGCAGGAGGTGCAGCAGCGTACTGCCGAGCAGGTTTTCAAGGTCCTGGGCGAGCTCAAGGGCGGAGCGATGAAGCTCGGGCAGGCGCTGTCGATCTTCGAGGCGGCGCTGCCGCAGGAGATCGCCGGCCCCTACCGCGCCACGCTGACCAAACTCCAGGACGCCGCTCCCCCGCTGCCCGCCTCCACGGTTCACACCGTGCTCACGGAACAACTGGGTGACGACTGGCGGCAGCACTTCCTGTCCTTCGACGACCGGCCGACGGCCGCAGCCTCCATCGGCCAGGTGCACAGGGCCGTGTGGCACGACGGCCGCGACGTGGCCGTCAAGATCCAGTATCCAGGGGCGGGCAAGGCGCTGCTCGGCGACTTCGCGCAGCTGGCACGCCTGGGCAAGGTGTTCGGGACGCTGCTGCCCGGCCTCGACATGAAGGCCGTACTGAGCGAGCTGCGGGAGCGGATCGCCGAGGAGCTCGACTATCTCAGGGAGGCCGAGGCTCAGCACGCGTTCGCGTTGGAGTTCGACGGCGACCCTGATTTCCACGTCCCCGACGTCGTCGCGGCCAACGAGATGGTGCTGGTCAGCGAGTGGATGGACGGCACACCGCTGTCCCGGATCATCACCGAGGGCACCAAGGAGCAGCGCGACCGGGCCGGCCTGCTTCTCGTGCGTTTCCTCTTCTGCTCCCCCGCGCGCGTCGGCATGCTGCACGCCGACCCCCACCCCGGCAACTTCCGCATGCTCGACAACGGCAAGCTCGGCGTTCTCGACTTCGGCGCGGTCAACCGCCTGCCCGACGGCTACCCCAAGTCGTTCGGCCAGCTGACCCGCATCTTCAACCAGGGCGACATGGAGACCGTCATGCGGGGCCTGCGCAAGGAGGGCTTCATCCGCGAGGACATCCAGATCGACCCCGACGCGTTGCGGGCCTTTCTCGCCCCCTATGTCGAGCCGACCGCGGTGGAGGAATTCACGTTCAGCCGGGAGTGGCTGCAGGCCCAGGTCGCCAGCGTCACGGACCTCCGCCCCACCAACGTGGTCCGCCAGCTCAACCTGCCGACGTCGTACGTGCTCATCCACCGGGTCCATGCGGCGGGCGTGGGTGTTCTGTGCCAGTTGGGCGCCACAGCACGCTTCCGCGACGAGGTGATCCGCTGGGTTCCTGGTTTCGCCGACGACCCCGATGACGAGGCCCTGGCCATCGGTTGACCGGGGCCCGTTCCCGTTGGGCTCGACGGCGCCGCCTTCCTGCCGCGACGGACTCTTGCGGCAGGTCGACCAGGATCGATGTGCGCCTGGCCTGGGTCGAACGGGTTCGCTGACTGGACGCAACCTGGCCGGGACCGGGCGGGCGACAGGCCACGGGTCAACGAGGTGCCTGGCCGGGCTCGTCGATGAGAATTCGACGTTCGCTCTACCGCGGCTTGACTACTCTATGTAATTATGTGAATGCAGAGAGTCACGATTTGGAACGTGGAAGGACCCCCATGGATAGATCCGCGCGTCTGCCAGCGGTTACCGCCTTCGCGGCGGCGGGCCTGCTCTTCGCCGCCCCCGCTGCGAACGCTGTTGTCGACCCGTCGGCCATCGCCATCTGCCTCGCCTCCAGCGTCGGCGAGCTCACCACCGTGGTCGACCCGTCGGCGCCGGGCGTGCCCGGCGACATCCCCGCCGTTCACTGCCTGACCGGCCCCTGACCAGCGCCGTGCCTTGAGAAGAGGCACGGCAGAGATCGTGGCGAGTGATCCCGCGGCCCCGTCGGATCGCTCGGCGCGCGCGAGGCACGCGACGCCCCGCACCCCTGACCCGGCGTCCGACACCGTGCCCCGCGATGTGGCAGAGCTGCCCAGCGATGCCGTCCCGCGAGGTCCGACCGTCCGCACGGATCACCGGGAGGCTCTGCTGGGCAGCTCGTCGTTGCGGGGTGAGATCGCTGGGCCAGGTGAGACCCGTGGGGCAACGTACCCGGGAAAAAGGAAGAGCCGGGCGCTGGACGCGCCCGGCTCTCATTGTTGGGAGCTCAAGGAGAGATCCTGCGCCGGCGGCAGGATCTCCCCGATCAGAACGGGTGGCTCAGGGCCTTGCGGAGGCGGTCGTTCGCCCGCCTGACCCCACGCCGTGCCCGCTCCACGCGACGGAGGCGCACGATGAGGCGTTGCTCCTCCGCCTCTCGATGAAGCGTTTGTATTCGGTCATTCACCAACTCATGGATGAGATCCGGCACTGCGAGGCTTCTCGTCGACTGAGTGATCATCAGGTTTCGCTTTCTTGCTCGTAGGTGCGGTGTTTCAGGCAGCGACCGGGTGCTTGCGGGGACGCCCGCGCGGACGCTTGCGAGGAATGATGGTTCCCCTGAGGATGAGCTCGCCGCCCCAGACGCCCCAAGGCTCCTCGCGCTCGAGCGCACGAGCCAGGCAGGCCTTCTGGATCGGGCAGCCGCCGCAGAGAGCCTTGGCGAACTCCACGTCCTCCGGCGACTCGGCGAACCACAGGTCAGGGTCGGTACGACAGGGGATCTCGGCTTCGTCGATCAGGTCCATGATCGTCTTCGCCCCCATCTGCTTTCTCCTTTGATCGATCTTGATCTTGTTCGGGCACCTCGTGGGTGGTCGGGGGATCACGGACAAACAAGAAGGCCGCGGATCCTGTCTGCGGATCCGCGGCCTGGTGGGGTCTTCCCGGTCAGGTTATGACCGGGGTATCCCGCCAGGGATGCGGACCGCGCAGTCCACCCTTGGTGAGCTGGTTGGCCGGCAGTTCGATACGAGCGGTGTAGACAGGAGCTGCCTGTGCGGCGGCAGCGCCGAAGTGGGCGTGCGCATAGGCGGCGGCCTGACTACGGACAGACTTCTCCTGCCGGAACTTCGTGGGACCATCGACGAGTCTCACCGAGTCACGGCACGCGGAGGCGAGCCACATCGTGGCTGGCATCTTGATGCTGATCACAGTGACTCTCCTCCCTCTGAGATCGTCGGAGCAGGACTGCCCGACTCGCTTGACCAAGACCCTAAACCGGGAACCCAGGAACCGGCAACATATTTTCTACCTGCGATTTCGTTACATTTCACAGGCTCCTCGGCCTGCTGTGGGCAGGCGATTCCGGCCTACTTCGTCTGGCGGATCATCGCCTCCTGGACGACCGAGACCACGAGCTCGCCGGACGCGTTGAACATCTCGCCCCGCGCGAGGCCCCGCGCCCTCCCCGACCATGGGGACTCCTGCGCGTAGAGCAGCCAGTCGTCGGCCCGGAACGGTCCGTGGAACCACATGGCGTGATCCAGCGAGGCGCCCACGATGTCCGAGGCTCCCCAAGCCATGCCGTGCGCCAGCAGTATCGTGTCGACCAGCGTGAAGTCGGAGGCGTACGCGGCCAGCACGACGTGCAGCAGCGGGTCGTCGGGCAACTCGGCGTCATAGCGGAACCACACGTTCGTCTCGGCGCTGCGCAGCTCCGGGTTCTGGTACGCCTCCCACGTGAGCGGCGAGGCGTAGCGCGCGTCGACCGGGCGCGGGCGTGACAACCAGTCGCGCAGATCAGGATGATCGGCGACCAGCTCGTACATCCTGTCCTTGAACGTGGGAAGCGTCTCGGGATCCGGCACCACCGGCATCACGGACGCCTGGTGCGCCACGCCCTCCTCGGCGACGTGGAACGACGCCGACATCGTGAAGATCGCCTTGCCGTGCTGGACCGCCACGATGCGTCGGGTGGTGAACGAACGGCCGTCGCGGAGGCGGTCGACGTTGTAGACGATCGGGATGGACGGGTCGCCCGGGCGGATGAAGTAGGCGTGGAGGGAGTGCACGTTGCGGTCCTTGGGCACCGTACGGCCGGCCGCCACCAGAGCCTGGGCCGCTACCTGACCGCCGAAGACGCGCTGAATGCGCTCCTCCGGGCTTCTCCCCCGGAAGATGTCCAGCTCGATCTGCTCAAGGTCGAGCAGGTCCAGCAACTCCTTCAGCGCCTCGTTCACGTGGTCGGTCCCCTTCGCTTCTCCGGTCTTCGGGACAAGTGTGACGTGCCGCTGGATTCAGGCCACAAGGGGGCCTGGCTTGTCTGATGATTTCGTGCCACGGTTTCGCCGGGGTCACGGGTCAGCCGACATTTCACACGCGTCGCGGGTGAGTACGCCCCCCGCACAGCACTGGCTGGCCCTTTTCTCGAGGGCGGTGAAGATCTCGTCCTCATCCGGCGGAGGCGGCGATCTGCACGCGGTGGTTGTCGCCGTCGGACAGGAACGCCGCCAGCGCCTGCCCCTGCTCGGCAACGGCGTCGCGGTCGGCACGGGAGAAGGGGCGCAGCGGGGTGACGTGCACGGTGTCCTCCTCGACGGTCCAGGTCGCGGCGACCCTGCCGTCGACCAGGACCACGCGCTCGCCGGCCACGGAAAGGCCGCGGTGGGCGTCGTCGACGATACGGCTGCGGTCGTGATAGCCGAGGAGCGCGTTGTCGAAGGCCGGCAGGAACCGGATCGGGGCTGGTGTGCCGCGATCGGGTCGTGGCGCGTCGGGGAGGTCCAGGAGTTCCCGGCCTCTCTCGTCGCGGAAGCTGATCAGCTCGCCGCGTATCGCGGAGACGGCGGCCGGCAGTCCGGCCAGGCCTGACCATGCGCGCAGGTCGGCGGTGGCGGCCGGGCCGAACGCGGCGAGGTAGCGGCGTACCAGTGCTTGGCCCGCGGGGTCGGAGCCGTCCGTGGCGGGTGGGTCGATGTCGCGGCCCAGCCAGGACGAGATGGGGACGTTGCGCACTCCGGCCTTCGTGCGCCAGAGCCCGCGTGGCGGAAGCTGCACCATCGGGATGAGGGCGGCGACCAGCATCTCTCCCAGCGGCCGCGGACCTGGCTCCGGCCAGCGGCCGGCGACCGCCCGCGCGAGCTCGGACATCGAGCGGGGCCGGCCGTCGGCCATCACCGCGAGCCCGGCCGCGGCGAGCTCGTCGAGATCGACCCCGGCGAGCTGACTCCGGTAGACCCCGAGCACCCGCTGGCGCAGCATGGCGTTGTGGCGGGCCCGCCAGGCCAGGACGTCGTCGGCGGTCACGAGGTGGACGGTACGGCGCATGAGATGGGTACGCACCACGCTGCGCCGTACCAGCAGGTCCGAGAGCACCGCCGGGTCGAACGCGCGCAGCCGCGACCACAGCCCGACGAACGGTTCCTGCGGCTCCTGGGCCTGCAGGCCGCAAAGGTGCTCGACCGCCTCGATGACCGGCAGGTCGGCGCGGTCGAGCAGTAACTGCCGGGCCAGCGTCGCGCGGTTGAGCGCCCTGGTGTCGAGAACGGTCATCGGATCACCATGCATCGACGCGCTCGCCGGCCGGTCTGCGGCGTGACTCGGGGCGCGTGACGGCCGAGACGCGGGTGGTTCCGATGACGTTGATCCCCGTGGCCCGGTGTGTGGAGTCGTTGTGGCCGGGGATGCCGGCCTGGCCGACCATCATGGTGCCCGGGCAGGACGTGGGCGGCCTGGATTCCGGTGCGGCCCAGCTTGCGCATGCTCATGCCCTGCTCCTTCTCCGGGGCTCTCTTTCCTGGGCTCGTTCCGGCCCGGCACCCGCAGGCGCCGGCCCTGTCGCGGTTCCCAGAGAGACCACCATCGCAGGAGTAGCGGACAGGTTGTGGCCGCTTCCGGCATCCGTCTCCTGAGCGTCCGTCCTGGACGGTCGGGCGACGCCGGGGTCCTCCTCGCCGGGTCACAGAGCCCGGACGGCCAGACCGGGGTAGTCGAGGACGAGCCCTGACGCGTCGTAGGCCAGGCGGCAGGCGAAGCCGAAGACCGGCGCCTCGTAGTCGTAACGTTGTCCCTGGCCGTCGCCGGCGACCCGGACGTAGCGCTGGTCGAGGCGCTCGACGGTGAGATCGGCGGCGCGGACGTAAGCGGCCGGGGCGCCGGCTCCGCCGCCCACGGCCAGGCGCATCCGGTGCACGGGGAACGTGTTGGTCACCGCCGACGACTCCAGATCCACGTCCAGGCAGCCGCCCAGGTGAGAGGCCGGCACGCCGTCGATCCGCCAGCCGCCGTCACCGTCGCTCTCCAGGACGGTGTGCCGGAGCCCGGCCGCCGACCGGCTCCTGATCTCCGCACGCCGGGTGGCCCAGTCGCGGTCCACGTCGATCGCGTAGTCGACCGCCCAGGTCATCCTGTCCTCGACGGCCGTCGTGCAGCCCTCGACGCGGTGTCCGCCTCCGCCCGCCGGACGGAAATAGACCACCTCGAAGCCGGTGCGCGCGCCGAGGTGTCGCCAGGCCGCGGTCTCCGGTGGAGGTGCGAAGGTCATGGACATGATCGTGTCAGTCCCTGGTGTGGTCAGTGATGGCGGCACAGGGCGAGGACGGCTTCGCCGTAGCGGTCGAACTTGACCTTGCCGATGCCCGCGATCGACAGCAGTTGTTGCTCCGTCTCAGGCGCGCGTTCCGCGATCGCCTGGAGGGTGACGTCCGTGAAGACGACGTACGGCGGGATCTTGGCTTCCTTGGCCGTGGCCGTGCGCCAGGCCTTCAGGCGTTCGAGGAGGGCCTCGTCGTAGTCGGCGGGACACGTCGAGCAGCGCCCGAGTTTCTGTTCCGCGGCCGCCACCAGCGTCTTCGCGCAGACGCGGCAGCTGACCGGCGCGGCCACCTGGCGGCGTTCGCGGGACGGCGATGCGATGCGGGCCTGGGTGGAGGCGCGGCCGGTGAGGCCGTCGAGGAATCGGGAGGGGCGGCGGCTCTTGCGCCCGCCCGGCGCGCGGGCGAGGGCCCAGGACAGGGAGAGGTGCTCGCGGGCTCGGGTGATGCCGACGTAGAGGAGGCGGCGTTCCTCCTCGATCTGGTCGGGGGTCTCCGCGTAGATGATGGGCAGCATGCCGTCGGTCAGGCCGACCAGCCACACGGCGTCCCATTCCAGGCCCTTGGCGGCGTGGAGCGAGGCGAGGGTGACACCTTCGACGGGCGGGGCGTGCTGCTCGGAGGCGCGGCGTTCGAGTTCGGCCACGAACGTGGGCAGGTCGGCACCCTCGGCGGCCATGTCCTCGGCGAGGTCGGCCAGGGCTTTCAGCGACTCCCACTTCTCCCGGGCCTTGCCGCCTCCGGAGGGGGGCGTGGGGGTCAGGCCGATGCCGGCGAGGATGTGGTGGACCTCGGAGGCCAGGGGTTCGCCGGCCGCGGAGCGTGCGGCGCCGCGCAGGAGGACGACCGCCTGGCGCACCTCGGGCCGTTCGAAGAAGCGCTCGGCGCCGCGCAGGACGTAGGGGATCTCGGCCTTGGACAGGGCCTCCTCGTAGGCCTCTGACTGGGAGTTGACGCGGAAGAGCACGGCCATCTCGCGCGAGGGCACGCCCTTGTCGAGGAGCTTCCTGATGGCTCTGGCCACGCCCACGGCCTCGGCGGGCTCGTCGTCGTAGTCGGCGAACGCCGGCCTCGGGCCGTCGGGGCGCTGGGCGACGAGTTCGAGGCGGTGGGGGGACCTGCCCTTGGCGATGACGAGGTTGGCCAGGTCGACCACCTGGGGGGTGGAGCGGTAGTCGCGCACCAGCTTGATGACGGCGGCCTCCGGGTGCTCCACCGCGAACCCGGTGAGGTAGCGAGGGCTCGCTCCGGTGAAGGAGTAGATGGTCTGGTTGGGATCGCCGACCACGCAGATGTCGTCGCGCCCGCCGAGCCAGGTGTCGAGCAGGAGCTTCTGCAGCGGGTTGACGTCCTGGTATTCGTCGACGACGAAGTAGCGGTACTGCTGGCGGATCTGGGCCGCCACCTCCTGGTGCTCGGTCATCACGGCCGCGGTCAGCTCGAGAATGGTCTCGAAGTCGACCAGGTGGCGTTCGCGCCTGATCTGCTCGTACGTGTCGTAGAGGCGGGCCACCTCCTCGGCCGGCACGGGAGGGGCGCGGTGGTGCTTGGCCGCGGCCGCGACGTAGTCTTCCGGGCCGATCTGGGTGACCTTGGCCCATTCGACCTCGGCGGCGATGTCTCGCAGCTCGGACCTGTCGGGATTTCTCCGGACCTGTCGGCAGGCCTCCACCAGCACCGGCAACTTCGACTCGATCACGGAAGGCGCCTCGCCGCCGATGACCCGCGGCCAGAAGTAGGTGAGCTGGCGCAGCGCCGCCGCGTGGAAGGTGCGCGCCTGCACCCCGGGCGCGCCCAGCGCGCGCAGGCGCTGGCGCAGCTCGCCCGCCGCGCGCGTGGTGAACGTCACAGCCAGGACGCTCCGCGCCTCGACGACGCCGCTGCGGACCGCGTACGCGATGCGGTGGGTGATCGCCCTGGTCTTGCCCGTGCCCGCGCCGGCCAGCACGCACACCGGCCCCCGCACGGCCTCGGCGACCGCCCGCTGCTCGGGATCGAGACCGATCAGAACGTCATCCACGTTGTTCACCGTTGTTCACCCGTACATATTCCCAAGGAGTGGCGGCCATGCGCTTTATTCTGGCAACATGCCTGCCGGCGTATGTTCATAGCCAACAAGATGCAAACTACTGGTCTCTTCCCCCACAATGGGGCCGACCATCTGCATGGGGGAAAGGAAGGCCGTGCGAACTGCGGTCACTGTGGGTGTTCTGACGCTCGCTGCCGTTGTGCTCACACCGGTCGTCGCCGCGAATGCGACCAGGGAGCCCACACCAGGCCCTACGGTGAGTAATCCCCTGTATCCGGATGGGCTTGGGGGTCTTGCGTTAGAAACCGTCGCGTACGGCCGCCACAAGCGCCAGAGCATGGACGTGTGGTGGACTCCCGACGGCATGGAGCGCCCGGGTGTCTTCCTGATCCACGGCGGTTGGTGGTCCAGCGGCGACAAGAGATACATGAAGGAGATCACCCGGAGCTACGCCGAGCTCGGCTACACGGTCTTCAACCTCAACTACCGCCTGTCCGGCGACGCCGCCTGGCCGGCGCAGCGCACCGACGCGCTGGCCGCGATCGCGACGGCCCGCAAGCACGCCGACAGGTGGGCGTTCGATCCGAGCAACTACGTGGTGGTCGGTTTCTCCGCCGGCGGCCACATCGCGGCCGCCGTCGGCACCTACGGCGACGGCATGGCCGGCCTCAAGGGCGTGGTGGGCCTGTCGCCGATCATCTCGCCGCTGCGCGCGTACGCCGACGGCGCGAAGGCCATCGAGCGGAACAAGCGCAAGCTGCGCACCGCCGCCATCCGCCTGGCGGGCAACTGCCATCCCAAGGGCAAGTGCTCGCGCGTGTGGGCCAGCATGGAGGTGGCCTGGCACGCCAGCCGCAAGGACGCGCCGGTGCTGGCCGTGCACTCGAAGGACGAGTTCGTGCCGCCGGTGCAGAGCCAGCTGCTCAAGCAGATGCTGGGCCAGGTCGGAGTCCCCGTGACGGTCTACGCCGCGCCGGGGAGCAACCACAGCGCACCCCTCTACCGCATGCCCGGCGTGGCCGAGCGCGTGCAGGCCTGGATCGCCGAGCGCATCGGCTAGACGGCCGGGGATCAGGCGGCCGGGATTAAGCCGCAGGGTCGCGTTGTTGCACCGAGCGCCTGTCTTCCTGACCTTGGAGGGATTTCCCAACATGGCGCTCACGATCTACAGCACCACGTGGTGCGGCCCTTGCAAGCGGCTCAAGTCTCAGCTGACCCGCGAGGGCATCAGTTACGACGAGGTCGACATCGAGCGTGACCCCGCCGCCGCGGAGTTCGTGATGAGCGTCAACAACGGCAACCAGGTGGTGCCGACCGTCGTGATCGACACCCCGGCCGGCCGCGTCGTGCGCACCAACCCGTCGGCCATCGAGGTCAAGGCCCTGCTCGCGCCCGCCTGATCACCAGTCGCCGGTCAGCTCGCCGCCGTACCACGTCTCGATCAGGCGGCGGGCTATCGACACCGGGGGCGGCAGGCGCAGCTCGCCCGAGTCGAGCGCCCGCACCAGCTCCTCACGGGAGAACCAGTGCGCCTCGGCGATCTCGTCGGCGTCGGGTGTCAGGGTGGTGGTCGTGGCGTCGGCGAAGAAGCCGAGCATGAGGCTGCGCGGGAACGGCCACGGCTGGCTGCCGAGATAGCGCGGGTTGGCGATCGTGATGCCGACCTCCTCCGCCACCTCGCGCGCGACGGCGGCCTCCAGCGACTCGCCCGGCTCGACGAACCCCGCCAGGATCGACAGGCGGCCCTGCGGCCACTGCGGCCCGCGGGCGAGCAGGCAGCGGTCGTCGGGGTCGCGGATCAGCATGATCACGGCTGGGTCGACGCGCGGGAAGTGCTGGCTGGAGTCCTGCGGGCAGACGCGGATGTGGCCGCCCGCCTGGATCGTGGTGCGGGTGCCGCAGCGCGGGCAGAACTCGTGGGTCGCGTGCCAGGCCTCCAGCGCCACGGCGTAGACCAGCAGGCCCGCGTCGCGGTCGCCGAGCAGGCCGCCCGCCTGGCGCAGCCCGGCCGGCACCGGCACGCCGTCGGGCGTGTCACGCAGGCTCAGCGGGACGGTCACGCGGCCGTTTCCGTCGCCTCCGGAGACGCCGGGCAGCGGCGCGGCGACCGCGAAGTAGGCGGCTCCGCTTTCCACGCCGAGGAGATAGCGCGGCCCCGGGGGCGCCTCCGCGGTGGTGAAGAGCACCGCCTGCACCTCATCTCCCTGCCGGCGCACCAGCGTGTGACCGTTGTCGATCACCAGCACCCTGGTCGCCGGATCGGACCACGCCTGCTCCAGCCGGCGTTCGTCGGCCCGCAGCAGCACGGATCTGTCGACGGTGCCCCGCGCCAGAAGCAGTGGTCCGATGAGTTGCTCTTCCGCGGTCGTCTCCACCGATCGTCCCCTCCCGAATTCCATGTCATCCTATGACCTCGCAGTTGGCGGCCGATTAACCTATCCGGGCGACGCGATGATCTCTCTGAGCTACGATCGATGAGTTAGGTAAGGCTTACCTGATTCTTCTGGGGGTCCTCGCGTTGCGGCTCTACCTGACCGCGCTCAAACCGACCGACTCCGTGACGGACGGCTTCCTGCCCGCGGCACGCGCGCTGGGCTGCGAGGTGACGATCCTGACGGACCGGCCCGAGCAGCATCCGCACGCGGTCGCGTGCGACGTGCGGGATCCGCGCGCGCTGATCGACACGGTCGAACAGCTCGGCAGACCCGACGCGATCTTCTCCAACTCCGACCACCTGCAGGCGGAGACGGCTCTGGCCGCCGACTACTTCGGGCTGCCCGGCAAGGACTGGCGGGCGTGCGTGGCGGCCAAGAACAAGTTCCTCATGCGGCGCCGGCTGCGGGAGGCGGGGGTCGAGCGGGTCTTCACCGTACGGCTCGCGCCCGGCGACCCGGTCCCCGGCGACCCGCCCTACCCGGTCGTGCTCAAGCCGCGCGAGGGCGTGGCCAGCGAGGACGTCATGCTCGTCGAGCGAGACCTGGACCGGGCCGTGGCCGAGCTCAGGAAGCGGCGGCCAGGCGAGGCGCTGGTCGTGGAGGAATACCTCGAAGGGCCGCTGCGCACGCTGGAGACGCTGGGTGACAGCACCGGGCTGCGGGTGCTCGGCGGGTTCGAGACGACGCTGGGGCCGCTGCCGTACTTCGTGGAGGAGCGGCTCGACTGGGCGCCCGACGGGCCGCACGAGCACGTGCTGGAGGCGTTGCGGGCGCTCGGAGCGGGGTTCGGGGCCTGCCACACCGAGTACGTCGTCACCCCGCGCGGGCCGAGGATCGTCGAGGTCAACTACCGGCTGATCGGCGACCACTGCGACTTCCTGCTGGGCGACGTGCTCGGGGCGCCGCTGTTCGCGTGGATCCTGCGGGTGCACCTCGGCGAGCCGGCGCCCGCGGCCCCCGAGGCCACCGGGTACGGCAGCGCGGTCAGCCTGGTCGCCGACCGGCCAGGGACGGTCAAGCAGGCGCCCGGCCACGATTGCGTCGTCGCCGGTGACGTACGGCTCTGGCACCGGCCGTTGCGGGCCGTCGGCGACGTCGTCTCCCTCACCCACACCAACCGCGACTACCTGGGCGTCGTCCGCGCGGTCGGGCCCGACCGGGCGCGGGTCGACGCGGCCATCGCCGACTACCGGGCCCGCCGGCCGTGGGTGCTCGGATGAGCGCCAGGGAGGCGTACCTCGCCGCGCGGGTGCTGAACGCCCTGCTGCGCGAGGACTACGGCGGGCTGTCCTCCCGCGTCACCAGGACCAGGGACGGCGTCGGACTGCTGCTGGCGGACGGCCGCTGGGTGCGCCTGGCACCAGGGCTGCTGTTCCAGGACTTCGTGGTCGCCGAGGGCGAGCGGCTGGGGCTGGAGCAGGTGCTGGAGACGCTCGTGGAGGTGGCCGACCCCGCCGACGCCGAAGGGGTGGCGGCGTTCTTCGAGGAGTGCCTGGCGGCGATGACCGCGCTGGAGGCGCACGACTCCCGGGCGGACGAGGTGCTGGGGCGGCGGCCGTCGTACGAGACGCGGGCCGCGTTCGTGGACCATCCGGTCTATCCGACCTCCCGCGCCCGGCCGGGGTTGTCCGAGGACGAGCTGGTGACCTACGCGCCGGAGTTCGGGCCCGCCTTCGAGCTGCGGTGGGCGGCCGTGCCGCGCGAGGCGCTCGCGCCGGGCTCCGCCGTACGCCTTCCCGCGGAGGCCGACCCCGGGCTGCCCGTGGGGCCGCACGAGGCGCTGTTCCCCGTGCACCCGCTGACCACCGGCGAGGTGCGGAAGATCGACGGCGTACGCCTGCTCGACCAGGCCGCGGTCACCGTGCGGCCCACCCTGTCCATGCGGACGGTCGAGGTCACCCCCCTGTCGCATCTCAAGCTGCCGCTGCCGATCAGCACGCTGGGGGCCAGGAACCGCCGCTCGATCAAGCCGGGGACGCTGGCCGACGGCGCCAGAGCCGAGCTGCTGCTGCGCGAGCTGGCCGATCCGGACGTGCTGCTGGCCGACGAGCAGACCTACGCGCAGACCGGGGACGAACATCTCGCGTGGATGGCCAGGCGGCTGCCCGCGGGCGAACTCGTGCCGGTCGCCGCGTTGACCGCTCCCGGCGTGCTCGACGAGGTGGGCGACGTGCTGCCCGGCTATCTGCGGCTGCTGTTGCGGTGGAACGTACGGCTTTTCGTGCGTTACGGCGTCGCGCTGGAGGCCCACCAGCAGAACCTCGCCCTGGTCCTCGGGGGAGACCGCATGCAGCTGCTCGTCAAGGACAACGACGGGCTGCTGGCCTCACCGGCGCGGCTGGCCGCCGCCGGGGTGGCGGTGCCGGAGTTCGGGGACGGGCGCATGCTGAACGACGATCCGCACGCGCTGGCCGACGTGTTCGTGACCATCACGCTGCACCTGGCCGCCGCGGCGGTCACGTTCGGGGCACTGCCGCACGCCCGCGCGTCCGCGCTGCTGCGCGACACGCTGGCCGAGGCGCTCGCCGAGTACGGCGACGACCCCATGGCCAGGCTCCTGCGCGCCCGCACGCTCGACGCGGCCAGGCTGACCGGCAAGTCCATGATCACAGCCGGGACGCTCGTGTCGAAGGAGCGGTCCGGCGCCCGCGACATCAACAAGTTCTACGGGACCAGCGGGCCCAACTATCTGAGGAGAGCGTGAATGCCGAGCCTTGAGGGACTGGCCGTGGCGGCGCCCTCCGCCCTGGCCGAGGAGGCGACGCTGGCGGCCCTGCTGCGCTGCTGCGTGCGGGAGGTGGCCGGGCCGCGCGGCCTGGTGTGGCCGGCGCCGCCGTACCTGCTGTTGCGGGTCGCGGGCACGCTGTTGCGCGTGCGTGCCCGCGGCGGCGCCGCGCTGCGTTTCGACGGCCCGCCGGAGCGCCTGGCCGGCGGCGCGTGGCAGGCGCTGACCACGGACGAGCTGATCGGGCTGGTCGAGGCCGAGCTGGGAGGGCTCGGGTGCAACGGCGAGTTCGCCGGTCAGGTGGCGGCCAGCAGGGACGCCGTGGCGGCGATCCTGACGGCCAGGGGCACGGCCGTGCCGCCCGCCGATCCGTGGCTGGCGTCGGAGCAGGCGCTCGTGTTCGGCCATCCGTTCCACCCCAGCCCGAAGGCGCGGGACGGGTCCGGCTGGTTGCGGTACGCGCCGGAGGCGCACGCCGCGTTCCCCCTCAGGCTGCTCGGCGTGCGGGCGGACCTCGTCGCGCAGGACGGGGACGCGTCGGCGCTCGACGCGATGGGCGACGCGCCGGCGGGCTACCGGCTGCTGCCCGCGCATCCGTGGCAGCTCGACCTGCTGCGGCCCGCGTTCGGTGCCGACCTGGTCGACCTCGGACCGGGTCCCGTGGTGCAGCCGACCTCGTCCGTACGGACGGTGTACGCCCCGGAGGCGGAGGTCTGCCTGAAGTTCTCCCTCGATGTACGGATCACGAACTGCGTGCGGAAGAACGCCTGGTACGAGCTGGCCGGGGCCGTGGAGCTGACCAGGCGACTAGAACCCCTCTTTCGTGACGTGTCGGCCCGGCATCCCGCCACCCGCTGGCTGCCAGAACCCGGTTACCGTTCGGCCACCCTCAGCTTGAGGCTGCTCGAAGGGCTGGGCGTGATCGTCAGGCAGAGCCCGTGGGCCGCCTGCTCCCCCGGCGTGACCCCGGTGCTGGCCGCCGCCCTCGCCCTCGACGCCCCCGCCCTGGATCCGCTGCCGTGGTGGGAGGCGTACGTGCGGGTGGTGGCGCTGCCGGTGCTGGAGCTGTACTTCGCGCACGGCGTGGTGCTGGAGCCCCACCTGCAGAACGTCCTGGTCGGCCTGGACACCTCCGGGCTGCCCGCGCAGGCCGTCTTCCGCGACCTGGAGGGCACCAAGCTCGTCGAGGGCCGGCACGACCTCGGCGGCCTGCACCCCGACGTCGCCAGGGCTCTCACCTACGACGCCGAGCGGGGCTGGGCCCGGGTGGTCTACTGCCTGCTCGTCAACCACCTCACCGAGATCGCCGCGACGCTCGCCGGACCCGACGACGCGCTGCTGCGCGCGTTGTGGCGCGTCGCCCGCGACCTGCTGGCCCGCCAGGCCGGCGAGCTGGGCCGGCCGCTGCCCCTGTCGGACCTGCTGGCAGGGGCGCCGCTGCCGGCCAAGGCGAACCTGGGCGTGCGCTGGGCCAGGGCGGCCGACCGGGCCGCCGGTTACGTCCCGATCGCGAACCCGCTCGCATGATCAGCGCCCGCGTCGAGGCCGCCGCCACGAGCCTGCCCGCCGTCCCGGCCTACCTCTATGACCTGCCCGCGCTGGACGAGCACGTCGCGTCCGTACGGCGGGCGCTGGGGGCGGCCGAGCTGTACTACGCCGTCAAGGCCAACCCCGACGCCGAGCTGCTGCGCGTGCTGGCCGGGCACGTGGACGGGTTCGAGGTGTCGTCGGGCGGCGAGCACGCCCACGTCACGAGCCTGTTCCCGGGCATGCCGGTGGCGCTCGGCGGCCCGGGCAAGACCGACGCGGAACTGCGCCTGCCGCACCACCGCCTCCACGTGGAGTCGCCGAACGAGCTGCGCCGCCTGCTCGCCACGGGCCTGGAGGCCGACGTGCTGCTCCGGCTCAATCCCGACCTGCCGGTGGAGGGGGCGGCACTCACGATGAGCGGCCCGTTCGGGATGGACGAGGAGGGCGTGGCCGAGTGCCTGCCGCTGTTCGGCGAGCGGGTGCGGCTGCGCGGCCTGCACGCTCATCTGGCCAGCGGGCTGGACGCGGACGAGTTGCTGCGGCTGGCCGGGATCCTGCTCGGGGGCGCGTACGACGAGGTCAACCTGGGCGGCGGCATGGCGGTCTCGTACGCCGCGCCTGAGACGAGGTTCGGCTGGGAGGCGTACGGGGCGGGGCTGGCGGCGCTGGGCCAGGGGCGGCGGTTGCGGATCGAGCCGGGCCGGGCGCTGACCGTCTACTGCGGCTTCTACGTGACCAGGGTCGTGGACGTGAAGCGGGTGCGCGGCGAGGCGTACGCGATCGTGCTGGGCGGCACGCACCACCTGCGCACGCCGGCCACCAAGGGCCACGACCAGCCCTTCACGGTGCTTCCCACGGGGTCAGGGCCGGGGGTCGCCGGCGAGCCGCTGACGTTCGTCGGCCAGCTGTGCACCCCGAAAGACGTTTTCGCCCGAAATATTGTGACCACGGCCCGCGTGGGCGACACCGTGGTCTTCGAGATGGCCGGCGCCTACGCCTGGAACATCTCGCACCACGACTTCCTCATGCACCCGAAGCCGGCTTTCCACTATCTGCGATCCTGACGCTCTCGACGAGCGCCACCAGGCCGTCGGCGTCGAGCAGGTCGACCGGGCGCACCGTGCGGTTCGCGCGTACGTAGTGGAAGGCCGCGCCCACCCGCTCCAGCGGCACGCCCGCCAGCTGCGACCAGGCCAGCCGGTACGCCGCCAGCTGCACCGACGCCGCCCTGGCCTTCCTGCCCCTGGGCGGCTGCCCGGTCTTCCAGTCGACGACCTCGTAGCCGCCGGGCCGCTCGAAGACGGCGTCCATCCGCCCGCGCACCAGCCGGTCGGCGATCATGGTCTCGAACGGCACCTCGAGCTCCACCGGCCGCCGGTCGGCCCACTCGCTCTCCTCGAACCGCTCCTGCAGCTCGGCCAGGCGCACGTCGGCCTCTTCTAGCTCGTCGTACAGGTCGAGCTCGAAGTCGTCGATCAGCCGCTGCTGGTCCCAGCGCGTCTCCAGCCACTTGTGGAACGACGTGCCCCGCCGGGCCAGCGGCGCGGGCTTGGCCGGGACGGGACGGCGGATCCTGCGGGCCAGCTCGCGCGGGTCGGCGGCCAGCGTGACCAGCGACGACACGGTCAGCTTCGCGGGCAGCTCGACGGTCGTCGCGGGCCGGCGCCGGTGCAGCTCGCGCTCGCGCAGGAGCAGGTCGGTGTCGCGTTCCCAGGCGCGCAGGCGCTCCTCCTCGAACGAGCGCAGCGGCTCCCCCGCCTCTTCCTCCTCGGCGGGTGAGCCGGCGAGCCTGCCCGAAAGCGCGTCCTCGACCAGGCGGGCGCCGTCGAGCACCGACTCGTAGCGCAGCCCCTCCGGCGTGACGGGCCAGACGGCCTCGGCGGGCTCGGCGAGCAGCGGGTTGGTGGCCCCCTCCGCGAGGTCTCCGGCCCAGAACGAGACGCGGTCGGCGGTGTCGCGGATCTCCAGCAGGAAGTCGGACGGCTCCAGCGGCTTCGTCGCGGTGCCCCAGCGGTAGCCGGAGGCGATCAGGTGATAGTGGGCCCGGGTCACCGCGACGTACGCGAGCCTGCGCTCCTCCATCAGGTCGCGCTCGCGGCAGCGCTCGTCGAACGCGGCCAGCTCCTCCTTGCTCAACCCTCCCAGCCTGGGCAGATCGGCGGCGTCGCCGCGCAGGGAGTAGGGGAGCTTGCGCGGGTTGTCCGTCCAGCGGCTGTTGGTGACCGGGGTGGCGGGGAACACGCTGCCCGTGGCGATCGTCCCCTTCGAGCTGACGAGCTGCGACAACCCCGGCACGACCACGATCGGCCATTCCAGCCCCTTGGAGGCGTGCACGGTCATCAGCTTGACGCTGTTGCTCTCACCGACCCGTCCGGCCTCCAGCCCGAACTCCTCGCTCTCGGCCGCCTGCAGGTAGGCCAGGAACGCGCCGAGCGTCGGGTCCTCGGAGTCGCCCGCGAATCTGGACGCCGCGTCGAGGAACGCGTCGAGGTCGGCCCGCGCCGCGAACGCGCTCACCGTGCCGCTGCGCGCTGCCACCTCGACGTCGAGACCGAGCCGCCGCTCGACCTCGGAGATCAGGTCGGGCAGCGGTTGCGCGGTGTGGGCTCTGAGCTGGCGCAGCTCGTGGGCGAGCGCGACGAGCCTGGTGCGGGCCAGCGGCGAGAAAGCCTCCAGCCACTCCTCCCTGTCAGGCAGCTCGTCCAGCGCGTCGACCAGGCTGCCGCGCTCCTCCGCCAGGTCGGCCACCACCTGGTCGAGCGGGTCGTCCTCGCGGTGGCTCTCGCTCAGCTCGCGGGCCAGGTCTCTCGCGTGCTCCCCCAGCACCCGCAGGTCGGCGGGGCCGATGCGCCAGCGCGGCCCGGCCAGCAGCCTGGCCAGGGCGTCGCCGGCCGTGGCGTCGTAGAGGACGCGCAGGGTGGCCACGATGTCGCTGACCTCGGGCACGGTGAGCAGGCCGCCGAGGCCGACCACCTCGACCGGGATGTCGCGATCCTCGAGCGCCCTGCGCAGGGCCGGGAACTGCGAGCGCTTGCGCGCCAGGATCGCGACGTCCTGGGGCTGCACGGCGAGCGTCTTCTTGCGCTCTTGCTCGCCCCATGGCATGCCGTCGGGGGCGACCTCCTGGCCGAGGATCCTGGCGATGCCGTCGGCGATCCACGCGGCTTCGTCGTCGGCGGTCTCGTGGAAGGCGCAGGTGACGCGGCCCCGGTCGACGCGGTTGGGGCCGGGGACGAGGACCGGCACCTCGCGGGCCTCCATGCGCAGCGGGAGCTGGACGCGGGCGGCGACGTCGAGGACGCGGTCGCCGTTGCGGAAGCTGACGCTGAGCTGGCGGACCGGGGCAAGCTCGCCCGAGCTTGTCCGGAAATCTCGGGAAAAGCGGCGAAGGTTGCCGGAGGAGGCGCCGCGCCAGCCGTAGATCGACTGGCAGGGGTCGCCCACCGCGGTCACCGGATGGCCGCCGCCGTAGAGAGAGCGCAGCAGCACGAGCTGGGCGTGGCTGGTGTCCTGGTATTCGTCGAGCAGCACCACGGAGAAGCGGGCGCGCTCGATCTCGCCGACCTCCTTGTGACGGGAGGCGATCCTGGCGGCCAGCGACATCTGGTCGCCGTAGTCGATGACCTCGCGGCGGCGCTTGAGCAGTTCGTACGCCTCCACCAGCGGCAGCAGCTGCTCCCTGGCCTCCTGGACGCCGAGCGGCCTGCGCTGCGCGAGCGTGGTGCGGCCGGGCAGCGCGGCGAGGCGGTCCTTCAGCCACCCGCCCAGCCGCCTGACGTCGGAGGGCGAGCGCAGGTGCTCCGACAGCTCGCCCGCCAGCTCCAGCACGGCGGCCGTGACCGACGGCGGCCCCAGCTCGATCTTGTCCATCGGCCCGTCGTACATCGCCACCACCCGCGACGCGAGCTGCCACGACACGGCGGGCGTGACCAGGCGCATGGTCGGCTCCAGCCCTTCGCGCAGCGCGTGGTCGGTCACCAGGCGGGAGGCGTAGGCGTGGTAGGTGGACACGGTGGGCTCGTTGTCGAGGGCGCCCGGCGCGAGCAGGCCGGCCTCCGCCAGGCCGGACAACCGCTCCCTGACCCTCGTGGCCAGCTCGGCCGCCGCCTTGCGGGTGAACGTCAGGCCGAGCACGTTCTCCGGCTTGACCAGGCCGTTGGCGACCAGCCAGACCACGCGGCCGGCCATCGTCTCGCTCTTGCCCGAGCCCGCGCCCGCCATGACGACGGTCGGCTCCAGCGGAGCCTCGATGACCGCGGCCTGCTCGCGGGTGGGGGGCAGGATGCCGAGCTTGCCGGCGAGTTCGGCCGGGGTCAGCACACCTGGCCCCCGTTGTCGTTGACCGGGCAGCTCGCCCTGGCCGCGCAGGTGCGGCAGCCGTCGTTGACCTTGGCCTGGAAGAACGGGCCCGACATGCCGGTCGCCACGGTGTCGACCAGGTCCGCGGCCCAGCCGGGGTCGCGGTCGTCGGCCAGTGCTCCCTGCCGCTGCTCCAGCGCGTCCTTCTTGCCCGCCGCCTTGCCCAGCTGCACCAGCGCGGCGCCGCCCGGCTCGGCCATGCCGTGCCGGGCGAACGCGCCGAGCAGCGCCGCGAGCTGGTAGACGCCCAGCTGCGGATGGCGGTCGAGATCACCCGCCCTGGGTTTGGCGCCGCCGGTCTTGAGGTCGATGATGACCGCGCGGTTGTCGCCGTCGCGCTCGACCCGGTCGACCCGGCCCTTGATCTGCACGCCGTCGGAGAGCATCGCGGTGAACGCCTCCTCCAGCGCCACCAGCTCGCGCGGATTCTCCTTGTGCCAGCGCAGGAACTTGCCGATCATCTGCTCGGCGACCTGGCGCTGTTTGCGGTTGTACCAGACGCCGCCGAAGTCGAGATCGTTCCAGACCTGGTCGAGGCGGTCGCCGAGGAGATCCTCGCTGGGCAGGTCGGTGGCCGCCAGGACGGCCAGCGCGTGGATGACGTTGCCCAGGCCCTGGGCGGTGCTGGTGCCCGCGGCCCCGACCGCCGTCTCCAGGAGCCAGCGCAGGCCGCACTTGGTGAAGCTCTCTACCGCCGACGGCGAGATGCTGACGACCCCGTCGGGCCAGCTCAGGGCACGATCGTCGGAGATGGGGGTGAGGGCGTACCAGTCGTTGGGGTGGGCTCCCTGGACCCCCGCTGCGGCCAGACGGGCGAGCTGGCTCGCGGCTTCCCGGCGCATTTTCGCCGGCTTGGTGGGGTCGGTCACCGCGCTGCGCAGGTCGGCCACGAGCGCGGACATGGTGAGCCAGCGGGCGCGGTCGTCGACCGTGGCCGTCTCCACCGCGCCCGGCATCAGCTCGCTCAGGAACCTGGACGGCCGTTCGTCGGTGTCGTCGCCGCCCACGGCCGTCACCACGAGCCTGCGCCTGGCCCTGGTCGCGGCCACGTAGAACAGCCGGCGCTCCTCGGCCAGCAGCTTGGAGGCCAGCGACGCGGCGCTCGGCTCGGCGCCCTCGACCACATCGACGAGGTCTTCGACGCCGAGCAGCGACCCGCGCAGGCGCAGATCGGGCCAGACGCCCTCCTGCACACCCGCGACCACGACGACGTCCCACTCGAGGCCCTTCGAGCGGTGGGCGGTCAGCACGCGTACGGCGTCGCCGTCGGGCGCCCGGTCGGCCAGCGTGTCGCCGGGGATCTCCTGGGCGGCCAGGTCGTCGATGAACACCTCGGGGCCCGCTTTGGGCATGCGGTCGACGAACCTGGCCGCGTGGTCGAACAGCGCCACCACGGCGTCGAGGTCACGGTCGGCCTGCGCGCCCCTGGGGCCTCCCGCCAGGCTCATGTCGGTCCAGCGCGCGGCCAGGCCGCTGCTCTGCCACACGGCCCACAGGAGGTCTTCGGCGGTGCCCTCCTGCTGTGCGGCCTCCCTGGCGGTGGCGAGGAGCCCCGCGACCCGCTCGGCGGGCAGGGCGATGTGAGGCTCGACGCGGGTGAGCTCGCGCGCGTCCTGCACGGCGGCGACGAGCAACTCGCCGGACGAGCGTGCCGTTGACGGCCGCTCGTCGTCGCCGGCGCCCGCCTCGCGCAGCGCGGCCACGGCGTCGTTCTCGGCGATCTTGAGAGCGCGGCGGAGCCGGCGTACGCCGATCATGTCGGTGCCGCCGAGCGGGCCCGTCAGCAGCTCCTCCGCCACCGGCTCGTCGAGCTGGGCCGGGTCGAGCGCGACCCGCAACATCGTGAGCAGCGGGCGCACGCCGGGCTCCTGGGCGATCGGCACCTCATCGCCCGCGATCATCGTCGGCACGCCCGCGTTGACCAGGGCCCGGCGCAGCAACGGCACCTGGCGTTTGGCCGAGCGGACCAGCACCGCCATCCGGCGCCACGGCACGCCGTCGATCAGGTGGGCCCGCCGCAGGGTGTCGGCCACGATGGCGGCCTCCTGGCTGGTGCTGTCGGCCAGCAGCACCCGCACGTCGCCGGCCTCCGCGTCGGGGAGCGGCGTCAGGTCGCGGTGGTCGTGCTCGTGCCCGTACGCGTGGTCGGGCATGGGGGCGACCGGCAGCCGGGCGGCGACCCGGCGCGAGGCCTCCAGGAGGTCGGCGCCGCTCCTGCGGCACACCCGCAGCGCCAGCACCGGCGCGGGGCGGCCGTCGCGGGCCGGGAAACGCTCGGGGAACTGCATGATGCCCTGCACGTCGGCGCCCCTGAAGCCGTAGATCGACTGGTCGGGGTCTCCCACCGCGACCAGGTCACGACCGTCGCCCGCGAGCTGGGCGAGCAGCAGCTCCTGGGCCGGGTCGGTGTCCTGGTATTCGTCGACGAACACCACGTCGTGCGCGGCCCGCTCGCGCGCCAGCACCCCGGGCCGGGCCAGCAGCGCCGAGGCGGCCCTGACGAGCTCGGCGTAGTCGTAGGTCTCCTCGGGGTCGAGGTCGAACCTGTCCTGATAACGCTCGGCGAACCGGCCGGCCGCCGCCCAGTCGGCGCGCCCGTGCCGCCGGCCGAGCGCGACGAGGCGCTCGGCGTCGAGGCCGCGCTCGTTGGCCCGCGACAGGAAGTCGCGCAGCTCCTCGGCGAACCCGCGGGTCCTGAGCGGCTCGCGCAGCGACGGCGGCCAGTCGAGCGCGCCGTTCTCGAGCTCGCCGTGGAGCAGGCGGCGGATCTCCAGGAGCTGCTCGGGACCGGTGAGCAGGCGCGGCGGAGGCTTGCCTTCGAGCACGGCCTCGCGGCGCAGGAGGGCATAGGCGTAGGAGTGGAACGTGAGGGCGAGCGGGGTGCGGGTGGTGCGGCGCAGCCGGGCGGTGACGCGCTGGCGCAGCTCCTCGGCGGCCTTCCTGCTGAAGGTGAGGATGAGCACCCGCTCGGGATCGAGACCCCGCCGCTCGATCCGGTCGACGACGCTCTCCACGATCGTGGTGGTCTTGCCGGTGCCGGGCCCGGCGAGGACGAGGAGGGGCCCGCTCCCGTGCTCGACCACGGCACGCTGGTGCTCGTCGAGCACAGGAGGCACAACAGGGCCGCCGTTGCCGCGACGCACCAGCCGCCAGGTCTGACCACTCACAACACTAGATTCCACCAGACCACAGGGGTAGATCGTGCCGACTTGCCCGGTCTCCTCGCGCGGATCCGCCTACCGTATCGAGGCAAATATCCAGATCCCCGGCGACACGCCGCCCCGCCGTTCGCTCCGGGCTTCATCCTGCCTACGCAGAGCGATGTCCAGTAACCTGTAGTCATGCGCTGGCTGGTCCACTCCGAGACGTCGCTCTACTCCGACGAGCGGCTGGACCTCAGGGTCGCCGACGTGGAGCTGCCCGACGGGCGCCACCTCGACCGCCGGCTCGTCCGCACCGCGCCCGGCGCGGGGGCCGTCGTCACCGACGGCCACGACCGGGTGCTGCTGGTCTGGCGGCACCGCTTCATCACCGACACCTGGGGCTGGGAGATCCCGCTCGGGCGGATCGACGAGGGCGAGATGCCGATCGCGGCGGCGGCCCGCGAGGTCGAGGAGGAGACCGGATGGCGGCCCGGCCCACTGCGCCCGCTGCTGTCCGTCCAGCCGTTCAACGGGCTCTCCGACAGCCTGCACCACGTCTACCGCGCCGAGTCGGCCACCCGCGTCGCGCCGCCCGCCGATCCGCCGGAGGCCACGCGGGTGGAGTGGCTCCACCTCTCCCTGGTCCGCGGGCTCATCGCCGACGGGGAGATGGTCTGCGGCACCAGCGTGGCGGCGCTGCTCTATCTCCTGGTGGAGCACACCCCTCACGAGGGCTCGGCGCGGCCGCCCGCCGAGCCCGCACACGATCCCGGCAGGCGCCTCCTCCTGCCCGACCTGCCCGACCTCTTCTGACGGCCGGCCGCCCCGTCAGGGGAAGAGGTGGTCCACCACGCGCGCCGTGGCCTTGCCGTCGTCCTTGGGCGCGAACGTGGCGCGGAAGGCGTCGTAACGGTCCGCGTGTGCCGCCGCCACCTCGTCGATCGACCTCAGCGCGTCGATCACCTCGGCCGACGTCGAGAGCACCGGCCCCGGCGCCTGCTCGGGCAGATCGAGGTAGAGGCCCCGCTTCGACGAGTATTTCGCCAGGTCGTAGCCGTAGAACACGATCGGGCGGCCGGTGCAGACGAAGTCGAACATGACCGAGGAGTAGTCGGTCACCAGGACGTCGGTCACCAGAAGCAACTCGGCGATGTCCGGATATGTAGTGACGTCGCGGGCGATGTCGGGGACAGCGGGCATGGCCTGCATCGGGTGGGCGCGTACGAGGATCTCGTGGTCGGCGCCCAGCGCCTCCCTTGCCTTGGCGAGGTCGAGCTTGACCATGGCGTTCTTGCGGTCGTAGTCACGCCACGTCGGCGCGTACAGCACCACCCGCTTGCCCGGGGCCAGCCCGAGACGCTCGCGCACCGCCGCCGCGAGCGCGTCGCGGTCGGGCGAGGTGAGCACGTCGTTGCGGGGCAGGCCGCTCTCCAGCACCTCACCCTTGTAACCGAACGCCTTGCGCAGCACCGGCGTGGCCCACGGCGACTGCGACAGCAGCAGGTCCCAGCCGCGCACCTCCGCCGCCTGCCGGTACCAGATCGGCGGCTTCGGGTCGCGCTGCATGTGGGGCTGGTCGTTGCCGAGGTGCTTGGCCGGGGTGCCGTGCCAGGTCTGCACCACGACCTGGTCCTCGCGGGCGCGGAACCACGTGGGCAGGAACGTGTTGGTGATGATGTGGCGCGACCTGGCCAGCGCCGCGTGGTGCTCGCGGCTGCCGGCACGCACGACGGTCGCGCCGCCCTCCGGCACGAACGCGCCGTCCTTGACGATCCAGATGTGCTCGCGGTCGTCGCCCCGCCGCAGCCGCTCCTCGTAGATGGCGCGGACGCTGTCGGCGTAGAGTCGCCCGTCGTTGACGACGTAGGCGGTCGCGTCCGTCAGGGGCTCGGTGCGCTGGGCCGGGTAGAACACGCGGCGCAGCACGTGGGTGCCCGCCACGCCGCGCTCGTCGGCGGGCCGGTCCTCCTCGACCGTCACCACCGGCACGTCGAACCGCGTGGAGATCATCCGGAAGGTGCGCCCGTCGAACGTGCGCGGGTCCTCGTCGAACGCGGGCAGCGCGGCGTGGTCGACGCGCAGCGGCACGATCTCACCCGAAGGGTGGCGCACCGACATGTTCCAGGTGCCGGACGTCAGCGGCACGGCATCGCCGAACCGGTCCATGGCCGCCGGCTCGACGCGTACGGTGAACGCGTCGCCGGACCGATCCATGGGGATCCAGTAGGAAAGCCCTGACCTGTGCCGCAACGTGAGCGTGCGGGGACCGGGCGCGTCGGGATAGTCGCCGCGCAGGACGAGCACCGGCCCTTCCCAGTCCGCCGAGGTGATCACCGGCCGGATGCGGTGGGCGGAGACGACGACGCGGTCACGCCGGTCGCCGAGCACGGTGATCTCGCGGTCGCCCACGGTCGCGCGGGTCTCGACAAGGTCGGCGAGCATGACCGACGCGGCGGGGTCGCCCTTGGGCTCGACCCAGAGCCGCCGGCCGTCCTTCTCCTGCAGCAGCGCGGGCACGGCCAGCCCGACGACGACCTGCGTGCCGTCGCCCGAGGGCGTGAAGTCGGCGGCGATGCGGTGACCGCCCAGCCTGGCGTGGCCCTTGGTCACCGTACGGCCGGGCAGGGAGATCTTGAGCTCGAGGCGTTCGCCGTCGAGGGACACGCCCTTCAGCTCGGCCCGGTTGGGCTGGAGCACGATCTGCAGCGCCCTGTCGGACGTCCAGACCGGCCTGGCCCACCAGCCGGGCTTCAGCAGGCGCCCGGCCGGGCGCTCGGCCCTGCCGATCGAGAAGCCGCGCAGCAGGCCGGTGGCCCGCGCTCCCCGGCTCCAGAACACGATCTCCGCGCGCCACGTCGTGGCGTCGGGCACGGAGGGCCGGTGGCGCATCCGGCGCCGCACGGCGGACACCGCGCCGCGCACGGCGCCGCGCCAGCGCAGCGACCACGGGCTGAGCTCCGCGGTGAATCCGGACCAGTCGTAGTTGCAGCCGGGCTCGCGCGCCCCGTGGGTGGCCTCGGGGGCGAGGACCCGGCGGGTGCGCATGCGGATGGGCGGCAACCACCGCGGGCCGCGCAGCACCACGGTCGCCCAGTTGAACCTGCGGCTGCGCACGGACAGGCCCGCCAGGTAGGCGAAGCCGGTGACGCGCAGCCTGCCGTCGACCCAGACGATGTCGTCGATGTGGGTCACCGGGACCAGGTCGGAACGGCGCAGCCGGAGCAGGTCGGACGGCAACTCGTCGCTGAAGGGCAGCTCGGCGTACCAGCGCAGGCCCTTGCGGATGCGCTTGGACGGCTCGGCCGCCGCGGCCACGACCGTGGTGAGCGTCTCGCCCTCGACGAGCTCATCGTCGGGGCGGTGCTCGATCAGGTGGCAGATGACGCGGCGCGCGACCGGCAGGTCACGTTTGACGCGCGCGTCGACGCCCGCCAGGTAGGGGCGGATGAGCTGGAGCATCTCGCGCCGGCGCGCCGCGCCTCGTTTGACCGCGAGGTCCATGCGGTTCCCCAGAGGGCCGCTCAGCACCTCGGTGTCGAACGCCGCGTCGCGACCGCCTGGACCGACCGCTCGCATGACCGCTTCGAGAGGCTCGCCACGATCACAAAGATCTTGGACAGCCTTCAGGCGGTCGGCGAGCGAATCGCCGCCCTGGCTTTGGGCTGTAACGCCGGTGGCCATGGGGAGGCACCGCCTTTCGGGCCGCCATCAGTGTTCTGCCCATGGTAATGCGCGTCACATGTCACAGAATCGCCCGTTCGGCGAAAGTGCTGGTCAAGCCGCTTACTGAAAATCCGCTGAACGCCCGTCCCAGCGGGCCAGTCGCATGTCCACCCGCTCGCCGCGCAGCGGAGTGCCCTCCTCGCGCCAGTGAGCCAGGCATCTCCGCAGGTGGTCAGGGGCGGCGCCGCTGCCGTCCGCGTGCACGACCCGCCACCACGGCACGCCTCCGCCCCACGTCGACATCACCGCGCCGACCTGACGCGGACCGCCCTCGCCGAGGTATTCGGCGATGTCGCCGTAGGCCATGACCCTGCCCGGCGGGATGCGCTCCACGAGATCGAGCACCTTCTCCGCGAACGGGTTCATGGAGTCCATGAGGCCGGCCCGGCGTCGATGATCTCGTCGAACTTGCCGATCTCCACCGTGCCGCCGCCCGCCTCGACCTCGATGACGCCGTCACGCAGAGCATAGACCTCGCCGTCCTCGCCCACGAGCCGGGCGCCGAGCGCGGCCGACAACCGCAGGAGCTGTGCCACCTGCCAGTCGGAGCCCGGCTCGCCGATCAGCTGGTCGTCCCAGCGTGCCACCGCGTGCGCGGCGCCCCCGTGACCGGCCACGATCTCGTCAGATCCGCGCAGCTCGAAACCGGCCGGAGCGATGGCCTTCGCGAGCTCCGCGAAGGCGAGTGGTGACTCACGCACCACCCGCAGCTCGTATCCCATGACGGGGGACCATAGCGGATGTTTACTCCTCCCGTCGTACGGAGCCTTTCACTCCTTGCGCTGATTGAGCATGATGATCGCGCCGCAGAACGCCACCAGCGCCACCAGCACGCCGCCGCCGTACAACACCAGGCGGAGCGGGTCGGGCCCCGGAGGCGCCGGGACGGGTGAGTCCTCGCCCTCCCCGAAGTGCTCCATCCCCGGCACGACGCTGCGTTTCGCGCCGGTCAGGCTTCCCGCGGCGTTGAGCGCGGCCGCCGCGTCGACCACGCCGAACCCCGTCTGGTCGTCGTAACCGGCGGCGGGCCGGCCCCTGGCGCTCGACGACAGCGCCTGGGCCACCTGCTCGGGCCGCATCTTCGGATGGAGCGACTTGATCAGCGCTGCCACACCCGCCACGAGCGCGGCGGCCGAGCTGGTGCCCTGCGACATCTCGTAGCCGCTCCTGCGCTTGACCACGGGCACGCCGACGCCGGGCGCCGCGACCATCACCGACAGGTTGTCGCTGCTGAACGTCGCCCGCCTGCCCTGCTTGTCGGTGGCCGCCACGCCGATGACGCCCGGGTAGCCGGCGGGGAAGCTCCAGTAGGAGGTGTCCTCCTTCTTGGCGTAGTCGGTCTGGCCGTCGTTGCCCACGGCCGCCACCAGCACGACGCCCTTGCCGAGCGCGTAGGAGACGGCCTCGCGCTCGGACCTGAGCGGGCCGTAGGAGCCGATCGACATGCTGACGACCTGGGCGCCGTGGTTGGCGGCGTAGCGCAGGGCGCGGGCCAGCGGGCTCTCCCGCGAGCGCCCCGCGTCCGGCGCCGGCGTGGCCATCGTGGGCTCCTCGTCGGTGACCAGGGGCAACGAGAGGATGCGCGCCTCCGGGGCGACGCCGGTGAACCCGCCGTCCTCGCCCGAGCCGGCGATCAACCCGGCCATGGCGGTGCCGTGCCTGCCCGGCGACACCTCGCGGCTCACCGCGCCCGAGGTCATGTCGGGGCCGGCGGTCACGCGGCCCTTGAGCTCTTTGACCTCGCCGTCCACCGCGCTGTCCACGACGGCGACGGTGACGCCCGCGCCTTTGGTGACCGACCAGGCCCGCTCGATGTTGAGCGCGTCCAGCACCCACTGCTGCTGGTCGCGTACGGGGTCGGCGGCGGGTCCCGCCAGGACGAGCAGCGCGGCCGTGAGCGTGCGTACGGCGTTCAGCACACGTTCCCCTGGGTACAGGGCGGCACCTTGGGCGGGTCCGCCAGGAAGTAGGCGATCTGGTTGCCGACCGACCTGGCAGCCGGCCACAACTCACTGTGCAGGATCTCCTCGGGCGGGACCGCGGCCCTGGTGCGCCCGTCGGCGTAGCCCGCCGTCGAGAACACGATGTACGGCCCCGCGCCCACCCAGCCGGTGCGCTGGCGCTGCTGGGGGCCGAAGCGCTCGGTCACCGTGCCGGGGAAGGCGACCGGCAGCACACCGACGCGGTCGTCCTTGGTGAGCTCGTCCGTCGCCGAGACCCTGGACTCCTCGTCCTCCAGCACGGCGACACCGACCGTGATGACGAACGCGGCCGTCTGGTCGGTGTACGTGGCCCGCAGCACGGTGACGCAGCCGTGGCTCCGCAGCACCCCGGCCACGGAGGCGTCGACGCCCTTGCCGCAGTCGGTCTCCGGTGCGATGCCGACGCGCCTGGCGTACTGCTGGGCGCGGTCGAGGCCGACGTACTTCACCTCTTCCGGGAAGACGCCCGTGGCCGGCCACGCCTGCCAGCGCCTGGCGATCTCCTCGTCCTTGTACTGGTTCTGCTCGGCGGCGGTCAGCGGGCGCGAGCGGGTCTCGGCGACCAGCCCGACCGAGCCCAGCAGCACGACGACGGCCGAGACGGCGAGGATGACGCCGAGCAGCACGACGAAGATGCGCCGGTAGCGGATGCCCTGCCTGAGGTCGTCCATCTGGGCGCGCTGCCGGGCCGCCGTGCGCGTGCGGGAATTGGCCGCGGGCCATGCGCGGACGCGTGACCTGCGGCCGGTCGCGGCGCCGAGCGGGTTGCTCCGTCGCTGCGTGGCCTCTCCCCCGGCGCGCGGAAGCCCTGAGGTCGTCCTACGTGCCTTCACCACCGCCTCGTTCCCGCGTTCGCTTGTCTATTTCGTCCCCCTAAGTAGGCGGATCATGCCTCTTGTGAGCTCTGCGCCCGGCGTACGCGCCTGACCAGGACGAAGATGACGGCCAGGGACAGAAGCGCGCCGGCGCCCGCCGCTGCGGCGATGGCGGAGTAGAGCGTCACCTGCCGCTGGTCCCTGGTGATGACCCTGACGGGGCCCGCGTGGCCGCCGGCCAGCGGCTTGGCCGGGTCGTGGGCCTCGGCGCCGGTGGCTGTCTCGGTGTGCCCGGCGAGCTTGCCGGCCTCGGCCAGCGCCCTGGTGGCGTTCACGACGCCGAAGCCGGTGGCGGTGTCGTAGCCGCCGGGCGGGCGGTCGGTGGCGCCGGTGGAGAGGGCGCGGGCGACGAGCGGCGGCGACATATCCGGATATTTCGCTTTAATGAGGGCGGCTACCCCGGACACCAGCGCGGTCGCCTGCGAGGTGCCCCTGCCGACCCAGTATTGGCCGCCAGGGCCCGCGCCCATGATGTCCACGCCCGGTGCGGACACCAGCACCGAGGAGTTGCGGTTGGAGAACGCGGCCCGCCGCAGCCGCCGGTCCGTCGCCCCCACCGAGACGACCCCGGGGAACGCCGCCGGGTAGGAGTAGGGCGCGAAGTCGCCGTCGATCTTGTTGTCGCCGTGGTTGCCGGCGGCGGCCACCAGCACGACACCCTTGGAGATGGCGTAACGGATCGCCGCACGCTCCTGCCGGGTCGCCAGCTCTTTGGAGATCGACATGTTGATCACGTCTGCTCCCTCGTCCACCGCGTAGCGAATGCCACGGGCCACCACGTCCTCGAAGCGCTCGGCGGAGTTGAACTCCCGGAAACCGGGCTCTTCATCCTCGAGGATGACCCTTACCGACAGTACGTGCGCTTCGGGCGCGACGCCGATGATCCCCCGTTTTCCCTCGGGCCCGTGGCCGTGCCCGGCGATCAGCGAGGCCATGTACGTGCCGTGCAACCTGCGTGGAATCACGCCCCGCGGGTTTGCGCCCACAGTGAAATCCTTGCCCACACGGACCGAGCCGGCCAGGTCACGATGGCGACGGTCGACACCGGAGTCGAGCACGGCCACCAGCACCCCCGCGCCCCTGGTCGTGCGCCACGCCTTGGCGAGGTCGAGCGTCTCGATCACCGCCTGCTGGCCGCCCCGCACGTCGTCGGCCCAGACGGGCGGCGTCGCGAGCAACAACGACCCGAGCGCCGCCACCACCGCGCCTCGCCTCAGCACAGCCCCGCCTCTGCCCCGCCTCAGCACACCCACTCCTCGGCCGTGCAGTCGGGCATCCGTGGCGTGCTCAGCTTCGACAGCACGTGCTCGGAGATCTCTGTGGCGAAGGCGAAGATGGCGGGCCGCTGCTCGCCCACGGTGTCGGCGGGGCGCCCGGCCACCTGGCCGGCCGTGGTCAGCACGAGATAGGGGCCCGCCTGGCGCACAGAACCCGCCTGGCGTACGGCAGGCGTGAACCGGTCGGCCACCGTACCGCGAAAGGCCAGCGGCCGCAGCCCGGGCTCGGGTTCGCCGCTGTCGGAGAAGGCGGACTTGGCCTGCAGGGCACCCCGCTCGTCGCGCATGGCCACGACGCCGATCGTCACGAGCACCCCGCGCAGCGCGTCGATGTAGGTCGCCCGCAGCACGCCCCGGCAGCCCGCCGCGCGCAACGCCGTGGCGGCCCCGGCGTCCACGGAGTCCGCGCACGAGGTGTGCGACGAGATGCCGATCCTCCTGGCGCGCTCTCGCCCGCCCTGCTCAGCGGCGTAGGCCAGCGTGGTGGGGAAGATGCGGCCCGTGGGCCAGGCGCGCCAGCGCTCGGCGATCTCGCGCTGGGCCGCCGCGTGCAACTCGGCCGTGCTCGGCCCGCGGGTCAGCTCCGTGCCCGCCGCGCTGCCGGCCACCCCGGCGGCCACCGCGCAGATCAGCGTCAGCGCGGAGGCCGTCACCAGGGTGGGCCAGGGGCGTGCGGAATCCACGGCGAGCGCCCCTTTGAGACCGTCAGTAGCTGGGCAGGCTCGGGTCGACCGTCTTGACCCAGCTCAGCACGCCGCCGCCGACGTGGACGGCGTCGGAGAAACCGGCGTCCTTGACGACCGCCAGCGCCTCGGCCGAGCGCGCGCCCGACTTGCAGTGCAGAACGATCTTCTTGTCCTGCGGCAGCTTCTCCAGGGCCGAGCCGTTGAGGAACTCGCCCTTGGGGATCAGCTTGGCGCCGGGGATGGAGACGATCTCATATTCGTTGGGCTCGCGGACGTCGACGACGTAGATGTTCTCGCCGCGGTCCATCATGCCCTTGAGCTCGAGCGCCGTGATCGTGGAGCCGCTGGCGGCCTCGGCGGCCTCCTCGGAGACCGCGCCGCAGAAGGCCTCGTAGTCGTCGAGCAGCTGCGTGACCGTCGGGTTTTTCCCGCACAGCACGCACTCGGGGTCCTTGCGGACCTTGACGTCGCGGTATTTCATCTCCAGGGCGTCATAGATCATCAGTCGCCCGACCAGCGGATCGCCGATGCCGGTCAGCAGCTTGATGGCCTCGTTGACCTGGATGGAGCCGATCGACGCGCACAACACGCCGAGCACGCCGCCCTCGGCGCACGACGGCACCATGCCGGGAGGCGGGGGCTCCGGGTAGAGGCAGCGGTAGCAGGGCCCGTGCTCGGCCCAGAACACGCTCGACTGCCCGTCGAAGCGGTAGATCGACCCCCAGACGTACGGCTTGCCGAGCAGCACCGCGGCGTCGTTCACCATGTAGCGCGTGGCGAAGTTGTCGGTGCCGTCGACGATGAGGTCGTAGCCGGAGAAGATCTCCATGACGTTTTCCGTGCTCAGCGCCGTGTTGTGGATCACGACGTCGACCAGCGGGTTGATCTCACGGACTGACGCGGCGGCGCTCTCGGCCTTCAGCCTGCCCACGTCGGACTGGCCGTGGATGACCTGGCGTTGCAGGTTGGACTCATCGACCACGTCGAAGTCGATGATGCCGAGGGTGCCGACACCTGCCGCCGCGAGATAGAGCAGCGCGGGCGAGCCCAGGCCTCCGGCGCCCACACACAGCACCTTGGCGTTCTTCAGCCGCTTCTGCCCCGCCATGCCCACATCGGGAATGATCAGGTGACGCGAGTAGCGGCGCACTTCGTCGACGGTCAGCTCTGCGGCCGGCTCGACCAGCGGTGGCAACGACACTTTCTACGCTCCCGTTTGCAGGGGGTCTTATCTCACCTTGAAACCTAGCTGGCGAGTCGGGCATTCCCCAATCGAGTCTCACCGATCAGACGGCGTGCCTCCGCCGCCACGACCTGCGGTGTCTCCATCATCGCCACGTGCCCGGCCGTGGGCAGCAACACCAGCCTGACCTTCCGGAATGTACGGTACGCCTTCGCGGCCATGGCCGGGCGGACCAGACGGTCGTGCCGCCCGTGCACGATCAGGGTCGGCGCCTCGACCTTCGCCGCCTGGCGCCAGAGGTTGTCCTCGCCGAAGCGGAAGTATTCGGCGACGATGCCCCGCGCGGAGGCGATCACGGCCTCACCGGCGTGGGGGAGGTCGTCGCGCCTGCGCTGCTCGTCGACGGCGTCGCGCAGGCGTTCGGGATGGACGGCGTCGGCGTCGGCGTAGACCATGGCGAGCGAGGCGCTGACCCGCTGCTCCGCCGGGAGCAGCCGCATCGTGCTCGCCGCCCACTCGCCCAGCCTGGGCAGCGCGGCGGCGGCCACGCGGACGGGACCGTACCTGGGGAGCAGGTCGGGCAGGGCGGGCGAGATGAGGGTGAGCGAGCGGACCAGGTCGGGACGGCAGGCGGCGACCCTGACGGAGACCGCGCCGCCGAGCGAGTTGCCGAACAGGTGGGCGGGTCCCGTCCGCTCCAGCAGACCGATCACGGCCTTGGCATGGCCCGCGACGGTGTAGTCGCCGTCGGCGGGGACCGGCGAGTGACCCGCGCCGGGGAGGTCGAGGGCGTGGCAGGTGACCTCGTCCTTGAGCTCGTCCATGAGATCGGTCCAGTTGGTCGCCGAACCCGCCAGCCCGTGCACGAAGACGGCCTGCTCCGTCGGGCCCTCCCTGACCGCGTGCGCGTGCGCCGCGCCCGGTCCCTCGCCGTGGGGTGGCCTGGCGGTGGAGGAACCGGCCCAGGTCTCGCCCGGGGCCGGCTGGGTGGATCGGACGTGCACCGAGCCGATCATGCGTCCCGGCCAGTGCGGGACCGGCTCCGCGGTCATCATCGAGCCTCCTTGGTCGCGCTGGAGCGTCTCTTCCCGTCTCCTCAACGATAACCACGCTCTTCTGAGGCAGCCGGCGCCGCGGCGGGCGGGCATGCTGGGCCCGTCGATCTGGACATATCGGCATATACCGCTCCATAGGCATCTAAGGGATCTCATGGCACCCCAAGACTGCGGCAAAAGCCATCGTTTGCCGTTTATGGCAGGCGTGGCTGGAAACCATCAGACCAGCGACACCCAGCGTAATCGCCGTAGCACTTACCGTTAATGGCGGGATCAACGAAGGGGCGGCGACGCCGCGCCCATTCAGGCATGCCCGCCGACGCACGAATGAGTGCCGCCGGTCGATCGCGCCATTCCATCGTGTCGGCGAATACGTGCACCACAAATACCGATCGGGGTATTGCGCCCGCGCGCCCAGGACACCGGACGCCAGGACGGGCAGTATCCGCCATTCCGTGCTGCGATCCTCTGGATAACGGCACAATCGGACATATCATGTCATTTCATTGGATAGATGTTTAAGCCGAGCAATAAGATTGTTAATGCACAGCAAAATAGGGTGATTCCTGTTTGCCCGCCCACAGCCCAGGAAATGACTTTCCACGGATGACTCTTCAGCAGCCGTCCAAGACCTGCTTTCAGGTCACCCGGAAACGTCGAGAACGGGGCAACCGATCCTTTAGGGGGAAAACGCAATGCCCAAGCTCAAGAGTGTTATCGCAGGCCTCGCCCTTAGCACGGCGATGACCGGCGGCGTGGTCGGCCTGGGCGCGACCAGCGCCGAGGCCAACACCCCGGTCCGCTCCGGCCCGTCCGTCGTCACTGGGGACGACGGCGGCTGGGGCTGGGGCTGGGGACACCGGCGTCACCACCGCCAGAAGTGCAAGCGTCACGGCCACCACGGTGGCGGCTGGGGCTGGGGACACCGCCGTCACCACCGCGGCAACATCTGCGTCGTCATCCGCAATGACAACCGCAACGAGAACGGCGAGCGCCGCCACCGCCACCACCACAACCGTGACTGGTGACATCACCGCGAATTGATGGAGCAGGAATGAGCACCCGTTATCCGTGAATGGTCGTCGTACACGGCGACGTGAACACGACCAGCGAATATCGGGCTCATTCTCCGCATCTCGCACGGCACTCCCGGCGAGGGCCCCACTGGCGTCAGCCAGGGGGCCCTCGCTGCATTTGTACGACACATGCTGTGGCAGCCATCCCCACAAAAGCCATACAGGTCTCTACTATCCGGCAAAACTGGACAATTGCGGTTAGTTGGTCATTGATTCGGATATATGTAGACCACGGATGAATCGCTAGCGAGACATCCGATCCCGCTTCCCGCCGATCCTTGTGATCGCAGGAAATGGGAGAACGGGGCAATCGATCCTTTAGGGGGAAAACGCAATGCCCAAGCTCAAAAGTGTTGTCGCAGGCCTCGCCGTCAGCACGGCGCTGACCGGTGGCGTGGTCGCCGCGGGCGCGACCACGACCGCTGCCAGTGCCGCCACCCAGGTCAGCGCGGACACGTCCGTCCTGGCGGGCGGTCACTGCCACAAGCGCCGCTGCGGTTGGGGCTGGGGCCGCGGGGCCCGGTGGGGCGGCTGGGGCAAGTGGGGCCGTCACCGCCACCACGGCCACGGCCGCATCCGGATCGTCATCGTCAACCGGAACCACAACGTCAACCGCTTCGACCACGACCGGTTCAGGTGATCGGGCTCACGCCATAACCTGAGCCCGGTGGCGCGCTCCCTGCGCCACCCCCGGAGTCCGCCAAGGCGATGAACTCCGGTTCACCACAGAGTGCCCGCATTCGCGGCGACCGACGTCCTCCTTTCGGAGTCTCGACGTCCACCCAGCGGATGCGGGCACTTCGCGTTCCTCGTACCGCACTCCGGGAGCCTCCTCGTCGCCGGCGACGAACACCGGACGGGCTGGGGAGCAAGGGCACGAACGGGCGGGCAGCACGGACACACGGGCGGGTCGACGGGCGCGCCTGCCACCGGCGCACACACGAGCAGGCCGACGCACCAGTGGGTCGGGGCACGCAGGCTGTAATCATCACCGCGTGAGCCACCCGCTCACCATCCAGTCCCCTGAGATCCACCCGCGCACGCTGCGTCCCGCCTCGCTTCGGGCGCCGTGCTTCTCGGCCCCTCTTGCTCCGGCACCGTCCCTCGTCCGTGCTCTGGGAACCATGCCCCCGGCCGGAGCCGGGCCGGCGCCCTCGATCGTGCCCATGCCGGTCGCGCGGCCGACATGCCCACCTGCGTGTGCCGGCCGCCTGGGGTGGCTGCGGTGGAAGCGTTGACGCGCGGTGGTGAAGGCCGGCGGCACTGGTCGAGCAGGGCGCTGCGGACCAGGTGGAGCGGCGGGGAACCGGCCCGAGCGGGGTGGGGAGGCGGTCAGGGTGGAGCGGCGGGGAGCTGCCGGGGTGGGGATGTCGGGGTAGGGGATGGCGGGGGTGAGCGGTCGGTGGTGGAGGCGTGGCAGAGAAGTCGAGTGCCCGCATTTGTGGGAGGACGTCGTTTTCTACGGAGAGATGACGTCGATCCCATCAAATGCGGGCACCCCTTCCCATGCAGGAGTACATCGCATTCAGCGGACTCCTACAGTGGCGCAGGGAAATTGCGCCACGGGCTCAGACCATGAGCGAGCCGATCACCTGAACCGGTCGTGGTCGAAGCGGTTGTGGTTGTGGTTCCGGTTGATGATGACGATCCGGATGCGGCCGTGGCCGTGGTGGTGCCGGCGCCACTTGCCCCAGCGGCCCCAGCCCCAACCGCAGCGGCGCTTGTGGCAGTGACCGCCCGCCAGGACGGACGTGTCCGCGCTGACCTGGGTGGCGGCACTGGCAGCGGTCGTGGTCGCGCCCGCGGCGACCACGCCACCGGTCAGCGCCGTGCTGACGGCGAGGCCTGCGACAACACTTTTGAGCTTGGGCATTGCGTTTTCCCCCTAAAGGATCGATTGCCCCGTTCTTTGTGCTCCCGGATAACCAGCAGATACCAGAATGCCGGGAAGCGGCACGGATTCCCCACTAGCGGCTCATCCGCATCCTGCATCTAACCGAGACAATGTCCATCTAACTGGAATTAGCAAGCCTTTTCCGGCCACATCCATCGTCATGGCTTTTACGCCACGCATCATGCAACAGAGCTCTTGGCCCACCACTTGCAAGACGGCAGCGAGGGCCCCGCGACGGATGCCGGCAGAGCCCTCACCAGTGATTGCCGTAGGACCTAGAAACAAAGCTCAGGACCGGCCCGTGCGATGAATGCACGGGCCGTTCCCGAGAGTCGAGAGTTCACCCGGCCAATTCCAGCTCCCCGCGAGCGGCGACCGTACGTGAAAGACGACTCCTCATTTCTGCGCCGTCCGGCGGATCACCCTACTCGTCTTCTGAAGCAGTGGCGGTGATGGTGATCGTCGGAGTCGGAGTCGGACGCGGGAACCTGTTGATGTTGCGGTTCCTGTTGTGGACCTTCACCCTCACATGCATCCTGTGGTGGTGGTGACGGCGCCATCCGCAGCGCCACCAGCCATGGCAGCCACCCGCGACCACGGATGTGCCGGTGTTGACCTGGGTGGCGGCACCAGCGGCGGACGAGGTCGTCGCCGCACCAACGGCGACCGCACCACCAGTCAGGGCCGTGCTGATGGCGAGGCCTGCGATAGCACTCTTGAGCTTGGGCATTGCGTTTTCCCCCTAAAGGATCGATTGCCCCGTTCTCGCGTTTCCCGATAAACAGAAAACAGTCTTGGACGGCTGCTGAAGAGTCATCCACGGAATGTCATTTCCGCCACGAAGGGAGACAAACAGCTATCGCCCCATTTTGCTAGGCATTAACAATGTTATTGCTTCTATTAAACATTTATCCAATGAAATGCTATGAATTATCCGGTTTGTCCGATTCGATGATTGATCATGGCGGCGGGGTTCGTTTTCGACTTCCGCGTCGGGCCGGCGCACGGCCATGGCCAGGCAGGGCCGGCGGTCCGGCGCGCGGTCCCTGACGGGCGTGTGTCCGTCCAGCGCGCACCTGCGCGACGCCCGGGACACCGGCTCCGCCTGAACGTCCCCGCCGCCGGAACCGTCTCCGGCCCGCAGCGCCTCCGGGCACAGGACGAAGACGTCAGGTGGTGAACCTCGAACCCCGGCGACGGGGCACGGCCGCGCGCCGTACACGATGGCGGGCCAGGGCCAGGGTGGGACGGTGCCATCACCGGCCGCCGTCACCGAGGCGAAGGTGCTCGCCGACCGCGGTTCGCCGGTCAACGGCCGCCGTCTGCCGCCGGTGTTGAGCCACATCCGCGACGCCCGCGTCCAGGCGCGCTGCCAGAGCGAACCAGGTTCCGCTGTCGAGGCGGCCTGCCACGTCGACAGGTAGGGCGCGTCCCGGCCCGCGCTCAGGCGGCTCCTCGGCCCGGGTGGAGCGCTACGCGGACTTGCGGGTCTTGCGCTTGGAAGCGGCCTTGTCCTCGTCCTTCGACTTGCCGCCGGCCTTCTTCTGCTTGGCCGGTTCGCCTTCGCGTTCCTTCTTGGCCGCCTCGACACTCGCCCTCAGCGCGGCCATGAGGTCCACGGCGGGTCCCGCTTCTTCCTCCTCGCGGGCGGCGACGACCTCCTTGCCCGCCACCTTCGCCTCGATGACCTGCTGCAGGGCCTCGCGGTACGTGTCGTGATACTCGCTCGGGTCGAAGTCGGACTCCATGGTGGTGATCAGCGACTCGGCCATCTTGAGTTCCTGCGCGCGTACCTCTATGTCCTCTTCCAGGAACGGGAAGTCGGGTGTGCGGATCTCGTCGGGCCAGAGCATCGTCTCCAGCACGAAGATGCCGTCCCTGACCCTCAGCGTGGCCAGCGACTCCCGCTGGCGCAGGGCCACCTTGACCACGGCCACCTGGCCGGAGCTCTCCAGGGCGTCGCGCAGCAGCACGTACGGCTTCGCCCCCTGCGCGTCGGGCTCCAGGTAGTACGACTTGGCGAAGTAGATGGGGTCGATCTGGTCCGCGGGGGCGAACTGGAGCACGTCGATCCGGCGCGAGCTGCTGAGCGGCAGGTCCTCGAAGTCCTCGTCGGTCAGCACGACCACCTCGCCGGTGGCGAGTTCGTACCCTTTGGCGATGTCCGAGTAGGGGACTTCTTCGCCGTCGACCGTGCACACGCGCTTGTACCGGATCCGCCCGCCGTCCTCGCGGTGCACCTGGTGGAACGTCACGTCCTTCTGCTCGGTCGCCGAGTAGAGCTTGACCGGGATGGTGACCAGCCCGAAGGAGATCGCACCTTTCCAGATGCTGCGCATACGCAACTCCTCAGCACTCAACGGTCCACCGATGGGCACATACCCGTCATGGGGCAACCAATGCCATACCCGGTCGAACCGATGTTGGCTGTGCCCGGGGAACTACCCTCTGATCGCGACATGTACGGGCTTGAGGTCAAGTGGGATGGCATCCGGGCTCTCGTACACATCGAGGACGGCGTACGGGTGACGGGGCGGCATGGGGTCGAGTACACGCGGCGCTATCCGGAGATTTCGGGCTTTGGGGTCAAGCACGCGATCATCGACGGCGAGGTCGTGGCGCTGGACCCGCAGGGCCGGCCCAGCTTCGTCCGGCTGCAACACCGGATGCACCTGACCGATCCCGACCCGGCCATGCTGAAACGGTATCCCGTCACGTACATGCCGTTCGACCTGCTCTATCTCGACGGCATGCCCCTCTTCGACCTGCCCTACCGCGACCGCAGGGCACTCCTCGACGAGCTGGACATCGGTGCGCCCCCGTACTTCCCCGGCGACTCCGACCTGCTGTCGGCCACGTACGAGCAGGGTCTGGAGGGTGTGGTCGCCAAGCGGCTGGACGCGCCCTACCGGCAGGGCACCCGCTCACCGTGGTGGGTCAAGGTGAAGAACCTGAGCACCAGGGAGGTCGTGATCGGCGGCTGGAAGCCCGGCAAAGGCCGCCGGTCCGGCGGGATCGGGTCGCTGGTCATGGGGATGTTCACCGGCGCAGGCCTGACGTACGTGGGACACGTCGGCACCGGGTTCACGGACGCCGTACTGGACGATCTCCACGGGAGGCTGCGCCCGCTGGAGGTCGCGCGCAGCCCGTTCTGCAACGAGGTTCCGTGGCGGAACCGGTGGGTTAGGCCTGATCTCGTCGGGGAGGTGGCTTACACGATGTGGACCGAGGAGCAGCGGCTGCGGCACCCCGTGTGGCGCGGGCTGCGCCCCGACAAGCTCCCCTCGGAGGTGACGCCATGAAGGTGCCGGTCAAGGTCGACGGGCGCGAGCTGGCGCTGAGCAACCTGGACAAGGTGCTCTATCCCGACTACGGCTTCACCAAGGCCGAGATCATCGACTACTACAGCCGCATCGCCCCTGTCCTGCTGCCGCATCTCGCGGGCAGGCCCCTGACCGTCAAGCGGTTCCCGAACGGCGTCACCGGCCAGTCCTTCTTCGAGAAGAACGCCCCTGACCACACCCCCGACTGGGTCAGGCGGGTCAACCTGCCCGCGCCCGGCAGCACCAAGAACCGCGAGAGCATCGACTTCGCCGTCGTCGAGGACCTGCCCACGCTCGTCTACTACGCCAACCTGGCCGCGCTCGAACTGCACGTTCCCCAGTGGCGCGTCGACGACGACGGCGAGGCGCTGCCGCCCGACACGCTCGTGTTCGACCTCGACCCCGGCCCGCCCGCCACGATCGTCGAGTGCTGCCGGGTCGCGCTCATGCTCCGCGAGGTGCTCAAGGGCGAAGGGCTCGTCGCGGTGCCGAAGACCAGCGGCAACAAGGGCATGCAGCTGTACGCCGAGTGGGACTGCCGCGAGGAGCCCTCCGCCTTCGCCAAACGGCTGGCACAACTCCTGGAGAAGGAGCATCCCCAGGAGGTCGTCAGCGTGATGGCGAAGAAGGCCAGGCCGGGCAAGGTGTTCATCGACTGGAGCCAGAACAGCCCGGCCAAGACGACCGTGGCGCCCTACTCGCTGCGGGCCAGGGAGCGGCCGACTGTCTCGACCCCCCTGTCGTGGAAGGAGGTCGAGGACTGCGAGCGCGCCGAGGAACTCGTGTTCACGGCGCCGGACGTACTCGCCCGAGTGGAGAAACGCGGCGACCTTTTCAGCCGGGCGTAGTCTGGACGCGTCCGCACCAAGAGGGGGACCGACATGTCAGAGATGGACATACGCGGGGACGCGAGCACCTACGAAGAGGAAGAGGAGCGTTTCTCGATCGAGACGCCCGAGGCCGACGCGGCCGAGCAGCAACGTGAGATCCGCCCCGTCGGCAGGCTGCGCAGCGAGCTGCCGCTCGACGTCGATCCCGCCGACGCGGCCGACCAGGACCGCGTCGTGGAACTCGACGATGACGACTATCGCTGAGCCGGTGCCGGTGAGCCGGCTCCACGGCTATGACCTGTGCGATGGCGGCTCGTCTGTGACCGTTGTCACCGAGGGCCCGTTGACGCGCCCGTAGGATGTCCGCACAGCCCCGCTGAGAGACCTATGGAGACCCGCGTGACCGCAACCCCGGACGCGAAGCCCCGGGGCACCCGGCTGCCCCGACTCGCCCGACGCCGGCAGCTGCTGAGCGCCGCGCAGGAAGTGTTCGTCGAGAACGGCTACCACGCGGCCGCCATGGACGAGATCGCCGACCGGGCAGGCGTCAGCAAGCCGGTGCTCTACCAGCACTTCCCCGGCAAGCTCGAGCTCTATCTGGCGCTGCTCGACCTCCACGTCGACGACATGGTCAACCGCTGCCGCGAGGCGCTGGCCTCCACTCAGGAGAACAAACTGCGCGTGCAGGCCACGTTCAGCGCGTTCTTCGACTTCGTCTCCACCCAGGGCGAGGCGTTCCGCCTGGTCTTCGAGTCCGATCTGCGCAACGTCGCGCCGGTGCGGCAGCGGGTGGAGCGGTCGCTGCGCGAGTGCGCCGAGATGGTCAGCGCGGTCATCCAGGAGGACACCGGGTGCACCAGCGACGAGGCGCACCTGCTCGGCGTCGGCCTGGTCGGCATGGCGGAGGTGAGCGCCCGCTACTGGGTCACCACGCAGGGCTCGATCCCGAAGGACGCGGCCGAGCAGCTCATGGCTCGGCTCGCCTGGCGCGGCATCAGCGGTTTTCCGCGTACGGCATAACCCGTTCGCTGGGCGCGATCGCCGGCGGTGCTCGCCGGGACGAGCGGTCACCATTGGGGTGAGCCAGCCCCGTCGACTAGGGAGCCAGGATGGAAATCAAGATCGGCGTGCGTTCCGTGCACCGCGAGCTCGTTGTCGAGACCGACCTCACCGCAGAGCAGGTGGAGGAGGAGATCAGAAACGCACTGTCGGTCGAGCGCGGCGTGTTCGCCCTGACCGACGTCAAGGGCAGGCGCATCGTCGTGCCGGTCGCATCGCTCGGGTTCATCGAGATCGGTGAGGACGAGTCGCGGCCGGTCGGGTTCGGCGGCACGCTCTAAAGGCTTGTGAGCGGGGTGCGGCGCACGCGCCGTGCCCCGCCTCCCCCTCACCCACGTGCGCGGCTCCGCCATGCCCGCACCGGTTTGGCTCGGCTCCCGGCTCAGCCCTGCGCGGGCGGCTTGCCGATCAGGCAACCCCGGGGCCTGCGCGGCCGGGGCACGGCATCTCGCCTGGGCTCCGTGGCCGGGCAGGCCGCGCTCTGTCTCCGCAGCACCGCCCGCGGTGTCCAGCGGGCCGGCTCACATCTCGTCAAGATACTGCCGTAGCGGCGCGAGGCCCTCATGTCTGGCACGGTACAACCGTTGCGTGCCCTTGCGCCGCCCTATGCGGGCAACGCGCCTGCCTCAGATGCCCATGGCCGCCATACGCTTGTTGTGCGCCTCGGTCAACTTCGCGAAAAGTCGGGATATATCCGTTTGGCCCTCGCCGGCCGACTCCATCAACAGCAGCGCCAGCTCCGGCCGGGCCGAGGCCACCTGCTGGCCCTGGCTGAGCGCCTCGCCGACGAGCCGTCGCGCCCACAACGCCAGCCGCCCGCTCGCCGCCGGGTCCGCCTGGATGCCCGCCCGCACCCCTTCGACCGCGAACTTCGACCGGCCCTCGTCCACCAGCACCTCGTCGACCAGCTTGGCGATCGACGGGTCGAGGTGCCTGGCCGCCTCCCGGTAGAAGTCGAGCGCGATGCCATCTCCCACATACGTCTTGACCAGCGCCTGCAGCCAGTCGGCCGGCCTGGTCTGCGCGTGCCAGGCGTCCAGCGCCGCGACGAACGGCGTCATCGCCTCGGCGGGATCGGCGCCCAGTTCGGCGAGCCGGTCGCGCAGCAGGCGGAAGTGGGCGAATTCGGTGACGGCCAGCTCGCTGAGCGCCGCCCGGTCGGCGAGAGAGGGCGCAAGAGACGCGGCGTCCTCGGTCATCCGCGCGTGGGCGCTCAACTCCGCGTAGGCCAGCACACCGAGCAGGTCGACGACTCCAGGAGACTCCTTCATAACAAGGCAGCGTACTTGGGGGAATCTTCGGGAACATACGTAAGCTCGGTCAGCGTTGTGGTATCGAGTACACTGCTCTGTGAAAGTGCGACCGCACTGTGTAAATTCGGGGGGTTTCCCCCGATTGACCCCCGTTCCCCGGGTGCGCGGTCGCTGATGACGCGAGAGGGCTGGCTCTACCGCGCGGACCCACGACACGGGGGCTGTTTTCCGCCCGTCGGTCCCGGCAGGCCCGCCTTCATTTGAGACTGAGGCAGGCCACGCTGACGACTTTCCGAGACCTCGGAGTCACACCAGAGATCGCCGATGCCCTTGAGACCGAGGGCATCGTCGCACCGTTTCCCATCCAGGAAATGGCACTCCCGCTCGCGCTGAGCGGCCAGGACCTCATCGGTCAGGCACGCACGGGCACGGGAAAGACCTACGCGTTCGGCATCGCCATGCTGCAAGGCATCGGCAAGCCGCGCAAAAACCGCAAGAAGCCGCGCGGGCTGGTCGTCGTACCGACCCGCGAGCTGGCCGTCCAGGTCAGCGAAGACCTCGTCACCGCCGCGGGCAAGCTCGGTTCCCGGGTTCTGACCGTTTACGGCGGGCGGGCGTACGAGCCGCAGATCGAGGCGCTCAAGGCCGGGGTCGACGTCATCGTCGGCACCCCCGGCCGCCTGCTCGACCTGGTCAAGCAGAAGCATCTCGACCTGAGCCAGGTCACCACCCTCGTCCTCGACGAGGCCGACCGGATGCTCGACCTCGGCTTCCTGCCCGACATCGAACGGATCTTCAAGCTGATCCCGGCGCAGCGGCAGACGATGTTGTTCTCGGCCACCATGCCGGGCGAGATCGTCGCGCTGTCGCGCAAATACCTCAACCGCCCGACACACGTACGCGCGGAGCTCGAAAGCGGCGAGGGCGAGACCACGCCGCTCACCCGCCAGCTCGTGTGGCGTGTCCACCGCATGGACAAGATCGAGATCCTCGGCCGGCTGCTGCAGGCCGAGGGCCGCGGGCTCACCATGGTCTTCTGCGAGACCAAGCGAGCCTGCGACATGGTCGCCGAGCAGCTCGACACCCGCGGCTTCGCGGTCGCGGCCGTGCACGGCGACCTCGGTCAGGGCCAGCGCGAACAGGCGCTGCGGGCGTTCCGCAACGGCAAGATCGACGTGCTGGTGGCCACCGACGTGGCCGCCCGCGGCATCGACATCGACGACGTCACCCACGTGGTCAACTACGACTGCCCCACCGACGACAAGACCTACGTGCACCGCATCGGCCGCACCGGCCGGGCCGGGCGCACGGGCATCTCGGTCACGTTCGTGGAGTGGGAGGAGCTGACCCGCTGGAAGATGATCAACCAGATGCTCGGGCTCGACTTCGCCGAACCCGAGGAGACCTACTCCACCTCGCCGCACGTCTACACCGAGCTCGACATCCCCGAGGGCACCAAGGGCGTCCTGCCGCACGCGAGCCGCTCGCGCGCGGGGCTGTCCGCGGAGCGCATCGAGGACCTCGGTGAGACCGGCAGGATCCGCGGGCGCGGCGGCCGCCGCCGCGACGAGCGCGAGGAGCGCCCCGCCCGCACGCCGCGCCAGCGCCGCCGCACCCGCGGCGGCAGGGAGCTGGCGGAGACCGCACCCGCCGAGACGACGGAGGTCGAGCCCGTGAAGGCCAAGACGGAGGAGACTCCCGCCATCTTCTCGCCGGACGAGATCCAGGCCGCCGAGCCGAAGCGGAGCCGCACCCGCAGGGGGGCGGCGTCCACGGCGATCGAGCAGGCGCTGGCCGATTCGCCGGAGGCGCCGGCGAAGCCCACCCGCTCACGCCGGTCCGCCAAGCCCGAGGCCGACACCGGGTCCATCACCGGGCCCATCACCGGGCCCATCACCGGGCCCGGCACCGGTGCCGGCACCCGCTCGAAGCGCGACGCCGGAGCCGAGTCAGCGCCGGTCGCTCCCGCCGCGCCTGTCAGCGAGCCCATCACCGGGCCCACTACCGGGCCCACTACCGCACCCACTACTGGGCCCGAGCCGGTGACGCCGGCCGCGGGCGAGCCGAGCTTCCTGTCGACGCCGCCGCCACCGGCGCGCAAGGAGCCCGACCGCATCATCCCGCCGAGCCCGTTCGCGGTGATCTTCCAGTCACCCGATCTGGCCACGGACGACGACGACATCGCCCCGTCCGCGGCGACCGAGCGCAAGCAGCAGCGGCGCCAGTCCCGTGGCGGCAACGGCGGTGGCGGCAACCGCCGCCGCACCGGCTGAGGAGGCGACGCGAGAGGCGCGCACCCCGAGCGGGTGCGCGCCTCTCGCATGCCGGGCGACGGGCCGTAAGGGCCCCTCATACGATGCCGCAGCGCACCCGCCGAGATGACCCCGCCCACGTACGCAGGCGGCCCCAGGAGGCGCTCAGCGCCCGCCACGGGGGTCTGGGGGCGTCCCAGGCCTCAGACGGGAGGGTTTCCCGCACCGCGCACAGCTCGTCTCTCCTGAGAACTCGCACCGGCGTCGTGGCCATGCCGGTGTCGAGGCGCTGACCTCTGGGTATTGTTGCCCCACGTGAGTACGCCGCGATTCCTCGACCTGCCGCCTGGCGTCGCATCACAGAAGATCGAAACGCCACAGGGCACGTTCGCGGTCCTGGAGGCGGTTCCGGTCAGTGGTGTGATCGAGCGCTGGCCCGCGCTGCTGGTCCCCGGCCTGACGGGCAGCAAGGAGGACTTCCTCGCGGTCCTGATGACGCTGGCCCAGTCGGGCCGCCGGGTGGTGGTCGTCGACCTGCGCGGCCAGTACGAAACGCCGGGCCCGGACGATCCCAGGGCCTACACGTGCGCCGCGCTCGGGTCCGACATCGACACGCTCGCCCAGGTCGTCGGCGGCGGCGAGCCCGTGCACCTGGTGGGCCACTCCTTCGGCGGCCTGGTGGCCAGGGAGGCGGTGATCGACGGGGTGACGAAGTTCGCGTCGTTCACGCTGATGAGCTCGGGTCCAGGCCCCATCGAGGGCCGGCGGGCGCGCAACGCCAGGACGATCGCCGAGGAGGTGCCGGCGCTGGGCCTGGAACACCTGTGGCACCACAGGTTCGAGCCCGAGGCGCTGGCCGGCGACGTGTCCGACGACATCAGGGAGTTCCTGCACAGGCGCCTGATCAGCAACTCGCCGACCGGCCTGGCACGGATGGCCGAGCAGGTGCTGACCATGCGCGACCGCACCGACGAGCTGCGCCAGATCGAGGTGCCCACGCTCGTCCTGTACGGCGAGCACGACGACGGATGGCCGCCGGAGGCGCAGTCGGACATGGCCGCCAGGCTCGGAGCCGACTCCGTGGTCGTGCCGGGCGCGGTGCACTCCCCCGCCGTGGAGGCGCCGGAGACGACGGCGGCGGCGCTGGTGAGGTTCTGGAATTCGGCCGAGAAACAGTACTTGGACACAAGGTCCACTGCCGTGTAATCCTGCGTTCACCATGAGGGGCATCGAAGACATCGTCGTCCAGCCGCCGCAGAGCGCGACGTGGCAGGTGCATCTCGACCGCTCGATGTGGGTCGGCGGCGTACGCGGGCTCATGTTGCAGGCGCTGCACCCGCCGGCGATGCGCGGCGTCTGGCAGAACTCCACCTTCCAGGACGATCCTTTCGGCCGCCTGCGCCGCACCGCCGACTTCGTGGGCCGGGTGACGTTCGGCAGCCCGGAGGAGGCCGACGAGATCGGCCGGCGGGTGCGCGGCATCCACCGGGCCCTGCGCGTCCACGATCCCGACACCGGCGGGACGCACCGGGTCGACGACCCCGAGCTGCTGCTCTGGGTGCACTGCGCGGAGGTCTCGTCGTACCTCGAGGTGGCCAGGCGCGGCGGGCTCGGGCTGACCGAGCGGCAGGCCGACCGCTACCTGCGCGAGCAGCGCAAGAGCGCCACGTACGTCGGCCTGCATCTCGACGACGTGCCCGGCTCGTGCGCGGAGATGGACGCCTACTTCAAGCAGATGCGCCCCAGCCTGCGCGTGACGGAGGAGGCGGCCTCGACCGTGCGCTTCCTGATGTGGCCGCGGTTGCCGCGCGAGCTCAGGCTGCTGTCCCCCGGCAAACCCGGCTACTTCCCCTTCGGCGCGCTCTGTTACTTCACGCTGCCCGACTGGGCCAGGCGCATGTACGGCGCGCTGCCCGAGGTGCCCGCGGCGGCCGTGACGGCCGGGCTCGCGGCGTTCAGGCTGGCCATGAACGCGCTGCCCGAGCCCGTGCACGACCGTGCGTTCATGCCGGCCACGCGGCGGATGTTGCGGGCCTCCAGGGAGCGGCTCGGCGCCGCCGGCTACGACGTGAGCAGAGGGCTCAAGGGGCTGACCGATCCCCGCCGCTGGCCGAAGTCCCCGGCCGCCTGACGGGCGCGAGCACGCCCGCGACCAGCACCGCGGCTGACACGCCTGCCATGGCCCAGCCGCCCGTGTCCAGGCTCGTCCCGTCGAACAGCACGCCGAGCAGCGCGGACGCGGTCGCCGCACCCACGTAGCGGGACGCCTGGAAGAAACCCACCGCACTGCCCGTGTCGCGCCCGCCCGCGTGCACGAAGACCAGCGAGTTGAGCCCGAACTGGCTGAAGGCCGACGCCACGCCCAGCAGCGCCGCGACCACCGGCACCAGCATGACGGGGCCGACCGCGAGCATCGCGCAGGATCCCGCCACCAGCAGCGCGCCGCTCACCATCAGCACGGCCCGCATGCCGAGCCTGGCCGCCAGCGTCACCGCGACGGGGGTCGCGACGATCGCCAGCACGGACAGCGGCAGCACCAGCAGCCCGGCGACGTGCGCGGGCACGCCGCCGACTTGTTGCGCCCAGAGCGGCAGCGCGAGGAACGCCAGGTAGAAGACCACGTTGACGAGCGCGTACTGGCCGTAGGTGGCCAGCAGCCGCGGGTTCTGGCGCGGCAGCAGGGCCTGCCGTGCGCCGTCCACGCGCACCTTGGGCAGCCACCGCAGGGCGGCGGCGAACGCGACCGCCGCGAGCGGCACGTTGACCAGGAAGATCGCCCGCCATCCCCATAAGGAGATCAGGAATCCGCCGAGCACGGGTCCGATGGCGGCGCTGGCGGTGAGCACCATCGAGATCATCGCGATGACGCGCGGCGGCGGCCTGCCGTCGGCGTCGGCCATCGCCGCCTGCACGATCACCATGCCCGCGGGCATGGTGGCGCAGCTGCCGAACGCCTGCAGGAGCCGCACCGCCACCAGGGCCGGGTAGGTGGGCGCGAGCGCGGCCAGCACGCCGGTGACGGCCATCGTCACCAGCCCGGCGCAGAACACCAGTCTCGGCCCGAACCGGTCCGCCAGCGTTCCCATCAGCGGCGGCACCATGATGCCGATGAAGTAGAAGCCCCCGGCCAGCCAGGTGACGGCGGCGATCCCGACGTCGAACTCGGCCTCGATGCCGGCCAGGGCGACCGCGATCATCGATGAGTTCAGCGGGTTGAACAGCGAGCCCAGCGCCACCGCGGCCGGTAACCGCTCCACGCCCTTCACGGTCCGGCCCTCACCGCCAGGGGGTGAGCCCGGCTAGTCGGCAAGCCCGTCCCAGGGGCGGCGCTCCGGCCCTGCGGCCTGCCCTTCGGGGCAGTGGCGGCGGAAGTCGCACCAGGAGCAGATGGGGCCGGGGGCAGGCGCGAACAGCTCGTCGACCTCCGCCGGCACGGCGGCGGGTCCGACGGGTGGCCGGGTGGACGGCCGCTCGCCTGGCGGGGCCGCGGGTTTGCGCGCGGGCGCCGCCACGAGCTCGCGGTAGCGTTCGTCGGCCTCGGCGGCCTCGGTCGCGACCTCCTCCGCGCGCCGCAGGTGGCGGGTGAGCGACTCGTCGGTGTGCCGCCACTGGACGATCTCGCCGGTCGGCAGGTGGTGGAGCTCGACGGTGCGGCAGGGCGTGCGCATCATCGTGGAGGCGGCGATGGCGTAGGCGGCCAGGGCGAGCGAGGAACGGGCGTCGTCCTGGGTGAGCGGGCGGCGGCCGGTTTTGTAGTCGACCACGACCAGCTCGTCGCCGCGCCGGTCGAGCCGGTCGATGCGGCCGGACAGGGCGACGACCTTGGTGCGGGTGGCGACCGTGCGCTCGACGCCGACCGGATCGTCAGCAGGATCTAAAGTCGCGACATATCCGGACACGAGGTCGCGAGCGCGGCCCAGCCACCGGCCCGACTGCTCGGCGTCCTTGAACCCCTCGGTGATCCACCCGTTCGTGACGAGGACGGCCGCCGTCAGCGGGGTCCTGCGTTCGTACGGCTCCCGCCACCAGCCCGCCAGCGCGTTGTGCACGCTCGCCCCGACGCTGTTGTGCGCCCAGGCGGGGCCCTTTGACGGCTGCGGCCGGTCGAGATAGGTGAACCGGTAGCGGCGGCGGCAGTCGAGCCAGGTGTTCAGCCGCGACGGCGTGCAGGAGTAGAGCCGCCGCGGCATCCCTTCCAGCGGAAGCTGCGTGTTCATCCGCCCTCACCCCCGCGAGGCGGCCGGACGGGACCCGTCCACCCTGCTCATGGCCTCACTCGTCGCCGGGTCCGAGGCGGATGCCGGAGATCTTGGTGCCGTCGGTGAGCGGGCCGTCGTCGTCGGCGGGCTCGGTGTCGACGCGGGTCAGCGACCCGGACACCCAGTCGTCGAAGTGCGGCTCCAGGTCGCCGACCGTGACCTCGTCGCCGTGGACGGCCAGCACCCGCGTCTCGCCGGGCAGCGTGAACAGCCGCCCGCCGATCGAGGTCAGCTGGTCGGCCAGGGCGGGATATTCGCCGCCCAGCTTGCCGGGGCCGTCGGCCTGCAGGGCCTTGCCGGTGAACACGGCGCCGAGCCCCTCGCAGTAGAGCGACACGCCGCCGGGCGTGACGCCAGGGGTCTCCATGACGTCGAGCTGGACGTCGGCCACCTCGAAGACGCCGTCGTCCTCCATGTCGATGTCGGGCCAGGTCTCCGACCAGGTCTCCCGCCACAGCGGCTTGTCCTTGGGATGCAGGGCGACCACGGCCTCGTCTCTGCTGGCCACCTCGATGGCGGCGCCGACGTGGTCGGGCAGGCCCGCCGTGCAGATGACGGCCAGCACCTCACGCTCGCCCACCTGCTCAAGGATCTTGTCGGCGTCACGCGCCGCGTCGATGACGATCACTTCGTCGTCGTCACCCACGATCCAGGTGTTGTTCTCGACCTTGTGCTCGGTGCCGTCGATGTCGACGACGCCCTCGGTCACCACTCGCTCGATACGCGCTGTCACGCCTCCGAACTCTAGCCCGTCTACACGAGAGCGCGAATCGCCGTCGCCCGTCCTACTCCTCGAGCCGGGGAGAGAACGCACCGAATGGGACATCCAGGTCGTGATCCCGCGCGTCGATCAGCGACAGCTCGGTCAGCGCGATGAGGCAGCCGGCGTCGGCCGGCCAGGCGATCGTCCACAACCAGTTGCCGAGCGCCTCGCCGGCGTAGACCGCCCGGTCGGCCTGCCCGTTCACGCACCACATGGCGGTGGGATGGCCGAGCACCTGGATCTTGGCGTTCGGCGGGCCGGCGTCGAACCCCGAGCCCGGGTCGGGGCCGTCGAGGCCGGCGAACGCCGCGCCCAGCCCGATGCCCGGCTCCTCCGCGATCACGAGCAGGTCGGCGGGCCCTTCCATGAGCGACGGCCCGCTCAGCGCGACCACGCTGGCGCGACCGCCGGTGCGCTGGTCGCCCACCTCGCCGAAACCGGTCACCAGCCAGCCGGCCGGCAACGGCCATGGCAGCCACACGGGAACCACGGAGCTCTTGCGGATCGCCTCCAGCGCCGTGCTGGTCGGCGGCCATGGAGGCTGATAGGGCAGGACATCCCCGTGCGTGTCGCATCGATACGCACTCGACCAGGCGCTCGGCTCGTGAAGCCGGCCAGAACATCGTGGGCAGGTTGCAGCCGCTCTCACAGCTACCCACGGTGCTTCCTTCTGCGGCGTTGCGTCAAGGGCGGTTCTCGTTATCTCGTCGTAATCTTGGTCATGTGCGCGTAAATTGTATTGGGGCGATAGTTTTTGATGCCTTTGACCGAATTCTCCTTGTGCAGCGGGGGCATCCGCCCGGCATGGGCCTGTGGTCCATCCCCGGCGGCAGGCTGGAGCCCGGCGAGACCGACGCCGCGGGACTGCGGCGCGAGGTCCTTGAGGAGACAGGGCTGCACGTGGAGGTGGGCCGCCTGGCCGGCGCGGTTGAGCGCCCCGGACCCGGCGGGGTCACGTACGTGATCCGCGACTATCTCGCGGCCGTCACCGGCGGAACCCCCGCGGCCGGTGACGACGCCGCGGACGTGCGGTGGTGCGGCATGGACGAGCTGGCCCGGCTGCCGCTCACCGAAGGACTGCTCGACACGCTGACGGGCTGGGGCGTGTTGCCGCGCTAGCCGGCTCCTACCTGCTGGCGGACAGGCTGGAGGTCCACAGGATCAGATGGTCGGCGTTGTACGTCGTCGACCGGCCGAGGGCCACCACCTCCGCCCCTGAGGCGTCGACACGCGAGACCGCCACCGCCGACAACCACTGCATGCCCTGCCCCGCCAGCCTGTCCTTCGTCAGCTCCATCCGGTTCCACGACAACCCGTCCTGCGAGGTCCAGGCCGCGCTGTCGCCCTCACCGGGCGCGCCGTGCCAGCCGACCGCCACCAGGCCCTCATCGGCCGCCGCCAGGTCATAGACCGCCGCCGCCTGCTCCGCGGGCAGCCAGGCCGTACGCCACGTGGCACCGTCGTCGTCGGAGGCGGCCGCGAACGCCCGCCGCGCGCCGTCCACCAGCGCCGTGCCGATCGCCACCAGCTTGCCCTGGTACGCCGTGACCCGCCGCAGCCCCGCCGAGGTGGCGCCGGGCGGGGACACCGCGTCGCGAGCGGTCCAGTTGACGCCGTCGTCGGAGTGCCACACGACGCTGTTCTCCTGCTCGGCGGCGCCCGAGCCGCCCACAGCCACGAAGCCGTCGGAACTGGCGACCGCGTCGTGGACCCGCACGCCGGAGCCGCCGTGCGGCAACTTCTCCGATCTGGTGAACTTGCGCAGGTCAGGGGTGAACCAGATGGCCGTGCTCGACGCGCCCGCCTGGTCCTTGGACTCGCCCACCAGGACGTACCCCTGCTTGCCTGCCGTCACCACGTGCGTCGTCAGCGAGGGGTGGTCCTTGTCGCGGGCCAGGTCGCCGGAGACGTCGAGCCTCTTCCAGCTCTCGCCGTCGGCGGAGGTGACGAGGAGGGGGTCGGTGACGGCCACGTTCGTCTCGGTGGCGCCGACCGCCAGCCAGCCCCGCTCCCCATGCGTGACGTCCTCCAGCGACTGCCTGCCCGGCCCGCCGAGGCTCATCGACTTCCAGCTCTGCCAGTTCTTGATCGTCCACAGGCCGGCGTCGCCGGACGCCGAGCCGACGGCGACGTACCTGCCGGAGAAGCTGGCCAGCGCGGTCGTCTCGCGCGCGATCCGCGACAGGCCCTCGACCTCGCCGAGCTTGACGCGCGCCGCCGCACCGCGCGGGGGCGCGGCCATGAGCACGAGCTGGTTGTCGACGTCGGACGCCGCCTGGTCGCCGCCGGCGAACAGGGTGCCGCTGTCGGAGATCGTGAACCCGCGCAGGGTCGCGCCCCGCAGGTCCGCGAAGTCGGCCCGCTTGTCCCAGTCGCGGGCGTTCGTACTGGTCAGCACGGTGTACCTGCCGAGGCCGGCCTGCGTGATCGCCGCGACGCCGGACTTGTGGGAGATCAGCGACTCCACGCCGGGGCTCTCGCCGCTCAGGCCGCCGATGGTGCCGCACTGCTTCCACTGCGCCCCTGTCGGCGAGCAGTAGACGCGTACGTCACCCGTGACCGTGCGCTGCCGCGTCGGCACCAGGACGAACTGCTTGGGCAGCAGGCCCAGCGTCCCGGTGCGCGGCACGGCCTCGGGGAGCTGGAAGCCGGTCGCCTGCCAGTGACGGCCGCCGTCAGCCGAGCGCAGCACCCGCGATCCCTCGCCGACCGCGGGTTGCCCGACGGCCACGACGGTGTCGCCCCTGGCCACCACGGCTCTGATCTCGCCCACTTCCAGCCCTCTGGTCTCGACGCGCTCCCACCTGGCGCCGTCGTCCGAGCGCCAGGCCGCGGGCCCGGACCCGCCGTCCTCCCCCGTCGTACGCCCCACCGCGACGAACCCCGAGGCCGTCCGCGCGATGTCGTGAATGTGGTCACCGGCCCGGAACGCGGCCCCGCCCGGCTGCTCCACGGCCGTCCAGCTGAACCCGTCGGTGCTGGTCCACAGGCCGCGCTCGCCCGCCAGGCCGTCGCCGCCGCTGGCCAGCCACCGCCCGTCGCCGCCGACAACCCGCTGGACCGTGGGCGAGGAGACGCCGTTCACCTGCCCGAGCTGCCAGGTCTTGCCTCCGTCCGGCGAGAACAGGAACAGCGGGCGCGGCGTGGGGCTCGTCGTGTCGCTGCCGACCGCCACCACCGCCCGGCCCGCCGAGGCCATGTCGTTGAGCTTCTGGTTGACGCCGTCGCCGGCGGCGGGCACGGTGAACAACTCGTCGCCCGAACGCCCGGTGCCCGCCTCCAGGCGCAGGCCGGGGGCCTCGTCGCCGCTCCACTGCCACACGAGCACGCCGGCGGCCACCAGGACCGCCGCGGCCACCGACAGGACGATGGGGGTCGCCCTGCTGCCGCGGCGCATGGGGCCCGCCCTGCGGACGGCGGCCGGCGCCGGGCCCCTGTGGTGCCTGCCGCTCGACCCCTGCGGGCGGGGCGGTCCGGTGGCGACCAGGAGGTCGGGGCGTGTGGGACGTCCCGACGGCGGCCGTCCGACGCGCCGCACCTCCGGCTCGCCCTCCTCCGGGTGCTCCTCCCGCGGCTCGGGCACCGGCTCGGTGTCGGAGGGCTCCTCGACGGGGTAGACCCGGACGTACGGGGGGATGCGGGTGCCCTGGAACGCCTCCGCCTCCTCCACGGCGTCCGGCTCCGGTTCCGGGGGCGGGCCGCCCGCCACGAGCTTGTCGGGGCGGTTGACGACGCGGCGTGGGCGGCGGCGCGGCTCCACCTCGGAATCCACCGTCGGCGAGCTGTACGGCCGGCGCCCCTTGGGCGGTTCCTGCGGCTCGTCCTCCGGGACGGGAGCGGCGAACGGCGGCATGTCCCACGGTGATGCCAGCGGTAATCCCCTGGCCCGGTCGTCGGTGGGCCCCGGCGGCGCGTGGCTGATCCTGGGCTCTTCAGTAGATTGCGGTTCCGACGCCCCCTCAGAACGCGGGTCGTCGTCACCCGGCGGTCGCCGTGGCGGTTCGCTGGGGCCGGAGGCCACGCGCCGTACCTCCTCGTCGAACGTGTCGTACGGGTGGAACTCGTCGATCAATCGGGTCGTGTCCGGGCATGGGAACGGTCGAAACGACTACCTCCGGGAAACCCTCGCCGTCCCCACAGGATCCAGACCAGCATGACTCGGCCGGAATAGCGAGACCTCTCTAGCGAGATTCCCGGCACCCCGTGCCTGATTTATCCAGAAACAGTGCTTATTGACCGCTTTTTGGCTAGATACAACACACCGCCCGCGTAAACCGCGAGCTGCACCGCGGTACCCAGCAGCGCCTGCCAGGGCACCGGCACGTTCGGCTGGTCGAGGGCCTCCTCCAGGCTGCCGGCCGCCGCGCTCAGCCCGAAGGCGAGCACGTTGTTCATGACGTGCAACCCGATCGCCGCCTCCAGACCCCCCGTCCGCACCGTCAGCCATCCCATCACCGCCCCGAACACGAACACGTCGACCAGCCCGGCCGGCTGATACCCGTGCAACGACGCGAACAACGCCGCCCCGATGAGGATCGACCAGATCGGATTGCGCACATGCGCGCCCACCGCCTGCACGAACCAGCCGCGGAAGACGTACTCCTCGGCGGCCGCCTGGAAGGGCACCAGCAGCACGATCACGATCAACGCCGGCAGGAAACCCTCCCAACCGGCCCAGCCGAACATCTCGCTGCTCTCGCCCGAGGCCGACATGACCAGCAACTGCGTGCCCTGGCCGGCCGCCAGCGCCAGGACCGCCAGCCCCGCGCAGCGCGCCATCCAGGACCAGCGCAGCCGCCCGGTCACGGACGAGACCGTGCCGGGGCGGCGGCGCTGGATGAGCGCCACCGTGCCGAGCACGAGCAGGATCATCGGCGCGAGCGACAGCAGCAGGACCACCAGAGCGAACTCCGGATTGCCGGAGAGCTGCCCGCTGGGCTCGATCGTGAACGGGATGCCGGCCAGCAGCGACACCAGCATGCCCGCGAACACCACCACCAGGCCGAGCGTGAAGAACCCCGCGGCGATGATGAGCGTCCCGACGATCGCCCGCCACGGATGGGACGCGGCGGTCCTGGCCATGTGGTCGTAGCGGGCCCCACGCGGTGTCGGCAGGAACCAGGGCTGGCGTCGGGGCGGGTACGGGTAGCCCGGCGGCGGCGCGCCGTACGGGAACTGTGGCCCTGGGTTTTCCTGCATCCATCCATTCTGTCCGCTTGGTGAGCATTAGTTCACAGACGGCGCGCTCTTTTAGGCGGATGCTCGGGATCGTAGGCATTCGAACCTGGGAGCAGTCCATGTCAAGGCTGGGACCTGTCATCACCCTCGCGGCAGGCGCGGTGCTCGCCGCGGGACTCGGTGTCGCCAGCGTCAACGCGGCACCCGCGGCCGACAACACGGCCGCGAACACAGCCGCGGAGGCGCCCTCCGCAGAGGAGACCACCCCCGCGCAGGAGAACACCACGGAGTCGCCTCCCACGGCGACGAACACCGCGCAGCCCTCCCCCTCACCCTCCCGCACCGAGCCCAAGAAGATCACCAGGGCCGACTACGGCGGGCGCGTCAAGGGCAACGGCGGCCTCATCGCCATCTCGATCAGGAACGGCAAGGCCATCGGCTACTTCTGCGACGGAAGGACCGAGGCCTGGTTCAAGGGCAAGGAGTCGGCGGGCGAGCTGTCGCTGACCGGCTTCGGCAGCGCCAAGGTCACGGCCGCGCTGGGAGGCGGCAAGGCCAGGGGCACGGTCGCCCTCGGCGGCGAGAAGTGGAGCTTCGTCGCGCCCACGGTCGTCAAGCCGTCGGGCCTCTACCGCGCCACCGCGATCGTCAGGGGCGCCAAGCTCAGGGCGGGCTGGATCGTCCTGAAGAACCCGCAGGGCGGCTTCACCCAGGTCGGCGCCGCCGTCCTCGGCGAGGAGCAGCTCGACATCCCACGGCTGGACGGCGAGCGGCCCACCACCCCCCTCACCGTGGACGACACCACGGTCTACCCCAAGGACGTCGACGGCTTCATCGAGGAGATGTCATGACAGCCATCCACCAGCGGCCCTCCCGCAGCCTGACCCCGCTGCTGTGGCCGCTGATCGCCGGAGGGCTGGTCGTGGTCGCGCTCGGCGTCTTCGGGCGGGCCCACACGCCCACCGGGTTCGCGGTCGGCGTGGCCGGCTTCTCCGCCGCGCTGCCGATGAAGGTCTGGCTCACCACGGGCGCGTTCGTCCTGGCGATCGTGCAGGTGGTCTCGGCCCTGTCGATGTGGGGCAGGCTCGGCGTCACCGTCCCGCCCGGCGTGCACCGCTGGTCGGGCCGGATCGCCTTCCTTCTGACGATCCCCGTCGCCTTCCACTGCCTCTATGCCCTGGGCCTGCAGTACGACGTGCCCAGGGTGCTGGTGCACTCGCTGCTCGGCTGCTTCTTCTACGGGGTGTTCACCGCGAAGATGCTCGCCCTGCCCAAGCGCGGCGCGCCGGGCTGGACGCTGCCGGTGCTCGGCGGGGCGGCGTTCACGGTGCTCGTCGGGCTCTGGCTGACCTCGTCGTTCTGGTTCTTCACCGCCATCGGCTTCAAGGTGTGAAGGAGGTCGTACGGGTCAGCCCGGCGGCCCGCCCCTTGGCCGCCACGACGAGCGCCATCTTGCGGGAGGCCTCGTCGATCATCTCGTCGCCCAGCATGACCGCGCCGCGCTTCTCGACCGTGGTGTAGTAGTCGTACGCCTCCAAGATGAGCTCGGCGTGGTCATAGTCCTCCTGCGCCGGCGAGAACACCTCGTTGGCCGCGTCGACCTGGGAGGGATGCAGCACCCACTTGCCGTCGAACCCGAGCGCGGCCGCCCTGCGCGCCACCTTCACGAAGCCCTCGACGTCCTTGATCTGCAGGTAGGGGCCGTCGATCACCTGCAGGTCGTGCATCCTGGCCGCCATGAGCAGGCGCATGAGGATGTAGTGGTAGGCGTCGCCCTCGACGTAGCCGGGCGGCTGCTCGCCGACGACGAGCGTGCGCATGTTGATCGAGGCCATGAAGTCGGCCGGGCCGAAGACCAGCGTCTCCAGCCGCCGCGACGACCCCGCGATGGCGTCGACGTTGACCAGCCCGCGCGCGTTCTCGATCTGCGCCTCGATGCCGATGCGGCCCACCTCGTGGCCCATGGCCTTCTCGATCTGGGCGAGCAGCGTGTCGAGCCAGACGACCTCGGTGGAGTCCTGGACCTTGGGCAGCATCAGGCAGTCGACGAACTCCCCCGCGCCCTCGACGACCTCGATCACGTCGCGGTAGGTCCACTGGGTGGTGAGGTCGTTGACCCGGACCACCCGCGTCTTGCCCGACCAGTCGCCCTCGCGCAACGCGGTCACGATGTTCTTGCGCGCCTCCTCCTTGGCCTGGGGCGCGACGGAGTCCTCCAGGTCGAGGAAGACCTCGTCGACGGGCAGGGTCTGGGCCTTGTCGAGGAAACGGGGGTTGCTGCCTGGCACGGCGAGCACCGAACGACGGGAGCGCATGCGCACACGGTACTCGTCCGCGGCCCCGGCTCGGCCGTACAGTCGGAGCTGTGAGCGACAACACCTCTGCGATCCAAGAGGGCGCGAAGAAGTCGGGCATCCTCTGGCTCACCCTCGACCGCCCGCGGCTGGCCTGGCACTCCTGGCACGACGGCGCGATCTACGTGGTGACGGGCGGCGAGGAGCAGCAGTTGCCCGGTCTCGACCGGCTCGACCGGGTGCGTGTCACGCTGCGCAGCAAGGACAACGGAGCCAGGCTGGTGGAGTTCGACGCCGCGGTGTCGGTCGTCGACCAGGCCTCGGACGCCGACGCCGTGGCGGTGCTGGCGAAGGAGCGGCTCAACGCCCGCGACGGCGAGGGCCTCACCGAGCGCTGGGCCCGCGAGTGCACCGTCGTGCGCCTCACCCCGGAGCGGTGACCGCGGCCGGTTCCTCGATGACCTGGGGTTCGGGCGCCTCCGGGGGCTGGGCGGAGGCGGTGGCGGTCTGGGCGAGCAGCGCACCCGAGAGCACGATCAGCCCTCCCACGATCTGGAACACGCCGAGCGTCTCCCCGACCAGCGCCCAGGCCACCACCGCGCCCGCGATGACCTCCAGGGACGCGACCGTGGCTCCCACGGCGGCCGACAACCGCCGCACGGCGTACATGCTCAGGATGTACGCCATCGAGGTCGCGACGACCGCCATGCAGAGGTAGGCCCCGATCACCGGCAGCGTGACGGCGCCCTCCGGGGTGGCGGAGACCGTGAAGGCCTCCCAGGGGATGTTCCAGGGCTGCGAGACCGGGATCAGCAGGACGGCCGCGCCCAGCAGACCCCACGCGATCAGGCCCAGCGGGTCGATGTCGTCGCCGAAGCCATCGCACATCAGGAAATATCCGGCGCAGCACGCCCCGGCCAGCAGGCCGAGCAGCAGGCCCAGCGCATCGATCCGCAGCCCCTGCCAGGCCTCGACCACGATCGCGAGGCCCACGACCGCCACGACCGCTCCGACGTACGCGGCCCGGGCGAGCCTGATCCTGCGCACGACCCGCACCCAGGCCACCACCATCACCGGCGCCATGAACTCCAGCAGCAGCGCGACCCCCACCGGCAGCCTGGTGATGGCCACGAAGTACAGTGACTGCACGCCCGCGACGCCCATGAGCGCGTAAAGGCCGAAGAACGGCAGTTTGGACCGGGCGATCCGCAGCGCGCTCGGCCTCACCACGGCGAGCACGGCCACCAGCAGCAGCCCCGCTCCCGCCATCCGCGTCCAGACGGCCTCCATCGGCGCCAGCCCGGCAGCGATGAGGTACTTGGCCATCGGCCCGGCGAACGCGAAACACCACGACCCCACGAACGCGAGCGCCAGCCCCGCATACCTCATCGCACACCATCCGAACCGTAATGACCGTAAAGCGGGTTTGATACTGACACGTCCGGCGTACGGGGCGCAACGGGATAGCCCTGTTAGCCTGGCCACGTGCAGATCTTCGTGGGCCGGCTGCAGGGCACCCCGGTCTTCGACCCCGCCGGCGACCAGATCGGCCGGGTGCGCGACGTCGTGGCGGGCCTGCGCCTCACCCGCCGGCCCAACGTGCACGGCCTGGTGGTCGAGGTGCAGCCGCGCCGCCGGGTCTTTCTGCCCATCACCCGCGTACGCCGCATCGAGGCCGGCGCCGTGGTCTTCACCGGCCGGCTCAACATGCGCAGGTTCGAGCAGCGGGCCACGGAGACACTGGTCATCGGCGAGATGCTCGACCTCACCGTGACCTGCGACGACCAGCCGATGACCGTCTACGACGTGGCCATGGAGGAGGTCAAGCCGTCCACGTGGGAGATCACCAAGGTCGCGCTCCACCGGGGCCGCCGGCGCGACCTGCGGATCGTCGACTGGACCGAGGTGACCGGGTTCGACACGCTGCAGAAGGACCAGGGGGCCGCCGGTCTGATCGCCGCGTTCGAGTCGCTGAGGGCCGCCGACATGGCCAGCGCGCTGCACGGGCTGCCGACCAAGCGCCGCGTCGAGATCGCCCGCGCGCTCAACGACGACCGGCTGGCCGACGTGCTGGAGGAGCTCCCGCCCGCCGACCAGATCGGCATCCTCGGCACGCTGGAGCCCGAGCGGGCCGCCATCGTGCTGGAGGAGATGGCGCCCGACGACGCCGCCGACCTGCTGCACGACCTGCCTCAGGAGCAGGCGGCCAGGCTGCTGGCGCTGATGGAGCCGGAAGAGGCCGCCCCGGTGCGGCGCCTGCTGACCTACCCCGTCGACAGCGCGGGCGGCGTGATGACCAGCGAGCCGGTGATCCTGCCGCCCACCTCCACGGTGGCCGAGGCCCTCGCCCACATCCGCCAGCAGGATCTGACGCCGGCCGTCGCGGCGCAGGTCTACGTCACCAGGCCGCCCACGGAGACGCCGACGGGCACCTACCTGGGCGTCTCGCACTTCCAGCGGCTGCTGCGCGAGCCGCCGTCCACGATTCTCGGCGGCGTGCTCGACCCCTCGATCGACCCCATCAAACCGGAGTTCACGCTGCGCGAGGTCACCTCCTACCTGGCCAACTACAACCTCGTGGCCGCCCCGGTCGTGGACGAGTTCGGCCGGCTCGTCGGCGCGGTGACCGTCGACGACGTGCTCGACCACCTTCTTCCCGAAGACTGGCGCGAAGGGGCCGACCATGACGTCTGAACGCCTCGACCAGCCTCGTGACCTGCGGCGGTCGTTGCGGCCGCACTATGACCCCGAGGCCTTCGGGCGGCTGTCGGAGCGGATCGCCCGTTTCCTGGGCACCGCCCGGTTCATCGTCTACATGACCGTCTTCGTGGCGACCTGGGTGACCTGGAACGTGGCCGCGCCCGATCACCTGAAGTTCGACCCCTACCCGTTCATCTTCCTCACGCTGATGTTGTCACTGCAGGCCAGCTATGCCGCGCCGCTGATCCTGCTGGCCCAGAACCGCCAGGACGACCGCGACCGCATCCAGTACGAGCAGGACCGCGAGACGGCCGAGCGCAACCAGGCGGAGATCGAATATCTGACCCGCGAGATCGCCGGGCTCCGCCTGGCCCTGAACGAGGTGGCCACCCGCGACTATCTGCGCTCCGAGCTCGGGCGCCTGCTGGAGGAGCTCAGGGAGCGCCGGTGATGTCGAGCTTGGCGAGCATCGACCGCACCTCGCCGATCTCGTCAGGGCCCAGCATGTCGAGGAACTGGGTCCTGATGCCGCGCAGGTAGGTCGGCGTCGCCTCGGCCAGCCTGGCCTCCCCGCGCTCGGTCAGCACCGCGAACAGCCCGCGCGCGTCGTCGGCGCAGGCCTCCCTCGCCACCAGGCCGTCGCGCTGCAGCCGGTCGATGAGCCTGGTCAGCCCGCTGCGGGAGAGCAGCACGCGCTCGGCGAGATCGTTCATGCGCAACCGCCGCTCCGGCGCCTCGGCCAGCTGCATGAGCACGTCGTACGACGCCAGCGGCAGGTCGTGGGCGACCAGCAGCTCCGCCTCCAGGTGACGGGTGATGCGCACCTGGGCCCGCTGCAACATCCGCCAGACCGCCAGCTCGTCGGCGGTGAGGCCTTCGTGGCGCAGAAGAGTCACGGAGTAACCTTAAGACGTTGTTGCACGAACATCTAACAGCTCGGATTAACCCAGCGAGGCCGCCGGTTCATACGATGGAGGGGCATCCTCACTGGCGTCCAGCGCCTGTCACACATATACCGACAAAGGAGGGACGGCACTCCCTCGTGCCGAGACTTCGATGGCACTAACCCAGGAAACCGTGACGGCCGCTCTCGCCACCGTCATCGACCCCGAGATCCGCCGCCCGATCACGGACCTCGGCATGGTCAAGAGCATCGAGATCGCTTCCGGCGGCGCGGTGCGCGTCGGCGTCTACCTCACGGTGGCCGGCTGTCCGATGAAGGACACCATCCGCCGCGACGTGAAGAACGCCGTCGCCAAGCTCGACGGCGTGACAGACGTGCAGCTCGAGCTCGACGTGATGAGCACCGAGCAGCGCAAGGCCCTGCAGACCAAGCTGAGAGGCGACCGGGGCCCGGAGAAGGAGATCCCCTTCAACCAGCCCGGCTCGCTGACCCGCGTCTTCGCGGTGGCCAGCGGCAAGGGCGGGGTCGGCAAGTCGTCCGTCACCGTCAACCTGGCCGCCTCCATGGCCTCGAGCGGCCTCAAGGTCGGCATCGTCGACGCCGACATCTACGGCCACAGCGTGCCCCGCATGCTGGGCGCCGCCGAGAAGCCCACCAAGGTCGAAGACATGATCATGCCGCCGGTGGCCCACGACATCAAGGTCATCTCGGTCGGCATGTTCAAGCCGGAGGGCAACACGGCGGTGGTGTGGCGCGGGCCGATGCTCGACCGGGCCCTGCACCAGTTCCTCGCCGACGTCTACTGGGGCGACCTCGACGTGCTCCTGCTCGACCTGCCCCCGGGCACCGGCGACATCGCCATCTCGGTGGCGCAGCGGCTGCCGTCGGCGGAGATCCTGGTCGTGACGACGCCCCAGATGGCCGCCGCCGAGGTGGCTGAGCGCGCCGGCTCCATCGCCGCGCAGACGCACCAGCAGATCGCCGGCGTCATCGAGAACATGGCGTGGCTGCCGTGCCCCCACTGCGACGAGCGCATCGCGGTGTTCGGCGAGGGCGGCGGCCAGACGGTCGCCGACGCGCTGACCCGCACCCTCGGCGCCAGGGTGCCGCTGCTCGGCCAGGTGCCGATCGACCTGCGGCTGCGCGAGGGCGGCGACGAGGGCAAGCCCCTGGTCCTGACCGACCCCGACTCGCCGGCCGCCGCGGAGCTGCGCTCGATCGCCGGCGCCCTCAGCAAGCGCTCCTCGAGCCTCAAGGGCCTCCAGCTCGGCCTCGCGCCCCGCGGCTGACCCGCGACCCCGCCGCCCGGCCCGCGCCTGAGCTCACGAACCGCTGACGTTGAGCGCGGACCGGGCCGTCTCGGAGTCCTCGGCGAGGTCGAGGAGCATGGCGGCGGTGTCGGCTCGGCTGTGCGGGCGGGGCTTCGCCAGCAGGCCGGTGCCGGTGGTGATGGCGCCGGTCGCGGGCCTGTCGACGAGCCGGTTCAGGCGGGCGATGGTCCAGTCGAGGTCGGCTGCGGAGACGACCCGCTCCATCCGGGACACGTCGGCGTACGGCGTGGCCAGGACGCGGCGCAGAATCCAGATCGGCACGCGGGGCCGCACGCCCACAATGGGATAGGCGCTGACGACGACCAGCCGGCGGACACCGGCGTCGGCCATGGCGGTGATGAGCACACGCGCCGACTCGGCCGCCAGGTGGGGGTCGCGGCGGCCGCCACCGGGCAGCAGCGAGATCACCGCGTCGACGCCGGCAAGGGCCGCGCGCACCGTGTCCAGGTCGCGGCCGTCGTTGTGCACGATCTCCGCCGGCGCAGCGACCGCGTCCAGCGCGTCAGGCCGTCGGGTGAACGCGACAACGTGGTGACCGCGCCGCCGCGCCTCTGCCAGCAGGCACAGCCCGGTGCGGCTGGTCGCGCCCAGAACCACGATCTTCATGATGGCTTCTCCTGGTCGAGGTGGTGGAGCAGGGTCAGCAGCAGGCCATGCAGGGCGGCGGTGTCGTCACTGGATCTTCCGCCGAACGGAGCGAGCATGCGCTCGTCGAGCGCCACGACCTTCTGCCGGGCGGATTCGACGAGCTCGGCTCCCGCGCCGGTGAGGGTGAGACGGACGGCCCTGGTGTCGTCGGGGTCGTCCTGACGCTCGATGAGCCCGGCCTGTTCCAGCGTGCGAGCGAGCTTGGAGACGTACATCGGTTCCAGGCCGGCGAAGTCGGCGAGCCGGCGCTGGGAAGGTGACGCCCCGTTACGGGACAGCTCACACAGGGCCGCCAGCAGGCCGTACTGCGCGTTGGTCAGCCCCAAGGGGGCCAGCGCCCGGTCGAGCGCGGTCCTGCAGCGCAACGCCACCTGCCAGAGCAGCCATCCGGTCGAGGGCACCTGCTCCCGTTCGAGATCCACGTCAAGTAGTAAACTTTATTACTATAACCATGGCAACTATTCGCCCGGCACGGGTTGCCGCAATCACCGCTGAAAAGCACGCCGGCCACGGCCGGCGCAAGGGCGCGACCGTCGCCGCCGAGCGGGATCGCCCGGGGCGGCCGGCGTCACCCGGTGCCGTCAGGTGGCCTCGGAGTCATAAGGGGGGAGCTCGCCGTAGCCGAGCTCGTCCACCGGGTCGGGTGTGGCGGGGGCCGTGGACGCCGGCTCCAGCTCGCGCGGCTTGTTGTTCCAGTCGTCCTCGATGTCGTCGAGGAGATGTTTGCGGACGAACGTGCGCGGGTTGAGGTCGGCGGGGTCGAAGTTCGAGAACTCCGGGCCCAGCCCGGCACGCAGGTCGTCGCGCGCGTTGGTGGCCATGCGCCGCAGGTTTCGCAGCGTCCGGCCCGCCTGCGAGGCGGCCTGAGGCAGTTTGTCGGGGCCGAAGACGAGCAGCGCGATGACGATCAGCGCCGCGAATTCCCCCCACCCGAGTCCGAACACCGTGAGCTCCTACCGCAGTCCAACCTCTCCGAGGACAACCCCGGCCTATCCACAGACTAAGGGCTCTCCGGCGTAGGTCGGTCGCCGCCCCATGGTCATTTCTGCTGCGAATCCCGTGCCCAGCCGCCCGATCCGCTCCCGCGCGCAGCCGCCCGGTCCGCCACTTGCCCCCGCCACTTGCCCACGGACCAACACCCGCGGGCCGGAACACCCGCACACCGCGCGAACAGCCGGGCCGCCACCCCGCACACGAACCACCGCGCGGGGACCGGGGTGCCTGGTCACCACGCGGACGGCCGAGCCCGGTTCGTTACGGCGGCACGGCGGGGAAGCCGGTGAGCGTCACCCTGGAAGGCCGGTCAGGCACGCCGGCGGGTGGGGCCAGGTCGGCTGTGCCGTGAAGGGAGGAGCGATCGGCTGCTGTGGCGGAGCAGCCGATCCACAGACGACCGAACGCGCTCAGGACGGGGTCGGGGCGGGCTGGTCGTCGGCCTCGACGGTCAGCGTGGCGCTCTGCTCCTGGCCCGCGCGCTGGAACTTGATGTTGATCGTGGAGCCGGGCGCCTTGCTGCGGATGAGCGCGATCAGCTCGTTGCCGTCCTGCAGCGCGAGCCCGTCGATCTCCAGGATGATGTCGCCCGCCTTCAGCCCGGCCTTGCCGGCGGGCCCGTCGGCGTCGACCGGCTGCTGGCCGCCGACCGGCTCCGAGGCGATGCGTACGCCCTGGCCCTTGTAGTCGCGGTCGAGGAGGATGCCGATCTTGGGACGCTTGGCCTTGCCGGTGGCGATCAGCTCTTCCGCCACCCGCCGCGTCTGGTTGACGGGGATCGCGAAGCCCAGGCCGATGCTGCCGCTCTGGCTGTTCAGCGAGCGGCTGAGGGTGGCGATCGCCGAGTTGACCCCGACGACCTCGCCGCGGCCGTTGACGAGCGGTCCGCCGGAGTTGCCGGGGTTGATGGCGGCGTCGGTCTGGATCGCGCTGATGTAGGCGGGCTCCTCGGAGCTGGCGCCGGTGTCGTCGCCCGCGATGACCGGGCGGTTGAGCGAGCTGACGATGCCGGTCGTCACCGTGCCGGTCAGTCCCAGCGGGGAGCCGACGGCGATCACGGGGTCGCCGACCACGACCTGGTCGGAGTTGCCGAGGGTGATCTCGGGCGTGCCGAACGTGTCCTCGGGCTTGATCACGGCGAGGTCGGAGCCGGGGTCGCGGCCGACGATGCGGGCCGTGGTGGTCTTGCGGTTGTTGAACATGATCCTGATCTCTCCGCCCTTGGCGGCCGGGGAGACCACGTGGTTGTTGGTCACCACGTAACCGTTCTTGATCACGAAGCCGGATCCCGAGGCGCCTTCGGTGGCCATGCCGTTGCCGGCCTCGATGGAGACCACGCTCGGCAGCACCCGGGCGGCCACGCCCGCCACCGAGTCGGGGGCCCGGTTGGTGGCGCCGGTCGGCACCGGGCCCAGGCTGTAGCCGGGGTCGTTGTCGCTGGTCGGCTTGGTGAGCAGGTAGGTGCCCACGCTGCCGAGCAGGGAGGCCACCAGGGCGATGACGACCGCGGTCGAGATGAGAAAGCCGGTGCTCGGGATGCGGCGCGGCCTGCTCCCGTGGCTGTGCGCGCCCGAGGGCGGCGGCGCCCAGCCCGCGCCCATGCCGAGTGCCTGGCGCGGAGGCGGCGGTGGCGCGCCTCCGTAGGAGGGCGGGCCGCCGAAGAGCGGGGCTTCGTACGCCCGCGTGCCGCCGTCAGGGCGGCCGAACGCGAGATTCTCCTGCGTGCCGCCATCGGGACGGCCATAGCCACCCTCGCCGCCGTCAGGACGGCCATAGCCGCCCTCACCGCCGTCAGGGCGGCCGAACGCGGGATTTTCCCGCGTGCCGCCTTCCGCGAGCCCGAAGAACGGCCCGTCCTGGGAGCGTGGGTCCCGATCGGACGGCGGGCCGCCGTAAGGGCTCGCGCCCGGCTCGGACGGCAGGCCGTCATGGGCGCGGGCACCCGGGTCGGGCGGGCCGAAGGAGGGTGCACCGGGCCGCGGGCCGCTCTGGCCGGAAGTGTCCGGCGCGGCCCCGCCGTCGGTGGGCGAGCCGCCGGACGGGCGGCTGTCGTACGGTGGCGTGCCGGGACGCTCGGAACGGCCGGACGGGTCGCCCCAGGAGGTGCCGAAAGAGGCGGGCGGCTCGGGCCGCTTGCCTTCGTGCTCGGGCGCGTCCTCCGCGGGCAGGAAGTCCGGCCGCCCCTGTGGCTCGGGGTAGTCCGACGTCGTGCGTCCTTCGTTGGGGCGCGTCTCGTCGGTCATCTAAGTCTCACCACTCCTTGGCTCGGCCACCGCAATCGTCGCTCTTGCGGCATACGAGGGTCATAAAGCATTTGTCAGGAATCGCTTGTGACAAATCCCGAACCCAGATCGTATGCCCCACGCGTCGTTGACTACGCCACCCCAAGTATCCCAGGCATGGTGCGATCTCAAGGTGTGGCGGTGGGGGGAGCACTCGTCGGCGAGTTGCGATCGGGCTGCTGGAAGAGCTCGACCGGAGGCGCGGGGTTGCTCTGGCCCACGCCGGTGGCTGCGAAGAACGTGCCGAGCGCGACGGCCGCGGAGACCACCCCGACCGCCACGTAGGTCGTGCGCCGCCTACTACCCCCGCGCCCAGGGCCCGTGGCCCCACCAGCGGCGTCCCGGCGCGGGCGGTTGTCGAGAGGCGCGATGCTGTGCGGCCCAGGGATCGGCACCCCGCCGAAGGTGCGAGTGGGGAAAGGGCGCTCCCTCGGGGGCAGCGGCCCTCCCGGCTCCGCCATCCGGAGCAGGGACATCGTCAGGTCGGCCGGCATCGCGGGATCGTCGAGCGAGCGCAGGCGCGACTTCAGCGCCCGCATCGACTCGACCTCTCGCCGACAGTCAGCGCAGAAGGTCAGATGGGCAAGCGCGCGCTCGCGTTCGGTGTGGTTGAGCTCCCCGTCGACAAGCGCGGATACGCGTTCTCCAAGATGAGCCATATCAGTTTTCCTCCCCACGGGTCACGGTCGGGGGGAGTTGAGAATTACGGGGGGCTCGGTGGTCGAGCGCCTCCCGCAACTGCGCCCGGCCACGGTGAATCCGGCTTCGGACCGTGCCCAGCTTGACGCCGAGCGTGGCCGCGATCTCTTCGTAGGACAGGCCCTCGATGTCGCAGAGCACGATCGCGGCCCGGAACTCCGGGGCGAGCGCGTCGAGGGCGGCCTGGATGTCGGGCTCCAGATGGGCGTCGTCGAGCGCCTGGGCAGGAGACGGCTCACGACCGCGCAACCGCTCGGCGGCGTCGTCGGCCAGCCCCTCGAACCTGATGCGCTGCTTGCGCCGCGCCATGTCGAGGAACAGGTTGGTCGTGATCCGGTGCAGCCATCCCTCGAAGGTGCCGGGGGTGTAGCTCGACAACGACCTGAAGACCCGGACGAAGACCTCCTGGGTCAGGTCTTCCGCGTCGTGGACATTGCCGGTCAGCCGGTACGCCAGCCGATACACCCGTGCGGAGTGGGTCCGCACCACTTCCTCCCATGTGGGAGGAGTCCAGTCAGACGACACCGGAGTATCTGTCTGGTGGTCGCTTTCGTCCACCAGAACTCCTCTCTCTGGGACCACCGCTACCGCCATAGTGCCTGGTTTCGTCCCTTCGTGCGCACTGCCTGCCTTCCGGACCGGCAAAGCCCGTTTAAACCTGCAACGCCTCAGGTCCCTCCTGAGTTCCCGTCCCGGCGTGTCTCCCATAGGCTGCGATCGACACCAATCACGTGTATGACCTTTTGCGACAATCGCACGAAAGTGGGGGGAGGCGGCCGATGACCACTCCGGTGGAGGCCACTCTGGCCTATGCGGAGCAGTTCCATCATGAGGATGAGATCGTGCACGCTGCGCGGCAGCGCGGGCTCGAGATGGGGGCCACGCCCATCCTTCCCGGTGGCGGGGCGGCTCTGTGCTTCCTGGCCACCGCGGTCAACGCCAAGTCCGTCGTCGAGATCGGCACGGGCTGCGGCGTCTCCGGTCTGTGGCTGCTGCGCGGCATGCGCACCGACGGCACGCTGACGAGTGTCGACGTCGAGCCCGAGCACCAGCGGCTGGCCCGGCAGGCGTTCGCCGAGGCGGGCTTCTCGGGCGGGCGGGTGCGGCTCATCTCGGGCCGGGCGCTCGACGTGCTGCCACGGCTGTCGGACGGCGGCTACGACATGGTGTTCGCCGACGGCGCCAAGCACGAATACGCCGACTACCTCTCCGAGGCGGTCCGGCTGCTGCGCGTGGGCGGCATCGTGGCCTTCGACAACATGTTGTGGCACAACCGGGTGGCCGACCCGGCGCAGCGTGACCCCGAGACGGTGACGCTGCGCGAGGTGGGCAAGCTGGTGCAGTCGGACGACCGGCTCCGCTCGGTGCTGATGCCGCTGGGCGACGGCCTGCTCGCCGCCATCAAGATCGCCGACTGACGCCCGTCAGGTGCGCGTGAGCCACTCCAGGAGCACGCGCACGCCGAAGCCCGTGGCGCCCTTGCTCAGGGTGCCCTCGTCGACCGTGCTGCGCCCGACGCCGGCGATGTCGAGGTGCGCCCACGGCCGCTGCCCCGCGAACTCCCGCAGGAACAACGCCGCCGTGATCGACCCCGCACCGAACCTCGACCCCGACTCGACGTTGCTGAGATCGGCGATCGGCGACTTCAGCGCGGGCACGTAGTCCTCGATCAGCGGCATCCGCCAGAGCCGGTCGTCCGCGGTCTGGCCGGCGTCGACGAGCTGCTTGGCCAGCGCGTCGTCGGTGGAGTAGACGGCGCCCATGTTGCGCCCGAGCGCGACGGTGATCGCCCCGGTGAGCGTGGCGACGTCGACCACCGCGTCGGGGTCGAGGACGGCGTCGGCGTAGGCGAGCGCGTCGGCCAGCACCAGGCGTCCCTCGGCATCGGTGTTGAGCACCTCGACGGTGCGGCCGCCGTAGTGCTTGATGACGTCGCTGGGCCGCTGCGCCGTGCCGGACGGCATGTTCTCGGCGGCCGCGACCAGCCCGGTGACCCGCACCGGCGCGCCCAGCCTGGCCAGCGCGCCGAGCACGGCGATCACGGTCGCGCCGCCAGCCATGTCGGTCTTCTGGGTCTTCATGTTGTCCGTCGGCTTCAGCGACAACCCGCCGGAGTCGAACGTGATGCCCTTGCCCACCAGCACCACGTGCCGGTCGGCCGGCCGCTCGGGCGTGTAGGAGAGCTGGATGAGCCGGGGCGGGCTGGCCGAGCCGCGGCCCACGGCGAGAATGCCGCCGAAGCCTTCGGCCTGGAGTCGCTCTTCGTCCCACACCTTGACCGGCAGGCCGCTCTCGGCGGCCCGCTCGGCGAGCCAGGCGGGGTTCTTCACCGAGGACGGCGTGTTGGCCAGGTCGCGGGCGAGCGCCACCGCCTGGGCGACCACCTGCGCGCGGCGCACCTGGGCCTCGTCGGCCCCCGCGAACGCGAGCGTCCGCACCGCCGGCTTGCCCACCTTGCCGATCTTGTACGAGTACGCCGCCAGCAGCGCCGCCTCGGCGAAGGCCGCCACGTCGCCGCCGGGCGGCACCACGGTCAGCGTGTCCTTGCCCTTGACCCTGCGCGTGAGCGCCGCACCGGCCCGGCGCAGCGCGCGCGGGGAGCCGTCGCCGACGCCGTAGAGCAGCACGCGGCGCACACCGCCACCCCGTGCCACCGGGACCTCGACGACCTCTCCAGCCTCTCCCTCGGCCTCGTAGTGTGCCAGCAGGTCGGACACGGGCAGGTGCAGCTCGACCGCGTACGCTGGGGTGAGGTCAGAGGTGTAGGGGACGGCCAGCAGCTCGGGATCGTCGGAAACCTCGGCGACCACCGACGCAGTGGTCTCTATGGGCACGGAATCTCTCCTCGAACGTCAGCGACCCTGGCGCCGGATTATCGCCAGGGTCGTAGAACCAAAAAGGTGTCTCTCGGGAGCGCTCAGCCGACGACGTTCTTCAACGCCTCGCCGAGCGCCTTGGCCTCGTCGGCGGAAATCTCCACGACGAGCCGGCCGCCACCTTCCAGGGGGACCCGCATGACAATGCCGCGCCCTTCCTTGGTGACCTCGAGCGGACCATCGCCGGTCCGCGGCTTCATCGCCGCCATGCGTGTTTCCCTTCCTGCCTTGGGCTCCCGCGGCCCGCGATTTCCGACCGCCCATCGGGGGTGGTCGGCGCATTCACGTCTTCTGTGATGTCCTATTCTCCCGCATCGAGAGCGCTCATGGGTAACGATCTCCTCCCAGAATGCGTTGTCGAGGTCGGCGATCGCGTCCAAACTGGACTTCGTGCACGCTCGCGCCGCTCTGTTCGACCTCTATGGAGACCACCTTCGCTCGCGCGGTGGGCAAGCCACCGTGGCCGCTCTCGTCCGGCTCATGAAGCCCCTGGAGATCGCCGCTCCCGCCGTGCGTACGGCGGTTTCACGCATGGTCCGGCAGGGCTGGCTGCAACCGGTCAGGCTCCCTCAGGGCCCCGGCTACGGGCTGACGCCGAAGTGCGTCAGGCGCCTGGATGAGGCGGCGCTGAGAATTTACCGAGCCGGAACGCTGATCTGGCACGGCAGGTGGCATCTGATCGTCTTCGGACCCGTCAAGGACCGCCCTCGCAGGGAGCGGCTCCGCGCCGATCTGACGTTCCTCGGCTACGCCGCGCTGTCGGAGACGGCCTGGATCGGCCCGCGCTCGTCGATCGAGCTGGACAACCTGCTCGAGAGCGAGGGCGTGCGGGCGGACAGGTTCGACTCGGCGCTGGAGGGCGACCCCCGCGAGCTCGTCGCCAGGGCGTGGGATCTGGCCGCCATCGGCGAGGCGTACGAGCATTGGCTGGCCGAGGCTGACACGCTGATCAGCGGGCTCCCGGAGGGGGCATCGGCCGACCAGGTGTTCGCCACCAGGAGCAGGCTCGTGCACGGCTGGCGCAACTTCCTGTTCCGCGACCCGGGGCTGCCGCCCGAGCTGCTGCCCGCCGGATGGCCGGGCGAGAAGGCCAGGGTCTATTTCGAGCAGGAAGCCACCCGGCTGCTGCCCGCAGCAGCCGCGTTCGTCGACAGGGAGTTGCTTTGATCCGCTATGACGTGGCCGACGCCGTCGCCACCATCACCCTCGACCGTCCCGACGCGATGAACTCGCTGACCACCGAGACCAAGCAGGCCCTCCTCGACGCGCTGCGCCGGGCGGCGGCCGATCCCGCGGTCAGGGCCGTCCTGCTCACCGGCTCGGGGCGGGCCTTCTGCGCGGGCCAGGACCTGCACGAGCACGCCGGCAACCTGGAGGCGGGCCGCGGCCTGGGCAACACCGTGCGCGAGCACTACAACCCGATCGTGGAGCTCATCACCACCATGGGCAAGCCGGTGGTGGCCGCCGTCAACGGCGTCGCGGCGGGCGCTGGCGCGTCCCTGGCCTTCGCCTGCGACCTGCGGGTGGCGTCCGACAGGGCCAAGTTCGCGCTGGCGTTCGCGGGCATCGGGCTGGCGCCCGACTCGGGCGCGTCGTGGACGCTGCAGCGGCTGATCGGCCAGGGCAGGGCCGCCGAGCTGATGTTGCTCGGCGAGCCTGTCGACGCGGCCCGCGCGCTGGAGCTGGGCCTGGTCACGCGCGTGGTCCCCCAGGACGACGTGCTGAAGACCGCGCGGGAGCTCGCCGGGTCGCTGGCCCAGGGCCCGACCGTGGCGTACGCCGCCACCAAGCGGGCGCTGGCGTACGCCGCGACGCACGCGCTGCCCGACTCGCTGGCGCTGGAGGCCGACCTCCAGGACGCGTGCGCCGCCTCACGCGACCACCAGAACGCCACCAGAGCCTTCCTCGCCAAGGAACGCCCCACGTTCGAGGGCGCCTGACGGGCACGACCGTTCGTTCCTACGCCGGCTGTTGGACACCGCCTGTCGGGCGCCGGCCGGGGCTGCCGCCGGAGAAACCGCCCGCGCACGCTCGCCGGCGCCGCTAGCGTGCCAGGCAGCCCTCGATGTGGTCGTTGACCAGGCCGATGGCCTGCATCAGCGCGTATGCCGTGGTCGGGCCGACAAAGGTGAAGCCGTGCCTCTTCAGCTCCTTGGCCAGCGCCTTGGAGCCGGGGGTCGTGGCGGGCACGTCGGCCATCGTCCTCGGCACGGCCGCGTCGGGCTCGGCGAAGCGCCACACCAGGTCCGACAACCCCTCGGGCAGCTCGAGCGCGGCCCTGGCGTTGTTGATCGCGGCCTCGATCTTCGCCCGGTTGCGGACGATGCCAGGGTCGCCCAGCAGCCGTCGGGCGTCCTGCTCGGTGTACGCGGCGACCTTGACGATCGAGAAGCCGTCGAAGGCGGCGCGAAAGTTCTCCCTCTTACGCAAAATCGTCAGCCACGACAGGCCCGACTGGAACGCCTCCAGAGCCACCCGCTCGAAGACCGCGTCGTCACCCTTGACCGGGCGGCCCCACTCCTCATCGTGGTAGGCGAGGTAGATCGGGTCGGACATGCCGGGCCACGTGCAGCGGATCGGCTCGGTCACGACCGATCGTCTCCCGTCGTGGAGCGCACGGGCGTCTCCGCCTCTTCGCGCACCTCCCCGGCCACCGGCTCGCCACCCGTCTCCGGCTCACCGCGCGTCTCCGAGCCGGACTCCGGCTCGCCGTCCATCTCCGTGCCGCCCTTCGGCGCAGTGCCGGCCTCCGCGGCGGACGTCCCCGCGCCGCCCGTCTGCGTACCGGTCGTCCCCGTGCCGGTCGGCTCGGCGGGCTTGTCTTCCCGCTCACCGTCGGGGGGCACGTCCTGCGCACCTTCGCCGTCCTGCGGCGCGCCCTCCGGCTGCTCCGCACGCTCGCCACCGTCCGCGGCCCCGTTTCCGAAGCCGGGGCCGTCGCCTTCCCGGAGCTCGTGTCCGGCCGGTGAGGCGCCGTTGGAGGCCTGCTCGACGGCGGCATCCCGAGGCGAGACGCGCCACTGCGCGTACTGGCCCTCCGCGTCGTCGTCCCGGGGCCCTCCACCGGGCACCGGGTCGCCCGACTCGGGCAGCTCCCTGTAGGCGGCAGGGGCCTGCGGCGCGTGGTCCGTGCGCAGACCGGCACCCGGTGCGGCGTGGCTCTCCTGCCGCGCGTACAGCCGGCTCGACAGCAGCTCGGAGACGCGCTGCTCCAGCACCGCGATCCGGCTGTCACGGGCGCTGATCGCGCCGGCGGCCCTGCGCAGGGTCTCGTCGACGCTCTGCGTGTGGTAGCCGACCAGGTTGACCGGCAACTGCAGCGCCATGAAGTCGACCGCCGTGAGTTGCGCGGGCTCGGGAAGTTCGAGAGGCGGCACGTCCGGCGGGAACTCGGTCAGCTCACCGCCCCTGCCAAGGGAGACCAAGACCACGCATGCCAAGATGGCGATCGCGGCGATGGCGAGTACGACCAGCACATTGGCATCGTACTCATACGGCGGGGCTCGTTCAGCATCACCGCAAGCACCGCAATCCGGTCAGCCGGTCGCCTCGCCGAGTTCGGCGACGCTGGGCCGCACGGGCTGCGAACGGGCTTCGAGATGGGCGAACGCCTCGTCCACGGTGGAGGTCCAGGAGATCGCGTCGAAGACGTCGGCGCGGGTGAAGCCCTGGTCGTACATGGTGCTGACGAGGGTCCTGAGCGGCTCGTACAGGCCCCAGGGGTCGAGGATCACCAAGGGGCGGTCGTGGATGCCGAGCACCCGCGCGGTCCAGATCTCGAAGAGCTCCTCCAGCGTGCCGATGCCACCCGGCAGCACGAGGAAGGCGTCGGAGCGGGCGTCCATGACGCCCTTGCGCTCGCGCATGCCGTTGGTGACGATCAGCTCGTCGGAATCGTCGTCGGCCACCTCGATGTCCACCAGCACCTGCGGGATCACACCGACCGTGCGCCCGCCGGCGGCCCGGGTGGCCGAGGTGACCGCGCCCATGCAGGAGACGGTGGCACCGCCGCTCACGAGCGTGTGGCCGCGCTTGGCGAGCTCGGTGCCGACCTGCCGGGCCAGCTCGATGTATTTCGGGTCGATACGCAGACTGGAGGCACAGAAGACGCAGATGTTCACGAAGCGCCAGCCTATTGGGGCTCTGCGGGCTGGGCGGCGGCGGACGCCAGTTCTTCCTCCTGCTGCTTCGACCGTGCCCGGTCGGCGTCGGCGATGATGCGCACGGCCTCGTCGACGTCGTCGGTGACGGTGATCAGATCGAGATCCTGGGGGGCGATCTTCCCGGTGCCGAGCAGAGCGGACTTGACCCACTCGAGCAGCCCGCCCCAGAACTCGGTGCCCACCAGCACCACGGGGAAGGAGGTGACCTTGCGCGTCTGCACCAGCGTGAGCGCCTCGAACAGCTCGTCGAGCGTGCCGAAGCCGCCGGGCAGGGCGATGAAGCCGCAGGAGTATTTGACGAACATCGTCTTGCGCACGAAGAAGTAGCGGAACTCGATGCCGAGGTCGACGTAGTCGTTCATGCTCTGCTCGAACGGCAGCTCGATGCCGAGCCCGACGGACACCGCGCCGTCCACGTCACGCGCGCCCCGGTTGGCGGCCTCCATGACGCCGGGCCCGCCGCCCGTGATGACGGCGTAGCCCGCCTCCGCCAGCGCCCGGCCGAGACGGCGGCCCTGCGTGTAGTCGGGGGACTCCTCACCGGTGCGCGCGGAACCGAAGACGGTGACCGCCCGCGGCAGCTCGGCGAGCTGGCCGAAACCCTCCACGAACTCGGCCTGGATGCGCAGCACCCGCCACGGGTCCATGTGCACCCAGTCGGACGGCCCCTGCCGGGCGAGCAGGCGCTGGTCGTGCGTGGAGGTGGGGACGAGGCGACCGCGGACGACTGCCTGCCCCTGACGGCGTTCCCGACGTGACTGTTCCATGCGGGTCACGCTAGTCGCCTTCGGACGCCGCCGGTTCCACCTCCGCTCGGCGGACGGAGCCGTACGGTGCCGGCGGACGGAGGTGCTTATCAGGACGAAACCGCAGGTAGGCGCCTTGACACCGGCCAATAAAAATTCTTGGAAGAAGCAGGGAACCGAATTTCGACTCCCCCGCGTCTAATTGCCGAGGGTGCTGCTCGGGACTGAAAGTGGTCTTCCCCGCCAAATGGCCGGCGAGGAAGGCCACTTTCATGTGGACAGCCAGTCGAGCATGGCCCGCTCGCTCTCGACGATCTTCGTCAGCGACACGTACTCCCCCTGCTGGTGCGCCAGGTTCGGATCGCCTGGCCCGTAGTTGACGGCGGGCACCCCCAGCGCGGAGAAGCGGGCGACGTCGGTCCAGCCCAGCTTGGCGCGCGGCGTGCCGCCGACCGCCTCGGTGAAGGCCGCCGCCACCGGATGCGTCAGGCCCGGCCGCGCCGCGGGCGCGGCGTCGACGAAGGTCACCTCGAAACCGTCGAACACCTCGCGTACGTGCTCCTGGGCCCGCTCGATCGACAGGTCGGGTGCGAAACGGTAGTTGACGGTCACCACGCACTGGTCCGGGATGACATTGCCCGCGACCCCGCCGCGCACGCCGACCGCGTTCAGCCCCTCGTGGAACTGGAGACCGTCGACCACCGGCCGCCTGGCCTCGTACGCGTTGAGCCTGGCGAGCACCGGCTCGATCCCGTGAATGGCGTTGACCCCCAGCCACGACCTGGCGCTGTGGGCGCGCTTGCCCGTCACGGTGACCTCGGCGCGCAGCGTGCCCTGGCAGCCGCCCTCGATGACGCCGTCGGTCGGCTCCATCAGCACCGCGAAGTCGGCCTCCAGCCAGCCGGGGTGGTCTCTGACGACCCTGGTGAGGCCGTTGCGCTCGGCCTCGACCTCCTCGCAGTCGTAGAACACGTACGTGATGTCCCTGCCCGGCGCCGGGACGGCCGCCGCCAGCTTGAGCGCGACCGCCACGCCGGCTTTCATGTCGGACGTGCCGCACCCGTACAGCAGGTCTCCCTCGACCCTGCTCGGCAGGTTGGCGGCGACGGGGACGGTGTCGAGGTGCCCGGCGATCAGCACCCGCTCGGGGCGGCCCGCCCGGGTGCGGGCCACGACGGTCTCCCCCGACCGGTCGACCTTCAGGTGCGGCAGCGCCGACAGCGCCCGCTCCACCTCGTCGGCCAGCCGACGCTCTGCGCCGCTGACCGACTCGATGTCCACGATCGCGGCGGTGAGCGCGCGTACGTCCTGCGTCAGGTCAAGCATCAGGTGTTCACTCCGTGTTCGCGCAGCACCTCGTTGAGCGCCGCCTTGTCGTGCCGTTGCCCCGGCTCCAGGTATTCGAGCACGAGCACGCAGGGCAGGCCGAACGTGCCGCCGGGGAACTCCTTCTGGCGGGTGCCGCCGACCGCCACGCACCACGCGGGGATGCGGCCGCGGGCGACCTCTTCGCCCGTCCGCACGTCGATCACGGGGATCGAGCCGGAGAGGATCGTCCCCGCGCCGACCACCGCGCCCTGCCCGACCCGGGCTCCCTCGACGATCATCGCCCGGCTGCCGACCAGCGCGTCGTCCTCGACGACGACGGGGACGGCGCCGGGCGGCTCCAGCACGCCGCCGATGCCCACCCCGCCGGACAAATGCACGTTTTTGCCGATCTGGGCGCAGGATCCGACCGTGGCCCAGGTGTCGACCATGGTGCCCGCGTCCACGTACGCGCCGATGTTGGTGAAGGACGGCATCAGCACCACCCCGGGCGCCACATAGGAGCCCCACCGGGCGATCGCCCCCGGCACCACCCGCACCCCGTCGAACGAGCTCTTGAGCGGGTGCCTGTCGTGGTGCTGGAAGTCACCCACCTGCGAGCGGGCCATGCCGAGCACCGTGAAGCTGAGCAGGATCGCCCGCCTGGCGCGCTCGTCCACGACGACGTCGCCGCCGACCAGGCGGGCCGCCCTGGCCTCGCCCTTGTCGAGCAGGTCGACGGCGCCGACCACCACGTTGCGCGCGTCGACGTCGGCGGGCGACAACTCCGCCCTGCGCTCCCACAGCTCGTCCACCACCGGCGAGATCGGTGACGAGGTGCTCACGTGACTCATGGCCTCGGAGCTTATCCGTCCGGGTAGGTTCTTCAGCGTGCGCGTGCGCTTCTCCCGTGGGGTCATCACCATCGCGATCATCGTGATCGTTCTCGCCGTGGCCATTTCCGTGGGCCTCTACCACCTGCTCAAGCGGACACCCCAGCTGGCCGAGCGGCACGCGTACTGCGTGGTCAACACGCCCGACGGCGTCCGCAACCTCGATCCCGAGCAGGCGCAGATCTCGGCCACCATCGCGGCGGTCGCGGCGCGGCGCAGGCTGCCGGAGCGGGCCGTGGTGATCGCGTACGCGACGGCGATCCAGGAGTCGAAGCTCTACAACGTCAACTTCGGCGACCGCGACTCCGTGGGCGTGTTCCAGCAGCGCCCGTCGCAGGGCTGGGGCAAGAAGAAGCAGCTCATGGACCCCGTCTACGCCACCAACAAGTTCTTCGCCGCCCTGGTCAAGGTGAAGAACTACCGCAAGCTCCCGCTGGCGGAGGCGGCGCAGGCCGTGCAGCGCTCGGCGGGCGGTTACGCCTATGCCGCGCACGAAAGCGAGGCCGAGATTCTCGCCGCGGCGTTCACAGGGCGCGTTCCGCAGGCGGTGCACTGCTGGTATCCCGCCGGCAGGACGCCCGCTCCGAAGTCGCGGGCCGCCGCGGCCCGCAAGCAGCTCGCCAGGGCGCTCGGCAGCACGGCGATCACCACGAAGCGGCGCGGCTGGCTGGTGGCCGCCTGGTCGGTGGCCCACGCCGAGAAGTACGCGCTCAACCGCGTCGGCTACAACGGTGCGACCTGGGTCAACGACTTCGAGCGCGACGGCTGGCAGGCGGGCGGCCAGGCGAGCGCCCGCCGGGTGGACCTGTCGTAGCGCCCGCGGAAGGCCAGGTCAGAAGGCCCGGCCAGGACGCCCGGTCAGGACGCCCTGCGCACGATGGAGATCGAGCCGGGCGGCAGCGGCTGGGCGTAGCAGGCCGTCCATGAGCGGCCCTGGATGCGTTCGAAGGAGAGCAGCCGCCCGTCCGACGCGCGGTAGTCGGCGAAGTCGAGCAGGCCCCTTTCGGGGTTTCCCGTGTCGCCCTCGCTCCTGAACGCGGCCGTGCCCCGCTCGATCGGGAAGAACTCCACGCCCTCCATGATCAGCATGCTCTTGGCCGGGACCATGCCCTGGGTGGGCACGTCGGTCCAGAGCAGCACCTCGAGGTGCGGCGGGTCGCCGTCGAGCACCTCCACCGACAACCACTGCAAGCGCCGCGAGCCGTCGCGCAGGAGATATTCGGTCCACTGGTTGCCCTGCCACGAGACGTGCATGGAGCCGAGCACGCGCGCCGGCGAGCCCTGCACCTCGATCCGGTCGCCGACCTGGATCGTGCGAGGGTCGGTGTAGTCGGTGCCGGCATGCCCGGGCGCGATCACCGGCGCGGCCAGCGGGGTCTCGACGGGAGCGACCTCAGCCGGCGGCGCGCTCGTCCGGCCCTTCCTGTCCTGTCGCAGGGTGGCCAGGAAGGCACCCAGCAACAGCAGGATGGTGACGATGCTCAGCCCGAGTACGACCATGGAGGTCATGCTCATCGATCAGCTCGCTCCACTCGCGGTCTGTCTCGGCAAAAGCTCTTATCAATTTATGCGTCAAGCCCGCGCGGCGGGCTATGTCGCGCGATCCTACTGGAGGCGGCGCACGGCCGCACCGATCCGCTCATCAGTGGCCGTGACGGCGATGCGGATGTGCCGCTCACCTGCCGGTCCGTAGAACTCGCCCGGCGCGACCAAAATGCCGATTTCGGAGAGCTTGCCCACCTGGTCCCAGGCGCTCTGCCCGTTCGACGCCCAGAAGTACAGCCCGGCCGTCGAGTGGTCGACGCGCCACCCGGCCCGCTCCAGCGCGGGCCGCAGCAGGGCGCGGCGGGCGGAGTAGAGCTCGCGCTGCCGGTCGGCGTGCGCGTCGTCGCCGAGCGCGGCCGTCATCGCCGCCTGGACGGGGGCGGGCATGATCATGCCCGCGTGCTTGCGCGTCTCCAGCAGCCGCTTGACCAGGACGGGGTCACCCGTCACGAACCCGGCTCGGTATCCGGCCAGGTTGGAGCGTTTGGAGAGCGAGTGGACCGCGAGCAGCCCTTCGTGGGAGCCGCCGCAGACGTCGGGGTGCAGGATCGAGACCGGCTCCTCCTCCCAGCCGAGCTCGATGTAGCACTCGTCGGAGGCCACGACCGTGCCGCGCTCGCGCGCCCACGCCACGACCTTGCGCAGGTGCTCGACCGGCAGCACCTTGCCCGTCGGGTTGCCGGGAGAGTTGACCCAGACGAGGTCGGCCCGCTCTGGGCCGAGCGCGAGCGTGCTGTCGGCGGCGGTCGCCACCGCACCGGCCAGCCGGGCGCCCACGTCGTAGGTGGGGTAGGCCAGCTCGGGGATGACCACCCGCCGTGCCCCGAGGTAGGTGGGCAGCCAGGCGACGAACTCCTTGGAACCGATCACTGGGAGCACGTCACGCTGGTCGACGGTGACGCCGTGCCGGCGGCGCAGCCACCCCGCGGCGGCCTCGCGCAGCGCCTTGGTGCCGTGGGTGAAGGGGTAGCCGGGACTGTCGGCCGCCTGGACCAGCGCGTCCTGGACGTTCTGGGGCACGGGGTCGACGGGCGTGCCGACCGACAGGTCGACGATGCCGCCGGGATGTGCCAGCGCGCGCTCCTTGTACGGCTCCAGCTTGTCCCAGGGGAAGTCGGGCAGGTTGTTCACGGTTCTCCAGGGTGTCACGTTGCCGTATCGAGCGCCGGGCATGCCTCGAGAACGGGGCGCACCCGGCCTGGATGCCCCCGCTCGCTCCGTGCCGGGACCGTCAGTGGCCCTCTGCCTGCGGCGGCAGGGCGGCCACCACCGGGTGGTCCTTCTCGATCTTTCCGACCTTCGAGGCGCCTCCGGGCGAGCCGAGGTCCTCGAAGAAGTCCACGTTCGCCTTGTAGTAGTCCTTCCACTGCTCGGGAAGGTCGTCCTCGTAGAAAATGGCCTCGACGGGGCATACAGGCTCACACGCGCCGCAGTCCACGCACTCGTCGGGGTGGATGTAAAGCATGCGCTCGCCCTCGTAGATGCAATCAACGGGGCATTCCTCGATGCACGCCTTGTCCAGGACGTCCACGCAAGGCTGCGCGATGACGTAGGTCACCTCGAGCTCCTTCTCTCCGCACCATGACATGACTCTGACCGCGGTTTGCTACGCCCTAGTATTGCCGTGCTTGCCGACTGGCCGAAACGGAGGGTGGCAAACTCGTGGCGGCACGGCTCGTCATCGCGATCACAAGTCAGGACATCGGCGCACGGATCACCACCCGCAGGCGCGTTCCAGAAGGCTTTCGCGACGCGGTGGGCATCCTCGTGTCGTGGGAGTCAGGGGTGCTGACCGTCCGCAAGAGGGACGGCACTCTGGTGGAGATTCCTGAAGAGACACTCGTAGCCGCCAGGGTCGTTCCGGCCGCGCCTCCTCGACCTGAACGGATGTAGCGGTAAGTATTCATTGTGTGACTGTACGTACCTGCGCCGCCGCAGCAGCCATCCTCGCCAGCGCCGGATGCGGCGCGTCGTCCACCGACTCCGCCTCCACCGAGGCCAAGAACCTGCCGCCCGTCAACGCCCAGGCCGCCTCCATGAAGGCCGGCTTCGGCACCATGGAGCGGCTCGTCGAGGCCGCGACGCGCGAGGGCGAGCTCAACGTGATCGCCCTGCCCCGCGACTGGGTCAACTACGGCGAGATCATCGACACCTTCGCCGACAAGTACAACATCAAGGTCAACGAGCTCGAGCCCAACGCCGGCAGCAAGCGCCAGCTCGACGTCGCCGCGCAGCTCAAGCCCGACGTGTTCGACCTGACGATGGACGTGGCCGTCGCCGGAGCCGGGCGGTTCGCCCCGTACAAGGTGCAGGGCTGGCAGGACCTGCCCGACCAGGTCAAGGACCCGTCAGGCGGCTGGTACGCGGCCTACGGGGGCTACATGTCCATCGGGTACGACCCGCGCGCTGTCAAGCCGCCCGCCTCCTTCGCCGACCTGCTGAAGCCCGGCTATCGGGTCGCGCTCGACGGCGACCCGCTGCGCTCGGCGTCGGCGTTCGACGGCGTGATGGCCGCTTCCATGCGGGCCGGCGTGCCGCAGCCGGCGCAAGGGGTGTCGCTGTTCGCCAAGCTCAAGCAGGCGGGCAGGCTCACCGAACCGGCCAAGGCCAACACGATCGTCGCCTGGGACCACCTGAACGCCGCCCGCAGCGCGCACCAGCCCGACGGCTGGAAGGTGACGATCCCTCGCGACGCCGCGCTCGGCGGCTACCACGTGCAGGCGATCAGCAAGACGGCGCCGCATCCGGCCGCCGCCCGGCTGTGGCAGGAGTTCCTGTTCTCCGACGAGGGCCAGAACCTGCTCATGAAGGGGTTCGCCCGGCCGGCGCGCACCGAGGCGATGCGCATGAAGGGCACGCTCGACGCCGAGCAGGCCGCGAAATTGCCCAAGGCGCCCGGCCCTCCGGTCATCCTGACGATTCCGCAGGCAGACGCGGCGAAGGCGTACCTCAAGCGGCAATGGGCGAAGAGCATGGGATGAGTCCGATGTGACTTGATATGTCGTAGGGACGTTCAGGCTCTAAAGTGAACGGACAGCACGGCCACGGGGGCCCGATGTCTGATCGAATGTGAGCTGATCGTCTTGCGATACGACACGCCGAGTTTGGAGCGGTGGAACAGTCGCGCCTACGACAGCAGCTTCGGCTACGTCTCGACCCAGGGCGCGCCACTGGTCGACCTGCTCGACCCGCGACCTGGAGAGCGCGTGCTCGACCTCGGGTGCGGCACCGGAGTGCTCACCGCCCAGATCGCCTTCAGAGGCGCCGACGTGCTCGGCATCGACGGCTCAGCCAAGATGATCGAGAAGGCGCTGGCCCAGTATCCGGGCATCAACTTCATCGTCGGTGACGGGCACGACTTCACCGTCGTCGAACCGTACGACGCGGTCTTCTCCAACGCGGCGCTGCACTGGATGAGCCGCGACCCCGGCACCGTGATCGCGAACGTCCGCGAGGCGCTCACGCCTGGCGGACGTTTCGTCGCCGAGATGGGCGGAGCGGGCAACTGCGCCGAGCTGACCGCGGCCATGCTCACCGCCTGGCGGGAATACGGCCTGCGCGAACCGGACCTGCCGTGGTATTTTCCCACGCCTGCCGAGTACGCCCGGCGTCTCGAACAGGAGGGTTTCGTCGTCAGGTTGCTCGAATACTTCGACCGGCCGACGCCCCTCGACGAGTGCCCGGGCGGAGCCGCCGACTGGGTGAACACGTTCGCCGCCTCGGTGCTCGAGGGGCTCCCGCCGAACATCGTGGGGCCCCTGCTGCGGCGCGTCAACGAACTGGCCGCCCCTGCGCTGCGCAGGGAGAGCGGCTGGATGGCCGACTACGTGCGCCTACGCTTTGCCGCTGTTCGGCGCTGATGCGTAGTGCATGATGCGTAGGGCTGTTTTGCCGGACTATGGTCTGTTCCGTGGGCGGCGAGACTATGGCTGCACCGCTGCGGCGGCGTGAGGGGCTGGTGAACGGAACGGGATGAATTTCTGCCTGAGCGACCTCGTACCACCGTTGAGGTGGAGCGACGCGTCGACGATCACGCTACTCACCGGGCAACCGGACCTGCCGGACGCGTGGTGGCGCACCCTGCCCATGCCACACGTGCTCGCGGCCATCGGCCCGGAGTCGCTGGGCGAGCTGCTCACGGAGATCGCCCTGGAGCACTGGCCCGCGGCGACGGTGGGCGACGTCCTGCCGGCACTGCATGTCCTGGACCCCGACGAGGCCGACGAGCCCGCCGTCGCCATCGCGCTCGACCGGGCCGGCTCGTGGGCGGGACTGCTGGCGCTGACCAGCCGGGAGCTGGTCGACCAGCCTTTCATCCAGGCGCGGCCGGTGCTGAACACGCTGTTCTCCGCGGTCCTGGTCCGCCTCGCGCGCCCGCGTCCTGAGCACCCGGTGCCGGCGGCCGAGGCCGCGGCCTCGGCCGGCCCGATCGTGGCCCCCGCACCGGCCGCAACGGCGCACGGCTCCGAGCCCGTCGCCGCCGGCCGGGAGCCCGCGCGGGCGGCCGGGGAGCCGCCCCGCGAGACCTCGCGGAGAGGGCGCGCCTCTCAGGCGCGTGCAGCCGAGCACCCGGCGGAGGGCGCCGAGCACTCCGTCGCCGCCGTCCGGCCGGGCGCTGAGCACTCCGCCGCGGCCGACCAGCGGGGCGAGGGTCAGGATGCCGTCGAGGCGGGTCAGCTCCGCGGGCGGGCCGCCGAGCACGAGACGCCTCAGGCGGCCGGTGAGCGTGCCGCCGAGGCGCCGGCACGGTTCGCCGCCGAACCGGGCGAAGCCGCGCCAGTGACCGACCGCGACGCTGAGGCCGACCGCGACGCTGAGGCCGCGAGTGCCGAGCAGGTCGCGGAAGCCGGCGCCAATGCCGCGAGTGTTGCGCAGGTGGTGGAGTCCGCGGCTGAGGCCGTGAGCCCGGAACGGGTAGCGGAGCCTGAGGCTGCGGAATCCGCGGCTGAGGCCGTGAGCCCGGGGCCGGTCGTGGAGGCCGAGGCCGAGGCGGGCGGCCCCGCGCACGGTGTGGAGAGCCCGGAGAAGGGTGCTGAGAAGGGCCAGGAGAAGGGCGCTGACCAGCCGGCCGAGCTCCGGTCCGAGAACCCTCCGTTCGAGCAGCCAGAACAGTTCCAGAGTGAGCAGGCTCGCCCGGCGGACTTCCCGCAGGCACCAGCCGAGCAGGCGGAGGCCGAGCAGGCGCGACCCGACGCGCAGCCGTCGGAGGGGTATTCCTCCGTAGAGGCTGCGCCCGCCGCGGAGGCGGGGCAGTCGTGGCAGCCGTTCGGCGGGCGGGCGGAAAGCGCGGGCGACGCCCTCGCGCCCGGTCAGGACGTGCTGGAGTCCTCCCCCGAGGCTGCGGAGCCGGTGAGCGCGGCCGGGCAGGAGCCCGCGCACCAGCGCAACGCCGCGCCGGAATCCGAGCCCCAGGTCGTGGCAGCGCCGGAATCCGAACCTCAGGCCGTGGCGATGGAGTCCGGACCCCAGTCCGACGCGGCGCCGGAGCCCGGGCCTCGGGCCGATGCGGCGCCGGCGCATGAGTCCCAGGGCGATGGGGCGGTGTCCGGACCGGGCACCGTGGAGCCCGAACCGGTGGCGGAGGCGGCCGGGCGCGAGCAGCCGTTGCCGGCGCTCATCGAGGCCGCGTTCGCCGGGCTGGACGACAAGAGCTGGGCGGTGGCGCAGAACCGGATCTTCACCGACGAGCCCTCGGCGGTGGACCAGCTGGCCAAGCTCTTCGCCGTCCCGCCGGCGGAGATCGCCGCCACCGAGGACGAGCTGCGCGCCCGCCTCGACCAGTGGCTGGCCAGCGAGGAGGCGGCGCCGTACCGCGCCCACCTGGACGACCTGGTGCGGACGCTGGGCCCGGCCGCCCCCAAGGAGCAGCTCATCGGCGCGGCCGACTGGCACCAGGTGGAGATCCGCGCGCTGGAGGTGCCCGCCTGGCAGTTCGTCCTGGCGACCCTCGCACCCCAGCCCCAGCCCCAGCCCCTGCCCCAGCCTCAGGCCGCCCAGGCCGCCCAGGCACCGCAGGCGCAGGCGCAGTCGGCGTTCGGCCCGGTTCAGGCGGCTCCCCCGCCGGCCGGCCCGCCGCAGTTCCAGGCGTTCGCGCCGGTCGCGCCTGCGGGCGAGTCGAACGGCGGCTCCGCCGACGAGGGCGGCCAGCCGTACCAGCCGTTGAAGGACGTCTCCCAGACCCGGCGCTGTTTCCGGCAGCCTGACGGGCGCTGGTGGTTGCGCATCGACGTGACCGCCGAGCAGCTCGCGGGCGGCGAGTGCGCGCTGCCGACGGGGTTCGCGTCGTACCTGGGCCTGTCGCCGGGTGAGAGCAGGACGGTCAGGAGCGCCGCGGGCGAGCTGACGATGACGTGGCACGGCAAGCCGGTGCTCGAGTCGATCGAGCGCCTCCTGGTCGACGTGGGCGCGCGCGAGGGCGGGCACCTGTTCCTGACCTTGTCGGACGAGGGCGTGCTCAGGGCCAGGCACCTGCCGGTCGCCGCCCAGGGCGCGGAGAAGATCACCAAGGCGCTGCGCCTGGTCGGGTACACCGCCCCGGGAGGCACCAGGGACCAGGCGGCCCGGGTCATCGCCACCAGGATCGGGATGACGGGCCCGGTCAGCCTGCCCGACCTGCTCACCAGGCTCCGCGAGCGCGGGGACCGCGACCTGCTCGCTCTCCTGGACTGAGCCGGTGCCGCGGCTCGCGATCGGCCCTGGGTTTCCCAGGGAGCTCAGCGCACTGGCGCCGCCGGTGCGCAGGGATGCCGTGGTCGCGCTGCGCCGGTTCCTGCTGAACGTGGCCGGCGCCCCGCATCCGCAGCGGGTGCGGGGCGCCAGGGACGCGAGGGTCGCGACGCTGCGCCTGGCCGAGGGGCATCGCGGGGTGGTGGTGCGGCAGCGGGACGTGTTCTGGCTGCGTACGGTGCTGCCCGACCCGGAGGCCTGGTCGTACGCGCAGCGTCACAGGTTCGGCGTCAACCCGGTGCTCGGCGTGATCGAGGAGTGGGACGCCGAGGCGCTCGAACGGGTGGAGCCCGCGTTACGCAGGTCGGTGCGCAAGCCTGGGCTGTTCGCCCCGATCTGCGACGGCGATCTGCTCGCGCTCGGCCTGGACTTTCACGCGCTGCCGCTGTTCAGGCTGGTCACGACCGAGGCCGACGTGGCGGCGCTGGAACCCCTGCTGCCGCCCACCCAGCACGCCCCGCTCGCGGTGCTCGCCCGTGGCGGCACGCTGGCGCAGGCGTGGCGGGAGCTGGACGCCTGGCGTGCCTCGTCCGAGGAGCCGGGGCCGGTCGACCCCGACGATCTGTACGCGGCGCTGCTGCGCAGCCCGGACCGGGCGGTGTTCGTGGCCGGCAAGGTGGAGCTCGACCGGGTGTTGCGCGCGCCTGACTGGTGCACGTTCCTGCATCCGCCGCAGCACCGGCTGGCCAGGGCCGCGCGCTACGAGCACCCGGTGCTGGTGGTGGGCGGAGCGGGCACGGGCAAGACCGTCGTCGCCCTGCACAGGGCCGCTCATCTGGCCGCGCACGGCGCGGGACCGGTGTTGCTCGTGACGTTTTCCCAAGGGCTTGCCGAAGAACTGTCTGCGAAACTCGACCTTCTGATCGATGATGAGGTGGTGCGTAAGCGGGTCGAGGTGGACAACGCCGATCGCCTGGCCATGCGGATCGTGACCGACGCGGAGGGCCGGCGACCGGCGCTGGTCGGGCAGGGGGCGCGCTCGCTGGCCGAGCTGACCGACGAGGCGCTCAGGCTGCTGTCGCGCGCGACGGGCGACCTGCTCGACGACGTCGATCCGGGGCACAAGCCGTACCGTCACATCGTGGTGGACGAGGCGCAGGACGTCAGCCCGGCCCAGTGGCGGCTGCTGCGGGCGGCGGCGCCGCACGCGCGCGACGACCTGTTCGTGGTCGGCGATCCGCACCAGCGGGTCACCGACGCGCGGGTGGCGCTGGGCGCGGTCGGCATTCCCGCCGTCCAGCACACGCTCAAGCTCTCCTGCCGCCTGCCGCAGGAGCTGCTGTCGTTCGTGGTCAGGCTGCGCGGCGGCGGCCTCGCGCCCGGCCTGGTCAAGGGCGCCACCGACATGTACGGCCTGCGCTCGGCTCGCGACGGCGCCCGGCCGGTGGTCAGGGCGTACGCCACCCAGGAGGAGGAGCTGGAGGGGCTGCGGACCGTGGTCGAGTCGTGGCTGGCGGACGGCGTGCCCGCCGAGGAGATCGCGGTCGGCGCCCGTGACGTCCGGCATGTGCGTGCCGCACGGCGGGCGCTGTCGGGCCTGGACGTGCGCGCGTGGGCCTTCCCTCACCTGAAGGGGCTCGAGTTCGAGCGGGTGGCGCTGGTCGGAGTGGCGGAGGGCGTGGTGCCCGAGCCGCCGCCGGAGGAACCGCCGGAGGATCCGCACTCCAGGGCTCGTGCGCTGCAGCGCGAACGGAGCATACTGTTCGTCGCCTGCACCCGTGCCCGCTCGATGCTCTATATCTCCCATTCCGGACGAGGGAGCCCCTTTTTGTCCCTCTGATCACATAGTCTGAACTGCGGATATAACGTCCCATTGCCGGTTGGACCTCAATGAACCTCAGCCTGAGCGACCTCGCGCCACCACTGCGCTGGACCTCCCCTGGTCAGATTGCGCCGATCGTGGAGGAGCCGCAGCTGCCCGAGGCCTGGTGGCAGGCGATTCCTCTCGACCGTGCCTGCGCCATCGCCGGCACGCAGACCGTGGCGGGCCACCTGGCCGGCCTGGCCATGGCCTGCTGGGGTCATCTGATGCTCGGCGACATCCTGCCGCTGCTGCGCTTCTCCGACCCCGCCGAGGCCGAGCGGACGCCGGAGACGCTGGGCAAGGACGTGGTGCAGAAACTGTTCACCGGCGTGTTCGAGCGGCTGCTCGAACCCCTCCCCGAGGCCGTGCCCGCGCCGTCCAGGGCGGACAAACCGCTGCCCGAGCTGATCGACGACCTGTTCGGAGCGCTGGACGACCGGCAGCGGGCCATCGCCCGCGACCGGCTGTACGCGACGCAGCGGGCCACGCTCGACGAGCTGGCGCAGCGGTTCTCGGTGACGCGCGAGCGGATCAGGCAGATCGAGCGCGACCTGCGCGAGCACGTGGAGGCCTGGCTGGCCAAGCCGGAGGCCGCCGCGGTGGCCGCGCACGTGTCGTGGCTGCGCGGCCGGCTGGGCTCGGCCGTGCCCGCCGACGACCTGCAGGCCGCGGTCCCGTGGCACGCCGCCGAGCTGCGCAGCCTGGGCATCCCGGCGTGGCGGTTCGTACGCACGCTGCTGACCGGCTACGAGCAGTCCGACGGCTGGCTCGTGGCGGGCGGGGCGGACGACCTGAGGGAGAAGACCCGCCAGCTGTTCGCCGACGGGCCCCACCCCCTCGCCGAGGCCGTGACCATGGTCGCCCAGCTCGGCGTGCGGGAGGACGTCGCGGAGCGGTGGATCCTGAGCGTGCCGCACCTGCGCGTGCTGGGCACGCACGTGGTGCCGTGGCCGCGCAGCGTCAACGAGAAGGCGGAGGCGGTGCTGGCGGTGGCCGGCACGCCGCTGTCGCCCGAGGAGATCCAGGAGCGCATCGGCGAGGACTACAGCCTGGTCGGAATCCGCAACCAGCTCACCGCCGACGACCGCTTCCGCCGGATCGACCGCAACAAGTACGGCCTGACCCGCTGGGGCGGCGACGAATACCTGGGGATCAGGGAGATGATCGCCCGGGAGATCGAGCGGGCCGGCGGCGAGGCGTCGGTGAGCACGATCGTGACCAACCTGACCTCCCGCTACGACGTGAGCGAGAGCTCGGTGCGGGCCTACTCCGGCGGCCCCGGGTTCGAGCGGACGCAGCGGGGCTGGATCCGGGTGGCGGGCACCTCGCCGAGCGGGGAGGCGGAGCCGTACCATCCGCGCAAGGGCGTGGCGGAGACGCGGCGCAGCTTCCGCTCACGCGACGGGCGCTGGTGGCACCGGGTGGACATCAACGCCGAGCACCTGCGCGGCTCCGGCACGCCGCTGCCGACCGGGTTCGCGGCGTACCTGGGGATGGCGCCAGGCGGGTCGCTGACCGCCTCCACGCCGTCAGGTGACGTGGTGATCAGCTGGCACAACCAGCCCACCATGGGGTCGATCCGCAACGTGCTGGCCGACTTCAAGGCGAGCGACGGCGACCACGTGTTCCTGACCGTGTCGGACGGCGGCGAGTTGCTGACGCGCCACATGCCCGCCGCGCCGCCCGGCATGCCGCCGCTCAACCGGGCCCTCTACCTCATCGGGATCACCGCACCGGTCAACTCGGAGATCGAGGGGTTGCGGCTGATCGGGGCCAGGATCGGGGCGTCCGACCTCGCCACGCGCGACGAGATCCTGGACAGGCTGCGCGAGCGCGGCGACAGGGACATCCTCGGTTTCCTGGGCGGATGACCTCGGGCTAAGCTCGGCAGATGGTGCGGATCTACGACACGCGCACCCGGCAGGTCGAGGAGATCGCCGCCGGGCGGGCGGTGCGGATGTACACGTGCGGGCCGACGGTCTACCGCCACGCGCATGTGGGCAACCTGCGCACCTACCTGCTGTCCGACCTGCTCAGACGGGTTCTGGAGCTGCGGCGGGTGCGCGTGCTGGCCTGCCAGAACATCACCGACGTCGGCCACCTCGCCGACGACGCCGACCAGGGCGAGGACAAGGTCCTCGCGCAGGCGCGGGCCGAGGGCCGCCCGGTGAGCGAGCTCGCCCGCTTCTACGAGGACGCCTTCAGACGTGACACCAGCGCGCTCGGCCTGCGGCCTCCCGAGCACATGCCGCGCGCGAGCGAGCACATCGACCTGATGATCGAGCTGATCGCCAAGCTGATCGAGAAGGGGCACGCGTACGCGGTGCCGGACGGGTCGGTCTTCTTCGACGTACAAACCTTTCCCTCGTACGGCGAAATTTCCGGTAACCGGCTGGACGCGCTCAAGCCCGCCCACCGCATCGACGCCGTCGACCCCCGCAAACGTTTCCACGCCGACTGGGCCCTGTGGAAACCCGCCACAGGCGAGCTGAGCTGGGACGCGCCGTGGGGGCGCGGTTTCCCCGGCTGGCACGTGGAGTGCTCGGCCATGTCGCTGCGCTATCTCGGGTCGCGCTTCGAGATCCACACCGGCGGCATCGACCTGAGGTTCCCGCACCACGAGGACGAGCGGGCACAGTCCGACGCGGCCGCCGGGCACGAGGTCGTGCGCCACTGGGTGCACGGTGAGCACCTGCTGTTCGACGGGCGCAAGATGGCCAAGTCCACCGGCAACGTGGTGCTGCTCTCCGACGTGGCCGACGCCGGCCTCGACCCGCTGGCGCTGCGCCTGGCCTTCATGGAGCACCGCTACCGCCAGCAGCTCAACCTGACCTGGGAGACGTTGCGGGCCGCCGACCGCACGCTGCGCAGGTGGCGCTCGCGGGTGGCCGAGTGGTCGGAGTCGGTCAGCGCGCCCATGCCCCGCGACCACGTGGCGCGGGTGGAGGCGGCCATCGAGGACGACCTCGACACGCCGTCGGCGCTGCGCGCCCTGCGGGAGCTGGAGCGGGACGAGTCGGTGGCGCCTGGGGCGAAGCTCGAGGCGTTCCTGCACCTGGACCAGGTGCTGGCGCTGGACCTGCCGAGCGAGATCGGCAAGACGCGGGTGCTGCCGCCAGGGGCCGGGGAGTTGCTGGAGGCCCGCGCCCGGGCCCGCGAGGCGAGAGACTGGGGGGCGTCCGACCGGCTCAGGGACGAACTCGCCGAGATGGGGGTCCGCGTGGCCGACACCCCGGAGGGGCAGACCTGGGCCTGATCTTCGGGTCCTGATCCTGTGGCCGGCGCTCCGCGCGCCCGTTGCGACGTTCCAAGGAGTGATCTTCGGCTGTCAGACTTGATGCCAGTTTCGGCATGATGGAGGTAGTCGGTGAGGCCCTATGCGTGGATGCCGTGGCCGTTGCGGTGGTTCGCTCGGGTGTTGACCGTTCTGCTCGCGCTGGCGCTGGTGCTTGCGGGAGTGCTTGTCGTCACGGTGCGGACGTCGTTCCCTCAGGTGGATGGATCGCTACGGTTGCCGGGTTTATCCGGAAAAGTGGAGATTTATCGCGATAAATCAGGGATTCCGCACATCTACGCTGGCACTGCTGCGGACCTGTTCATGGCCCAGGGGTTCGTCCACGCCCAGGACCGCTTCTTCGAGATGGACTTCCGGCGCCACATGACCGCCGGCCGCCTCTCGGAGCTCTTCGGAGCCTCAACGCTCAAGACCGACAAGGCGCTCAGGACCATGGGCTGGCGCCGCGTCGCCGAACAGGAGCTCGGCGGGCTGGCCCCGGAGACGCGCGACAACCTCAACGCGTACGCCAAGGGCGTCAACACCTGGCTCGCCGCCAACCCCAACGCCTCCGACCGCAGCCTCGAATACTCCGTGCTGAAGCTCCAGAACGGCGCCTACCAGCCGGAGAAGTGGACCGCGGCCGACTCCGTGGCCTGGCTCAAGGCCATGGCGTGGGACCTGCGCTCCAACGTGGAGAGCGAGATCGACCGCGCGCTCGCGCTCACCAAGCTGCCCAAGGAGCGGGTCGACCAGCTCTACCCCGGCTATCCGTACGACCGCCACTCCCCGATCGTCACCCAGGGCACGCTCGCCCGGGGCCACTTCGACCAGGAGGCGGAGCCACGGCGGCGGGCCGGCCGGCTGCTCACCCAGGCGGCCGCGGCCCTTGACGCCGTGCCGGACACCATGAGCACCGAGGACCGCGAGGGCATCGGGTCGAACTCGTGGGTGGTCTCCGGCGCGAACACGGCCACCGGCAAGCCGCTGCTGGCCAATGACCCGCACCTGGCCCCGCAGATGCCCTCCGTCTGGTACCAGGCGGGGCTGCACTGCAGGAAGCTCACGGAGGAGTGCCCGTACGACGTGACCGGGTTCACCTTCTCCGGTGTGCCCGGAGTGATCATCGGGCACACCGACAAGATCTCGTGGGGCTTCACCAACCTCGGGCCCGACGTGGCCGACCTCTTCCTCGAGCAGGTGGAGGGCGACACGTACCTCTACCAGGGCGAGCGGCTGAAGCTGGCGACCAGGCAGGAGCAGATCAAGGTGGCCGGCGGCGACCCGGTCACGATCACGGTGAGAAGCACCCGGCACGGGCCGCTGATCAACGAGGTGATCGACACCGCCCGGCCCAGCGGCGAGGCCAACGCGGTGGCCCTGCAGTGGACGGCGCTGACGCCGGGGAGGACGGTCGACGCCATTTTCGAGCTCAACAGGGCGAGCGACTGGGAGCAGTTCAAGGCGGCGGCAGCGCTGTTCGACGTGCCCGCCCAGAACCTGATTTATGCCGACACATCAGGCAAGATCGGCTACCAGGCCCCCGGACGCATCCCCGTACGCGAGAACGGCGACGGCACCTGGCCGGTCCCCGGATGGACGGGCGAGTACGACTGGAAGCCGGAGCCGATCCCGTTCGACCGGCTGCCGTCCGTGGAGGACCCGGCCGACGGGTTCATCGTCACGGCGAACAACGCCGTCATCGACCCCGCGCGCTACCGCCCCCTGCTGACCAAGGACTGGTCGTACGGCTACCGCTCCGAACGCATTCGCGACCTCATCGAGGAGGCGCTCGAGAAGGGCCCGATCGACGCGGCGGCCATGGCGCGCATCCAGCAGGACACCTACAACGGCTTCGCGGAGACGCTGATCCCGGCGCTGATGCGGGTCGACCTGGCAGGGCCCAGCGGCCAGGCCAGGCAGTTGCTGAAGACGTGGGACAGGCGGGAGGACCTCGACTCCGCGGCGGCCGCGTACTTCAACGCCGTGTGGCGCCAGGTGCTCGTGCTGACCTTCAACGACGACCTGCCCGAGCAGGCCAGGCCGGCCGGCGGCGACCGATGGTACGAGGTCGTCAGGCTGCTGCTCGCCGCCCCCGGCGACCCCTTCTGGGACGACGTCACCACGAAGAACCGCAAGGAGACCCGCGACGACATCCTGCGCCAGGCGATGGCCTCGGCTCACCAGGAGCTGGCCGACCGGCTCGGCGACGACGTCACGTCGTGGCGCTGGGGCGACCTGCACCGGCTGGAGCTGGTCAACGGCTCGCTGGGGACCTCGGGCATCGCGCCGGTCGAGGCGCTGTTCAACCGCGGCCCGCTGTCCGTGGCCGGCGGCAAGGACGCGGTCAACGCCACGGGGTGGAACGTGCAGAGAGGGTACGAGATCACCGCCGTCCCGTCGATGCGCATGATCGTCGATCTGTCCGACCTGGACAGATCCCGGTGGATCAACCTGACGGGCGCCTCCGGGCACGCCTTCCACGACAACTACGGGGACCAGGCGGAGGTCTGGGCGCGAGGAGAGCTGCTGCCGATGTTGTCCACGCCGGAGTCGGTCAGGAAGGCGGCCGTGCACACGCTCAGGCTCAACCCCTGAGGGCGTTGTTTTACAGCGGCTGTCAATCGCCGCTCCTGCGCGTTCGCCACCGGAGGGGAGCGCGCGGGTAGCCGCCGTCCTCCAGATCGGCGAGGCGCTCGAAGACGTTGTAGGACGCGCGGTCCCCGCAGACGATCGCCGAGACGAGCATGGCGACCAGATAGAGCGGCAGCATGGGCAGCCCCGCGCACCACGCCCACTGGGTTGCGTGCCGGTCCTCGTGCAGGACGAGCCGGTGGTTCAGCGAGTTGCTCCTGGTCAGGACCACGTTTCCGATGGTGAACGCGCTCGCGGCAGGGAAACGGTAGCGGTAGCCGAAGGCCAGGATCAGCCCGTTGGGGCCGGGTTGCCGGGTGGCGCCGCCGATGCGGGCGATGAGCAGGCCGAGCGGGGTGGCGAGGTTCAAAGAGTTCGCCACACGCCGGAACCGGAAGCGCTTGTCCATGCGTCTCAGTCTTGACCGATCTTGACAACTCGGAATAATGGCCAGGGTCCTGAAATCTCCCACAAGAGCAGGATTATGAAACTCTCCATCCTGGGCGCGCTGCTCGGCACCGTCGCACTGGCAGGAGCCGGCGGAGCCGCGATTTCCCAGACGTCAGCGACCGAACCCCTATCCTCTGGCAGCCCACTAGCCGCGAGGGTCGCGTTAACCGACGGCCCGACCGAGACTCCAGTTCCATCGGAAAGTCCCACGACCGGGGAGTACACCGCCAAGACCAAGGTGGTCAAGAAGAGAGGCGTCTCCTATCTGGACGTCTCCCTCACCCACGAAGGGCCCGCGCTCCTCACCGTCAAGCAGAGGGTGTGCAAGAGGAGGTCGTGCAAGACCGCGACCGCCGACATCCCCGTCATCGACGGGGCGGCCGAGTCCACGAAGAGGCTGGGCCGGGGCACGTACAAGAAGCGTGGCAAGGCGCGCGTCGAAGTGACGCCCATCCCCCTGCCGACCGTGACGGAGAGGGTCACGGTGACCATCACCGAGCCCGGCCCTACGGTCACGTTCACGTGCCGGCCCGGCGACCCCCCGACGGAGACGCCCCCACCGACCGACACGCCGACCGACACACCGCCACCGACCGACGCCCCCACGGACACGCCGCCGCCCACTGAGGCGCCGACCGAGACCCCGCCGCCCCCGACGCCCACGGAAACCGCCACCGACACCCCTCCGAGCACCGAGCCGCCGACGGACACCGCGCCGCCTCCGAGCACCGAGCCGCCGGCCGACACCGCGCCGCCGACGGACGGCGTGTCGCCTTCGGCGAGCCCCACGGAGGAGATCCCCACCTGCCCGCCCGCCTCGCTGCCGCCGACCGACGTACCTCCCACAGGGCCTCCCACAGGGCCTCCCACAGGGCCTCCCACCGAGGCCCCGTCGGACGCGCCGCCCACTGCGCCGCCCACTGCGCAGCCCACTGGGGCGCCTCCGACACAGACCGTGACACCGACGGACACCGGCGTCCCCACGGACACGGGCGCTCCGTCGCCGTCGGAAAGCGTCCCCGCCCAGTAACGCGGGAACGCGACCCGTGATCGGGCCAGGCCTCGTGCCTGGCCCGACTCATGCGACCCTGCTCCATGACGTGCGGGCGCCCGCGCGCATACGGCAGGTCAGAGCTTCCTGTAGCGGCCCTCGTGGTAGAGCAGCGGCGCCTCCTCCGAGGGCGTGCTGAGCGCCCGCACCTCACCCACCACGATCGAGTGGTCGCCGGCGTCGTGCACCGCCGTGGTGACGCACTCCACGGTGGCGATCGCCCCGTCGAACAGCGCCGCACCCGTCTCACCCCGGTGATGCGCCCACCGCGCGAGTTGCCCGTTCAGCGGCCGCCCGCGATGGGCGAAGAAGCGTGAGACGTCCTCCATCGAGGCCGGCAACACCGACACCCCCCACGTCCCGGTCTCCAGCACCGCGTCATGGAACCTGGCCACCTTCTCGGCGCAGAAGAGCACGAGCAGGGGTTCGAGGGAGACGGAGGTGAAGGAGTTGATCGTCATCGCCAGATCGACGCCGTCGCGCCACGTCGTGACGATCGCGACTCCGGTGGCGAAGCGGCCGACGACCTTGCGATGCGTTGCGGGGTCCACGTGCCGCTCAGTGAAATGCACAAAGATTACTTTATGCCCCTACATCGGATTAGTCGGAGAATACCCTCTCAACAGCCACGAACCCCGACTTGACGAGGGCGAAAGCAGATAGGCCCCGACAAGGGCCAGCAAACCTCCGTAGAGGTAGATGTAGCCGGGAGCCCCCTGCGCGATCACCAGGTCACCCGCCCCCAGCTCCAGCGTGAACGGCATCGTCACCAGCAGCCACCCGATCGCCGTCGCGACCGCGCCCAGCCGGGCGCGCATCAGCCGGCCCGCCCCCAGGCCCACCCCGAACAACGCCAGCACCCAGACCACCGCGGCCACCGGGACCCCGTCCATCTGCCACACCGGGTGGGTGAAGCCGCCGACGACCGCCATCACGATCCCGAGCACGAACAGCATGCCGTACGCCGCCCCGCCCAGCGCCGACTCGACCTGGCTGTCATGTTCCATAGCGATCGAGATTAGTGGATACCGGCGAACAGATCGTTCTCGCGGTTGTACGGCTCGCCGAGCCCTCCGGCCTCCACGGGCGGCCCCGGCACCGGCAGGCCCGGCGACCCGATCGCCAACGTGTAGTGCTCGACCCCCGCGATCTCCTGGCCGATGTTGTTGGACAGCGTGAACCACGGCTGCGCCACGGTGATCTGCGTGCCGTGAGCCCGCATGGCCTCGATCTTGTTGCCGATCCAGGGGCGCGCGTCGATCTCGGTGGTGATGTCCTGGTCCGCGCAGCCGTAGGCCATGTCCTCGACGTCCTCGACGAGGAACCCGACCGCGGCCTCCCGCAGCGCCTCCGAGGTTCGGCGCAGCGCGGACCTGGCGACGGCGGTGTGGTAGAGCTTCGCGATCCACCACGGCTCGCCCGAGCCGAAGCCGGGATCCGCGGCCAGCTCGAACGCCCTGCGCGAGACACGGTGCGCCTGGATGTGGTCGGGATGGCCGTAGAAGCCGTTCTCGTCGTACGTGACGAGCACCTGGGGACGCACCTCGCGGATGACCTTGACCAGCTCGCCCGCCGCCTCGTCGAGGTCCGCCTGCCAGAACGCCTTCGGGTGGTCGTTGGAGGCCACGCCCATCATCCCCGAGTCGCGCCAGCGCCCGGGTCCGCCGAGAAAACGGTGATCCTCGACGCCCAGCGCCTTGCAGGCGGCGGCGAGCTCGCCGATCCGGTACGGCCCCAGCGCGTCATCCCTGTCGGCGGCCAGGTGAGCGAGGTCGGCGGGGATGATCTCCCCTTCCTCGCCGAGCGTGCAGGTCACCAGCGTGACGTGGGCGCCCTCGGCGACGTATCGCGCCATGGTCGCCCCGGTGCCGATCGACTCGTCGTCCGGATGGGCGTGCACGAGCAGGAGCCGTCGATCAGTCATAGCCCCGAGCGTAACAATGGTGCGTTCCTGGCAGGATTGGCCCCATGAGTGAGAGCTTCCCGCGACTGTCGGCCAGGACCCGCCGGTTCACCCTCGGAGTGCCCAGGGGTTTCACGATCTCCCCTGACGGCGGCCGGGTGGTCTTCCTGCGGTCGAAGTCGGGCGACGACCCGGTGACCTGCCTGTGGGAGCTCGACACCGAGACGCACGTCGAGCGCCTGGTCGTCGACCCGCGCGCGCTCGACGCCGACGAGGAGGACCTGCCGCGGGAAGAGCGGGCCAGGCGCGAGCGCAGCAGGGAGTCCGCGGGCGGCGTCGTCGCCTACGCCACCGACGCCGCGGTGACCAGGGCATGCTTCGCCCTGTCCGGCGGCCTGTACGTGGCCGACCTGGCCGGCGGACAGGCGTACCGGCTCGACACGCCTGGCGCGGTCATCGACCCCCGGCTCTCCCCCGACGGGCGGCACGTCGCCTACGTCAGCGGCGGCGCCCTGCGCGTCCAGGACGTGCTCTCCGGCGCCGACCGCGCGCTGGCCACGCCGGAGTCGCAGACGGTGACGTACGGGCTGGCCGAGTTCATCGCCGCGGAGGAGATGGACCGCATGCGCGGCTACTGGTGGGCGCCGTCGAGTGACGCGCTGCTGGTCGAGCGGGCCGACGAGGCTCCGGTCAACGTCTGGCACATCGCCGACCCGGCCAACCCCGACCGTCCTGCCACGGTCCAGCGCTATCCGGCGGCCGGCACGCCCAACGCGGTCACCGAGCTGTTCGTGCTGGGGCTCGACGGGTCGCGGGTCGCGGTGCCGTACAGCGAGGAATACCTCACCACGGCGTCCTGGGACTCCCACGCGCTGTCGATCGTGACGATGACCCGCGACCAGAAGACGATGCGGCTGCTCTCGGTCGATCCGGCGACCGGCGCGACCACGCTCGTCCGCGAGGACACCGATCCCGCCTGGGTCGACATCGTGACGGGAGTGCCCGCCCACCTCGACGACGGGTCGCTGGTCTGGGTGGCCTCCGCCGACGGCGGCCACCGCCTGTACGTCGGCGACCACCCGGTCACCCCGCCGACGTTGCAGGTGCGGGCCGTGCTCGGCGTCGACCACGACAGCGTGCTGTTCAGCGCGAGCGGCGACCCGACAGAGATCCAGCTGTGGACGTGGGACGGCCACTCGCTGCTGCCCGTCTCGACCCGTTCCGGGGTGTTCTCCGGGCGCATGTCGGGCGGGGTCGGCGTGCTCACCGAGCAGAGCCTCGACACCGAGGGCGTGTCGGCCACGGTCGTGAAGCGCGACGGCACGGCCGTGCCGATCCCGTCGTTCGCCGAGCGCCCCGGCCTCGACATGCGGGTCTCGCTCGGCCGTTCCGGCCGCCGCGACCTGGCCACCGCCGTGGTGCTGCCGTCGTGGCACGAGCAGGGCTCGGGCCGGCTGCCGGTCCTGATGAATCCGTACGGCGGCCCGCACGCCCAGCGGGTGCTCAACCAGCGGAGCATCTTCCTGGAGAGCCAGTGGTTCGCCGAGCAGGGCTTCGCCGTGGTCGTGGCCGACGGGCGCGGCACCCCCGGCCGCGGCACGGCCTTCGAGCGGGCCGTGCTCAACGACCTGGCGACCCCGGCGCTGGAGGACCAGGTCGACGCCCTGCAGGGGGTGGCCGAGCAGTACCCCGACGACCTCGACCTGACGAAGGTGGCCATCCGCGGCTGGTCGTTCGGCGGATACCTGGCCGCGCTCGCGGTGCTGCGCCGTCCCGACGTGTTCCACGCGGCGGTCGCCGGAGCGCCGGTGACCGACTGGCGGCTGTACGACACGTGCTACACCGAGCGCTACCTGGGCCACCCCGACGAGCAGCCCGAGGTGTACGAGAAGTCGTCGTTGTTCGCCGATGCGAGCAAACTCGAACGCCCGCTGCTGCTGGTCCACGGCCTGGCCGACGACAACGTGGTGGCCGCGCACACGCTGCGCCTGTCCTCGGCGCTGCTCGCGGCGGGGCGCCGGCACAGCGTGCTCCCGCTGTCCGGCGTGACGCACATGACGCCTCAGGAGGTGGTGGCGGAGAACCTGCTGCTGCTGCAGCTGGACTTCCTCAAGCAGGCACTCGCCTGACGGCCGCCGCGCACAGGATCCTTGGGCGGGCCCGACCCGCCGCACCGACAGAACTCCTCAAAGCGGGCGCAGGGCTGACGGTCTGACAAACCCAGGTCCGACACCCACGCCACGAAGATCAAACCCTGGTCCGACGCGATCCCGCCGCCCTCTGCGGGATCGTGAACGCCATGCTGAAACCCCTCGCCCTGACCCTGGCGCTGCTGGGCGCGGGCCTGTCCGCCCCAGCGGCGGCGGCCACCGCCCAGGAGTGGCGCTCGTGCCCCCAAGACAAGATCGATATGGTCTGCGCGGACCTTCGGGTCCCGGCCGACTGGAGCAAACCCGACGGCCGCACGATCACCCTGAAGCTGGGGCGGCTCAAGGCCACCGGCGCCTCGGAGGGCTCGGTGCTGGTGGCCTACGGCGGCCCTGGCGGCCCCGGCATCGCCCTGACCCAGGCCAATCCCGGCTGGTGGGCCAAGCTCCGCGAGCGTATGGACATCGTCACGTGGGACACCCGGGGCTACGGCGAGCAGTTCCAAGGCCTCAGCACCGGCCTGCAGTGCGCCTGGACCCGCGTCCCCCTCCCCGACGACCCGGAAGACGACGCCGCCTTCGGCCGGCTGTCCGACACCAACCGCGGCTACGCCGAGGCCTGCCGGCTCAAGGAGCCCGAGCTGTTCGCCCACATGAGCTCCGCCGACCACGCCGCAGACATGGAGGCCATCAGGAAGTTCCTCGGCGACGCCCGGCTCAACTTCTACGGCGCCTCCTACGCGGGCATCTACGGCCAGGCATATGCCCGCCTCTTCCCCGGCCGCATCCGCACGATGGTCCTCGACGGCACGATCAACCACAGCACCGCGAGCTGGAAACGCGAGCTGGAGGAGTCGGCCAAGACCAACGAGCGCTTCCTGCAGCGCTTCTTCACCTGGTGCAAGGCCAACGGCTGCTCCGACGTCCCCGGCCGCTGGCGGGCGCTGATCGCCAGAGCCGAGCGCACCCCCGTCCCCACCACGACGGCCAATGTCGCCTACAACGGCCGCGACCTGCAGTCCTTCGCCATCAGCAGGGCCCGGCAGGGCAAACCGGCCTGGCCTGACCTGGCCCAGACGATCCGCAAGGCCGCCAGGGGCGACGCGTCCGGCTTCGTGCCCGCTCGCGGCGCCCGCTACCCCGACCAGGCCACGGGCGTCACGGAGTGCACCGACTGGCCCCGCTTCGCCGACCGTGAGGAGATGGCCGCCACCCAAGCCCGCCTGCGCAAGATCGCCCCCAACGCGGGCACCGCCAACACCCTGTCCACGGCGATGCTGGGCTGCATCGGCTGGCCGGTCCCCGTGACCAACAAGCCCGCCCCTCTCCCCAAGGGCCTGCCGCCCCTGCTCGGGGCAGGAGCGTGGGGCGAGTCCGACGCGGTGGCGCGGGCACTGTCCCCGGTCTCGGGCAGCGCCGTCATCCATCACGACGGGCCCGGCCACACGCTCTATGGCTTCAACGAGTGCGCCCGCGACCACATCAACCGCTACTTCACCGACCGCACCGTCCCCGCCAAGTCCGCACGATGCTGACGGGATCCCTCCGGAGATGCCGTCCCGCCCCCGTGGGCAAGCGGTGTCATTGGCGAGCGGAGGAGGTGCCGTGCCAGCTGGTCCAGAGGGCCGCGTAGGAGCCGCCCGCCGCCACCAGCTCGTCGTGGGAGCCCAGCTCGCTGATCCGCCCGTCCTCCACGACGGCCACCCGGTCGGCGTCGTGCGCCGTGTAGAGCCGGTGGGCGATCGCGATGACCGTCCGCCCGTCGAGCACGGCGGCCAGCGAGCGTTCCAGGTGCCTGGCGGCGCGTGGGTCGATGAGGGAGGTGGCCTCGTCCAGCACCAGGGTGTGCGGGTCGGCGAGCACGAGCCGGGCCAGGGCGAGCTGCTGCGCCTGCGCGGGCGAGACGGCCAGCCCGCCGGATCCCACGTGCGTCTCCAGGCCGGCGGGCAGCTCCAGCACCCACTCGAGCGCGTCCACCGCTTCGAGCGCCTTCCTCACGGCCTGGTCGTCGGCGTCGGAGCGGGCGATCACCAGGTTGTCGCGCACCGTGCCCTTGAACACGTGATGTTCCTGGGTGACGAGCGCGACGTGGCCGCGCAGGTCGTCGAGCGGCAGCTCGACCAGCGGCACCCCGCCCACGGCCACCGCGCCGGCGCGCGGTCCGTGGATGCCGGCCAGCAACCGCCCGAGCGTGGACTTCCCGGCGCCCGACGGCCCGACCATGGCCAGCCGCTCCCCCGGCTGGACGGTCAGCGACACGCCGTGCAGCACGTCGCGGCCCTCACGGTAGGCATAACGCACGTCCGACGCCTCCAGCAGCTCGCCGGAGGGCGACGACGACGCGGAGGCCACCCGGTCGTCGGGCACGTTGGCCACGCCGAGCAGACGCGCCATGGAAGCTCCGCCCACCTGCAGCTCGTCGATCCACATGAGAAACCTGTCGAGCGGGTCGATGAGCTGCTGGGCATAGAGCGTCGCGGTCGTCACCTGGGCGAGCGCCACCCAGCCGTTGGTGTAGAAGAGGCCGCCGACCAGCAGTGTGGCCACGACCGGCAGCACATAGCCCAGCTCGACGGCAGGGAACCACACGGTGCGCAGGTGCAGCGTGTAGCGTTCGGCGGCGTACGATCGCGCGATGTCGTCGTCGGTGCGGGCCCGGCGCCGCTCCTGCAGCCCGAGCGCCTCCACCGCCCTGGCGCCTTCGACGGTCTCGGCCAGCCCTTCGGTGAGGTCGGCGTAGGCGGCGTTCTCACGGAGATAGCCGTCGCGCGCCCGCTTCAGATACCACCGGGTGGAGATCCACAACACCGGGCCGGCGATCAGCATGGGCAGCATGAGCAGCGGGCTGACCAGGAGCAGGGCGCCCACGGTGATCACGAAGGTGACGGACGCGATGAGCGTCTCGGGCACGGCGTGCCGCACGGTGCGCGACAGGGCGTCGACGTCACGGGAGGTCCTGGTGATCAGGTCGCCGGCGCCGGCCCGCTCGACCGTGGACAGCGGCAGCCCGAGCACCCGGTCGACGAACTCCTCGCGCAGCTCGGCCAGCACCTTCTCGCCGAGCCTGGCGGAGGCCAGCACGGCATAGCGCACGAGGACACCCTGCAGCAGCAGGAACCCCCCGATGGCGGCGGCCACGACGACGACGTCGACCTCGGCTCCATACTGCACGTCCTGCACCAGCCTGCCGAGCTGCCACGGCACGGCCAGCCCGGCCACGGCGGCCAGACCGTGCAGGAGGAGGGCGAGCGTGAGCTCGCGCGGATAGCGCAGGGTCAGCCGCCTGGCGTAGGCGCGCACCTGTTTGGCGTCGGCGACCGGAAGGATCTCGCGGGCCATGGGTCAGTCCTCCCCGCGGGTCACGGTCGCGGCGTAGGCGGGCGTGCTGTCGAGCAGCTGGCGGTGTGCGCCCTCGGCCAGCACCCTGCCGTCCTCGACGTAGATGACGTGGTCGGTGCGGTCGAGCACCAGCGGGCTGGTCGTGCAGATCAGCGTGGTGCGGCCGGCGCGGGCCTTGGCCAGCCGGCCGGCGATACGGGCCTCGCTGTGGGCGTCGACGGCGCTGGTGGGCTCGACCAGGATGAGCACCTCGGGGTCGGCCAGCAACGCCCTGACCAGGCGCAGCCGCTGCTGCTGCCCGCCGGAGAACTCACGACCGGCCTCGGCCACGACCGTGTCGAGCCCGTCAGGCAGAGCCTCGACGATGTCGTCGGCGCAGGCCGCGTGGAGTGCCTCGCGCAGCTGCGCGTCGGTGGCGCCGCCGCGCACGTCGAGCTCGTCGCGCAGGCGCCCGGTGAACAGGCGGGCGCTGTTGTCGGCGACGAGGATGCGCTCGCGGACCTCGGCGATGGGCAGGTCGGCCAGGTCTGCCGCGCCGAAGGTGACGTCGCCGTCGGCGTAGCGGCCGAGCCGGTCGGCGATGGCGGCGGCGTCGTCGGGCGAGCTCGCGGCGATGGCGGTCAGCGAGCAGGGCTGGAGGGTGACGCCGCTGTAGGAGTCGCGCAGCACGCCACCGGGGCTGCTCCCGGCGCCGCCGGCGACCTCGGGCTCGATCGACAGGATGCGGATCACGCGACCGGCGGCGACGTGGCCCTTGGTGAGCTTGTCGGCGGCCTCGGTGAGGGTGCGCAGGGGGCCGATGAGGAAGACCGCGTAGAGATAGAAGGAAACGAGCTGGCCGGTGGGGATCTCGCCGGCGACGGCGAACGAGGCGCCGACGCCGGTCACGATGGCGATGAGCAGGCCGGGCAGCACGATCTGGGCGCCTTCGAGTACCGACTCGACCCTGGCCACGCCGACGCCCGCCTGGCGGACGAGCTGCGACTCCTCGCGGTAACGGCCGGCGAACACGTGCTCGCCGCCGATGCCGCGCAGCACCCGCAGCCCGGCCACGATGTCGCTCGCCCTGGTGGACAGGTCGCCGACCAGCTCGCGGTGCCTGAGCTGCCGCCGGTGCAGGGGGCGCAGCAGCGGCGAGACGGCGAGGGCCATGATGGGCACGCCGAACAACACGAGCAGGCCGAGCGGCAGCGAGGTCGAGATGAGGATCACGGTGACGGTGACGATCGCCACGATGGAGCCGGTGCCGCGCAGCAGGATGTCCATGGAGTTGCCGATGTGGGCGATGTCGGAGTTGCCGACGCTGACGACCTCGCCGGTGGACAGCCGCTTGGGCAGCGTCGCGCCGAGCCTGGCGGCCTGCCTGGCGGTCACCTGCACGGTGCGGTAGGCGGCCGACAGCCAGGTGTGCACGGCCATCCGGTGGCGCATCAGCCCGGTGTAGGCCTGCAGCAGCCCGAGCGCCAGCAGGACACCCGCCCAGAGCAGCAGCGCCCGGGTGTCCTTGGCGGTGACGGCGTCGATGCCCCTGCCGAGCACGGCCGGCATCAGGGCCTGCACCAGCCACCACAGGGTCGCGAAGCCGATGCCCGGCAGGAGAGACGGCCACTGCCTGCGCGCAGTCCACCACAAATAACGCAGCGGGCTGCGGATGTCGGGCACGCCAGGATCGGCCTCAGGAAGGGAGCGCATAGCCTGACAACCTTGACAAGGCGCGAGGCGGCCCGGCAAACGGTTTTCGACCTGCTGGAACGTTCCCCTGGACGGTCGGGTCCCGACGGCGGCGCCGGACAAACCCGACGAAACCGGCAGAAGCTCCGGCGTCACCTCAGCCTTTCACCCCGTGGGCGATGCGCAGGTCCGCCGCCGCCCTGAGGATGGCGTCGAGCCTCCAGCGCGGGTGTGGCGGCCGGTGCGCAGGGTGGCCGGCACCATCTGATCACCGGACATGTCCCGGTTCGGGTCCGTGGTCGCGGTCGACGAGTGACGGGGCCGGTGCGGCGGTTGCGCTAGCGCCCCTGGAGGCCCTTGAAGGCCCGCATCGTGTACGCCAGCGTCACCAGCGCCGTGAGCGCGAGCAACGCGAAGCCGACCGTGTACGCCCCGGTGGCGGCGTAGACCGCCCCCATGACGAGCGGCGGGAAATAGCCGCCGAGCCCTCCTGCCGCGCCGACGAGCCCGGTCACCGTCCCCACCCTGGACGCCTCGACCAGCTTCGCGACGAGCGCGAACACGCCGCCCGTCCCGAGTCCGAGGAAGAGCGCCATGAGCACGAAGCTCGCCCCCGCGGGCAGCTCGGCCGGCGGCTCCAGCGCCAGTACGAGCGCCATGACCGTGGTGCCGCCGAAAGCGATGAGCAGGACCTTGACCGGGCCGATCCGGTCGGAGAGCGTGCCGCCGAGCGGCCGGGCCAGCACCGCCGCGATCGAGAACCCGGCCGTGCGCAGCCCCGCGCCGGTCTGGGCGAAGCGGTACACGTTCTGCAGCAGGGTCGGCAGGTACGTCGAGAAGGCCACGAACCCGCCGAAGGCCACCGCGTACAGGAAGGCCGACTGCCAGGTCGCCTTGAGCGCCATAGCCTTCCTGATCCGGGGCCACGCGGGGGCGGTCGCGGGCGACCAGCGCGGCGAGTCGCGGCTCGCGCCCAGCATGACGAGACCCGTCACCGCGAGCGCCGCCGCCATCAGCACGTGCGTGAAAGGCCGCCCGAACGTCTCCACCAGGACCGGCGTGCAGAACGCCGACAGCGCCGTGCCGCCCATGCCGGCCCCGAACACGCCGGTGGCGAAACCCCGGCGGGCGGGTTCGTACCATGCGTTGACGAAGGGGATGCCGATCGCGAACGACGTGCCGGGGACGCCCAGCAGGAATCCCCAGAACAGCAGCCAGCCGTACGACGTGGACCAGCCGGTGAACAGGACGGGCACGATCGAGACGAAGCAGACGACCGCGAACATGCGCCGGCCTCCGAACCGGTCGGCCAGCATCCCCACCGGGATCCGCCCCAGCGAGCCGACCACCACGGGGATCGCCACCAGCAGCGAGAGCTGCGTCTGCGACAACCGCAGCTGCCTGCTGTAGCTTCCGGACAGCGGACCGATGAGGTTCCACGCCCAGAACGTCACCGCGAAGGCCACCGTGGCCAGCACCAGGTTCCGCACCTGGCCTGCACGAAGTTCGGACATGCACTCTGTGTAACAGATTCTCGCTTTCCTGTGACGGCGTGAGGGCGTGCGGCGACGACCCGGGCGGACACTCTTTACATGGTGCCCACCGTGGCCGGGATGGTGCTGTCCGCGCCTTTCCCGGTCAGCCGCCCGGAGCGCGCTTCTTCCACCCCGCTGGGCGGTCTGCCCCGTCCTTACATCGTGTATCGCGAGCGCGGGCGATAGTGCGCGGGTGCACCCGGCACGGGTCCCGGTGCGCCAGAATCGACCCTTGTGAAGCACGGGTACACCAACAGCACGGTCGGCGACGGCGCCCTGGTCGTGAAGTGCTACCAGGGGCCCGAGGCGGCGTTCAGGCTCAGCACGGAGAGCAGATATCTGCGCCGCCTGCGCGGCCGCATTCCCGTCCCCCGCGTCCACCAGGTCACCTCGACGAGCCTGACCACCCGCTGGGTCGAGGGCTCCCACGGCCAGGACCTCCTGGACGACGGCCGCGCCGCGGAGGTGCTCGCCGAGTGCGGCCGCATGCTGGCCCGCATCCACAGGCTCGGCATCGTCCACGGCGACTACGGGCCGCAGAACATGCTGTTCCACCCGGCCACGTTCGAGACGACCGCGATCCTCGACTGGGAGTGGGCCCATCCGGGTCGGCCGGTCGAGGACCTCGCCTGGTGCGAGTGGATCGTCCGGATGCACCACCCCGAGCACGTGCCGCTGCTGCCGCGGTTCTTCTCCGCCTACGGCGAGCCCGTGCCCGGCTGGGCGGAGCGCCACGCGGCGATGCTGGCCCGCTGCCGTGATCTGCTCGACTTCTGCGTCCGCTGGGAGCCCGGCGGCGGCGAGAAGATGTGGCGCGAGCGCATCGACACCACGGCCGCCTGGACCGAGCGGGCCGCCGGACGTCTTTGACAGGTTCTGTCGGTGTCCTTTGCTTGACTCGGGGCATGACTCGGCTCGTGATCCTCGTCCTCGGAGCGACAGGCACCATCGGGCGGCGCGTGGCGGAGCGGCTGCGCGCGGCCGGCCACGCCGTGCGTGCAGCCTCCAGAGGCGGTGAGACCACGTTCGACTGGGCGCGGCCCGGCACGTGGGAGCCCGCGGTGAGAGGGGTGTCCAGGGTCTTTCTCATGGCCCCCGACGGCGTCCCGATCGACCCCGCGTTCGTGTCGCTGGCAGTGGATCAGGGGGTCGAGCAGATCGTGCTGCTGTCCAGCGACGGCATCGAGGTCATGGGCGATGAGCGGCTGATGGCCGCGGAGCGCACGGTCCGCGACAGCGGCGCCGGGTGGACGATCCTGCGGCCGAGCTGGTTCGACCAGAACTTCGACGAGGGTTTCCTGCGGCCCGCGGTCATGGCGGGCGAGCTGATGGTGCCGCTGGGCGCCGTGCGCCAGGCGTTCGTCGACGCCGGCGACATCGCGGCCGTCGCCGCCGCGGCCCTCACGCGGGACGGCCACGCGGGGCACTCCTACGAGATCACGGGGCCGCGCGCCCTGTCGTTCGGGGAGGCCGCGGAGATCATCGGCTGGGCGGTCGGCCGCGAGATCATCTATCTGGGCGGCGAGGAGGAGTACATCGCGGCGCAGGGCTTCTCCGGCGACGCCATCCGTGCGGCCAAGGCGTTCACCGCCCTGCGTGCCCTCGGCGACCAGCCGGTCACCGAGGTCGTGAGCCAGGTGACCGACCGGCCGCCGAAGCCGTTCGAGAGCTACGTCACCGAGACGGCGGCGCGGGGCGCCTGGCGGCCGTGAGGCCCAGCTCGCGCACCAGGGCAGCCGCCGCGTCGAGCAGTTCCAGCTCCCTGGTGGTCATCGTGGGGTTCGCGCTCCGGCGGGCCTTGGCGCGGTCGAGGGCGTCGCCGTAGCCCATCGCGGGGCCGAGTCCGGCCAGCAGCGCGCCGAGCACCACCCGCGCCGCCGGCGCGCTCTCGTCCCGTGCGTCGGCCGCGACCTGCGCGAGGATCATCGCTGACATGGCGCAGTCCTCCTCCGGACTGCCCTCCTCGGTGTTGGACCAGTCGATCACGATCGGTCCGCGGGCCGTGAGCATGACGTTGTCCGGGTGCAGGTCCAGGTGGAGCACCCGGGCATCGGGGTCGGCCGAGTGCCGGGCCGGGATCCGGTGCAGGCGCAGGAGCAGCCGCGCGATAGCGTCGCCCGCCGCCTCGAGTCCCAGGTCGCCGTCGAGCATCGCCCGTAACATCGTCGGCCCGGCCAGCCGCTCCATCACCAGGTCGCCGGGCGGCCCTTCTCCCGGATGGACGCGGGGGACGGGATAACCGTGCCCCGCCACGTAGTCCATGACCGCGGCCTCCCGGCGCGCGTCGATGCCCGACCGGTAGCGGCGCAGCACCCGCACCTCGTCGATCGCGTACACGTCGGCGCTGCGGCCCTGCCCCAGCAGTTCGCCTGGCTCCATCCGGTCAACCTACCGAGCCGCGCCTCACGTGCGTCCGGCGATCCTGTCCAGCTCGGCCAGGTGGGCGGTGTGGTCGCGCCGCATGGCGGAGGCGAGCTCGCGGGCCTGTCGCGCGCCGCCCGCGCTCTGCTCGCCCTTCGCCACCAGCGCGAGCTGCTTCAGGTACGCCCGCAGCAACGTGACGAACCGCCGGTCGAACGCGTCGTCCCGCAGCCCGGACAGCGCCGTCAGGTCGGCGGCGGTGGGCATGCCGGGCATGTCATGCCTGGCGTGCGGGTTCTCGCCGGCGACCCGGGCCTGGGCGAGCAGGGCGCGCAGCCGGCCGCGCCCGCTCTCGTGCTCCGCGCCGAGCCGGGCTGCCAGGCCGGCGAGCGGCCGGTCGGCCGCGCGGTCCCGCGCGAGCTCCAGGAGGGGCAGCGCCCGCGTGTGCAGGGCCTCGGCCAGTTGCAGCCAGGCCACGTCCGTGGTGGTGAAGGCGCCGCTGGAGGCGGGCGCCTGAACAGGAGCAGGAACAGGAACGGGGTCAGGAGCGGCCGAGCAGCCGAGCAGCAGGACGGCCGGCAGCAGGAATCCGAGCACCCGTGACACGCGTACGACCTCCGGAGGGCCCGGGCGGTGACGGCCCGCCCGGGCGAGAAGCAGACGTTACGACGGCCGCCCGTCGGCCCCGCACTTGATGACCGGCCGGATGCAGTCGCGCACCCGGCGCTCCATCTCCGCCGCCGGCCACGCGTTGAAGAAGTCACCGTGCATCGTGAAACCGCCACCCGACGCCAGCCGGAAGTGCGAGGGGTCGCCGCTCACCGGGTAACGGATCACCTGCCGCAGCTTGGGCACCGGCACGGGGTGCGTGCTCGGGCAGGCGCCGCCCACCGGATAGGCCATGTGGCTCTTGTGGTCGGCGGAGTCGAGGTCGCGCCCGTTCCAGCACTGCGGGAAGTCCAGGTACGACTCCAGCATCGTCCCCGGCGGGCAGGTGACGAAGTCCTTCGACGCGCCGACGTGCCCGGCGTGCAGGCAGGACCACCGGGAGATCGTCGTGTGGTCGGGCCCGGTCGCCATGGCGTTGCCCGCGACGATCCGCAACCCGAGGGGCAGCGGCTGGGTCCTGGCGACGATGTCGTCGCGCACGCCCTCGCCGAGGTAGTAGAACGTGACGATGGCCGGCTCCACGGGTGCGCCGTCCCTGTAGAGGGTCGGCACCCAGTACGACGACTTGTCCACGGCCGGGTTGCAGTTCGTGGCGCCGTTGAGCAGGTCGTTGAGCTGGGTGTGGGCGTTGGTGACGCGGCTGCCGAAGAAGCTGTGCATGTGCGAGGCGCCCGGCAGGCCGGGGAAGACGATCGGGTCGTCGGGCAGCCGGTGGCTGAACGGGCAGTCGGCGAGGAACTCCGCAACCCGTACGGGCTTGGCCACCGCCGGGCGGGGCACGACGGCGACCAGGCCGATCAGCAGGGTCAGCAGCGCTGAGAGTCGTGAGGCGAGCATGGCGGCTCCCTTGGGCGTCATGGGTGGACGCGCACGATGTCGGTGAGCATCCGTGACGGGGAACGGCGTGGCCGTGTCGGGCGCTCCCGGCCGGTCGCCGCCGGTCGCGAGGGCGGGGGATGGCGGGTCGTAGACCACGGGTCGGGGTGTGGACTCACGACGTCTCCGTCAGGGTGCGAAGCGGGGGGTGTTCGGGGAGCGCTCCCTGATTGGGAGAGTGCTCGCCTCTCCTGCTGCTGTCAAGATGCTCGTTACCAGATGAAAACCCACCTGACACGCACGAGACCGCTCCTTACACACCCATACGCGGCTTCTACCAGTGAGAACGACTCATCTCCCACCGACCGCGACCCTTCTCCCGCGCCGCACCGAACAGGAAACAGTAACCCGGCCATGACCCGCCCGGAACCCCGCACCGAACACCGACAAGGGAGCGCTCTCCCACAAAGGGAGACAACCGCCATGAATGTCAGCCCACGTGAACCTGGAACGGTCGGCGTGACCCGCAGCCGGTAAAATGGGTGGGAAATCCTTACTGGCCCCGCCAAACTGATCAACGAACCAGTAAGGAGCAACTTTCATGCCGAACCAGCCCGCACCGAACCTGCTGTCGTGGGCCAGCGAGATCGACGAAGGCGCGATCATGCAGGCCGCACGCACCGCCCGCCTGCCGTTCGTCTCCGGCCACGTCGCTCTCATGCCCGACGCGCACGTCGGCATCGGTGCGACGGTCGGCTCGGTGATCCCCACAGAGAACGCGATCATTCCCGCCGCCGTCGGCGTCGACATCGGTTGCGGCATGGTGGCCACCGAGACGACGCTCACGGCCGCGGACCTGCCCGACACGCTCGCGGCCCTGATGCCCATGGTGGAGCACCGCATCCCCGCCGGCGTCGGCAAGGGCCACGACGACCCGTCGACCGACCGCGCCCTCAGCGACCTCGGGCTCCCCCACACCGATCTCAACCCGAAGCAGACGAAGAAGGTGGCCGACCAGTTTGGCACCCTCGGCTCCGGCAACCACTTCGTCGAGGTCTGCCTCGACGAGCGCGACCACGTCTGGACGGTGCTGCACTCGGGTTCGCGCGGCATCGGCAACCAGCTCGCCCAGCTGCACATCACGGGCGCCAAGAAGCTGATGAGGAAGCAGGAGGTCGGCCTGGAGGATCCGGACCTGGCGTACTTCGTCCAGAGCACGCCGGAGTTCACCGCGTACATCGAGGACATGTTGTGGGCCCAGCGCTACGCGATGGCCTCGCGTGCCCGGATGGACAGGGTCCTGATCAATGCCCTGTTCCGGGTCGTCGGCCAGGGCCGCCGTGTCCGCACGATCAACTGCCACCACAACTTCACCCAGCAGGAGACCCACTTCGGCAAGTCGATGTGGATCACTCGCAAGGGCGCCATCAAGGCCGACAGGGGTGACGAGGGCGTGATCCCGGGCTCGATGGGCACGCGCTCGTACATCGTGCGCGGGCGCGGAAACCCCGAGTCGTACACCTCGTGCTCCCACGGGGCGGGCCGCCGCATGTCGCGCACGAAGGCCAAGCGCGAGCTGTCGGCGAGCTCGCTCACCGCGGCCATGAGCGGCCGCACCTGGAACGCCGACCGGGCCGCCGCACTGGTGGACGAGCACCCTGAGGCGTACAAGCCCATCGACCAGGTGATGGCGGACCAGACCGATTTGGTGGAGGTACGGCACACGTTGCGCCAGATCTTCAACTACAAGGGCTGACCGGACTCCGGCTCCCCGCCTGCGCGACAGGCGGGGAGCCGTCTTTCTGTCGGTGCCAGAACGTAGGGTTCGGCGGGTGGACGAGACCTCCAGAACCCGGCGTGCCGTGCAGGCCTACGTCGACAACACCGAGCGGCGGGATTGGCAGGCGCTCGGCGACCTGCTCGATGAGGACGTGGTGTACGAGATGCCGCAGACCCGCGAGCGCATCCGCGGGAAGCCGGCCTTTCTCCAGTTCAACAGGGATTATCCCGGTGACTGGCACCTACGGGTGCGGCGCGTCGTCGCCGACGGTCTCCATGCGGCGGCGTGGATCGACGCTCGCGTGGGCGATGAGCCGCTGGACGCGTGCGTCTGGTTCGACGTCTCGCCCCATGGGCTGATCAGCCGCGTCACCGATTACTGGCCGGAGCCCTACGATCCGCCGGCCGGCCGCGAGCACCTCGTGGAGCGCTGGTGACCCGTCCACCGGGTGCGGCGTTCCACGCCAGGGGCACCACGAACGCCAATTCCACACAAGTGGTCCGCATCAAGAACCTGCCGGTGCCGTGGCGCGGGGTGTTCCGTCATCAGGTTCTCACCGCCTCCTTCTGTACGACCTGCGCAGGCGGCCCGCCGGGCAGGAGCGGGATGACCGCCAGCACGATAACCAGCACGGTCACGACGAGCCAGAAGATGCCGTGGAAACCGGCGATCACGTCCCCGGCGGTCTGCAGGACGAGCGTGACGACCGCCACGCCGAGCGCGGCGCCGAGCTGGTTGAGCATGTAGAGCACCGAGCTGCCCTGCGCCACCATGGGCTCGGGCAGCGTGCGATAGAGCGAGCCCATGGTGGGCGCGCTGAAACATCCGCTGCCCAGGCCGAGCGTGAGCGCCGCCAGCGCCGGCCGGATCTCGGGCGTGTGGGCTCCCATCCGGGTGAAGGAGAGCGCGCTGAGCAGGGCGACGACGGTGCCCGCGATGGCCAGTCCGCGCGCGCCGATCCGGTCCGACAGCCACCCGGCCAGCGGCATCGCGATGGAGCCGCCGAGCCCGAGCGGCGCCATCAGCAGCCCGGCGGCGAGCACGCCGTGCCCGTGGGCCTGCTGGTAGTACAGCGGCAGCGCGAACAGCGCCCCGAAGAGGGACAACCCGCCGAGCCCCATGATCGTGACGCTGGCCGTGAACCCGCGGTTGGCGAACAGGCGCAGGTCGATCAGCGGCGGTTTCCTCCGCCCGATGAGCGAACCGGCGGGTGAACCCGCCGGGCGCGCCCGCAGCGCGTGCACCGCATAGCCGGCCAGCAGCAGCACGCCCGTGGCCAGCGGCAGCAGCGCCTGCCAGGCGGCGAACGACCCCTGCTCGGCCGTCTGCGACAGCGCCAGGACGACGGCCGCGAATCCGGGCCCGAGCAGCGCCAGTCCCACGACGTCCAGCCGGGTGGGCGACACGCCGGACGTCCCATGGGACGGCTCGTCGGCGGGGACCACCCGTACGGCCAGCAGCAGGGCGACCAGTCCGACGGGCACGCTGAGCAGGAACATCCACCGCCACGACAGTCCGGCGAGCACCGCGCCGCCCGCGATCGGCCCGAGCACGGGCCCGAGCGAGAGCACCACGCCCATCAGTCCCATCACCCGTCCGGCCCGGCGCGGCCCGGCGGCCCTGGCCAGCAGGATCAGCACGAGCGGGTCGAGCAGTCCCGCCCCGAACCCCTGGAGCACCCGGAAGGCGATCAGGCTGCCGACGTTCCAGGCCAGTCCGGCCAGCAACGATCCGGCCAGGAAGAGCGACAACCCGGCCAGCCAGAGCCGCCTGCCGCCGAACCGGTCGACGGCCCAGGTGGTGAACGGGATGGTGGCGGTGACCGCGAGCAGGAAGCCGGTGGACGTCCAGCCGACCGTGCTGAGCGAGGTGGCGAAGGCGACGGCCAGGGTGTCGATGGCGACGGCGGCCATCGTGCTGTTGAGGATGCCCAGCAGCCCACCGAGCAGGATCACGCCGATCATGCCGAGGAGCCGGGAATCCATCCGGTCATCCGATGGAATTGAACTCATGGGTTCAACGTAGTTATCTCATACGTTCGCATGCAACCCGTACGTCCACGGGAGTGAACCAGCGCGTACAATCACCGGCATGGCCACCAGCACACGCGGGCGCATCGACAAACGCCAGGCGATCCTCGGCGGCGCGTTCGCCGTGTTCGCCCGCCTGGGATACGCGCAGGCCTGCGTGCAGGACATCGCGGACGAGGCCGGCGTGGCCAAACCGACGGTCTACAACCACATGACCGACAAGGCCACGCTGTTCCGGCACGCCGTGGAGGCCGCCTCGCAGGCCGCGCTCGATGCCCGGATCGGCGCGCTCGCGCCGCTGGCCGATCCGGGCGACGATCTGGCCGGCGCGCTGGAGGGCGTCGCGCACGCGCTGCTCCGCCTGCACACCGACGAACGTTCGTGCGCGTTGAAACGGCTGCTCTACTCCGAGATCACGAGATTTCCTGACATCCTCGACGTCGTGACCGGCAGCGGCCCCCACCATCTCACCCAGGCGCTGGCCGACCGCCTGGCCCGGCTCGCACTCTCCGGCCGCCTGCGCGCCGCCGATCCCGACCTCGCGGCCGAGCAGTTCCTCGCCCTGCTCCTCGGCCCGCTGGAGGCCCGCTCCCGCCTGGGCACCCGCCAGATCAGCGACGCCGAGCTCCGTGACCTGGCCCGCGCCACCGTGCGCACCTTCGTGCGCGCCTGGGGCCGGAACGCGCCATAGCCAATGTCGGCGACAAGGCCTCTTGTCGGTGGTAGGCAAGAGATATAGTCTGCCGCGTGTGGTGGAACGAGACGACTACGCGGCCATCCGCGATCGGATCATCGGGCTCTCCCACACCCATGGCTTGCGCTGCGACTGGGCGGAGACGACCAGGCGGCAGCGCTTCCTCCTGCTGTGGGACGCCGAGGGCCGCGTCGCGGCCCGCGCGATCGTCCCGCTCTACCCCGGGGAGACGCCCCATCTGGTCGACTCCCTCGAGCAGGGGCTCGCTCACCTGTTCGGCGACCACTGGCTGGAGGATTCATGACCGCGGACCGCGTTGACGTTCACATCACTCTGGCGGGCAGCCTGTGGCTGGCCCAGGTGGACGGCGTGGCCGGCGGCATGTCCGCGCGCACGCTGAAGGAGCTGCACGCCGACGTCACCGAAGGGCTGCCGTTCCTGTTCGCCGACCGCGACCGGCCGCCCGCGCCCGTCTTCCACTACGCGCTGCCCGGCCTGTCCGAGCAGGACCTCGACGACTTCGCCGCGCTCCAGCGCCAAGCCGCCGCGATCGCCGAAGACTACACGCGCACGCTGAAGAAACGCGTCAAGCACATGCACGAGCTGGGCCTGTCCGACGGCGACATCGGAGAGCTGCTCGGCCTGACCAAGCAGCGCATCCAGCAGATCCGCGCCAACGCCAACGACGAGTCCCGCCAGACCGCCTGACGGAGCTTCCCGCCTGGTCCGACGCGCCAGCCTCCGACAGACGGACGGTCGGGTCGACGGGCTCCACGCCCGAGCACCAGCGCGCCACTTCCACCCGGCCATCGGCCGGGCACGGCACGTCCACACAGCCGGCGTGGCCGAGACCGATGGTGACGCCTTCGTAGTACTTGACGTGAAGGAGCAAGTACTTGCTATTGTGCGTCAAGTGAGTACGCGCGAGCACGTGGCGTTGGCAGGCGAGCTGGTCGAGCTGGTCGAGCGGCGGATCGTCGATCCGCTGGAGATCCTCTTCGGCTCCGGCGAGCAGGTGGACCCGGTCAGGGCCCGCCTGCGGATCGAGGCCGAGGTGTGGGCCGCCCAGTTGCTGGGCCCCGACGAGAGCCTCGCGGTCCGTACGGCGGCGAGGTTGATCGCGGCCGCCTTCCCCGGCGACGGCCCGTTCGATCCCCCCGACGAGTGGTGGAGCACCGCCTTCGGCAGGGCCGTGGCCAGGCGCGCCGGCCATCCGGGCAAGGAGGCGGTGCCGTTCGCCACGGCGGGCGCGATGCTCGGCATCACCCGGCAGGGAGTTCACGACCTGGTCAAGCGCGCGAAGCTCGACCGGCATCCCGACGGCGGGGTGAGCACCCACTCGATCCGCGAACGGCTGAACCAACCTCAGGAGCGTCATGCCGCACGACGTCACCATCACTGACCACGACATCCCCCTCGCCGTACGCGACCACGGCGGGCCCGGCGAGCCCGTCCTCCTCCTCCACGGCCTGGGCGGCACGCTGGAGGCGTGGGACCGGCTCGAACTCGCCGGCCACCGAGCCGTGGCGCCTGACCTGCGGGGCCACGGCCTGTCCGGCGACGGCCCGTGGGAGTGGGAGAGGGCGCTGGACGACCTCGAGGCGGTGGTGGCACACCTGGACCTCGGCAACCCGGCCGTCGCCGGTCACTCGCTGGGCGGCATGCTCGCCGTGTTGTGGGCCAGGCGACATCCCGAATGCCCGGCGATCGTCAACCTCGACGGGCTGCGCTCCGCCGAGAGTTCCCCGGACAACTACCCCGGGATGGACCCCGTGACGAGGGACCGGGAGCTGGCGAGCCTCAAGGCCGTGTTCGACGAGCAGTCCGCGAGCATGGGCCGGCCGCTGCCCGCAGAGCTCCGGCCCATGTTCCCCGCCAGGGCTCTCGCCGAAAGGGACGGGCAGGTCCACGCCCGGCCCGGCGCGGAACTCCTCGAAGCGGTGCGCCACACCCCGGAGTTCCGCGACACGATCCCCCTGCTGCACGAGGTCACCTGCGACGCCCTGGTCGTGATCCCGACCCGCGACCCGCAGGCCATGCCGGGCGGCGAGCTGATGGCGGCGTTCAGGAGAGGAGTGCGCCGCGACCTCGCCTCCCTGCCGCCCCACATCCGGGTCAGGGAGCTGGACTCCGGCCATGACCTGCTCGCCGAGCAGCCGCAGGCGGTCGCCGCCCTGATCACGGACTTCCTCGCCGCCCCGAGGTGAGGTCGGCGGGCTACTTGGCGTTGGCCTTGAGATAGTCGCTGTTCATCTGGGCGATCGTGTCCAGCGGGATGCCCTTGGGGCAGACCGCCGTGCACTCCCCCGTGTTCGTGCAGCCGCCGAACCCCTCCGCGTCCATCTGGTCCACCATGGCCTTGGCGCGGGACACACGTTCCGGCTGACCCTGGGGAAGCAGGCTCAGGTGAGTGATCTTGGCGGCGGTGAACAGCGAGGCCGAGCCGTTCGGGCAGGCGGCCACACAGGCCCCGCAGCCGATGCACGTCGCCGCGTCGAACGCGTCGTCCGCGTCCTCCTTGCGTACGGGGACGCTGTGGGCGTCGGGCGCCGAACCGGCGGGAACGGAGACGAAGCCGCCCGCCTGGATGATCCGGTCGAACGCGCTGCGGTCCACCACCAGGTCCTTCACCACCGGGAACGGCGCCGCCCGCCACGGTTCGATGGTGATCGTGGCGCCGTCCTCGAAGTGGCGCATGTGCAGCTGGCACGTCGTCGTGGCGCGCTGCTCGCCGTGCGCCACGCCGTTGATCACCATGCCGCACATGCCGCAGATGCCCTCGCGGCAGTCGTGGTCGAAGGCGATCGGGTCGTCGCCCTCCAGGATGAGGCGCTCGTTCAGGACGTCCAGCATCTCCAGGAAGGACATGTCCGGGGAGACGTCCTCCACCCGGTACGTCACCATCCGCCCGTCGGCAGAGGGGCCGCTCTGCCGCCAGACCTTCAAGGTCAGGTTCACGCCCGGGGCTCCTTCGCTTCGCTCAGTCGCCCATTCCCGGGCATGAACAGGTTGCTGCGTCTGATGGTTCGCTCGCTCACTTGTAGCTCCGCTGGGTCATCTTGACGTACTCGTACTCGAGCGGTTCCTTGTGCAGCACCGGCCCGTCAGGGGTGCGCTCCCAGGCCGACACGTGCGCGAAGCGGTCGTCGTCGCGCAGCGCCTCGCCGTCGGAGTCCTGTGACTCGGCGCGGAAGTGGCCGCCGCACGACTCCGTGCGGACCAGGGCGTCCAGGCACATGAGCTCGGCGAGGTCGAAGAAGTCGGCGACGCGGCCGGCCTTCTCCAGGACCTGGTTCAGCTCCTCGGCGGTGCCGGTCACCTTGACGTTCTGCCAGAACTCCGCGCGCAGCTCCGGGATGCGCTCCAGCGCCTTGCGCAGCGACTCCTCCGTGCGCTCCATGCCGCAGTAGTCCCACATGAGCTTGCCCAGCTCGCGGTGGAAGGAGTCGGGGGTGCGGGTGCCGTTCACCGACATCAGCCGATCGATCTTGTCGCGGACCCTGATCTCGGCCGCGGCCACGGCCTCCTCGTCGACGTCGTTGTACGGGCCGTCCGCGAGATAGTCACCGAGGGTGGTGGGAAGCACGAAATATCCGTCGGCGAGCCCCTGCATCAGCGCCGACGCGCCGAGCCGGTTGGCGCCGTGGTCGGAGAAGTTGGCCTCCCCGATGACGAACAGGCCGGGGATCGTGGACTGCAGGTCGTAGTCCACCCACAACCCGCCCATCGTGTAGTGCACGGCGGGGTAGATGCGCATCGGCACGTCGTACGGGTTCTCACCCGTGATGCGCTCGTACATCTCGAACAGGTTGCCGTACTTCTTCTCCACGGCGTCGCGCCCGAGCCGGCCGATCGCGTCGCGGAAGTCCAGGTAGACGCCGAGCCCGCCGGGCCCGACGCCGCGGCCCTCGTCGCAGACGTTCTTGGCGGCCCTGGAGGCGATGTCGCGGGGCACGAGGTTCCCGAACGCGGGGTAGATCCGCTCCAGGTAGTAGTCGCGCTCCTGCTCCGGGATGTCACCGGGGGCGCGCGTGTCGTTCTTGCGCAGCGGCACCCAGACGCGGCCGTCGTTGCGCAGCGACTCCGACATCAGGGTCAGCTTCGACTGGTACTCGCCGGAGACCGGGATGCAGGTGGGGTGGATCTGCGTGTAGCAGGGGTTGGCGAAGTACGCGCCCCGCTCGTGCGCCCGCCAGATCGCCGTGGTGTTGCAGCCCTTGGCGTTGGTGGACAGGAAGAACACGTTGCCGTAGCCGCCGGTGGCCAGCACCACGGCGTCGGCCACGTGGCGCTCGATCTCGCCGGTCACCATGTCGCGCACGATGACGCCGCGGGCCCGCCCCTCGGAGACGATCAGGTCGAGCATCTCGTGCCGGGTGTGCATGGTGACGGTCCCGGCCGCGACCTGCCGCTCCAGCGCCTGGTACGCGCCCAGCAGCAGCTGCTGGCCCGTCTGGCCGCGGGCGTAGAACGTACGGGAGACCTGGGCGCCGCCGAACGAGCGGGTGTCGAGCAGGCCTCCGTACTCGCGGGCGAACGGCACGCCCTGCGCGACGGCCTGGTCGATGATGTTCACCGAGACCTGGGCGAGGCGGTAGACGTTCGACTCGCGTGCGCGGAAGTCGCCACCCTTCACGGTGTCGTAGAAGAGCCGGTAGATGCTGTCGCCGTCGCCGCGGTAGTTCTTCGCGGCGTTGATCCCGCCCTGCGCGGCGATGGAGTGGGCGCGTCGGGGTGAGTCCTGGTAGCAGAACGAGGTGACGTTGTAGCCCAGCTCGCCCAGCGTCGCGGCGGCCGAGCCGCCCGCCAGGCCGGTGCCCACCACGATCACGTGGAGTTTGCGCTTGTTGGCCGGGTTGACCAGCTTGGCGCTGAACTTCCGCTTCTCCCACCGCTCCTCGATGGGTCCGGAAGGCGCCTTCGCGTCCCGGATCTCCGAGCCCTCCGTGTACTTCACTGCACAACTCCGAACGTGATCGCGAGGGGCGGGGCGAGGAAACCGATGACCAGCACGGCGGCCAGCAACCCTGCCCCGAGGCGCAGCGTCCTGTTGCGGGCCCGGTTGGCCCAGCCGAGGGTCTGGAACGCGCTCCAGACGCCGTGCCTCAAATGCAGGCCGACCATGACGACGGCGACGACGTAGATGAGCGTCACCCACCACCGGGAGGCGTCGAAGCCCGCGACCATCCGGTCGGCGGGGGCGGAGTCGAAGCCCTTGGGGTTGACGACGCCGAAGGTCAGGTCGAGCAGGTGCCAGACCAGGTACAGCGCGATCGTCAGGCCGCCGAACCGCATGATGTGGGTGGCGTAGCCGCCGGCCTGCGACTTCTTGGCGACGTACTTCACCGGCCTGGCCTTGCCCGCCCGCCGGGCCAGCGAGATCGCGGCCCACATGTGCAGGACGACGGACACGGCGAGCACGACCTCCACGACCGTCAGCACCGTGCGGTAGGGGACTATCGGCTCGAGCAACGTGCGCAGCGCGTGCGCGTACTCGTTGAACGAGTCGCGGCCGAAGAAGATCTTGAGGTTGCCGAGCATGTGGAGGACGAGGAAGAGCACCATCACGGCGCCCGTGACGGCCATGACGGCTTTCTTGCCGTTCGAGGAACCCATGAAGCCGCGCGCTCTGCGGCGCTTCCTGGTGCTGGGAGGGGTGACGGGCGCTGTGGCGGCGCCGCGCTCTATCGTGGCTGTCACGTCTCCAGACGCTATGTACGCAGCGATGATCCGTCCAAGTCATCGTAGGTCTCGTTTCGATAGCCACCGGCTATGATGCGGGTCTGTACGGTCGCCCCACTCCGGGGACGGTCGGCCGATGCGAGGAATGTCACATGCAGCTGCAACAACTGGCCTACTTCGTCGCGGTCGCGGAGACCAGGCACTTCACGCAGGCGGCCGAGCGCATGCGTGTCGCGCAGCCGTCCCTCAGCAAGCAGATCAAGACCCTGGAGAGCGATCTGGGCACCCGGCTGTTCTCCCGGGCCCGGGGCAACGTCACGCTGACCGCGGCGGGCGAGGCGCTGCTGCCGCTGGCGCGCCGGATCCTCGCCGACGCCGACACCGCCCGGCAGGAGGTGGCCGAGCTCGCGGGGCTCCGGCGTGGCCGGGTGCGGCTCGGCGCCACGCCGTCGTTGTGCGCGGGGCTGCTGGCCGACGCGCTGGCCCGCTTCCACCGCGCGTACCCGGGGATCGAGCTGCTGGTGGAGGAGGGCGGCTCGCGTGACCTGGTCAGGGCGCTGGCCCGCGGCCAGCTCGACCTGTCGCTGATCATCATGCCGCTGCACAGCGACGACCCGGCCCTGGTGACGGAGGAGATCCTCAGGGAGAACCTCGTGGTCGCCGCACCCTCCCACGAGGCGGCACGCGGACGATACCTGCACATCGAGGAGCTGCGCGGCCGGCAGATGGTGATGTTCCGGCGCGGCTACGACCTGCGCGATGCCACGCTGGCGGCGTGCCGTCAGGCGGGGTTCGAGCCGAGGTTCGCGGTGCAGGGCGGCGAGATGGACGCGGTGCTGCGGTTCGTGGAGGCGGGCCTGGGCGTGGCCGTGGTGCCGTCGATGGTGCTCGACGGGCGGCCCGGCCTGTCGGGCACGCCGCTCGCGCCGCCGGGGCTCAGCCGCACGATCGCCCTGGCCCACCGCAAGGATGTCGAGCCGGCCAGAGCGGCACAGGCGTTTCGCGAGATCCTGCTAGCTTTCGTGGTGGAATCTGAGCACGAAGGCACGCTTCCGCAAGGCGTGGAGCTCATCGCAAAATGAGCACCACTACTCCGACCCCCCGAAGAGGCGTCTTGACGGCAAATCTCTCAATAACGCTGACGCTGCTCCTCATCGAGGATGACGACGGCGACGCCTTCCTCGTCGAAGAGCTGCTCAAGGAGGCGGAAGCCCCACCAAGGATCTTCCGGGCGCGAAGTCTGCGCGAGGCGAAGGAGAAGCTGACCGAGCACATCCAGTGCGTGCTGGTCGACCTGACCTTGCCCGACGCCAACCGCCTGGAGGCCCTGGAGGAGGTCCTGGAGCTGGCCCCGCACGCCGCCGTGCTCGTGCTCACCGGCCTGCGGGACGTCCACGTCGGCGTCGGCGCCGTCCAGGCCGGCGCCCAGGACTACCTGGTCAAACAGGACATCGACGCGCGGCTGCTGGCCAGAGCCATCCGATACGCGATGGAGCGCAAGCGGGCCGACCTGGCCCACCTGGCGCTGCTGCAGGCGGAGCTGTCGGCAAAGGAGAACGCCAGGCTGGAGGGCGCGCTGCTGCCCGACGCGCTGCTGCGTACCGACGCGATCGAGCACGTCACCCGCTACCTGCCGGGCAGCGGCGGCACGCTGGCCGGCGACTTCTTCGACACCGTGCAGACGCCGGACGGCTCCCTGCACGTCGTGATCGGCGACGTGTGCGGGCACGGACCCGACGAGGCGGCGCTCGGAGTGGCGCTGCGCATCGCCTGGCGCACGCTGGTGCTGGCCGGGCAGACGGACGAGACGATGCTGCGCACGCTCGACGCGCTGCTGCGGGCCGAGCGCCAGGCCCCCGAGATCTTCACCACGCTCTGCACGGCCACCATCTCCCCCGACCTGCTGCACGCGAAGATGCACGTGATCGGCCACCCGCCTCCCGTGCTGGTGCGCGACGGAGGCGCCGAGGCGGTGTGCGACACGCCCTCCGGCCCACCGCTCGGCATCTTCCCCGACGTTGAGTGGCGCGTGATCGACGTCCCGCTGGGCGAGGAGTGGACGATGATGCTCTACACCGACGGCCTGATCGAGGCGGCCGTGGGCGAGCCCGACGGGGAGATCGGGGTGGACGGCCTGATCGAGCTCGTACGCGCCCACGGAGACATCGACCTCGACCGGCTCATCACCCACGTCGGCACGCTGAGCGACGACCTCGCCGTGATCCTGCTGCGCAGGAGGAAAGCATGAGCATCCACCCGCTGCCGCCCGCCCCGGAGCCCACGGGGCTGGGCCGGCTGCCGGTCGCCCGCTGGTTCCTGTTCGTCGGGGCGATCGCCGGCATCGCCTTCGTGGCCGGGGTCACGGTCATCCTGGTGATGAGCGCCCGCACCATGGAGCTGTCCCCGCGCCCCGAGGTCGCCACGCAGCTCACCCGGCTGAACGTCGCGCTGATCGTGGTGTTCGCGGTGCTGCTGGCCTGCGGCGTCGGACTGGCGTTCATCGTGCGCCACGCCGTGCTCAACCCCATCGACCGGCTCACCACACAGGTGCGTACGGTCGCCGGCGGCGACTTCGACCACGTCCTGCACGTCGACCGGCCGGCGGAGCTGGCCGAGCTGGCCGGCCACGTCGACTCCATGCGCGACCGCATCGTCGCGGCCTGGCGGGTCGCCGCCGACCAGAGCGAGGAGCTGCGCAGGTCCAACGGCGAGCTGGAGCAGTTCGCCTACGTCGCCAGCCACGACCTCCAGGAGCCGCTGCGCAAGGTCGCCAGCTTCACCCAGATGCTGGAGCAGCGGTACGGCACGCAACTCGACGACCGGGCCAAGCAGTACATCCACTACGCGGTCGACGGCGCCAAGCGCATGCAACTGCTCATTAACGACCTGCTCGACTTCTCCAGGGTCGGCCGGGTCACCAGCGGCAAGACCGCGATCGAGTCGGGCGTGGCGCTGGACGCGGCGCTGGAGAACCTCTCGGCCGTGATCGAGGACACCGGCGCCACGGTGACCCGCGACGAGCTGCCCCGGGTCACCGGCAACCGGATGCAGCTCACCCGGCTCTTCCAGAACCTGGTCGAGAACGCCGTGAAGTTCCGCGCCGAGGAGCCTCCGCGCATCCACATCGGTGCGGAGAGGTCCGGCGACATGTGGGAGTTCAGCTGCTCCGACAACGGCATCGGGATCGAGCCGAAGTACGCCGACCGCATCTTCCTGATTTTTCAGCGTCTCCACCCCCGCGACGTCTATCCCGGCACCGGAATCGGGCTCGCCCTGTGCCGCAAGATCGTCGAGTACCACGGTGGCCGGTTGTGGCTGGACGGTGACACCGAGGGCAGGGGCACGACGTTCCGCTGGACACTACCTGTGGCTGGAGGCTGATCACGATGGACGTACGACCGATCGATGTGCTTCTCGTCGAGGATGACCAGGCGGACATCCTGCTGACGAAGGAGGCGTTCGACCTCAACAAGGTCCGCAACCGCCTCAACGTGGTCAACGACGGCGAGCAGGCGCTGGCCTACCTGCGCGGGGAGGGCGACTACCGCGACGCGACCCGCCCCGACCTCATCCTGCTCGACCTCAATCTGCCGAGGATGAGCGGCAGCGAGGTGTTGCGGGAGGTCAAGGACGACCCGCTGCTGCGCACGATCCCGGTGGTGATCCTGACGACGTCGGAGGCGGAGGAGGACATTCTGCGCAGCTACCGGCTGCACGCCAACGCGTACGTGTCCAAGCCGGTGGACTTTGAGCAATTTATCCGCGTTGTCCGACAGATAGATAATTTTTTCGTAACGGTGGTTAAACTTCCTACCTCGGGGCAGCCCATGTGACGCACCTACGTGACAGGAATCACAGCGGGTCATCGAAATTGTGAGTGACCCCGCTCACTAAACTCGATCCTGTCGTCGTAACGTATCCCCCACCAACGCGCGCCTGAGCGGAGATCGCCATCCGCGCGCCCAGCGAATACGAAAACCACGGACCCCCTGCGCGATGGGTCCGCGGGAGGTGGAGAGGTCCGCGATGACCCAAACGACGCCCGACGCACCAGCGAGAAGGCAGCGTGCCCAGGTCAAGGTGCGCACGCTGCGCACCGACCGATGGTGGCTCGTACCGCTAGTGACGTTCCTCGGGCTCAGCTCATTCCTTGTCTACGGCGTGTGGGCGATCATCGACACGAGCAACTTCGTCGATCCCTACATCGCCCCGTTCGCCTCGCCCTGCCTGACGACTCAGGAGGTCTGCGACGGCGCGCGGCTGTTCGGATGGGCGCCCGTCGGCGGCTGGTACGCGCTCCCGCCGGGGCTGCTGATCCTCGGCCTGCCCGGCGGGTTCCGGCTGACGTGCTACTACTACCGCAAGTCCTACTACCGCTCGTTCTGGCTGTCGCCGGCGGCGTGCGCCGTGCAGGAGCCCCATGGGAAGTACACCGGTGAGACCCGGTTCCCGCTGATCATCCAGAACATCCACCGCTACTTCTTCTACTTCGCGGTGGTGATCGGCGCCATCCTCACCTACGACGCCGTCCTGGCGCTGGTGCACAAGCCGCTGGGCCTCGGCTCGTGGATCCTGCTCCTCAACGCCGTGCTCATCCTCGGCTACACCTTCGGCTGCCACTCGTGCCGCCACATCACCGCGGGCCGGCTCAACCACTTCTCCCGTCACCCGCTGCGCTATCGGGCCTGGACGTTCGTCTCCAAGCTCAACGCCAAGCACCAGCAGCTCGCGTGGGCCTCGATGTTCTCCGTCATGGGCGCCGACCTCTATGTACGCCTGGTCGCCAAGGGCATCATCGCCTTCCCGTTCGCGTAAGGACCAGCTTCAGTGGAAAACCCGATGAACACAGAGCGCCACGAGTACGACGTCGTCGTCATCGGCGCGGGCGGCGCCGGCCTGCGGGCCGCGATCGAGGCGCGCCAGCAGGGCAAGCGCACGGCGATCGTCTGCAAGTCGCTGTTCGGCAAGGCGCACACCGTCATGGCCGAGGGCGGCGCCGCCGCAGCGATGGGCAACGTCAACCCCGACGACAACTGGATGGTGCACTTCCGTGACACCATGCGGGGCGGCAAGTTCCTCAACAACTGGCGGATGGCCGAGCTGCACGCCAAGGAGGCGCCCGACCGCGTCTGGGAGCTCGAGGCCTGGGGCGCGCTCTTCGACCGCACCAAGGACGGCAAGATCAGCCAGCGGAACTTCGGCGGGCACGAGTATCCACGGCTCGCCCACGTGGGTGACCGCACAGGGCTGGAGATGATCCGCACCCTGCAGCAGCGCGTCGTCGCCCTCCAGCAGGAGGACTACGAGACCCACGGCGACTACGAGGCCTACATCAAGGTCTTCGCCGAGTGCACGGTCACCCGGCTGCTCAAGGACGGCGACGCGATCTCCGGCGCGTTCGGCTACTGGCGCGAGTCGGGAAGTTTCATCCTCTTCGACGCGCCGGCCATCGTCCTGGCCACCGGCGGGATCGGCAAGTCCTACGTCGTCACCTCCAACTCCTGGGAGTACACCGGCGACGGCCACGCCCTGGCCCTGCTCGCCGGCGCCAACCTGATCAACATGGAGTTCATCCAGTTCCACCCCACGGGGATGGTCTGGCCGCCGTCCGTGCGCGGCATCCTCGTCACCGAGTCCGTCCGCGGTGACGGCGGCGTGCTGCGCAACTCCGAGGGCAAGCGCTTCATGTTCGATTACGTCCCCGACGTGTTCAAGGACAAGTACGCCACCAGCGAGGAAGAGGGCGACCGCTGGTACACCGACCAGGCCAACAACCGGCGCCCGCCGGAGCTGCTGCCGCGTGACGAGGTGGCCCGCGCGATCAACGCCGAGGTCAAGGCCGGTCGCGGCTCGCCCCAGGGCGGTGTCTTCCTCGACGTCTCCACCCGGCTGCCCGCCGAGGAGATCAAGAAGCGGCTGCCGTCGATGCACCACCAGTTCAAGGAGCTGGCCGACGTCGACATCACCGCCGAGCCCATGCAGGTGGGCCCGACCTGCCACTACATCATGGGCGGCGTCGAGGTCGACGCCGACACCGGCGCGGCGGCCGTGCCCGGCCTGTTCGCGGCCGGCGAGGTCTCCGGCGGCATGCACGGCTCCAACCGGCTGGGCGGCAACTCGCTGTCCGACCTGCTGGTGTTCGGTCGCCGGGCGGGCGCGGGCGCGGCGGCGTACGTGGACGGGCTCGCGGCCCGGCCCAAGGTGGCCGACGACGCGGTCGAAGCGGCCCGCGAGGAGGCGATCGCGCCGCTCGGACGCAGCGGCGAGAACCCCTACGAGGTGCACCACGAGCTCCAGCGCACCATGAACGAACTCGTCGGCATCATCCGCAAGCCCGACGAGGTCGCCGAGGCTCTCCAGGTCGTGGAGAAGCTGAAGGAGCGCGTGGCGCTGGTCGGCGCGGCCGGCTCGCGCGTCTACAACCCCGGCTGGCACCTCGCGATCGACCTGCGCAACATGGTGCTGGTGTCGGAGTGCGTGGCGCGCGCCGCGCTGCTGCGCGAGGAGAGCCGCGGCGGGCACACCCGCGACGACTTCCCCGGGATGAACCCGGAGTGGCGCCGCAAGCTGCTCGTCTGCTCCACCGAGGGCGGCTCGGCCGTCCGCGTCGAGGAGAGGATCCAGCCGCGCATGCGCGACGATCTGATCAGCCTCTTCGAACGCGACGAGCTGAGCAAATACCTCACCGACGAAGAGATGACCGAGTTCGACGGGATAGCGAAGTCATGAGCTACAAGGCAAAGTTCAAGGTCTGGCGCGGTGAGGGCGGCGAGGGCAGGCTCGAGGACTTCACCGTGGAGGTCAACGAGGGCGAGGTCGTCCTCGACATCATCCACCGGCTCCAGGCCACGCAGGCGCCCGACCTGGCCGTGCGCTGGAACTGCAAGGCGGGCAAGTGCGGCTCGTGCAGCATGGAGATCAACGGTAAGCCGCGGCTGGGCTGCATGACCCGGATGTCCACCTTCGAGGAGGACGAGACCATCACGGTCACGCCCATGCGCACGTTCCCCGTCATCAAGGACCTCGTCACCGACGTGTCCTACAACTACCAGAAGGCCCGGGAGGTCCCGTCCTTCACCCCGCCGGCCGACGTCCGGCCAGGCGAGTTCCGGATGAAGCAGGTCGATGTCGAGCGGTCCCAGGAGTTCCGCAAGTGCATCGAGTGCTTCATGTGCAACAACATCTGCCACGTGATCCGCGACCACGAGGAGAACAAGCCGGCCTTCTCCGGCCCGCGCTTCCTCATGCGGATCGCCGAGCTGGACATGCACCCGTACGACGTGGCGGACCGGCAGGAGACGGCCCAGGAGGAGCACGGGCTCGGCTACTGCAACATCACCAAGTGCTGCACCGAGGTCTGCCCCGAACACATCAAGATCACCGACAACGCGCTGATCCCCATGAAGGAGCGCGTGGTCGACCGGAAGTACGACCCGCTGGTGTGGCTGGGCAACAAGATCTTCAAGCGCACCTCGTAGGGCGCTGACACGGAAGGCGGGGGCCGGATGATCCGGCCCCCGCCTTCGTGCGTCCACGTCCTTCGCGGCGTGCGCCTGCCTTGCGCGCCCTACTTCTTGCGGCCCCAGCGGCGCTTGCGCTTGGCGTCGCCCGGCGCCTCCTGCGGGGGCTCCTGGCCCTCCTGCGTGCCTGCCGGCTGCTCGGGCTCCGGCTCCTGGTCCGGCAGCGGCTGGATCGCGGTCACGTCGCCGTCGGCGGGCAGGTAGGGCGGCGGGTCGTAGTTACCGCCGCGGACGGGCGGCTCGAACAGCGAGGCCGACGGGCCCTGCCAGGGCTCCGCGTCACCCGGCTCCGCGGCCGAGGCCGGCGCGCTCGGACGCTCACTCTCCTCGTCGTACGGGCTCGCACCCCCCGGCGGAATGTCCGCAGGCGGGATCACCGGCTCGAACGGGTCACGGTATTCGCTCTGCTTGGGCGGCTCGTGGCTGTAGGAGCCGAACTCGTCCGGGTGCAGCACCACCGGCTCCTCCGCCGGGGGCGGCTCCTCGTGCGGGTAGTCCTGCGGCGGAGCCGGCTGCGGGTCCTGGTAGACGGCGCCGTAATGCACCTGGCCGCCCGGATAGGTCTGCACGGGGACGAAGCTGATGATCGGCGCGTACGCCGTGCCGCCCGGATAGCCGGGGGCGGGGAAGCCGGCCGTGGCGTAGCCCGGGCCCGCCGGGTAGCCGCCGCCAGGAGGCATCTCCGGCGGGGCCATCGGCCCCGCCTTGCGTACCGCCGCCGCGTGGGCCATCCGGCGCAGCCGCCCCTCGAAGATGAGGACGGCGAAGAGCGCGAGGAGCACCAGCACCAGCGCCGGGATGCTGAGCTTCTGCGTCAGCGTGCGCTGGTCGAACTCGGGCGCCGCGTTCCGCAACTCCAGCGGCACCTCCTCGGAGGAGGCAGGCGGCGTCTCGCTCAACGGCGCGCTGGGGGGCGTCTCGGTCGGCGCGACGGTCGGCATCTCCACGCTCTCCTCAGGAGTGGCGGGGGCGGAGGTGCTGGGCGGCACCTCGACGCTCTGCGTGGGAAGCGGCTGCGGCTGCTGCTGCGGGGTGGACGGCGCGGTGCTCGGGGTCGGGCTCTTGGTGGTCTTCTTCGGCGTGGGGCTCTTGGTGGTCTTCGTAGGAGTCGCGGTGACGGTCTGGGTGATCGTCGTCTGCGGATCCTGCTCCTCCTCCGGCTCGTCAGGAGGGGGCTCGCCCGCCGTCGCCGTGACCGTCACCGTGGTCTCGGGATTCTCCGGCCACGCATCGCACACATCGCCGGGATTGCACCCCTCCACCGGGTCGTACGCCGCCGTGGAGGCGCTGGCGCTCTGCACGATGAACGGGGCCGCGCCCGCACCGGCGAGGCCCAGCGCCAGGACGATCGCGGACACGGCTGTCGCTCGCCTGCGCTCCACCGTTGCCCTCCGCCAGTCCCGAAACCATGGTCAAAGGAATACTAGCCGGGTCAAAGTAACAGTAAAGACTGATTTACAACTCCAATTTACGGTTTCGGCCCTGTTGTACCGTGACAATGAGTCTCAACGCCCCCAGCAGCAGTCCGACGGCTGCGGCAGCCAGCCAGAAACCCGTCGCGCCGTCCACGATGCTGACCCCCTCTTCCGGGCGCACACGTTTGGCCGACGACACCATTTCGAACGGCAACGGGGCCGACCCTGGACTTGCGGCCGGCGGGAACGACATCTCCGGGGACGGAACGGTTCCCGCGGTCGCCGCCACCTGCGGCGCCCCATCGGGGAACGCGTGCGCGAACCCGTCAGGCATCTCCTGCGCGTTCCCGTAGGGCAACGACTGCGTGGACCCGTGGGACCGGGTCGAGCCCTGAGCCTGCGCTGCCCCCCGGTTCTGCGCGGACAGGGACTGCCGGCCCTGAGCCTGCGCCGTCTTCTGAGCCTGCGCGGTCTTCTGGGGCTGCGCCGTCTTCTGGGGCTGCGCCGTCTTCTGAGCCTGCGCTGCGCCAGGCTGCGCGGCGCCCTGAGGCTGCCCGGCGCCCTGAGGTGCGACAGCCTGAGGCACCACGCCTTGGGGCTGGCCGGACCCCCGCGACTGCGCTCCCCCATGAGACCGAGAGCCGTTGGATGGGAAGCCCTGAGCCTGGGTCCCGATAGGCGGTTGTTGCGCGGGCTCGGGATCTGCTCCCTGCTCCTGCGCTGACGTTCCCGGCGCCCGCTGCGGGGAGACGGCGGGCGGCACCTGCTCCTCAGCCTGGCCCCGCATGGCCGGTGGTCCCTGCGCCTCGCGCCGCGTACCCTCCAACTCGCGGATCGCCTGACCGTGCTCCTGCGCGCCGGCCTCCGCAGGCTCCCACGCTTCCACGCCACGCTCCCGCACCCCGGGATCGCCCGCACCGCGCCACACCGGGGAATGCCGCTCGGCGCCGGCCGGTCGGCGTCCTTCCACAGCGACACCCGCGGGTGAGCGTGCCTCGCCAGAACCGGGAGGCGGCCCGTCTCCCGTCTCCGGCCCGACGGGCCGTCGGCCGTCCACGCCGGAACCTGGAGGCGGTCCATCCTCCGCCCCGGGACCGACGGGCCGCGGGCCGTCCACGCCGGGACCGGGAGGCCACCAACCCCCTGCCACGGCACCGGACGGCGGCCAGAACTCCGCGCCAGGCCGTTCCCCCGCCCCAGGGCCGGCCGGCCCTTCGGCGACAGCGGGATGGCCGGCGTCCTGCGACCGGTCGCGCACACCGTAGGGCACCCGTGCCCCGCCGCCGGACTCGTCCGGTCCCGACGAACCCGGCGGCGCCGGTACGGTGCTCGTGACCCGCGTGGAGACGGTGTCGGCCGTGGTCGTCAGCCCGTCACCGGTGCCGGTGCGCATCCAGGCGGCCGCCGCCAGCGCCACGGCCCTGGCCCCGGCCGGCGCGGTGAGCGTCACCTCAACGGATCGTTCCCCGGCGACCTCGCCCAGCCTGCACACCCGCGTTCCCGGAAGGGTGGCGCTGGCGCGGGTGGAGCCGGAAGGGACTGACAACGCGCGTACGGCAAGCTCCTCGGAGGCCACCTCGCCCGCCGTCACCACCTCCGCCCGGGAGCCTCCCGCAGGCTCCTCCCGGCTCGCCCCGGGAATGCCGGCATGCTCCGGCATGACAGCCCCCGGCCCGAAACTCCAGGCGGGACGATCGGGCGACGGGGCGCAGACGACCTCCGCCAGCGCTTCCGCCGGGCTGGCCGCCACCGCGACCCTCGCACCCCTGCCCATCCCGTTCAGCCGTACCTTGAACCGCTGGACGTCCCCCGTCCTGACCCGCTTGCCCGCGCCGTCAGACCCCTTGATCCGCTCGAGCACCAGCGACACCCCCGTGGCCCCCACGGGCACACAGGGCACCGCCGTCAGAAGGAGGGCTCCGGCAATGATCCAGCCACGCCGCATCATTCCCACTCCCCCGTTGCGACAAATCACACTGAGTCACCATCATGACACACAGGGTGAGGAGTCCATCACCGGGGCAGCAGGTTCTCCACGGTCTTCATGATGGGCAGGTCAGCGCCCAGCCAGTCGACGTCGTAATAGTCGCCTGGACCGAGCCACCGCAGCGCCAGGTGCTCCTTGGCTTCGGGCACGCCCGAGATCAGGGAGCACAGCCACACGCGCATGACATACCCCGCCGAGAGCGGCCAGTCACCGCCCACGCGTTCGCCCACCGCGATCTCGACGCCGAGTTCCTCGCGGCACTCCCGCACGAGCGCCGCCCGCTCGTCCTCCCCCGGATCCACCTTCCCGCCGGGGAACTCCCACCCGCCGGCCAGCGCCGCCGGCTCGGCGCGCTGGGCCGCGAGCACCCGGCCGCCAGGGGCGACGATCACCGCGGCCACGACCACGACCGTGCTCATCACGTCACATTCCTCACAGGGATGGATTCTGCAGCTTCTTGAGCTGTTCGAGCACGTCGGGGTTCTGGAGAGGGCGGGTGAAGCCCACCCGGTTGGTACGGGCCTGGTAGCTGGTGACCTTGATCGGCCCGCACAGCCGGCAGCGCGCCTCCAGCATCTTGCCCTTGGACACGACCAGGCCGACGTGGCCAGGGTTGTTCGCGGACGTGCCGGGACCGGAGTTGAAGAACACCAGGTCACCCGGCTGCTCGTCCCCTTCCTGGATCTTCACCCCGAACGGCCACTGCACGAACGTCGTACGCGGGATCACTAACCCCGCCGCCCGGTAGGCCGCGTAGATGACGCCCGAGCAGTCGAACGCGTCGGGCCCCGTGCCGCCCCACAGGTACGGCTTGCCGCGCTGGTCGAGCGCGTACTCGAGGATCTTGGCCACGACGTCGCTCGGCGCGGCCTCGATCAGCGGGTCGTCGCACTCCTCCGAGGCCTGCGGCGGCACCTTCACCTCGCCGGACCTGGCGTATTTCCTGGCGATCTCGACCACCTGGTCGACGTACCACCAGGCCCGGTTGTAGACGAACAGCGCCTGCCGCACGTTCTCCGGCGCGCCGTTGCGCTTGAGCATCTTCGCGGCGCCCAGGATGGCGTCGGCCGGGTTGTAGACGTCGCCCACGCCGTCGCCGTCGCCGTCGGAGGCGTAGCCGTTGAAGTCGGACGACATCGGGATCCTGGCCTTGCCGCCCCACGTGGAGATCAGGAACTGCATCGGCCCCGCCGCGCCCGCGTGGTTGGTGCCGTTCTTGACGCCGGGCAGGTCGGAGCGGCCGTGGTCGGTCTCGCGCTTGCCCACGGCGGCCAGGATGTTCCACTGCACGCCGATCTTCTTGCCGTGCTTCTTGTACAGCTCCAGGTATCTGCCGGGAATGTCGGAGGAGCCCGAGTCGGACACCTCCTCCACCTGCGTGTCGTCCTCGCAGTCGACGGAGCCGCCGCCGGAGATGAAGGACGGCAACGAGATCAGCAACATCGGCGAGACGATGACCGCCACCAGGATCAACGCCCCGGCGAGACCGATCACCAGGGCGAGACGCGTACCTTTCACTCCAGAATGTCCCCCTCCTGGCCCTCCGTCGACGGACGGAGGTCGAAGACCCGCCAGTCGGCTCCCTCCTGGCTCACCGTGACCGCGTACTCCTCGTTGTGCTGCTTGCCGCCGCTCTTCGCGGCGACCTGCCGGCTGGCGCTGATCACGAAGACGATGGAGGTCTTCTCGACCTGCCTGATCTCCTTCAGCCTGGCCGTGGCCGTGGAGACGATCTCGTCGTTGCGGTTCTGCTCGATGGTGCCCGCCGAGGAGAGCGTTCTGGTCAGCTCGTTGCCGAACTCGGCCGTCGTGTACGCCTTCAGCCGCGTCGCGTAGGCCGCCGGATCCTCGTCGTAACGGAACGTGCCGTACTCGGCGGTGAACCGCTCGGCCAGGTCCGCTGCCGCGGCGAGCTGCTCCTTCTGCATGGGCAGGTAGGAGTAGACGTCGAACGGCTCGGCGCTCGCGGTCGCCAGCGGCGTGCTCGAAGCCACCGGCGTGACGGCCGCGGGGGTCGCCTCAGGCGCGGGCTCCGCCTGCTCCTCCGAGGGCGGACCGATCGTCAGGTAGACGCCGACCGCGGCGACGACCACGACGATGACGGCGAAGGCCAGCCCGCGCCGGTCACCTGGCTGTGCCATCAGATCCTCCTGAGGGGACCGTCGCCAGAACCTCAGCCATTGTCGCCACCTCCGGATGGGATCGGCTTCGTGCTTTCAGGCATCGGTCAGGGCTTGGCCGTCGTCTCCCGCGCAAGCGGGGCGAGAAGCCGCTCCCTTCGGGGCGCGGAGCAGTCACATTCAGTCCTTGTCCGGGGAGTTCGGCTTGAGCCAGAACGGCACCGAGGGGCTGTCACCCCCGGAGCCGCCACCGTCGCTGCCGCTGCGCAGCCAGAGCGGTGGCGCCTCCGAGGAGCGGGACGACGACTCGCCGGAGCTGAAGATCCGGGAGCCCGCCTGGCCGCCGCGCGGCCTGGCCTGGCCCCCTCCGCCGCCGGACCGCGTCCTGCCGGAGCCGCCGGAACCGTTCGATCCGCCGAACAGCCCGCCGCCGGAACCGCGGGAACGTGTGCCGCCCGACCCGCCGAACCGGGACCCGCGCGAGCCGCCGGACGAGCCGTTACGCGAGCCGCCCGACGAGCCGCCGCGCCGCGCCCAGCCGCCACCGGACCCGCCGCCGAACCAGCCGCCGCCGGAGCCCGCGGACCCGCCGGAGCCCGCGCCCGCGCCGGCCGCGCCACCGGAGCCTCCAGGACCGCCGCCGGGCCTGGCGCCACCCGCCCCGCCGCGCGTGCGGGTGGGCGTGCCCAGATTGAGCGGCGGCGCCGTGCCCCTGCGTGGTTCGAGCGGCGCCCTGGTCGCCGCCTTGCCGCCCTGCTGGTCGGTGTCGAGGGGCGCCGCCGTGGCGGGCACGCGAGTGCCGGAAGGAGTGCCCTCGCCTTCCTCGGCGCGTACCCTCGCCTGCCCGGTCGCCGCCGTGGCCGCCGCACCCGCCGGGTTGGCCGCGGCCGCCGCCCTGATGACCGGCTCGGCCTTGCGCAGCCCCCAGCGTCCGATCCTGGCCGACGCGACCGGCGGCAGCGCGCCCGCGGACCGTTCGAGCACGGACGAGCTGGCCGCCTCGCCGAGCATGCGGGTGGTGACCGTGTGGCCGTTCAGCGAGGCGAACAGGTGCTGGAACGGGCGGCGGTAGAAGAACACCGCGATCGTCAGCAGGGCCATGAACAGCACCTGCAGCCCCCACGGCATGGCCGTGGAGATGATCAGCGCGTAGCCGTACACGAGCACGCTGAGCACGATCGTCAGCACGGCCTGTCTCAGCAGCGTGCCGACGAGCATCTCCACCCAGCGCATGGCGATGATCCGCCCGCTGCCCGGATGCACCCCGATGAGCAGGAAGATCGGCCCGAGGATGAGCAGCAGCAGGAAGCCCACCTTCAACACCAGCAGCGAGACCGCCACCAGGAAGATGAGCGTGCCGGCCACCAGCGCGGCGATGAACGCGCCGACGGCCACGCCTAGCCGGTTGGACCAGTCCCTGCCGGAGAAGACGGTGTAGCGGGGGTCGTTCCTCAGCTGGGAGGCCAGCTCCGCGTACTCCGACTGGCGGGCCCCCACGTCGGGGGCGGGCTGGCCGGCGACGGCGGGCGGGATCGACTGGATCTCCAGCATCTTGCGGCCGAAGTCGCGCACGATGGGCTGCTGCGGGTCGGCGGTGCCGAACTGGCCCACCAGCCACGGCTTGCAGACCAGCGTGGACCACAGCGCGTCGGCGTTCTGCTCGACGCCCGGCGTGCCGCCCTGACCGAAGCCGCCCGGCTTGAGCTCGGGATCGGCGTCGCCCGGAGGCGGCAGGCAGGACGCGCCGCCCGCGCCGGGCAGGCCGGAGAACGCCGAGTTGACGACCTCGCCGGTCTTGTCGGTGACCACCTTGCCGAGCCCGGTGAAGTCGCCGGGCCGGCTGAAGAACCAGACCGCGACGGTGACCGCCAGGACCATCCAGATCACGCCTTCGGCGGTCGTGGTGGCCCGCTTGCGGATCAGGCCGTACCAGGCCAGCCAGATCGCGCCGATGATCACGATCGGGCGGAGGAGCGGCCAGTACATCGCGTTGGCCAGGCTCGTGACGATGTCGTCGACCACGTCCTTGATCGACTGCAGCGGCCCTTCCGTCGCCGCCGCCTGGTACGTGGTGATCGTCAGCCGGTCGACGGCCTTCGCCGCGGTGAAGATGCCGTTGGCCCACATGTTGCCGAGCACGGCGACGTAGTCGGAACAGCCCAGCTCGTGGGTGTGCCAGAACTGGCCGCTCATCCCGAACTGGCCGTAGTTGGTGGTCGGAGCCTGCGCCCCGCCCTCGGGGGGCGGCGGCTGGATCATGCCGTCGGTGCCGCCGCCGATCACCTCGGGTGCGAGCGCGCCCGACAGGTCGCAGGGCGCCGCGGCCGCCGGGGCGGACACACCGCCCACCACGACGGGCACCACGAGCACGGCGGTGACGAGCGCGAACGCCAGCGCGAGTCGTCGGGATAGCCGGACCTTCATGACCGTACCTCCTGCGCTCTGCCCACGCCCCCCTGAAGATCATCATGCCCGTCGGCGACGGGTTTGTCGTGTGTGGGGTTCGTGTCGAGCCAACGGAGAAGTTCCTCGGAGATCAGGTCTACTCCGATACGGCCCGCCCTGCCATCCAGATCACGGAACACGCATTCGCCGTTCCCCAGCGAGCGCAGCACGGCCTTGTGCTCTTCCGACTGCTCCACCCCGAGCAGGGACATGACGTGGTCCACCTCCACCCGTTCGGTGGACCTGAACGCGAAGACGGACGACAGGCAGTTGGTCACCTGCTCGTTCAGCAGGTCTCCCGCGTTCTGCGAGACCAGCACCAGAGCGGTGTTGCGGGAGCGGCCCATCCGGCTGACCTCGGGCACCAGCTTGGCGCCCTCGGGCGTGGAGGTGATCGCCCACGCCTCGTCCAGGAAGATCGCCTTGGGGGCGCGCCGGTCCAGGCCGTTCATCAGCCTGCGCGCGAACTGGGACACCAGGTAGAGCAGGGCCACCGACAGCCGCTGCTCGTAGGAGTAGTCGTCCCTGGTCGTGGCCACGTCGGGCAGCGTCAGCCCGCCCAGCGTGAACACGGTCGTCCACCCCTCCGTGTCGATCTGGTCGCCGCCGGAGGGGTCGAAACAGAGCCTGGCCAGGTGCATCTCCGACATGGAGCGCAGCACCGCGCCGAGGTTCTTCGACGCTGCGTCGCCGGCCTGCTCCAGGAAGTCGACGACCTTGCCCAGCGAAGGGTCGGGCGCGTTCGACACCGCGGCCACCGCCTGGATCATCGCCGACTCGCGCTCCTCCGACATGCGGGGCAGCAGCAGGCGCAGCGTCTCGGTGGCCATCGTCTTCTTCGCCGCGATGTCGTCGCCGAACGAGAACGGGTCGAGCAGCCCGGGCGCCGCCGACCCGAGCGGGATGATGCGCGCCTTACGCCCCCGCTTGTCGAGCAGCCGTACGAGCGACTCGGCGTCGCCCTTCGGGTCGATCACCGCGACCGTCACCCCGCGCAACGCCATCTGATAGATCATCAGCAGCGCGAGCGTCGTCTTGCCGCCGCCCGGCTCGCCGGTGATCGCGATGGCGGTCGGGCGGTTGCGGCTGGCCGCCAGCAGCGGGTCGAAGTGCACGATGCTGCGCGCCCTGCCCACCGTCTCGCCGATGTACGGGCCCAGCCAGCCCTCGCTGCCGTCGTCCAGCCGGTCGCCCAGGTCGACGGTCGCCGTGGCCATGCCGCCCGAGATCGTCCGCAGCGGCTGCCGCTGGGCATAGGCGTTGACCTGCACCTTCTCCCCCGGCAACGCCTCACGGAACAACGAGAACTGGTCGCCGGTCGAGTTGACCACGTCGATGCCCATGTCGCGGTAGTGCTCGACGACCGCCTCCACCCGCTGCACGCAGATGTCCTCGGTCGGGGCCGACACGATCAGGCGGTGCCAGCCGTACACGAACGGCAGCCGCTCCTTCGTGATGCCGTGCTCCAGCATCCTGGCCGCGTCGATCTGCTCCGCCAGCGCCAGCGGCGCCTCCGCGCCCGCCTCTCGAATGTGGTGGTCCATGTCACGCGCGTGCGCCAGCTTGCGCGCGACGTCCTTGGACGCCTTGACCGGCGGGATCAGCCGCATCCGCGACGAGATCTCCACGGGGAACGCGAGCTGGTCGGCGAAGTGCATCCACGGCTCGCCGTCGGGGAACGGCATGAGATCGGGGAAACGCGCGAACGACAGATGAGCCACGTACGAGTCGCCCTGCGGCTGCACGATCCGCAACAACGACCTGCCGTTGTGGATCTCGCCCTCCACCAGCGCCTCGATCTCGCCCCTGCCCCAGCGCCGCTTCGGGCTCGCCGACGGCGGCGGGTCGCCAAGGGCGCCCGCGGCCGCGTGCTGGAACAACCACGCCACCTCCACGGAGGTGGCGTGCCTGGCGTAGAGGGCGCTCGACGCGAGCGCCCTGCCCAGCCGCTCCGCCTGTTCCGTCCACCGCCCGATCTCGCTGTCGGGCACATGGTCGTCCTCCATGCCGAGAGACTTCTCGGTCTTCTGGTAGAAGCCGAGGAGCTGGCTGAGCACGCCGCTGCCGAGCTGCTTGCCGCGCGGCCCGAGCCGCACGCCGAGATAGACCTCCTTCGACCAGAAGTCCTTCGCCCAGACGTGCCGGTACATCTCCTCCAGGTAGTCGCGCCAGCCCGGCCCCTCGTCGGACGTGGCGTTGAGCGCCATGGCCCACTCCGCCGCGGGGTAGGTGCGGTGCGCGACCCTCAGGTGGACCTCGGCGTCGGGCATCCTGATCGCGGCCAGCGCGATCGTGATGTTGGTGGCCAGCGCCTCGCGCTCCTCAGGCGTGACGAACTCGTAGCTGACCGTCGGGAGTCTGAAGTACGCCCATGCGCAGGTGTCCGTGAGCAGGATGCGGTCGTCGAAATAGCGGACCGCGAGGCGCTGGTGCGCTCGTGATGCCCTGCTCATGCCGCCCCCTCAGCGCATGAACGGGCCAGGCCTGCTCGCTTGTTCACTTATCGCTCACCGATTCTCGTGCCCGGGGGGTCACTCGCCAACTCCTCCTCGCTCGGTCGGACGGTCTGTGCCTGTGCCGCGAAGCCCGCTATCACCACGCCCGCGAGGGCGAGGTAGGCTCGCCGCCCGGCCGCGCGCAACTGCCCCGGGTCGACGACCTCCGCACCGCCGGGCGCCAGATCGTCCTCCCAGGGGACCCTGACGATGGCCCGGCACCTGCCTCTGGCCACCGCCTCCGCCTGCTCGACGTCGGCCATCGAACGCCTGCTCACGCCGTTCACGACCATCACCGCACGCCTGCGCAGCTCCGCGCAGCCGTGCCCGTCGAGCCACTCGTACGTCATCGCCACCGCCTCGGACGCCTCCTCGCTCGCCGGCACCACGAGCACCAGCTGGTCGGCGTACGGCAGCACCCGTGCCGCCAGCGCCGCCGCCGGGTCGATGACGGCCAGCTTGTAGTGGCGGTCCAGCAGGCGCATCGACTCGCCCAGCCGGTGGTCGGAGAAGAGGGACCGGTCCGCCAGGCGTTGCTCGGCGCCGGCGTCGGTGTCCGCGCTGATCACCTCGAGCCCGGAGGCCGTCCTGGTGGTGTATCCGCGCATGGCGAGGTAGCCGCTGACCCGGTCGAGACCGGACAACAACGAGGTGAGCGTCTCGGGGGTCTCCAGCTCGATCTTGCTGGTCAGGGTGCTGCCGCCGGTGTTGGCGTCGACGGCCACCACCCTGTCGTCGCGGTAGCGGGCGAACGTGTGGCCGAGCATGAGCGCGGTCGTGCTCTGCCCGGCGCCGCCGGTGCAGCCCAGCACGACGACCCTGCGGCTGCCGCTGAACACGGCCCTCGCCCTGGCCTCGTCGATCTCGGAGCCGTCGGTGCGCACGCCACCTCCGCCGACGACCACCTGGGCGATCCGCCGCCACCCGCCGGAGTCGCGCCCGACCACCGACTCGACCCGGCGCACCCGGCCCTCACCCGGGCGCGGCCCGGGCACCGGTGGCACCAGCTCGCCGCCCCGTCCGGGTTCGCTCCGCAACGGCGGCGCCTCCCGCCCCGCGGCCCCCTGACCGCCGCGCCCACCAGCCACCCGGGCGTCACGGGCACGCGCCGCAGGGGCGTCACGGTCGGCTGCCGTACCGGGCGCCGGCGCGTCGCGGTCACCGGCCGCGCCAGGTGCGGGCGCGTCGCGGCCGCCGGCCGTGGCGGGCGCCGGCGCGTCGCGCTCCCCTGCCACGTCGGATCCGGGCGCGTCGCGGCCCTCGCCGGTCGTCCTGCCCGGTCCGGGCCCGTCGACGGGGACCAGCGTCGGCCTCACCCGACGGCCCGCCGCCTGGCCCCGCGTCGAGGGCTGCGGGGTGCCTGGCGCTTCCCGTACGTCCGCGACCTGGCCGGAGGTGTTCCCCGCCTCTTCGTCCTTCGCGCTCCTGGACCCGACACCGACGGCGTCAGGCACGTCATGCGCGGCGTCACCCGCTCGCGGCGGGACGGCGGCCGGTGTGCCGTCTCCTGATCCCCTCGCGACGGCACCCTCCGAAGGGCTGTCCGCCTCTTCGGAGACAGGGTCACCAGCGGCAACCGGCGGAACGTCAGCGGCCCCAGGCGCGTCACCGGTAGCGGCCGGGGGAACGTCGACGGCCTTCGCCGTGTCGGGCGCCGTAGGGACGGTTTCTGCGCGGTCGTCCTCTGTGGCGGAGGCTCCCACGCGGTCATCTCCTGCGTGAGCTGCCGTGGGAGTGGCTCTTGTGCGGTCGTCTCCTGCGGGAGCGGCTCCCGTGGAGGTGCCTGCCGCACGGTCGTCCGTGGGCGTTGCGGGGCGGGGCAGGGGCTTGACGTCGGGGTTGAGCGGCGGCCAGATCCGTTGCGTGCCCTTCAGCACCAGGGCCGGCCCCAGCCGGGGCGGCTGCCCCTTCCTGTGCTGATCGCGTGCGACCTCGTCCTCGTGCCGCTCGCCGTCCCGCCGCTGTCCCCCGTCGTGGCGCGCGCCGTCGCGCGCATCGTCACCGGCGTCGGGGCGCGCATCGTCGCGGACGTGCTCGGCCGGTGCGGGCTCCGGCGTCCCGGCAGGCGCGTCGGCGCTCGCCGCGAGCCTTCTCAACCTCCGCAGCGCCTCGGTGTCGATCGGCTTGCCGGCGACGGGCTTGCGGCTCTCCGCCGTCTTGATCGGGACGACCGCGTCCCGCGCGGCCCGCGCCTCGGCGTCCGTCTCGCCGAACGATGTACGCCTGTCACCGGGCTCGGGCGCGCCGGAGCCCGGTGACGGCACGGGCGAGCGGTCGTGACGGCGTTCAGCGCCGTCTGAGAGCCCCTTCTCGCGCCGGATCGCGCCTCCCGCGGTGCCGCGTGCCGGCGAGGGGGGCGCCTGGTGTGCCTGGGCCTTGAGCGCCGGCGCGGTGCCGCGGCGCGTGCCCCAGCCGGGACGCGCGCCCGGCTGCTCGCCCACCGGGGCCTGCGCGGCAGCGGCAGCGGCGGCGGCCACGACGGGCCGCACCTGGCGAGGCCCGGTGGTCCGCTGGCCCTCGCGCCTGCGCTGCGCCTGGCGGGCCTTGCGCGGCTTCTTCGCCTTGACCCTGGCGGGGGTGGCGCGCCAGACGCGAGCGGAGAACGTGACGGTCTCGGGCTCGGCGCCCGGCGCGAGGCGGTACCAGGCTCTGGGCTGGCCGAGGTAGCGGAGCTGGGACTCGAGCAGTTCGGTGAGCCGCTTGCCCTCGATGACGGGACGGGTGGACAACCACGTGACGATCCCGGGCGGGACGAGGAACAGCACGTGCCACGGCATCTCCACCGGCACGCCCACCAGGACCAGCAGGAGCGACCACGGAACGAACACCCCGACGAAGACGCCGATCCAGACGATCGGCAGCGGCATCGGCAGGCGAAGGTCGTAAAGCTTGTACAGCCGCTTCTCTATCCGCCAGATGTTCGTGTACGTGGGCAGGTCCACACGGCCCTCCTCTCGCCCGCTCGTTCATGACCGCCGGGGAGCGGTCTCAACCCTTACGTGATGCCCAGCGCGCCCGCGATCGCCTTCGCCGTCACCTCGATGATGTTGGGAACGTAGAAGATCACTCCGATGGCCACGGCCAGGATGAGGAACTGCACGAACCGCGTGATCTCGCGGGTGAAGAGGAAGAACAGCGCGACCACGGAGACGACGACCAGGAACAGCGGCGCGAAGAACGCGCGCAGGAAGTCGGCGAGCCCTCCGGTGTCGATGCCGGTCGACACCGGTGTCGGCGTCATCTCGATCAAGGTGAGCAGTACGGTCTTATAGGTCACTTCTTGTCCTCCCGGGGGGTACCGATCAGCAGCGTGGCCATGCCCTAATCAGCGACCCGGCCGGCGCCGCGGATATCGGCGACGAACCACTTGTCGCCCTGCTTCTCGACGGTCAGGCGATAGGCCTGCTCCAGACGCCCGCCGGCCGCCGCCGGGTCGGTGGAGTCGGGAGTGGGCGGGGCGTCGCCGTTCGGCACCGTCCACACCACCACCGCCTGGATCTCTCTGGTGGCACCCCCCACAGGCACCACGACTTCCTTGAGCTCCGCGAAGGTGAAGGCGCCGCCGAAGCTCGGCAGGCTCTTGCCTGCGGCGACGTAGCGCTGCAGCCCGGCGGCGTCACCGTCGGCGTAGTCCTTGAAGAAGCCCTCCAGCTGCGGCTTGAGCTCTGCCGCGGCCGCGTCGTCGGTTTCGGGCTTGGCCACCTGGGGGAGGTCGGCCGGGGCCGGGGCGGGCAGGATCGCCGGACGCCCTGAGACGACGAACCTCTCTCCGGCGTCGTCGCCGGAGAAGTAGATCGGGACCGACACCATCATCCTGCGCGGGCCGGTCTGGAAGGCCACGCTCACCACCGCGTTGTGGGCGTCGGCCGCCTCGATGTCGTAGGCCTGGATGGCGACGGCCGCCAGCTTGCCGAAGCCGTCCCAGCCCATTTGCGGGTCCATGCCCTGGGCCAGGAACGCGGCGAGTTTGCTGGATCTGCTCGCCGCGTCGTCGGGGTTGAAATTCAGGTAGACGCCCGCGAACTGGGCGGCGAATGCCATGCCTCGCTCGGCGGGGAATCCATGGTGCTCCTGCACCGCACCATTGGGCGCGGCAACCTCCTGCTGGGTAAACCTCTCAAATGGGGCACGAATCCCATTCACCACGACAACCACAATAAGTGCCCAGAGAATGATGCGGCCGGTCCATACCAGCCACCGTCCGCCGCCGCCCGACCAGCCGCCGCGCCGGGGCCGGCGAGGCGGCGGCGCGTCGAAGTCGTCCGTGTCGAGGCGCGCGGAAAGCTCGGGCTCGCCAGCGATCCGAGGATCGTGCTGGACGGTAGACCTACGAGCCATCACGCCTCCGCTCGCGCCGATCCCCCCGGCTGGCGCGGTGTCGTCCGTTGCCGATCCCCATCATCCGCGGTGAAGTAGTCACCCTATCCGGTCTCCGCCATTGTTCCAGGAAAGCCACGCCCATGCTGCGGCATGACCGTCCTCACGGCAAACCGGGCCCGCATGACAGGCCCCAGACCCGATTCCAGTGAGTTCCCGGCGTAAACGGCTTTTGACCAGGCCAAACGCCTAAAAACGCATAGCGCGGCGGCCACGGATTCCTGTCCAAATCGCGCATGGACTCTCGCGACCTGCGGATTCGGCATAGGTCACGAACGGAGGCGGAGCGTCAGGCGGGCTCAGGATCCTGAGACGAGTGCGACCGGCGCCTGCTGTCCAGGTCGACGACCGTCGGCTGCACCGCCCGCTCCAGGGAGCCGCGGAGATCGGCCAGCATGCCCGCGGGGCCCTGCTCGCGCATGCGGGTCACCATCTCGTTGCGCTCGTCGACCTTTCTGCGGAGGTACGCCTCGCGGTTGACACGCAGGCCGTACATGAGCTCGACCCTGATCAGGGCCAGCTCCTCCTCGAGGCTGATGCCCGTGAGCGTGGGTGCGGGGCGTCGTTTCCGGATGATGCGACGGATCATGAGGGTCTCCCGAGTCAGCGTGAACGCCGTGACGATTCGACGCGCGGACGCCCGCAGAGGTTGACGCATCAGTCGTCCCGGGATCAGACGTCCGATCCTTTCCCGGGACCGTCCGGTCAGACGTTGAAGCGGAACTCCACCACGTCACCGTCGCGCATGACGTAGTCCTTGCCCTCGATGCGGGCCTTGCCCGCGGACCTGGCGTTGGCGATGGAGCCCGCCTCGACCAGCTCGTCGAAGGAGACGATCTCGGCCTTGATGAAGCCGCGCTGGAAGTCGGTGTGGATCACGCCGGCCGCCTCCGGCGCCGTGGCGCCCTTGCTGATCGTCCAGGCCCTGGTCTCCTTCGGGCCTGCCGTCAGGTAGGTCTGCAGGCCGAGCGTCTCGAAGCCGACCCTGGCCAGCTGGCGCAGGCCCGACTCCTCCTGGCCGACCGACTGCAGCAGCTCAAGAGCCTCCTCCTCGTCGAGCTCGACCAGCTCGGACTCGATCTTGGCGTCGAGGAAGACGGCCTCGGCCGGCGCGACCAGCGTGGACAGCTGCTCCCTGAGCGCCGCGTCGGCCAGCTCGTCGGAGTCGAGGTTGAACACGTACAGGAAGGGCTTGGCCGTCAGCAGGTGCAGCTCGCGCAGCTCGTCGCGGTCGAGACCGCTCTCGAAGATGGTCTTGCCGGTCTCCAGCACCCTCAGGGCGCCCTCCGCGGCCTCGAGCGCGACCTTCTTGTCCTTGTTGTTGCGCGCCTCCTTCTGCAGGCGCGGGACGGCCTTCTCGACCGTCTGCAGGTCGGCCATGATCAACTCGGTGTTGATGGTCTCGATGTCGCGCTTGGGGGAGATCTCGCCGTCGACATGGGTGACGTCGGGGTCGTTGAAGACCCGGATGACCTGGCAGATCGCGTCGGTGTCGCGGATGTTGGCGAGGAACTGGTTGCCCCTTCCCTGCCCCTCGGAAGCCCCCTTGACCAGCCCGGCGATGTCGACGAACTCGACCTTGGCGGGCAGGATGCGGGCCGAGCCGAAGATCTCGGCCAGCTTGGGCAGGCGGTCGTCGGGCACGCCCACGATGCCCACGTTGGGCTCGATCGTGGCGAACGGGTAGTTCGCCGCGAGCGCGTTGCCGGACTTGGTCAGCGCGTTGAAGAGCGTGGACTTGCCGACGTTGGGCAGGCCGACGATGCCGATGGAGAGACTCACGGACGTCGAGTTTACTTGCTCAGCACGTCCAGACAGGTCACCGGGCGCGGGGCGGAGGCCGAGCGCAGGTAACGCTCGGAGCGCGCCGGGCAGTCCTTCGCGGCCGACTCGAACGACAGCACCCTGGCCCACGCCCGGGCCGAGCCGCAGGTCACCCGGGTGACGTCCGAGCGGTCGGCCACCCGGCCCGGCGGCCGCGCCACGCACGCGCCCCGGTCGAGCACCTGTCCGCCAGGGCCCAGGCAGACCGTCCTGGTGCCGCTGCCGAGGGTGTCCAGGGTGTCCTCGGGGCAGGCTGCGGCGTCCGGCGTGATCGCGACGGCTCTGCCGTACCAGCCGGACCGGGCGCACGGCCGCTCGCGGCCGTCGTGCGCCACGCAGTCGCCCGCCCTGAGCAGGCCGCCGCCACCGCCGGGGGCGCCGGGGTGCGGGTCGAGGAAGTTGCGTACGCACGCCGTACGGCCCGGCCCGACGCGCAGGACGTCGTCGGTGTCCTCGGGGCAGTCGCCCGGACCCGGCGGGTCGGGAGCGATGGCCACCACCTCGGAGACGCCGCCGTTGCACGGGGTCAGCGCGAAGTCGCCGGTGACGCACGCGCCCGGCGACCAGCGCAGCGCGGCAGGCCCCGGCGTCCGCTCGGGCCGCGAGCTCCTCGCCGCGCCGGCGATGACGGCCCCGGCCAGCGCGACCAGCGCCACCGCCACCGAGACGCCCACCACCACCTGCTTCGCGAGCGTGTCCATCCCACTACTCTCGGCGACGAGAGTCTCGGCGCACAAGCGGAACGCCCAAGCGTGTCGGGGAGATCCGCGCCCGGGAGTCCTGCAATCATCGATGAAGTGGATGTCATCTCGCTTCTCACAGGTCTCGCCGTCGGGCTGCTCATCGGTTTCCTCGTCGCCAGGACACGCGCGGCGGTGCGGGTGGCCGAGGCCGACGCCCGGGCGAGGTCGGCCGCGGAGAAGCTGGTCTACGTCGAGGAGCAGCTCGCCGAACGCTTCCAGGCCCTGTCCACGCGCGCGCTCGACGTCAACAACGTGCGCTTCCTGGAGCTGGCCGAGACCAGGCTCGCCGCCAGCCGCGCCGAGGCCACCGGCGACCTGGAGCAGCGCAGGCAGGCCGTCGAGCACCTGGTCGAGCCGCTGAAGGACGCGCTGTCCCGGGTCGAGTCGCAGCTGCGCGACACCGAGTCGGGCCAGCGCGCCGCGCGTGCGGAGCTGGCCAAGCAGATGGAGTTCGTACGCCAGAGCCACGAGCAGCTGCGTTCCCAGACCACCGCCCTGGTCAGGGCCCTGCAGCGGCCCGAGGCGCGCGGCCGGTGGGGTGAGCTCCAGCTGCGCAGGGTCGCCGAGATCGCCGGGATGCAGCGCTACTGCGACTTCGACGAACAGGTCGCCGAGGGCTCCATGCGGCCCGACATGGTCGTCAGGCTGGCCGGCGGCAAGAACATCGTGGTCGACTCCAAGGTGTCGCTGGCGGCCTACCTGGAGGCCGCGGAGGCATCCGACGAGTCGCTCGCCACGGTCAGGCTCGACGCGCACGCCAGGCACGTGCGCGAGCACATCGACCGGCTGGCCGCCAAGTCCTACTGGCAGGGGTTCAACCCGTCGCCGGAGTTCGTCGTGCTGTTCATCCCCGGCGAGGCGTTCCTGGCGCCCGCCCTCGAACGCGACCCCGGGCTGCTGGAATACGCCATGACGCGGCGGGTGCACATCGCCACGCCGACGACGCTGATCACGATGCTGCGCACCGCGCACTACGCCTGGCAGCAGGCGGCGCTCAGCGAGAACGCGCGGGCGGTGTTCGAGCTGGGCAAGGAGCTGTACGAACGGCTCTCGACCCTGGGCAGGAACGTCGACTCGCTCGGCAGGGCGCTGACGCGGGCCGTGGAGGCGTACAACAAGTCGGTCGGATCGCTCGAAAGCCGCGTGCTGGTCACCGCGCGCAAGCTGCACGATCTGGGCGTCGTCGACGGCGACCTCGACTCCCCCGAGATGCTCGAAGGGCTGCCCAGGCCCCTCGCCTCACCCGAACTGCTCGAAACCGCTTCTCAGCCAACCTCGTCACTGATTTCGCACCCGAACGGTAAGTTGGCCAACGGGTCGCAGTAGACGGGGGTGGGCCAGTGGCCGGGAAAGGCAGGCGTTCGGCGGTCAAGCTGACCGCGCGCGGCGCCATCGCGCTCTCCCTGGTCGCCACCCTCGCGGGCTACGTGCTGACCGCCCTGCTCGACGTCCCCCACCTGGTGGGCGGTGCGTTCGTCGTGGCCAGCCTGCTGGGCGTGCTGCTCGTCAACCGGCGCGAGCTGCTGTCACTGGTGGTGACGCCGCCGCTGGTGTTCTTCTGCGCCACGCTCTTCGTCGAGCTCGGCCGGGCGTTCGGCTCGGTGTCGATCGTGCAGTCGCTGGCGCTCGGGCTCTACACGTCGCTGACGCAGGGGGGGCCGTGGTTGTTCGCCGGCTCGGCCGCCGTGCTGGGCGTCGCGTGGCGGCGCGGGCTGCGGGACAACGTACGCGACCTGCGTGAGGAGCTGAAGGCGGGCGCGGAGGTGCCGCGCCCGCGCCAGCCGTTCGTGCCCGAGCCGGAGGGCTACTTCGAGCCGAAGGTGTACGGCACGCCGCGCGGCGACGACTGAGACAGGTTCCGATCGCCCCGCGTCATGAGACCCGCAGGTCCTTGCGCAGCTCGTGGGGCAGGGCGAAGCGCATGCGCTCGTCGACCGGCTGCACCTCCGTCACGTCGCCGAACCCGTGCTCGGCCAGCCGTGCCAGCACCCCGTCCACGAGCTCTTCGGGAACGGACGCGCCGCTGGTCACACCGACCGTGGTGACGCCGTCGAGCCACTCGTCACGGATGAACGTGGCGTCGTCGACGAGGTAGGCGGCCTCGGCGCCGTAGTCTTTCGCCACCTCGACCAGCCGCTTGGAGTTGGAGGAGTTCTCCGAGCCGACCACGATGACCAGCTGCGAGTCGGCGGCGATCTCCTTGACCGCGACCTGCCGGTTCTGGGTGGCGTAGCAGATGTCGTCGCTCGGCGGGTCGATCAGCGTGGGGAAACGCTCCTTGAGCCGGGCGACCGTCTCGGTGGTCTCGTCGACCGACAGCGTGGTCTGCGACAGCCACACGAGCTTGCTCGGGTCTTTCACCTGCACCTTGTCGACCGCGTCGAGCCCGTCGACCAGCTGGATGTGGTCGGGCGCCTCGCCGGAGGTGCCCTCGACCTCCTCGTGGCCCTCGTGCCCGATCAGCAGGATGTCGTAGTCCTGGCCCGCGAACCGCTTCGCCTCGTTGTGCACCTTGGTGACCAGCGGGCAGGTGGCGTCGATGGTGCGCAGCCGGCGGGCTCTGGCCTCCTCGTGCACGACGGGCGCGACGCCGTGGGCGGAGAACACGACGATCTCGCCCTCCGGCACCTCCTCGGTCTCCTCGACGAAGATGGCACCCCTGGCCTCGAGCGTCTTGACGACGTGGGTGTTGTGGACGATCTGCTTGCGCACGTAGATCGGCGCGCCGTACTGCTCCAAAGCCTTCTCGACCGCTACCACGGCTCGATCGACTCCGGCGCAGTAGCCACGTGGTTTGGCTACGAGGACTCGGCGGGAAGTGGGGGTCTGGGGCTCCATACTTCTTATGCTACGTGGAGCGGCCAGTAGGCCCGCGCGTGCGTGGCCGCCCGCGGTTTGCCACACTGGCCGTCCAATACTGACCTCCCAGGGAGACGTACATGTCCCTCAGCGACGTGATACGCAACATCGCCAAAACCGTTACCAACAAGGACGAGCTCAAGGAGAAGGCCAAGGACCTGCCGCTTCTCGTCGCCCAGACCGCGCTCAGCGCCGCCGGGCAGGCGATGCTGCTCGTCGACCGGGTGAAGAACTCCGTCAGGGGCTCGGGCGAGAAGGAGGAGCAGGACTCCCGCCCCGCCGTCGACCAGCTCGCCGCGCCCGCCGCGGAGGACGAGGAGAAGCCCGCCCGCAAGGAGCCGGTCATCTTCGCCCCTCGCCCGGGGGCCGCCGAGCCGAACGGCACCGGCAAGAGCAGGCCCGACCCGGTCATCTTCGCCCCGGCCGGCAAGACGGAGCCCGCCACCGCTGAGCCCGCCGAGCCCGCCGAGCCCACGGGCAAGGCCGCGGAGACCAAGCCCGCGGAGGCGAAGGCTGCGGAGGCGAAGCTCGCCGAAGCCAAGCCCGCGGAGGCGAAGCTCGCCGAAGCCAAGCCCGCGGAGGCGAAGGCTCCGGAGGTCAAGCCCGCCGAAGCCAGGACCGCGCAGGCAGCGGCGGCACCCGCCACGCCCGAGGCCGCGGAGCCCGCCGTCGAGGACAAGCCGGCGGTCACGGAGGAGCCCGCCGTCGCGGAGAGGGCCGCCGCCGCGAAGCCTGCCGCGAAGCCGAAGGCGACGCAGGCCAAGCCCAAGGCCGCGAGGAAGCCCGCCGCCAGGAAGTCCGCCGCCAAGGAGCCCGCCGCGGCGCCCGAGCCCGTGACGGCCCCGGTGACCGACCTGGCCGAGCCGCTGCCCGGCTACGCGGAGCTGACCGTCGCCTCCCTCCGCGCGAGGATGCGCGGAAAGACCGCCGAGCAGATCAGCGCCTTCCTGGCCTACGAGCGGGCGACGACGGCCAGGGCCGAGGTCATCCGCATGTTCGAGAACCGCCTCGCCAAGCTGCAGGCCGGCGACTAGCGGGGAAGAAACGTCCGGCCGCGGGAAGCGAGCCTCCCCGCCGCGTAGTCTTCCGCCATGACCTCGAAGACCTCGCCCGAGTCACCCTTGCCGATCCGCACTGTCCTGCAGATGGTGGGCGGCTGGATCGGCAGGCTCGGCACCGTCTGGGTCGAGGGCCAGATCACCGACCTGAGCGCCCGCGGCGGCACGGTGTTCATGACCCTGCGTGACCCGGTCGCCAACGTGTCGGCCAGGGTCACTGCCCCTCGCGGGGTCTATGAGGCGGCCATGCCGAGACCGGCCGACGGCGCCAGGGTGGTCGTGCACGTCAAGCCCGACTTCTGGGTCAACAGAGGATCGTTCGCCTTCACCGCGATGGAGATCCGCCCGGTCGGCGTGGGCGAGCTGCTGGCCAGGCTCGAACGCCTCAGGCAGCTGCTGGCCGCCGAGGGGCTGTTCAACGCCGACAGGAAGCGGCGGCTGCCCTTCCTGCCCGGCACGATCGGGCTCATCTGCGGCCGCGACTCGGCGGCCGAGCGCGACGTGCTGGAGAACTCCCGCAGGCGCTGGCCCGCCGTGCGGTTCAAGGTCGAGGAGGTGGCCGTCCAGGGACCGTACGCGGTGGGCGAGGTGACCGAGGCACTGGGCAGGCTCGACGCCGACTCCTCCGTCGACGTGATCGTCATCGCCCGGGGCGGCGGCTCGCTGGAGGATCTGCTGCCGTTCTCCGACGAGACGCTGGTGCGCTCCGTGGCCTCCTGCCGCACCCCGGTGGTGAGCGCGATCGGCCACGAGCAGGACAGCCCGCTGCTCGACCTGGTGGCCGACGTACGCGCCTCCACGCCCACCGACGCGGCCAAGAAGGTCGTGCCCGACGTCGGCGAGCAGCTCACGCTGGTGCGCCAGCTGCGCGACCGGGGCCGGCGGGTGCTGAGCGGCTGGCTCGACCGCGAGATGTCATGGCTGACGTCGGTACGGTCCCGGCCGTCACTGGCCGATCCCGTACGCGAGCTCGAACGGAGGGCCGAGCAGGTGGACGCGCTGCGCGAGCGCGCCAGGCGGTCGTTGACCGGTTCGCTCGACCGGGCGTCCGACGACCTCACCCACCTGCGTGCCCGGCTGGTCGCGCTGTCGCCGGCCGCCACCTTGGAGCGCGGCTACGCCATCGTGCAGCACCCGTCCGGTGACGTGGTGCGCCGGGCGAAGGACGTCTCCCCCGGCACCGTGCTGACGATCCGCCTCACGGACGACCGCCTGACCGTGCGCACGGAGGAGCCCGATGAGACCTGACCTGAGGTCCGGCGAATGAAGGTCACGAAGTTCACGCACGCCTGCGTACGCGTGGAGCATGAGGGGCGCAGGCTGGTCATCGACCCGGGGACGTGGACCGAGCCCTCCGCTCTGGACGGCGCGGACGCGGTGCTGGTCACGCACGAGCACGGCGACCACGCTGACGTGCTGCGGCTGCTGGGGGCGGGTGTGCGGGTGTACGCGCCGGGCGGGGCCGAGCTGGGGCGGCTGCCGTACACACCGGTGAGCGCCGGTGAGGAGCTCTCGGTGGCGGGCTTCCACGTGCGGGCCTGCGGTGGGCGGCACGCGCCGGTCTATGACGGTCTGCCCGACTGTGCCAACATCGGCTACCTCGTCGAGCACGCCCTCTACCATCCCGGAGACTCGCTGCACGTGCCGCAGGAGCCGGTGGAGACGCTGCTGGTGCCGTTGCAGGCGTCGTGGCTGAAGACGGCCGAGGTGATCGACTTCGTACGCGCGGTGCGGGCGCGGCGGGCGTACGGGATCCATGACGCCCAGGTCAACGAGAGAGGGCTGGCGAGCGTGAACGGGTGGCTGGCCCAGGAGACCGGCCCCGGCTACCGCTGGCTGCCTCCGGGCGGGACGCTGTAGCCGCGCCTGACCACCGTGGCCAGCCGGCCCAGGCCGGCCTTGATCTCCTCGATCGTCATGCCGCGCTCTTCCTGCTGGAAGGCGATCAGGCGGGCGTTGGCGGGCGCGAGGAGCGCGTCGGCCAGGAACGCCGGGTCTGCCGCAGGGCAGGCCTGGGCGAGCAGCGTGGCCAGGTGGACGTGGTGCACCCGGTACGGCCCGCCGTACCGGATGGTCTTGCCGCACTTCTCCAGCTGCACGAACAGCCCGTGCTGGGCCACGACCCGGTCGACCAGAGCGTCCAGGAACGCGGTGATCCGTTCGGCGGCGGGGGCGCCGGGCCCGAGCGGCGGCGGCCCGGCGAGGAAGGACTCCTGGAACTGCCGCTCCTGGTCGTCGATCAGGGCCAGGACGAGCCCGGTGCGGTCGCCGAAGCGCCGGTAGACGGTGCCGACGCCGACGCCGGCGACGCGGGCCACCTCGTCGAGCGAGATGTCGTCCGCGCCGTGCTCGGCGATCATCCTGGCGGCCACCTCGATGATCTTCCGTCGGTTACGGGCGGCGTCGGCCCGTTCCGGCTGGGGCTGCCCGATCACGGGCAGGATTCGGCGTCCGCACACGGGGGGAGCATACAGCTTGTAAGCGGAGAATTCTCCGATTAATCTTCGAACCGGAGATCTCTCCGATTCCCTGAGGAGCCGTGATGAAGGATTTCAACCAGCAGGTCATAACCGAGTTCCGCGCCAACGAGGGGCGGGTCGGGGGCATGTTCGAGGGGGCGCCGCTGCTGCTGCTCACCACCACGGGAGCCAGGAGCGGCAAGCAGAGCACCACCCCGTTGATGTACCTGCCGGACGGCGACCGCCACGTCGTCATCGCGTCCGCCGGCGGCGCCGACAAGCACCCGGCGTGGTACCACAACCTGCGCGCCACCCCCAAGGCCACCATCGAGGTCGGCGCGGACACGTTCGAGGCCAGTGCCGTCGCCGTGGAGGGCGAGGAACGCGACCGGCTCTACGCGCGGATGGTGGCGCAGGCACCCCAGTTCGCCGAGTACGAGGCCAAGACCACCCGCCGCATCCCGGTGGTCGTCCTCGTGCCGGCCGGCTCCTGACGCTCCTGAACCGCGACCGGCCACCAGGCCCCGGACCGGCCGCGGCAGGAACGGCAGCGGATCCCGCCGCAGGCGGAAGGCGCCGGCCTGGCCGCAGCAGCCTTGCGGCGGTCGGGCACAAGGGGGGCGCGGCGGGCCCGCAGCCAGGACGGCGGTGCGGCGATCGCGCCGCACCGCCCAGCCACCAGGCGTGCCGGCGGGTCGGAACGTGGCGTCGCCCGACGTGGGCGGGTCAGAACGGGGCGTCGCCCGCGTCGTCCGACGTCGGATCGGAGCGGCGGGCCATGGCCGCGGCGAGCTTGACCCGGGCCCCCTGCAGCCACTCCTCGCAGACGGCGGCCAGCTTCTCGCCCCGCTCCCAGAGCTCGATCGACTGCTCCAGCGTGAGCCCGCCGGTCTCCAGGCGGCGCACCACCTCGGTCAGCTCCTCGCGGGCCTGCTCATATGAGGGTGCCTTCTCGTCTGCCACGGCACCCACCCTAGACGCGACGGCGCGTGCCCGGGCGCAGGCGCGTACCCGCACGCGAGCGGCAAAGCATGCCCTGGCGGGCGCGAGTCAGCCCTGAGGGCGTTGCTGGAGGAGGGCGGCCAGCTCGGCCAGCTCGGGCCAGCCGGCGGTGCCGGTGATCACCAGGGTCACGTCGGGCAGCATCCGCACCAGGGTGCGCTGGTTCTTGTCCTCGCGGAAGCGCTGCTCCCACGTGACCCCGCCGATCTGCTGCGTGCCCACGGCCTTGTCGCTGTTGGCCATGCGGCTCGCGAACCCGGCGGGCGGCTTCTCGTCGCTCTGCGCGAACATCGCGTGCTCCCGCTCGGCGGTGGCGTAACCGAGGTAGAGGACCTTGGCGCCGCCCGTGCCGGCGGCGATCCGGTTGCTGTTGGGCACCCATCCGGCCGGGTCGTTCCGCGGCGCCCACACGCCGTAGGGCACCTCGTGGCCGAAGTTGGCGACGGTGATGGAGTAGTCGAGCCGGGGGATGTGCTCATCGCGGCTCTGCGGGGTGACCAGCAGGAACACCCCGGCTCCCACCAGGCAGACCAGCAGGGCTACCGCGTAGCCGTAGAAACCTTCGGTGAACCGTCGCACACCTGGCGAGGTTACCCGCTGGACGAGGCGGTCGCCGAAGTGGCCGGGCGGATCTGGCCGATGATGGCGAGGGCGTCCTCGGCCAGGCCCCGGTCGCCTGACCGTACGACCTCGGACACGGCCGCGGCCAGCGCCCCCGTGATCACCACGACCAGCGCGCCTTCGTCCTCGAACAGGGTGGCGTTGAGCTGCGCCCACTTGCGGAGCCGGTCGCGCATGATGACGTCGAAGCCGGGCGGGCCGTCGCCGCGCAGGAAGAGCGCGGCCAGCTCGCGCTCTTCCAGGCAGCCCTCCAGATAGGCGCGGGCGGCGCTGACGAACACGCGCATCGGGTCGGTCTCGGGGGGGGGGGGGGGGGGGGGGGGGGGGGGGGGGGGGGGGGGGGGGGGGGGGGGGGGGGGGGGGGGCCCCGAAAGAAGGGGGGGAGGGGGAGGGGGT
>NZ_JBVJHP010000009.1:167297-398273 GCF_055586745.1 Nonomuraea sp. NPDC049378
CTCTTCAAGCAACCCCCGAGAGGGGGGGTGCGCGACGCCACCAACCCCGCGCGTCTTCCCCCCCCCCCCCCCCCCCCGGGCCGCGCGGGCGGCCAGCTTGGTGCGCTGCGACAGCCCGGCCTGGAACTCCTCCCACAACGTGAGGTAGAGGTCGGCCTTGCCGGAGAAGTGGTGGTAGAGGCTGCCCACGCTGGCCTCCGCCCTGGCCACCACGTCGGTCACGCCCGCCTCCGCGAAGCCCTTGGAGACGAAGACCTCCCTGGCTGCGGCCAGCAGCGAGCTGCGTGTGGCCGCGCCCCGCTCGGACGTGCGCGACTGGGCCACCACGTTTTCCACATCGCTCATTCGGATCTCCTCCACGGCGAGGCGCCATCCTGCTCCACGGCGGAGGCGGGACCTCCGGCGCGGGACCCGTTCTCCGGCAGGCAGAACGACCAGTCGAAGCTTACCGAGGCCGCCTTCTCCCCGCTTCTGGGCAGAGGAGCAATGTCGACAGGGCAGATTATCCCGCCCTGAGCGGGAATATGGCGGCAACTACGATCGACGTAGAGGTTCCACGAGGAGGCCACGCATCATGTCCGACGAGACGTCCGTACCGGCCCAGCTCGCCACGGGCGAGCACGCCCCCGATCGCAACCTGGCGATGGAGCTCGTCCGGGTCACGGAGGCCGCCGCGATGGCGGCGGCCCGCTGGGTCGGCCGGGGAGACAAGAACGGCGCCGACGGCGCGGCGGTGAATGCCATGCGCCAGCTGATCAACACGGTGTCGATGAACGGCGTGGTGGTCATCGGCGAGGGCGAGAAGGACCACGCCCCGATGTTGTTCAACGGCGAGCAGGTCGGCGCCGGCAGCGGCCCGGCCTGCGACGTGGCCGTCGACCCCATCGACGGCACCAGGCTGACGGCGCTGGGCATGCCCGACGCGGTGTCGGTGATCGCCGTGAGCGAGCGCGGCTCGATGTACGACCCGTCCGCGGTGTTCTACATGGAGAAGCTGGTCACCGGCCCCGAGGCGGCCGGCGTGGTCGACATCGAGGCCCCCGTGTCCGCGAACATCAACGCGGTGGCCAAGGCCAAGCACTGCTCGCCGTCCGACGTGACCGTGGTGGTGCTCGACCGGCCCAGGCATGAGCGGCTGGTCAAGGAGATCAGGGAGACGGGCGCGCGGATCAAGTTCATCACCGACGGTGACGTGGCCGGCGCGATCATGGCGGCCCGTTCCGGTACGAACATCGACCTGATGCTGGGCATCGGGGGCACGCCCGAGGGCATCGTGGCGGCGTGCGCGCTCAAGTGCCTGGGCGGCGTGATCCAGGGCCGGCTCTGGCCCCGCGACGACGCCGAGCGGAGCAGGGCGGTCGACGCCGGGCACGATCTCGGCCAGGTGCTCACCACCAACGACCTGGTCAGGTCGGACGACGTGTTCTTCGCGGCGACCGGCATCACGCACGGCGAGCTCATGCAGGGCGTGCGGTTCAGGGCCGGCTCGGCGGTGACGGAATCGCTGGTCATGCGAGGCCGGTCGGGGACGATCCGCAAGATCGAGAGCGAGCACCAGCTCTGGAAGCTGCGCGCGTACAGCGCGATCAACTTCGACACCGCGGGCTGAGGCGGCGGGCCCGGCGCCGATGGGGCGCGGTCAGCGGCGGCGCTTGCGGCGGGGTGGCTCCTTGACCTTGACCTCGCCGGCGAAGTTGGTCGTGCGCACCTCGACGACGGGCCCGCCCGGCTCCGTCGGCTGCTTGGTCAGCCGGACGGTCTTGTCCCTGGCGACCCTGATCACCTCGAGCCCTTCGGGCACGTGGATCTCCAGCCCGCCGAAGACGAGGGTGGCGTTGATGATGATCCGCCGGTTCTGCAGGATCGCGTCACGGAAGTCGAGTTTGGTCGTGCCGAACATGGCCGTCACGGCGAGCTCGGCGGGCACGACCCAGCGCCCGCCGCGCTGCTCCTTCTTGAAGATGGCCGACACCGGACGGTCGTCGAGGTTGAGCGGCTGGTCCTCGGCGGGCAGCAGGTCGGCGGTGAGCGAGGCCAGCTCGCCGAGCGTGCGCGAGGAGTAGAGCACGCCGAGCCGTTCCTCCAGCTCCTCCAGGGAGAGCCGGCCGTCGGCGTGGGCGTCCTGGAGGACCTGGGCGATGCGCTCCCGGTCGGCGTCGGACGCGCGTAGCTCGTGCGGCTGCGGTGCGTCGCCGGACGCCGGCGGGCGGCGGGCCGACACCCACTCCTCGGCCAGCCGCTCTCCCACTTCCTGCAGCTTGGGCAACCACGATCCAGCGCGTTCGTTCACACTTCTGACGATATCTGGCGCTCGCTGGATGCGCTCGTCCCGAACCGGTCCGCGTCAGCCGATTCGCGCCGGGAAGGCGACGATCTCCCCGGCCAGGTCCTCGTTCGTCTCGGCGTGGCGGAAGGCGGCGCCCCGGGGGCGAGCCGCGAGAAGTTCGCCCCGCGCGGAATCCGTGCGCGCCCCCGGCCGTTGATCAGGCGTAGGAGGTGTGTGCGCGTGCATCAACCGGCGCGGTGGGGTCTCGGCGCGGCAGGCGCGGGCATTGCGGTCATCCTCGGCCTGGAGGTGTCCAGCCTCGACGAGATGAACCCGATCAGGCGGACCATCAGCGAGCACGGCCTGGGCCCCGACGGCTGGATCTTCGGGTTCGCCGTGGGTCTGCTGGCGGCGGGGTCCGTGGGCATCGGGGTGTCCCTGGCGCGCAGGAAGCTGGCCGGTCTTCTCGGCACCGTGGCGCTCATGGGGTGGAGCGTCGGCCTGCTCATGACGGCCTGGTTCGAGAAGCACGACTGGTCGGTGGGGCCGAGCGTGAGCGGGAGCATCCACCGGGTGGGCAGTTTCTTGGCCTTCCTGTGCCTGCCGCTCGCGGTCGTGCTCATCGCCGGGCCGTGGCGGCGCCGCGAGCGGTCGCGGGCCACGCTGGTGGCGTTCGGGCTCGGGGTCTGCTCGGTGTTGTGGGTGGTGGGCATCGGCACGGTGGTGTTCGTCGGCACGCGCAACGGCCTGCCGTGGTATCGGGTCATGCCTCTCGGGCTGGTGGAGCGCGGCCTGGCCGTCACGGAGGTGGCGGCGCTGCTGGCGCTCGGCGTGTGGGCGGCCACTCCGGGGAACCGGTCGCTGAAATCCGGTCTGCGTGCTGGCGGAACGGCTGGTTCTGCGGCTAACCTGACTCCGCCTCACGTTTGATCCACCCCCCGATCAGGAGGCCGCCGTGCCGTCCTCGCGTGATCGCCAGGCCCGGCTCGCCACGTACGTCGTCTACGCCGTGCAGGGCCTGTCGTTCGCCTCGCTCCTCATCCAGGTCGCCGCCCTGCAGGACAAGCACGAGCTCGACGAGGGCACGCTGACGCTCCTCCTGCTGATCGTTCCCGTCTTCGCGGGGGTCGGCAGCGTGGCGGCGGGGGCGTTCGCCGCCCGCCACGGCAGCAGGGTCCTGCTGCGGGCCGCCCAGCCGGTGGTGGCCGCCGCCGTGGTGCTGGCCGGGGTCGCGCCGAGCGTGCCGCTGCTGGTGCCGGTGCTGCTGGTGTTCGGCCTGGCCGTGGGCGCGGTCGACGCGGGCATCAACATGCAGGGCGTGGCGGTCGAGCGCAGGTACGGCGTCCAGGTGCTCAACGGCTTCCACTGCGTGTGGAGCGCGTTCGGCATGGCCGGAGCGTTATGGGCGTCGGTGGCCGCCGATCTCCCGCTGCCGCTCATCATGGCGATCCCGATGGTGTTCGCGCTGGCCGGCTCCCTCTACGCGGGCCCCGGCCTGTGCGCGCCGGACGAGGAGAAGGCCGCGGCCACCCCAGGGACCACCCCCGGCCGTTTCCCCTGGCGGCCGATCGTGCCCCTCTGCCTGGCCATGGGCTTCCTGTACGTCGGCGACGCCGCCGTGTCCAACTTCAACACCGTGTTCATGAAGGACGTGCTGGCGGCGGGCCCGCGCGTGATCCCGCTGGCCTACGTGGCCTACCAGGCGACCACGCTGGCCGTCAGGCTCGGCGGCGACCTCGCCGTCCGCAGGTACGGCCCCGCCGCCATCGTCAGGATCGGCGGCGTGATCGCCACCGCCGGTTTCCTCGGCGTCGTCCTGGCCCCGAACCAGCCGCTCGGCATCGCGGCGTTCGGGCTGACCGGGGTCGGGCTGTCGGTGGTGGCGCCGCAGTCGTTCTCGGCGGCCGGCCGGCTCGACCCGTCGGGCACCGGGGTCGCCATCGCCAGGGTGAACCTCTTCAACTACGTCGGCTTCATCGTGGGCGCGGCCCTGGTGGGCGGCATCGCGGACGCCGCGGACATGCGGGCGGCGTTCGCCGCGCCGCTGGTGCTGGCGGCCGCGATCATCGTGCTCGCGCCCGGCTTCGAACCCAGGAGCCGCACCGGTCAGCCCGCGCCCACCACCCCGTCGAGGTAGACGAGGCTCCGCCGCACGTCCTCGACCGGCCGGTCGTCAGGGCCGGACAGGATGACGTCCTGCTCCATGACGTACCAGCCGTCGTAGCCGCTCCTGGTCAGGCCGGTGATGATGGCCTCGATGTCCACGTCGCCCTGGCCGAGCGGGCGGTAGACGCCCTCGCGCACCGCCTGCGTGTAGGGCAGCGTCCCGGCGGCGACCCGGGCGGCGAGGCGGGCGTCGACGTCCTTGAGATGCACGTGCGCTATCCGCGACGCCGCCGCCTCGACCAGGGCGGCCGGGTCGGTGCCGCCGACCAGCAGGTGACCGGTGTCCAGGCAGAGCGGCACCGAGCTGCCCTCCAGCACCCGCTCGACCTCGGCCCGGCTCTCGACCATGGTGCCCACGTGCGGGTGCAGGACCGCTCGGGGGCCGAGCGCGGCGGCGATCCGGTCGAGGTTGCCCAGCAGCGTGGCCCAGCCGGCGGCGTCGAGCTCGGGGCGCGTGTCGTAGCCGTCGTCGCCCGTGGCGGCGGCCAGCACGAGCAGCCCGTCCTCCGGCAGGCCCGGCAGCGGGTCGTGGCCCGGGTCGTGGAGCACGACGGGCACGAAGGCGCCGGCCAGGCGCAGGCCGTACCGCTCGATGAGACCGGGCGTCAGGAAACCCTGAGGGCCCAGCTCGGTCGCGGTGAGGCCGAGCTCGCACATCTCGGACAACACCCGGTCGGGCGGAAGTTGGTGGCCCCAGCCGGGGACCTCGCACACGCCCCACGAGATGGGCGCTCCCGCGAGCTTCATCACCGCACCTCCGCCACGTCGACGGGACGGCCTTCGCGCAACGACAGGTCGGCGGCCTCGGCGATGTACAGGGCCTCCAAGGCGTCCTCGATCGAGCAGAGGCCCTGGCCGCCGCGGAGGAAGCAGTCGATCTCGTCGCGGTACGCGGTCGCGAAGCGGGTCACGAAGTCGGGCCAGGGATCGTCCGGTTCCCGCTTGCCCTCGGTCGTGTGGAGCGGGGCGCGCGGGCCGAGCCCCACCGCCTGGGTGCGGCGGGTGCCCGCGAGTTCCATGCGCACGTCGTACCCGCCGCCGTTGTAGCGCGAGCCCTGCAGGGTGGCCAGCGTGCCGTCGTCCAGCGTGAGCAGCGCGGCGCTGGTGTCCACGTCGCCCGCCTCGGCGAAGAACGCGGCGCCGCGGTTGGCGCCCCGCGCGTAGACGGACACCACCTCGCGGCCGGTCACCCAGCGCAGGGCGTCGAAGTCGTGGACGTGGCAGTCGCGGAAGATGCCCCCGGACAGCGGGATGTACGCGGCGGGCGGCGGCGCGGGGTCGGCCGTGACCAGGTGGACCCGGTGCAGCTCCCCCAGCTCGCCGTCGCGCACGGCCCCCGCGGCGGCCGCGTACCCGGGGTCGAACCGGCGCTGGAACCCGACGTGCACCCGGTTGCCCGCGCGCGCCTCCAGCACCTTGACGGTCTCGGCCACCGTGCCCGCGACCGGCTTCTCGCAGAACACCGGGATGCCGAGTGCGCAGGCTCGGACGATCAGCTCGGCGTGGGTGCTGGTCGGGGTGGCGATGACCACGGCGTCCGACTCGAAGGGGTCTCCTGGCCTGCCGTACGGGGACGTCCGCACGGGATCGGCCACGATCAGCTCGTCCACCAGCGGATGGGCGGCCATGGTCGCGGCGTGGAAGGCCCCGATCCGGCCCAGCCCGAACAGTCCCACACGCATGAACGTCTCCCGTCCCCGCCGGAGCCTCCGCCCAGGCGGATATGAAACCTTTAATCCATAGCATGTCCTGACATACTTACTTTTAAGCCTCGGACGGCCTCGGCGGCCTTGTGACCGGGCAGCCGCGCGAACCCCACCACCACCGCCGGCTTCCCTGGCGACCGGCGCATGGGGCCCACAGGCTCGGCGGACAACCCCAGCTCCCGCGCCACCCGCGCCGTCCGCGGCTCGTCCCAGCCGTCCGGCAACTCCAGGTAGACGTGCAGGCCCGCGTCGATGCCCCTGACGCTGATCTCGGGAAGCTCGCGGGCCAGCGCCCTGACCAGGGAGTCCCTGCGGCGGCGGTATTCCCTGCGCATGCGGCGCAGGTGCTTGTCGTAGCCGCCGGTGCGCAGGAAGTGCGCCAGCGCGTACTGCTCGATGACCGGCGAGCCCAGGTCGAGCTCGCCCCTGGCCCGGCGCACGTCCTCGGCCAGGTCGGGCGGCGCGGCCACCCAGCCCAGGCGCAGGCCGGGCGCGAGCGCCTTGCTGACGCTGCCCGAAAGGATCACGCGGTCGGGCGCCAGGCCCTGCAGGCAGCCGACGGGGTCGCGGTCGAAGCGGAACTCGGCGTCGTAGTCGTCCTCCAGGATCACCCGGTCGCCCACGTGGACCCACTCCATCAGCGCGGCCCTGCGGGACGGGGAGAGCACCACACCGGTCGGGAACTGGTGGGCCGGCGTCACCAGCACCGCGTCACCGCTCAAGCTGCGCACGTCGAGGCCCTCCTCGTCCACGGGCACCGGGACGAGGTGCGCGCCCGCTCTCCTGAGCAGGGGCGCCTGGCGGTGGCTCGTCGGGTCCTCCACGGCGAGCCGGAGCGCGCGCCGCCGGGACAGCACGTGGAGCACGAGACTCAGCCCCTGCGCCACGCCGCCGACGATGATGAGGTTCTCCGGGCGCGCGTCGGCCGCCCTGACCCTCCTGAGGTAGCCGGCCAGCTCTTCCCGCAACTCAGGCACGCCGCCAGGGTCCCCGTAGTCGAGGGCGTCCGAGGGTACGGTGGCCAGGACGTGCCTGACCGCCGCGAGCCAGCGTTCACGGGGGAAGTGGCCCAGGTCAGGAGAGGTGGGACGATGACCGTAGTACGGCGCGGGGGTGTCCGAGGCGGGCCGGGCCGGCGTCGCCGCACGCTGCCAGGGTGCTGCTCCGGCGGCCGGCGCCGGGGTGACCCGGGTGCCGACGCCCACGTGGGAGACCAGGAACCCTTCGGCGACGAGTTGCTCGTACGCCTCCACCACCACGCCCCTGGAGACCTGGAGGTCGGTGGCGAGCTCGCGGGTCGCGGGCAGGCGGGTGCCGGGGGCGAGCCGGCTGCCCCTGATGGCATCGCGCAGTTCGGAGGCGATCTGACCAGCGATCCCTCCATGGTCTCGATCTATCTGGATGTGGAGATCTGCCATATTGGTCCTCTGCCCCAGCGCGGTATTGGACTGTTTTCCCGAACCATCGTTCTCCTAGCATCCCGCACATGAGACACGGCATCGTGGGCGCGGCCTCCGCCATGTTCCTGGTCGGGACGCTGGCGGGCGTCTCCGGCCTCATCGGCGACTACCCCATCTACGGCGGGCAGGCGGTGCGCTACCTCGTGGCCGCCGTCATCCTGCTCGTCATCACGCGAATACTCGGCCTGCGCCTCCTCCGGCTGACGCTGCGGGAGGGCCTGTGCCTCGCCGGGCTCACCCTGCTCGGTCTGGTGGTCTTCAACGTCTGCGTGATCGAGTCCACCAACGATTCCGGGCCCGCGCTGGTCGGCACCATCCTGGGCACCGTGCCGCTCTGGCTCGCGCTGGCCGGCGGGCGGCCCGCGCCACGGGTGCTCGTCGGAGCGTGCGTGGTGGTGGCAGGGGCGACCCTGGCCACCGGCCTCGGCAGCGGCAACCTGCCCGGCCTGCTCTGGGCCCTCGGCGCGCTCGTGGGCGAGCTGAGCTTCTCCCTGCTGGCCATCCCCCTGCTGCCGAAGCTGGGCGCGATCAGGGTGGCGGCGTACTCGACGGCGCTCGCGGTGCCCATGCTGGCCCTGGTCGGGCTGGCCTACGAAGGGCCCGACATGGTGCGTACGCCGACCGTGGCCGAAGGGCTGGGGCTGGCCTACCTGGCGATCGTGGTGACCGTCGGAGCCTTCTTCCTGTGGTATTCCGCGCTGCCCCGGCTGGGCCCCGGGCTGGCCGGGCTGTTCGCCGGTCTCATCCCGGTCGGCGCGATCGTCACGGGGGCGGTGCTCGGGATCGCCATGCCGACGGCGTACGACCTGCTCGGAGCCGGGCTGGTGATCGCCGGCATCACGCTCGGCCTCACCGCGGGCCGGTCGCGGGCGCGAGCGCAGGCGGCCGTCTCCGAGGCGTGAAGCCCGGGTCACCCGTTAACCTCTTGGGTGACCGAAAGGATGGACATGGGCGAGTTCGACTACACCGACCTGCTGCCGCTGGGAGCCGACGAGACCGAATATCGGCTGATCACCACGGAGGGGGTGCGGAAGGTCGAGGCGGCCGGGCGTACGTTCCTCGAGGTCGAGCCGGAGGCGCTGCGGCTGCTGACCGAGACGGCGATCCACGACATCTCCCATTTCCTGCGAACCTCCCACCTCGCCCAGCTGCGCAAGATCGTCGATGACCCCGAGTCCAGCGGCAACGACCGCTTCGTCGCGCTCGACCTGCTGAAGAACGCCTCCATCTCGGCCGGCGGCGTGCTCCCCATGTGCCAGGACACCGGCACCGCGATCGTCATGGGCAAGCGCGGGCGCCACGTGCTGACCGACGGGCGCGACGCCGAGCACGTCTCGCGGGGCGTCTACGACGCCTACACCCGGCTCAACCTGCGTTACTCCCAGATGGCTCCGCTGAGCATGTGGGAGGAGAAGAACACCGGCGACAACCTGCCCGCCCAGATCGAGCTGTACGCCGAGGACCCCCACGGCCACCCCGACGAGTACAAACTGCTGTTCATGGCCAAGGGCGGCGGCTCGGCCAACAAGTCGTTCCTGTACCAGGAGACCAAGGCCGTGCTCAACGAGAAGCGCATGCTGGCCTTCCTGGAGGAGAAGATCCGCTCGCTGGGAACGGCCGCCTGCCCTCCCTACCATCTGGCGATCGTCGTCGGCGGCACGTCCGCCGAATACGCGCTCAAGACCGCCAAATACGCCAGCGCCCGCTACCTCGACTCGATCCCCACCGAGGGTTCGCCGTCCGGGCACGGTTTCCGGGACCTCGAGATGGAGGCCAAGGTCTTCGAGCTGACCCAGAAGCTGGGCATCGGGGCGCAGTTCGGCGGCAAGTACTTCTGCCACGACGTGCGCGTCATCCGCCTGCCCAGGCACGGCGCCTCCTGCCCCGTGGCCATCGCCGTGTCCTGCTCCGCCGACCGGCAGGCGCTGGCCAAGATCACGCCGGAGGGCGTGTTCCTGGAGCAGTTGGAGACCGACCCGGCGCGGTTCCTGCCGGAGACCACCGACGAGCACCTCTCGGACGACGTGGTCCAGGTCGACCTCAACCGGCCCATGCCCGAGATCCTCGCCCAGCTGACGAAATTTCCGGTCAAGACGCGGCTTTCCCTCACTGGACCGCTCGTGGTCGCCCGCGACATCGCCCACGCCAAGATCGCCGAACTGCTCGACAACGGCGGCGAGATGCCGGAATACCTCAAGAACCACGCCGTCTACTACGCCGGGCCGGCCAAGACCCCCGACGGTTACGCCTCCGGCTCGTTCGGGCCGACGACGGCCGGGCGCATGGACTCGTACGTCGGGCGTTTCCAGGCGGCCGGCGGGTCGATGGTGATGCTGGCCAAGGGCAACCGGTCCAAGCAGGTCACCGAGGCGTGCGAGCAGCACGGCGGCTTCTATCTCGGCTCCATCGGCGGCCCCGCGGCCAGGCTGGCGCAGGACTGCATCAAGAAGGTCGAGCTGCTCGAATATCCCGAGCTCGGGATGGAGGCCGTGTGGAAGATCGAGGTGGTCGACTTCCCCGCGTTCATCGTCGTGGACGACAAGGGCGACGACTTCTTCACCGACAGGACGGGCCCGGTCCTGTCCATCGGCCGCCGCTGACGGCGGCGAGGGGTTCCGCGCGGGGGGTCGCCGGCGGGCGGATGCCGGCGACCGCGGGGCGCCGGCGGCCCGGGGGGTTGAGGAGCCGCGGTCAGGCGCCGGCGGGTGCCTGGCGCGGCGGCTCCGGCCGGAGGTGGGCGGTCACGCGGCCACCGGTGCCCGGTGCGGTGCCACGACGGAGCCGTCGGGCAGCAGCAGGCCGGTGTCGTCGAACAGCACGACGCCGTTGCAGAGCAGGCTCCACCCCTGGTCAGGGTGGGAAGCGATCACGTGCGACGCCTCACGGTCGGGCGAGTCGGCACTGGGGCAAACGGGGTGGTGACTGCACATCGCGCACCTCTCAGATAGCGCTCCTGGTCGTGGTCTCAATAGGGCAGCAGGCGCCCGGACGGCGTGCGAAGGTCCAGGCCGGTTCCGGCCGGCTTCTTCGGCCGGCGGCGAACCTGGGTCTGGCGCATCTCCATCACGTCCTTCAACGATCTGGCATCGGTGGGAGGACTTCGGCCTGTGCCTCCAGTCTGACGCTCGGCTCCGACATTTCCGGTGGCCCAGGACTTGGCCCTCCCTCATGGCTTTACCATGCCCCCGCCCGCTTTCGGGACCCTTACAACCCGCTGACGGCGCCCCCTAGACGCCCGTAAGCGAGCGAGTTGACCGGCTGACATTCCCTCCCAGGCATCATCCGCCGATATCGGCGACAAGAGTGTGCCGATGGGCACACTTACCCCGGCGAGCTGCGCGAACACGCTTCCCGCAGCGGATGATCTCGTCGGTGGGCGCCGCTCGCCGGCCCTTCGAGTGTGAGGAGGCGGGCTGGGCAGAGAGTCACGCCGCCCGACGCGGACCGGACCGTCGACGCCGGCGAGACGAGGACGAGAGCGAGGAACTGCGAGCTCGGCCGTTCACGGCGGAGAAGCCGGCTATCGGAACGTGCACGTCGAGAAACTGTGGGGCCTCATCAACAGGGATGACGTGGACCACGAGGTTTGCCGACGTGACGAGTCAGGCCACTTGACTTAACTTCGCAACATTTTATCGGCCACGCCTCTACTGGTCGGTTTACACAAATAGGTAAGCTGCCAGGCATGCGTGCGCCCTCCGGTTACCTACTCGCCGCGCGCTACCGGCTCATGGAGCCGGTTGGTCGTGGCGGCATGGGCACCGTTTGGCGGGCGCATGACGAGCTGCTCGACCGCGACGTGGCGGTCAAGGAAGTACGCCTGCCGACCGTGCTCGATGAGGAGTTGCGCGCCGAGTTGTGCGCCCGCACGGAGCGCGAGGGCAGGGCGACCGCCATGGTCACCCACCCCTCGGTCATCACCGTGTTCGACGTGGTCACCGAGGACGACCGGCCATGGATCGTGATGGAGCTGCTCCGTGCCAGGTCTCTGGAGCAGCTCATCCAGGAGCGCGGGCCGCTCCCCCCGCGCAGGGCCGCCGAGATCGGCCGGCAGATCCTCGGCGCGCTGCGCGCGGTGCACGCGAAAGGCATCCTCCACCGCGACGTCAAGCCGAGCAACGTGCTCGTGACCGAGGACCGCGCGGTGCTCACCGACTTCGGCCTGGCCGCACTCGAAGGTGACGTTTCCATTACCCAGGCGGGCATCGTGTTGGGGTCCGCCGGTTACATCGCGCCGGAGCGGGTGCTCGGCTCCAAGGCCAGCCCCGCGGGCGATCTGTGGTCGCTCGGGGCGACCCTCTACACCGCCGTCGAGGGCAGGGGCCTGCACGGCCGCCGTACGGCCGCCGCCGCGCTCGCGGCGCTGACCAGCGGCGAGCCGATCCCGATGAGCAAGGCCGGCCCGCTGGCCCCCGTGCTCGACGCGCTCCTGCGGATCGACCCGCAGACCAGGCTCGACTCCGTACGCGCCTCGCTGATGCTGGCCAGGGTGGCCGCGGGAGGCTCGGCGGAGGAGCCGCTGACCCCGCGCAAGCCCAGATCCGCACGCCCGGTGCCGGCCCTCACGCCGCCGTCTTTCACACGCAGGCCCGCGCATCGCGGGCTGCACCGCGCCGAGACCCAGACCGTCACCGTGCCCGCGCCGAGGCAGGAACGCAAACCCGGCGAGGGTGTGCACAGGAAGCGCGTTGAAGCGCGGCCGTCGCCGTCGGCTTATGCCCGTTTGAAAGCGACGGTGATAAAGTTGTGCCTTCCTCGGCGGTTCTGGCCAAGAGAACTTCGCAAGCGAGGGTAAAGCACTTCCCAAGCGAGAATCGATATCTTCTTCTCATGCCGGAACAGCAGACACGCCTGCTCGCGGAGCGCTACGAGCTCATCACCCCGCTCGGCCGGGGCACCATGGGCACCGTGTGGCGCGCACGCGACCGCGCGCTCGGGCGCGAGGTGGCGGTCAAGGAGATCCGCCAGGACCCGGTGCTCACCGAGGAACAACGGACGGAGCTGCGCGAACGCATGGTCCGCGAGGGCCGCATCGCCTCCCGGATCAACCACCCGTCCGTGGCCTCCATCCACGACGTGATCATCCACGACGACAGCCCGTGGATCATCATGGAGCTCATCGAGGCCCGCTCGCTGGAGCAGGTGATCGACGAGGAGGGTCCGCTGCCGCCCCGGCTCGTGGCCGAGATCGGCGTCGACCTGCTCGGCGCGCTGCGCGCCGCGCACGCCCAGGGCATCACCCACCGCGACGTCAAGCCCGCCAACGTGCTCATCACCGAGAGCGGGCGCGTGGTGCTGACCGACTTCGGCATCGCCAAGGCCGAGGGCGACTCCCGGCTCACGAAGACGGGCATGGTGATCGGCTCCCCCGGTTACACCGCCCCGGAACGTGCCAGGGGCGACTACACCGGGCCCGAGTCCGACATCTGGGCGCTCGGGGCCACGCTCTACTTCGCGGTCGAGGGGCGGCCGGCGTACGAACGGTCCACGGTCGCTGAGACGCTGGCGGCACTGCTCACCGAGAGCGCCGACCCGCCCACGCAGGCGGGGCGGCTCCGTCCCGTGCTGAACGGGCTGCTGAACAAGGACTATCGGCAGCGTCTCGGCGCTGCCAAGGCGGAGACCCTGCTGCGCATGGTCGCCGACACCCCCACGAGCGAGATGCCGGTGCTCACGGCCGAGGCTCTTAAGGCGCAGGAGGCCGCTTTGCCCGATCCGTTCACTGCCCAGAAGACCCCCGCCGACCAGGCGCCCGGCCCTGGTGGCCAGGGTGCCGGCCCGGGCGGGCGCGGGCCAGGACACGCGCCTGGCGGACCGGGAGCGCCCCAGGGCCAGGGCGGCCCCGGCCAGGGTCCGGGGGGTCACGGGCAGCGTCCCGGGGGGCCCGGGCAAGCTCCTGGAGGGGTCGGGCAGGGACCTGGGGGATCCGGGCAGGGACCTGGGGGATCCGGGCAGGGACCTGGGGGATCCGGGCAGGGTCCCGGAGGCCCCGCGTACGGGCCGGGCGGTCCGGCGCCGCGGGGGGCGTTCAGCGGGCCGGGTGGGACCGGCGGACCGGGGCAGGGCCACTCCGGCCCGTCCACGCCAGGTCCGAACGCCTTCACCACACCCGGTCCGGGGCAAGGCGCGCCGGGTCCGCAGGGCGCCTTCGGCGGCCCAGGACACGAGCAGGGCCGCTCCGGGCAAGGACCGGGCGGGTCCGGAGCACCTGGGCAGGGCCCCGGTGCCACAAATCCGATGGGCGGCAGGCCCGGCCCGGCACCGGGCGCGGGTGGCGGTCCCGGCGGTCCCGGCGGTCCCGGCGGAAGGCAGGGCGCTGGCGGACCCGGTGGCCAGGGACCCGGCGGCCCAGGGAACGGCCCCGGCGGACAAGGACCCGGCGGGCCCGGCGGCCCAGGAAACGGCCCCGGCGGGCAAGGCCAGGGCGGACCCGGGCCCGGTGGCCAGGGACCCGGCGGGCAGGGACCCCGAGCGCAGGGCCCCGGAGCACAGGGACCCGGTGGGCAAGGACCCGGTGGGCAAGGACCCGGCGGTCACGGGCCCGGGAACCAGGGTCCCGGAGGGCAGGGGAACGGGCCTGGCGGGCAGGGGCCCGGGAACCAGGGGCCTGGCGGGCAGGGGGCCGGGCCGTACGGGGCCGGAGCGCCGGTGCGGAGTTCCAACGCGCCCACCGTTCCGCAGAGCATCGGGCGCCCGCAGGGTGAGCAGCGCCTGGGTGCGCAGGGGAACACCGCGGGCGGCGCCGGGCCGCAGGGCGGTGCGCCCGGGACCGCGTCCCCCGAGGCGGGGTTCGATCCGGAGCGCACGGTCAGCATCTCGCGGCCCAAGGGCCCCTTCCCCTCGGCTCCCGAGCAGGGCACGCCGCCCCCGGGGCAGGGTGACGAGGGCGCGTTCATGACCACGCGCATCCCGAAGGGCGGGTCGCCGGGCCAGCAGGTCTACCCGCCGACCGACCAGGAGCCCGGCTCGCGGCAGCAGCCGCCGGTGCCGCAGGGCAGGGGGTCCGCAGGGGGGCAGGGCGGGCTGGGCACCGACCTGTTCGCCATCGCCGGCCAGCCGGAGCAGCGATCCGAGGGCAACCGCAACGGCATGCTGGTGCTCATGGCGGTCGCCGCCGCCGCGGCCGTGGTGATCGCCATCCTGATCGTGGCCCTCATCTCGAGCTGAACGTGGGGCGCTTCCCGGCGGCCCCGGATCCGTGAGCCAGACTGAAGTCATGAGCGAGTTCAGGATCGAACATGACTCGATGGGCGAGGTTCGTGTGCCCGCGGGAGCACGGTGGCGCGCGCAGACCCAGCGGGCGGTGGAGAATTTCCCGGTTTCCGGGCGGCCGATCGAGCCGTCCCACATCGCCGCGCTGGCCCTGATCAAGGCCGTGGCGGCGGAGGTCAACGGCGAGCTCGGCGTGATCGAGAAGGACATGGCCGAGGCGATCGCGCAGGCCGCCGCCGACGTGGCCGAGAACGAGCACGACGCCCACTTCCCGATCGACGTCTTCCAGACCGGCTCGGGCACCTCGTCCAACATGAACGCCAACGAGGTGATCGCGACGCTCGCCGAGGAGCGGCTGGGCCGGCCCGTGCACCCCAACGACCACGTGAACGCCTCCCAGTCGTCCAACGACGTCTTCCCCACGTCGATCCACGTGGCGGCGGCGACCGAGGTGACCTACCACCTGCTGCCCTCGCTGCGGCATCTGGCGGAGGCGCTGCGGGCGAAGGCGATCGAGTTCGAGGGCGTGGTGAAGTCGGGGCGCACCCATCTGATGGACGCGACCCCGGTGACGCTGGGCCAGGAGTTCGGGGGGTACGCCACGCAGATCGAGCACGGTGTCGTACGCGTCACCGCGGCTCTGGAGCACGTGCTGGAGCTGCCTCTGGGCGGCACCGCCGTGGGCACGGGCATCAACACCCCCGCCGGGTTCGCCCAGGTGGCGATCGAGAAGTTGCGCGAGGCGACCGGCATCCCGTTCCTGGAGGCCAGGGACCATTTCGAGGCCCAGAGCGCGCAGGACTCGATCGTCGAGCTGTCAGGGCAGCTCAAGGTGGTCGCCGTCTCGCTGAACAAGATCGCGAACGATCTCCGCTGGATGGGCTCCGGCCCGCGCGCCGGGCTCGGCGAGATCAACCTGCCCGACCTGCAGCCCGGCTCGTCCATCATGCCGGGCAAGGTCAACCCGGTCATCCCCGAGGCCGCGGGCATGGTCGCGGCGCAGGTCATCGGCAACGACGCGGCGATCACGTTCGCCGGCGCGTCAGGGAACTTCGAGCTGAACGTGCAGCTGCCGGTCATCGCCCGCAACGTGCTGGAGTCGGTCAGGTTGCTGGGCAACGTCTCGCGGCTGCTCGCCGACCGCTGCGTGTCCGGCATCACGGCGAACGTGGAGCGCCTGCGCGAGTACGCCGAGTCGTCCCCGTCGATCGTCACCCCTCTGAACCGGTACGTCGGTTACGAGGAGGCGGCCAAGATCGCCAAGCAGGCGCTGGCGGAGCGGAAGACGATCCGCGAGGTCGTCATCGAGCGCGGCCACGTGGCCGACGGCACCCTGACGGAGGAGCAGCTGGACGCCGCGCTCGACGTTCTGTCGATGACCCGTCCCTAGGACGGCCGCGCCCGCTGCGTGGCCTGCGCCCAGCGGGTGAGCAGGGCCGCGGCGGCGCCGGAGTCGACGGCGTCGGCGGCCCGCTTGCGGGCGGCGGCGAGGGCGGCGGTGAGCTCGGCGGCCGGCGGCACCCCGCCGGCGGCGACCACGGCGGCGGCCGCGTTGATCAGCACGACGTCTCGTACGGGGCCCGGCTCTCCCGCGAGGACGGCGCGGGCCACCGCCGCGTTGTGCCGGGCGTCGCCGCCGCGCAGGTCGTCAGGGCGAGCCCGCGGGATCGACAGGTCGGCGGGGTCGAAGGCGGTCCGCGTCACCGTGCCGCGCCGTACGACCCAGATCGTCGAAGGGCCGCACGTGGTGAGCTCGTCGAGCCCGTCGTCGCCGCGGAAGACGAGGGACGAGCCGCCGCGTTCGGCCAGGACGCCCGCGATGACCGGCGCCATCGCCGGGTGGAAGACGCCGACAGCCTGAGCGGCGGGCAGTGCGGGGTTGGTGAGCGGGGCCAGGAAGTTGAAGACCGTCGGCACGCCCAGCTCGCGGCGCGGTCCGGAGGTGCGTTTCAGCGCCGGGTTGAACGCCGGCGCGAAGCAGAACGTGATGCCCACCTCCTCCGCGATCGCGACCACGGCGCCGGGCGGCAGGTCGACGACCACGCCGAGCTCTTCCAGGACGTCCGCGGCGCCGGCCATGGAGGAGGCGGCCCGACCTCCGTGCTTGACCACCTTCGCGCCCGCGGCGGCGGCCACGACGGCGGCCATGGTGGAGATGTTGACGGTGTTGGCGCGGTCGCCGCCGGTGCCGACGAGGTCGACCGGGTCGCCGGACACCCTGATGGCGGCCGATCGCGACAGCATGCCGTCGGCCAGCCCTGACACCTCCGCCACGCTCTCGCCCTTGGCCCGCAGCGCCACGGCGAGCGCGGCGATCTGCGCGTCCGTGGCCGCGCCCGACATGATCTGGTCCATGGCCCAGGCGGCCTGGCGCGAGGTGAGTGACACGCCGTCGAGCAGCAGGGTGAGCAGCTGCGGCCAGGTGGTGGCCCCAGTCGTCTGCCCAGTCGTCTGCCCGGTTGTCTGCCCGGTTGTCTGCCCGGTTGTCTGCCCGGTTGTCTGCCCGGTTGTCTGCGCGGTCGCGGTGCCGGGCGTGGTGGTGCCGGTCATGGTGAGCGTCCCTTTTCGTCAGTGCTCGACGGGGGCGCGTGCGACATGAGTGCGGCCACCTCGTCGAGGCGGCCGTGTGCGTATGCGCTGGAAGGTCCGCCTAGGAGGCGGGCCACCACAGGAACGAATACGCGATCATGCGATCCAACATAGCAGACCTCGTCGGCCACATAAGACGACACTGTTCTATGTCTCATGCACCCATGCGCCTGGGCGCGGCGAGCGCCTAAGGTAAAGGGATATGGCGAAGGAGCTGACGGGGCGGACCGCGCTGGTCACGGGTGCGGGCGGCGGCATCGGGGCGGCCTGCGCCCGGCGGCTGGCCGCGGCGGGAGCCAGGGTGCTGGTCGTCGATCTGCGGGCCGAGCCCGCCAAGGAGGTCGCCGACGAGATCGGCGGCGTGGCCGTCGTGGCCGATCTGAGCGAGCCCGGCTTCGTGGCCGCGCTGCCCGGCGAGCCCGTCGACATCGTGGTCAACAACGCGGGGTTCCAGCACGTCGCGCCGGTCGAGGAGTTTCCGCCGGAGGTGTTCTCGGCGATGCTCAGGGTCATGGTCGAGGCGCCGTTCCTGATCGCGCGCGAGGTGCTGCCCGGCATGTACGCCAGGGGCTGGGGCCGGTTCGTGAACATCTCGTCCGTCCACGGGTTGCGGGCCTCCCCGTACAAATCGGCCTACACCGTGGCCAAGCACGGGCTGGAGGGCTTCTCCAAGGTGGTCGCGCTCGAAGGGGCGGCCCATGGGGTGACCTCGACGTGCGTCTGCCCCGCCTACGTCCGCACCGGGCTGGTCGAGGCGCAGATCGCCGACCAGGCCAGGGTGCACGGCATCGCGCCCGACGAGGTGGTGACGGACATCATGCTCCAGCCGGCCGCGATCAAGCGGCTGATCGAGCCGGAGGAGGTGGCCGAGCTGGTCGCCTACCTGTGCGGGCCCGGCGGGGCGTTCATCACCGGCGTGTCGCTCCCCGTGGACGGCGGCTGGACGGCCAGGTGACCGGCGCCACCTTCCTCGAACTGCTGGCCAGGGAGGCGTCGGCGGTCGAGTTCGAGGGTCCGATCATCGCGGCGAGGGCCGCGGGCGCGGACCCGGCCACGATCGTGGAGCTCGAACAGGCCAAGGTCGAGGCGCTGAAGGTGCGCGACCTGCTCAAGAGGCGCGCCAGGCGGGAGGCCGAGCTGTCGGCGCTGTACGACACGGCCGGCGACCTGGCCGCGCTGCGCGACCTCGACGCCGTGCTCGAGGCCATCGTGCACCGGGCGAGGCAGTTGCTGGCCACCGACATCGCGTACATGACGCTGCACGATCCAGACCGGGGCGACACGTACATGCGGGTCACCGACGGGTCGATCTCGGCGAAGTTCCGTGCGCTGCGGCTGGCCATGGGGTCGGGTCTGGGCGGCCTGGTGGCGCAGACGGCGGTCCCGTACTCGACGGCCGACTATTTCGCCGACGCGAGGTTCCGGCACAAGGACGACATCGACGAGGCCGTCACGGAGGAGGGCCTGGTCGCGATCCTGGGCGTGCCGCTGCGGCTGGGGCAGCGGGTGATCGGCGTGCTGATGGCGGCCAACCGCAGCGCGCGGCCGTTCCACCAGGAGGAGGTGTCGCTGCTGGCCAGCCTGGCGGCGCACGCCGCGGTGGCCATCGACAACGCCAGGCTGCTGCAGGAGACGAGGAACGCGCTGGAGGAGCTCTCGCAGGCCCACCGGACGGCGAGGGCGCACGGTGAGGCCGTGGAGCGGGCCGCGCTGGCGCACGACAGGATGACCTCGCTGGTGCTGCGCGGCGGCGGGATCGAGGACGTCGCGGCGGTGGTGACCGACGTGCTCGGCGGCTCGCTGGCGGTGCTGGACGACCTGGGCCGGGCGCTCACCGGAGACGTCGGGGAGCTCGACCAGGAGGTGTTCGAGGCCGCGCAGGCGTCGAGGGCGCTGGGCCGTACCGTGCGCAGGGGCGACCTGCTGATCGCGTCGGTGGACGTCGGCGGCGAGCCGCTGTGCACGCTGGTCCTGCGCAGCGACGACGCCGACGAGCGAATCCTGGAGCGGGCGGCCCTCGTGTGCGCGCTGCTGCTGCTGTTCCGCCGGAGCGTGGCGGAGGCCGAGGGGCGGGTCAGGGGCGAGCTGCTCGACGACCTGATCGCGCGGCCCGGCTCCCCCGGGCTGGCCGACCGGGCGCACCGGCTCGGCGTCGATCTCGGCGCGCCGCACGTCGTCGTGGTGGCCAAGCACGCGGGGCAGCGCGAACGGGCCGCGTTCTGGGCGTCGTCGCAGGCCACGATGCGGCACGGGCTGGCCGCCGGGCGCGGCGACGAGGTCGTGCTGCTGCTGCCGGGCGCCGACGCGGGCGGCGCCGCGCAGCGGGTGGCCGCCGAGCTGAGCGCGTCCCTGCAGAGCCCGGCCACGGCGGGCGCGTCCGCCATGCCGGGTGAGGGCAGGGAGCCGCCCGGGGCTCAGCACGTCGCCAGGGCCTACCAGGAGGCGCGGCGGTGCGCGGAGGCGCTCATCGCGCTCGGCCGGGCGGGCGACGGCGCGAGCGCGGCCGAGCTGGGCTTCGTCGGCCTGCTCGTCGGCGACGGCCGTGACGTGCGCGGTTTCGTGGACTCGACGCTCGGCGCGGTGATCGAGTACGACGCTCGCAGGGGCACCGCGCTCGTCGACACGTTGTCCGCCTACTTCGGCTCGGGCGGGTCACCATCGCGTACGGCCGAGGCCATGCACATCCACGTCAACACCGTCACGCAGCGGCTCGACCGGGTCGGCAAGCTGCTCGGCGAGGGCTGGATGGAGCCGGGACGCGCGCTCGAGATCCAGCTCGCGCTCCGCTTGCACCGGCTCGGCCACACATCGACCACGTAGACTGTAGGTTCCGACGCCATATGAGTGACGCCGGTCACTCCCTACCGTGACCGGCATGGCCACTTCCATCAAAAAGGTCGTCGCCGCGAGCCTGGTCGGCACCACCATCGAGTGGTACGACTTCTTCCTCTACGGCTCGGCAGCCGCCCTCGTGTTCAATCAGCTCTTCTTCCCCGGCTCCGATCCACTGACCGGCACCCTGCTGGCGTTCCTCACCTACGCCGTCGGGTTCGTCGCCCGCCCGCTCGGCGGCCTGGTCTTCGGCCATTACGGCGACCGGCTGGGCCGCAAGACGCTGCTGGTCGTCAGCCTGCTGATGATGGGCACGGCGACGTTCCTGATCGGCTGCCTGCCGACGTACGAGACCCTAGGCCCGGCCGCGGCGCTGCTGCTGACGGGGCTGCGCCTGGTGCAGGGCTTCGCACTCGGGGGCGAGTGGGGCGGCGCGGTGCTGATCGTCTCCGAGCACGGCGACAACAAGCGGCGCGGCTTCTGGGCGTCGTGGCCGCAGGCCGGCGCCCCCGGCGGCAACCTGCTGGCCACCGGCGTGCTGGCGGCGCTGGCCGCCTGGCAGTCGGACGAGGCGTTCCTGTCGTGGGGCTGGCGGGTGCCGTTCCTGCTGTCGGGCGCGCTGGTGCTGGTCGGGTTGTGGATCCGGCTGTCGATCAGCGAGTCGCCGGTGTTCCAGCAGGCCGAGCCGGAGGAACGGGCGCCGATCGTGGGCGTGCTCCGCCACCACTGGAAGGACGTGATCATCGCGATCGGCGCCCGCCTGGCGGAGAACATCTCCTTCTACCTCCTGACCGTCTTCGTCATCACGTACGCCAAGCAGATGCAGATCGACAATTCCACGGTGCTGACCGCGGTGCTGATCGCCTCGGCCATCCATTTCGCGACGATCCCGATGTGGGGCGCGTTGTCCGACCGCGTCGGCCGCCGCCCCACCTACCTGGCGGGCGCCGCCGGGATCGGGGTGTGGATCTTCGCGTTCTTCCCGCTCGTGGACACGGGCAACTTCCTGGCGATCACCCTCGCCGTCACCGTCGGCCTGCTCTTCCACGGCATGATGTACGGCCCGCAGGCGGCCTTCTTCTCGGAGCTGTTCGCCACGAGGACGCGCTACACCGGCGTGTCCATCGGGGCGCAGCTCTCGGCGATCGTGGCCGGCGCGCTGGCGCCGATCATCGCGGTCGCGCTGCTGCGAGAGTACGCGAGCAGCGTGCCGATCTCGGTCTACCTCGGCCTGGCGGCGGTGCTCACCCTCGTCTCCGTCTACGCCGCGCGCGAGACCCGGGGCAGCGACCTGGCCGAGCCCAGGCCGCAGGGCAGGGTCACTCCTTGAGGTACCGGTGGCCGCCCGCGCGCGCCAGCCGGACCATGTGGCGCGCGCCGGGCAGCCGCCGGCCGATCCGGTGCAGCAGCGTGTCGCGGCCCATGGGCGAGCGGCGCTCGGGGTCGGCCGCGGCGGCCGGGCGCACCTCGACCCGGCCCCTGCGCATCTCCAGCGCGAACCTGAGCCCGAACTCCCCGTCCGACGAGCGCAGCGACGACAACCAGGTGCCGGGGCCGAAGTGGTCGTCTTCCGGCATGATGCGCTTGACCGGCAGCTTGGCCACGAGCTGCCCGGCGAACCTGCCCGGCACGCCGGCTTCGACCAGCGCGGGAGCGCACACCTCGCGGGCACGCCGCCCGGTGCTGCGCAGCACCAGCTCCAGCGGCGGCCCTCCGCTGGGCGGCACGTACGGCACCGGCAGGACGACGTACAGGTGGCCGTCGAGGTGCCTGACCGACACGCCAGGGGACACGAGGGCGATCGACTCCGAGAACGAACGCGGCTCGATGACCAGGCCCAGCTCACCCTGGTCGGTCCAGCACGGCACCACCAGCCGCATCCTGGGCCGCTGGGCCAGCACGCCCAGGCAGTTGAGCGGCCCCTTGGCGCGGCTGACGCGGCTCCTGGCCTGGTTGGCGCCGCCGAACATGCGTACGTGCACCTCCCACTGCCCCGGCCTGAGCGGTTCGCCGAGCGCGGCGCTGGTGACGTCGAGCCTGGCCTCGCCCTTGATCTGCACGCGGAAGCGGCGGCGGCCGTCCTGGACGCGCTCCACGTGCTGGGTCAGCGGCAGGAAGTGCACGAGCCCCGTCTCGGTGTGCCGGACGTAGACCTCGATGCGCGCCCGCTCGACCGCGTCCGTGACGTCGGTGACGCTCTCCGGCAGGCGTTTCGTGTCGATCGAGCGCGGCGGGATCCAGTGCAGGCGGTCGCCGTCGGCACGGTACCTGTCGGGTGTGCCGTCGCCGCCGTGCACCTCCACGGTCAGCCCGAGCACCAGGACCTGGGCGTCCCAGCGCACCTCGGTCAGGTCGGAGCGCAGGCCCGCCCGCCTGGTGGAGTTGGACAGGAGCACGATCTGGTCCAGGCGTCCCGTGCGCACGTACGCGGCCACCACGCGCATCTGAACGGGCAGGTAGATGTCGAGCCGCTCGGGGAAGCGCTGGAACACCAGCTCCTGGACCACCCGGAAGTGCATGCCGCGGTCGACGGATGAGTCGGCGAACTTGCTGGTCAGCAGCGGGCGCAGGACGACGGAGCGGAACCAGTGGGCGTACATGCGCTCGCGCTGGCGGCCCTCGCCGACGTAGGTGTCGATGTCGTCGAGCAGCGCGTGCAGTTCCTTCACGATCGCCCGCGGCTCGTCCTCGGCGACGGGGCGCCGCCCGAGGTGGCAGCAGACGTGCTCGGCCAGCACGGCGATGGACTTGGCGTGCAGGTACGCCCGCATCACGAACGCCTGCTCCCCCATCAGCCCGCCGGGCACGGGGAAGCCGAGCTCGTGCTGCTCCAGAAAGGTGCGCCGGTAGAGCTGCTGCGGCAGGAGCAGGGTGAGCAGCTTGTCGCGCAGGACGTCGGCGCGGGCGGTGCTGCGCTCGAACGCGGCCATCGGCGACCCGTAGTCGCGGACCAGCCGGCCGATCAGCACGTCGGCGTCGGTCTCCATCGCGCGGTCGTGCATGCGGGCGATCGCGTCACGTTCGAGGCGGTCGCCCTGGTCGAGAAAGTAGACGTAGTCGCCGGTGGCCGCGGCCAGGCCGACGTTTCGGCCGCGCATCGGCGTACCCGTGTGCGGCAGGTGCAGCGCGCGGACGTTGGGGCGGGCCGAGGCGATGGTGTCCAGCCGTTCCCCGATGCCGTCGGACGATCCGTCGTCGACGAAGATCACTTCGTAGTCGTCCGCGGGCATCGTCTGCTCCAGCGCGGAGCGGATGCACGCGTCGGCGGTATCACCCGGATTGCAGACAACGACGATCACACTGACCTTCACACCCATGCGGCCAGCGTGCGCCGATATACCCGATCGGACGCGGCGACTTGCTGATTAGAGGAGGAAAGTTGACCTGTTAGTACCAGCCCACCGACTGTGAATGGGCCCAGGCGCCGCACGGTGTGCCGTAGCGGCCCTTGATGTAGCCGAGGCCCCACTTGATCTGGGTGGCGGCGTTGGTCTGCCAGTCGGCACCCGCGCTGGCCATCTTGGTGCCCGGCAGCGACTGCGGGATGCCGTACGCGCCGGAGTAGCGGTTCATCGCCCGCTCGTTCCAGCCGCTCTCCTTCTGCCAGAGCCGCTCCAGGCAGCCCCACTGGTCGTTGCCCCAGCCGCTGGCGGCGAGCATGGACTTGGCGGTGGCCTTGTTGCTGCCCGGCGAGGGGGTGCTGCCCGGCGGGAAGTTCGCGGCGGGGAACCCGTCACCGCCGGGGGCCCGCTCGGGGACGACCCAGTCGAAGTCCTTGTCCTTGCCCTTGCCCGAGCGGCCCTTCTTCAGCTGGTCGGCGCGGTAGGCCTGCTCGGCGGCGTTCTTCAGCGCGTCGGTCTCGGGGTCGGGTGCCGACAGGTCACCGCCGGCCAGCTTGGCGAAGTCGTCGACGGAGAGCGCGGCCTGCTGCGGCCTGTTGGCGTTCTGGACGGCGCGGTAGGCGACGAAGCCACCGCCGCCGAAGACGATCACCAGCGTGACGGCGATGATGATGACGCGCTTCGGCGTGACACGCGAACGCCGCCGCGCCGAGGGAGGGGCATCCTTCGGGTGGCGCTCGCGAGGGCGCTCGCTCAACTGCGGACCGGGGCTCACGGTCCACGAGCTTGCCCTGTCCTGGGGGGTGGTCCGCAACCGAAACGCGGGAATCGCTTGGCGTAAGTTTGGCTAACTGTCGGGTTAGCGTGGAGTTTCCCGATCAGTGTGACATTCCTCACACCTTTGCAGCCACAGGTGCGAACACGGGCTCCACACTCGGCACGTCATAACATCATCTACGGATTGTCACGATTTGGTGACGTAACTCGGATATTTGGGACATGGAACAATAATGTGCGCGTGGCTGGCATCCTTCTTGTAGAAGACGACCCCTCCGTCCGCACGGCACTCGAACTCGCGCTGACGCGGCAGGGGCACTCCGTCACGTCCTACGGGACGGGCGAGGAGGCGCTCGACCACATCAGGGCCCGCCGCCCCGAGATCGCGATCCTCGACGTCATGCTCCCCGGGATCGACGGCATCGAGGTGTGCCGCCGCATACGCAAGCTCGACCAGCTCCCCGTCATCCTCCTCACCGCCCGCGGCGACGACCTGGACGTGGTCGTCGGGCTGGAGGCGGGCGCCGACGACTACGTGATCAAGCCCGTCGAGCCCAGAGTCCTGGACGCCCGCATCCGCGCCATCCTGCGCCGGGCCGAGTCGGCCGCCTCCGACCGCATCACCTTCGGCGACCTCGTGATCGACCGGGGCGCGCTCAAGGTCACGCTCGCCGGCAAGGAGATCCACCTGACGCCGACCGAGCTGCGGCTGCTCCTGGAGCTCATCCGGCACCCCGGCCAGGTGCTCAACCGTCGCTATCTGCTGCGCGAGGTGTGGGACCACACGCACATCGCCGACTCGCGGCTGGTGGACGCCTGCGTGCAGCGGGTGCGCGCGAAGATCGAGCCAAGGCCGGGCGAACCCGTCTTCATCCACACGGTGCGCGGGTTCGGCTACCGGTTCAGCCCTCCGTGATCCCGCTGCCCACCGGGCTGCGCGCCCGCCTGGTCATCACGTTCACGCTCGTGGCCGTGGCCGCCTCGCTGCTGGTCGCCACGATCGGCTTCGAGCTGGCCAAGACCGCGCTCGTCACCCGGGCCGAGACCACGGCGCTCGACCAGGTCACCAGGGAGCTCGGCAGCATCACCTTCCCCATCGGGCGGCTCAGGCCGGGCGAGGCCGCCCCCACGGCGAGGGAGCTCGGCCGCCTCGCCCACGCGCTCAACGGGCCGGGCCGCAGCGTCCTCATCGAGTACGGCGCCCTGATCGCCTCCGAGGGCCCGATGTCCATGAGCGACGTCCCCAACGAGCTCCACGGCCGCGCCAAGCAGAGCGTCGTCACCCAGCGCAAGATCATCCGGGGCGAGCTCTGGCTCATCGTCGGCGCCGAGGTCTACCGGGAGGCCGGCAGCAGGGTCGAGGCGACGGACCTGCGGGCGTTCGTCTTCTTCCCGCTGAAGGACGACGAGCGGCAGCTGGCCACGCTCAGGATCACCTTCATCCAGGCCGGCGTGGTCATCGTGCTGATCGCGCTGGTCGTCGCGCTGCTGTCGGCCCGGCAGGTGCTGCTGCCGGTCCGGCGGCTGAGCGCGGCCGCGCAGGCGCTCGGCCAGGGCCGGCTGGACACGCGGCTGCCCGTCCACGGCCAGGACGAGCTGGCCGAGCTCACCAGCAGGTTCAACGACGCCGCCGCGGCGCTGGAGCTGAGCGTGGCCGAGCTGCGCTCGCTGGAGGCCATGTCGCGCAGGTTCGTGGCGGACGTCTCCCACGAGCTGCGCACGCCGCTGACCTCGATGACGGCCGTCGCCGACATGCTCTCCGAGGAGGCCGGCCGGCTGCCCGAGGCGCCGGCCGAGGCCGTACGCCTGGTGCTCAGGGAGATCGAGCGCCTGCGCGGGCTGGTCGAGCACCTCATCGAGATCAGCCGCTTCGACGCGGGCACGGCCACGCTCAACCTCGAGCCGGTGAACGTGGCCGAGGCCATCGACGACTGCCTGGCCGTGCGCGGCTGGAGCGACCAGGTGACCGTGAAGGCCCCCCAGGGACTGGCCGTCAACCTGGACCCCGCCAGATTCGACGTGATCGTGGCCAACCTCGTCGGCAACGCGCTCAAGCACGGCCGGCCACCGGTGCTGGTCAGCACAAGAATCACGCAGAGCGGCCTGGAAGTGAAGGTGCGCGACCACGGCCAGGGCATCCCCCGCGAGGCGCTGCCGCACGTCTTCGACCGCTTCTTCAAGGCCGGCGCCGGCCGGTCGCGCAGCCAGGGCAGCGGTCTCGGCCTCGCCATCGCCAAGGCCAACGTGCACCTGCACGGCGGCACGATCTCCGTACGTGCCCAGAACCCCGGCACCCTCTTCACCGTCTGGTTGCCCCACGCATGAAAGCCCAACGCATCCTCACCGTCGTCGCGCTCGTCGGCGCCGCGGCCTGCGGCATCTCGCCCACCGACGTCCAGGACCGCGGCAACGCCCCGACCACCAGGATCCCCCCGCCGTCCAAGACGATCTACCTGCTCAAGGACGGCGAGCTCATCCTGGAACCCGCCGACGTCGACAACGACACCGTCGGCAGCCTGCTCGGGGCGCTCTTCGACGCGTCGACCAAGCCGCTCGGCAACCGGGACACGGCGCTGCGCGGCTTCACGTACATCGGGATCAAGGACTCGCTCAACCCGATCCAGCGCGACGAGGTGCAGCTCCCGCGCACCTCGACGCTGACCGTCTACATCAGGGGCGAGGGCACGCTGACCAAGCTCGGCAAGGCCCAGATCGTCTGCACCGCCCAGCAGGACGCGGCGTTCGAACTGGTCAAGATCGTACGGGAGAACGAGAACCGCCCCTCCAAGACGGAGGGGCGGTACACCTGCGGCGAGCTCAAGTGATCAGAGCGTGATGTCCTCCAGCATCTCCGTCACCAGGGCGGCGATCGGGGAACGCTCGGACCTGGTCAGCGTGACGTGCGCGAAGAGCGGGTGGCCCTTGAGCTTCTCCACCACCGCCACCACGCCGTCGTGCCGGCCCACCCGCAGGTTGTCGCGCTGGGCGATGTCGTGGGTGAGCACGACCCGCGAGTTGGCGCCGATCCGGCTCAGCACCGTGAGCAGCACGCCGCGTTCGAGCGACTGGGCCTCGTCCACGATCACGAACGCGTCGTGCAGCGAGCGGCCGCGGATGTGCGTCAGCGGGAGCACCTCCAGCATGCCCCGGTCGAGCACCTCCTCGATCACCTCGGGCGAGGTGATCGCGCCCATCGTGTCGTAGACCGCCTGCGCCCACGGGCCCATCTTCTCGCCCTCGGTGCCCGGCAGGTAGCCGAGCTCCTGGCCGCCCACGGCGTAGAGAGGGCGGAAGACGACCACCTTGCGGTGCTGGCGACGCTCCAGCACCGCCTCCAGACCTGCGCAGAGGGCCAGCGCCGACTTGCCGGTGCCGGCCCGGCCGCCGAGCGAGACGATGCCGATCTCCGGATCCATCAGCAGCTCGAGCGCGATGCGCTGCTCGGCGGAGCGGCCGTGCAGGCCGAACACCTCGCGGTCGCCGCGTACGAGCTTGACCGACTTGTCCGGCAGCACCCTGCCGAGCGCCGAGCCCTTGGCCGACAGCAGCCGCAGGCCGGTGTGCGTGGGCAGCTCCCTGCCCTCCTCGACGTCGGCGGTGCCCTGGTCGAAGAGCGTCTCGACGTCTTCGGCGGTCACCTGGAGCTCGGCCATCCCCGTCCAGCCGGACTCGTGCACCAGCTCCGCGCGGTATTCCTCGGCCGACAGGCCGATCGAGGCGGCCTTGACCCGCAGCGGCAGGTCTTTGGACACCAGGACGACGTCGCAGCCCTCGGCGGCCAGCGAGCGGGCCACGGTCAGGATGCGGGTGTCGTTGTCTCCCAGGCGGAAGCCCACGGGCAGGATGGACGGATCGCTGTGGTTGAGCTCAACCCTGATCGTTCCATCCCCCGTCGGCATCGGCTCGTCGAGCCTGCCGTACTGGACGCGCAGCTCGTCGAGGTAGCGCAGGGCCTTCCTCGCGAAATAGCCGAGCTCGGGATGGTGCCGCTTTCCTTCCAGCTCCGTGATGACCACGATGGGAAGGACGACGTCGTGCTCGGCGAAGCGGGTCATTGCCGCCGGGTCGGCCAGCAGGACCGAGGTGTCGAGCACGTACGTGCGCTTGGCCGGCTTGGTCGTAGGGTTGCTCGAGGACACTGCCACACGTTCTCCCCCGGGCGCCCATAGGTGCGGGCACCCTGCAGACGAGGCGGGAATCGGACCGGACCCGCATCCCCGACCGCTACGTGCCGTCGGCGCCGGGGTCCGGCCCCCCTCGGCAGTTCACGATGCAAAGGCGGGCCCTCTCCGAAATGTCCGTCCTGTGGCCGGACATTTCCAACGTTACGTCCTGAATACCCAGATGTCGCGTCAGGAACCGTAACGCCGGTGTCTCGCAGCGTAATCGCGCAGCGCTCGGAGGAAGTCGACCCTGCGGAAGTCCGGCCAGTAGGCCTCGTGGAAGTAGAACTCCGAATGGGCGCTCTGCCAGAGCATGAAGCCCGACAAGCGCTGCTCGCCCGAGGTCCGGATGAGGAGGTCCGGGTCGGGTTGGCCGCGAGTGTAAAGATGCTCCGCGATGTGCTCCACATCGAGCACCTCGACGAGGTCCTCGATGCTCGCCCCCTTGCTCGCATGCTCCTGGAGGAGTGAGCGCACCGCATCGGCAATCTCACGCCTTCCTCCATACCCAACTGCAACGTTCACAATCAGGCCTGGACGGTGCGAGGAGACTTCTTTTGCCTCTTTGAGGACATTCGCCGTCCGGTCCGGCAGCAGGTCGAGCGCTCCGACCGGGCTGATCCGCCAGCCCTCGGCCACGAGCTCCCGCGTCACGTCCTCGATGATGCGTAGCAGGGGCTCCAGCTCGTCCCGCGGCCGGTTGAGGTTGTCGTTGGACAACATCCACACGGTGACGACCTCGACCCCGGTCTCGCGGCACCAGCCGAGCAGCTCCGAGATCTTGTCCGCGCCCTTGCGATGACCGCGGGCCACGTCGTGCATGCCCATCGCCCGCGCCCAGCGGCGGTTGCCGTCGATGATGACCCCGACATGCCGGGGGACGCTGTCCTTGGACAGCTTGGCCTCCAGCCGGTGCTCATAGAGCCGGTAGACCAGATTGCGCAGGCCCACGGACGTGCCTCCCAGCGGTGCTGTGACCTAACACGCAATTATCACCGTGATTCGCCCGTGCCTGCCCCCTGGACTGGATTTCTGGCCAAGTCTCTGCCTTCCAGACACCCCTCGGCCTCCTCCACCAGCCCGCGTACGAACCCTGACAGCTCGGCCGAGGTCAGCACCGCCCGCGTGCCCACGCCCGTGGCGCACCACGCCTCCACATAGGCCCGCCGGGTCAGCCGCCACTCCCCGGTCACGGGCTGCCACCTCGGGATGGTGCGCAGCTGGCAGCGGAGCTCACCGCCGCCCGCGCCGGAGCGCGTGCGGTAGCGGAAGGAGAACAGCTCGCTGTCGGACGCCTCGCCGGGGAAACGATCGTCGGGATCGGCCCACCGCCCGGCCGCGCCGCCGTCCCTGCGGGCCTCGTCCACACCACGCGCGAGGCGCGCGAGCAGCCAGCCGCACCGCTCCCCCACGCTGCCGTAAGGCGTGCCGTCCCGGTGCAACTCCAGAGTGATCTCGTACGGCCTGCCGACGCTGTCCCTGCACGCGATGGGCGTGACGCTCAGATAAGAACCATCGACACAGCGCAGTCCCCCCATCCCCTGACAGTTTCCGCTCGAAAGTCGGCTAAACGCGGGCGACCGGCTCAGGACTGGCCGGGCCGGGCGGCAACGCACAAGACGTGAGTGCCCGCGCGAAAGCCGATCTAAAGCGGCCGTGTCTACGGTTCGTCCCGCGTCCGGCCGCGACAGCCGGGAGATCAAGATACGGGGAGACATGCGAAAACTTCTGGTCACCTTCGGGCTCGTCGCCGCCTTCGCGGTGGCATCCGGTACGCCGGCCTTCGCCGTGCATCACACCCCGGGCACATGCGATCCCAACTTCCCCTGGACGTGTGACATGAGCTGGACGGACGATCCGCGGCGGTGAGCGACTCACCCATGGCGGGACAGGGCGGTGGCGGCCTTCGCCCGCCACCGTTCCGCCTCCATGGCGGCGAACAACGCGTGGGCCTCCTTCAGATGCGTCACAGCTTCCGGATCCTCCTGCTGTTCGAGCAGCAGGCCGAGCGAAAGCCTGGACCGTCCCTCGATATGGCGCTCGCGCAGGTCCTGGGCGAGCGCCAGGGCTTGTGACAGGGCCCGCCGGGCGGGTGCCGCCCGGCCCAGGGCCGCCTGCGCCGCGCCGATTCCGTGCAGGACGTATGCCTCGCCGATCCGGTCACGCATGCCGCGCACCATGCTGAGAGCCCTTTCGAACGACTCCAGCGCCCTTCCCGGCTCGCCGCGCCGCAAGGAGAGCTCAGCGTGACGGTTGAGCGCCTGAGCCTCGCCCCGCTGCACGCCCTCCCCCCTGAAGATCTCCAACGCCTGGTCGAGCAGGGGTTCGGCCTCCCCCAGCCGGCCCTCCTCAAGGTGTATGACCGCGATGCTCACCAGGACATGACCTTCCGCTGCCCGATCTCCCACCTCTTCGAGCAGGCGAAGTGCCTGACGGTATCTTTCGAGCGCGGCGTCGAGGTCGCCCCGGACTCGCTGCGAGAGCGCCAGGTTGCGCAGCGCGAGAGCCGTGCCGTGCGGTTCGCCGATCTGCTCGAAGATGTCGATGGCCTGCAGCAGCAGGGGCTGCGCCTCGCTGTAGCGCTGCTGGAAGTTGGCGAGCGTGCTCAGTGAGTACATCATCGCCGCCTCGCCGCGTCTGTTGTGCGCGTGGCGACAGGCCTTGAGCGCGATCTCGGTCAGGCTGCGCCACTCATCGTAGTAGCCGTGGGTCTCGAAGAGAGTGATCGCGGTCATCGCGATGTTCCAGCAGAGCTCGTCGAGGCCGTGTCCGGAGGCCTGCCGTACGGTCGCCAGGAGCGTCAGCCGCTCGTCGTCCAGCCACCTGAGCGGGTCATCGCCGAAGAGCTCGTCGGCCCGGGCCGTGGCCTGGTGGTCGCCGACGGCCTTGCCTCTGAGCAGGGTGAAATGGCCGCCGTAGTAGCGCTGGTGCGCCAGGTCTGCCAGAGACAGGAAGGCCGTGCAGGCGCGATCGACCGCGGCCTGGCGCTGCTCCGGGCTCTCGTCGGTTGTGGCCTGCTCGCAGGCGTAGACGCGTACCAGGTCATGCATGACATACCGATGGCCCCTGCGCGTCAGCAGTGACGCCTCGACCAGCTCGTCGAACGCACCGTCGGCGTCGTCGCCGAGCAGCGCGGCGCCGAGCCAGGGGGCGCTCTGCGGGATGTCCAGCAGGCCGAGCCGCCGGAACAGCGAGCGGGCCCGGGGTGACAGCCCGCGGTAGCTGACGTCGAGGCCGGCCCGCACTTCCAGGTCGCCATGGCTGAGTACGTCGAGCATGTTACGAGTGTCGCCGAGCAGGTCGACCAGTGTCTGAACGGACCACAGCGGCCGCACGGCCAGGCGTGCCCCGGCGATGCGCAGCGCCAGGGGCAACCCGCCGCACTGCTCGGCGAGCGCCCGAACCGGTGAGGGCTCCAGTGCGGCGCGCTGTGCGCCGATGTCGTAGGTGAGCAGCTCGACCGCGCTGTCCTGGTCCAGGACGTCAAGGCGGATGATCTGATCCTCCGGTAGTCCGATGGGCCGGTGGCGGCTGGTGATCAGGACGGCACAGGGCGCGCCGCCCGGCAGCAGCGGCCGGATCTGCTCGAACGTGCCCGCATTGTCGACGAGGAGGAGCATCCGGCCGCCGGCGACGATGGAGCGGAACAGAGCGGCTCTTTCGTCCTCCAGACGCGGCACCGCCGAAACGCCCAAGGCGCGCAGGAACCGGCTCAGCACGTCGGTGGGCTGCACCTCGCCGCCTTGCAGGTCGACGTAGAGCTGACCGTCCGGGTATGCCGGCGCCAGCCGATGGGCTGCCTGGAGAGCCAGCTCGGTCTTGCCCACGCCGGCTCGGCCGACGATGGCGGCGACGGGCAACTCGGCGCCCGCGCTTCTCTCGCCCAGGAGCGAGCCGATGCGGCGCAGTTCCGCGTCGCGCCCCGCCAGGCGGGAGATCACCGCAGGGAGCTGCCTGGGGATCGGCGTCCGCCGCGGCACCACGGGAGCGTTCTCGAGCTCGGCTTCCTGGTTGAGAATGGCCACCTCGAGCCGCCGGAGCTCGTCACCGGGCTCCAGGCCCAGCGTGTCGAGCAGCATCTCCCGATAGGCGCGAAAGGCGTCGAGCGCCTCGGCCTGCCGCCCCGAGCGGTAGAGAGCGAGCATGAGAAGGCCGCGCAGCCGCTCCCGCAGGGGATTGTCCTGGACGAGGGCGCGCAGTTCGGTGACCAGCCGCTGGTGGTGGCCCGCCGCCAGTTCCAACTCGATGCACTGCTCGTGGGCGAGCAACCGGCGTTCCTGCAGGCTGTGCGCGATCGTCTGAACGAGGTCACTGCTGATGTCGGACAGGGCGGGGCCGCGCCAGAGTGCCAGCGCCTCGCGCAGGCTCCTGGCAGCGCGGTCGGGCTCCTCTCGTTGCGCCCGGCCGGTCAGCTCGTCGAAGTCGGCGAGATCGAGCCGGCCCTGCCCCGCCCTGATCAGGTATCCGGGGGGTGTGGTGATGAGGAACTCGTACGGCTGCGCGACGTCGCCGAGCGTACGACGCAGCTGGGAGATCTTGATCTGGATCTGGTTACGCGCGGTCGTCGGCGGGGCCTCGCCCCAGACAGCGTTGATCAATCTGTCGACGGGAACGACCCGGTTGGCATCGAGCAGCAGCATCGCCATGACGACGCGTTGGAAGCTGCCCCCGAGCGGCACTTCGTCCCCGTCGCGTTCGACACTCAGCGGTCCGAGAATCTTGAAGAACATGATTTCCTCCGCCGCCGATCCTGCCCGCGAGAGCTTGTAGATCAGTTGATCTCGGCCTTCTTCCCGGCCGAAGATCGCTGGCGCCGCCCAGGGCCCCGCGGAGATCGTCGTGCGGAGAGGACGCGCGGGACGGCTCCTGCCAGGGCACGCCCACGCCGGGGAAGCTGGGGCCTCAGCCGGTGACCGGCCGGATGATCGTCTGGTGCCAGCCGCCGCCCTCCGGCTCGGACATCCAGGCCAGCAGGGGGCGGCCCGCACCGTCGATCGCCAGGTGGACGGCACGTGCGGTGCCGTCGACCGTGCCGATCGGACGTGCCGCACAGGTGCCGGTGGCGCACGTCGCCAGGTGCACCACGCCGCCGGGGGCGAAGGCTGCCACGAGGGTGCGGCCCGCTCCGTCCACGGCGAGTGTGCCGCGCACACCGCGCGAAGCCGCGGCGGGGACCGGCACCCTGCGCGCGGCGGCGCAGGCTGCATCTGCGCACTCCAGCAACACCGGGGTGGCGCTGCTCACGTCGTGGTAGAGCACCCGCGGATACCCGTCCTGGCCGATCGCGACGGCCGGTCGCGATGTCCCCCAGCCGGCCGCCTCCGCATCGGCGGGCCGGGCGGACGTGGCCGGCACCGTACGGCGAACGCTGCCGCACTCCGGACTGTCACAGCTGAACACGGCGACCTCGCCGATGCCCCAGTTGTGCCGGACCACCACGGGCCGTCCATCTCGCGTCACCGCCACCGCGAGCTGCTGGTCGTCCGCAGGGCGGAACGGCTCCTCCACCTCGGCGATCTGCCTGCGCGTGGCGGAGCCGCAGTCAGGGTCTCCGCAGTACAGCAGCCACAGGGACGAGCGGGACCGAGGCTCGGCTGCGAGGACGGCGACCACCGGGCCAGGCCCGCCCGGCAGGGACGCCGCCGCGACCGCGCTCGGGAACTCCGGAAGGGCCAGCCCGTCACCGGGTCCGCAGCCCCTGTCGCGATACCAGCACAGCTTCAGCGCACGCCCGGCCACCGCCGTCGCCCGCCGGGCCGCTGCGTGTACGTCGGAGCTGCCGGGCCCCGTGCACAGAGCGTCGGCGCACTCCAGCAGCAACGCGTCGTCGCGGACCAGTACGGCCCGGCCGTCCGCCGACACCGAGAAGTGGGAGAAGGACGTGAGCTCGCCGCTGCCGGACCGTTCCCCCCGCTGGTAGGCGGGCCAGTCCATCGGGTTGGCCGCGGTCACGCCGATCAGCAGCAGGCCCGGCAGCGCCAGCCCTGCCAGCGCGATCACCGGCGCGGCACGCTTCCCGGCCGGGGCAGGCGGCTCGGCCGGCAACCCGTCCACCACGGCGCGGAACGCCATCGGGGCGTCACCGCGCCAGCCGTTCGTCAGGGCGAGCAGGAACACCAGCGTCACCGCCGTGGCCATCAAGGCCATGAGCACGGGCAGCATCGCCAGCCGTCCCGGCGGCCACCAGTCGAGCACCGCCACCGCCGGGCAGAGCGCCAGCACGCACGTGATCACCACCGTGCGCCCGCCCGCCAGGGCGAACGCGCGGCTCAGTGCCTGCCGCGCCGTCCGGCCCTCCAGAACCACAGCCGGTACGGCGGGCAACAGCGGCAGCAGCACGACCGCCGCCACCCCCGCCAGCGCCGCCTTCGCCCAGAAGGACACCATGAACGTCATGGCGACCGTCACCCCGGCCACAACCGCCGCGCCGCCGGCGGCGAGCACCAGCAGCGCCCTCCGGTGCCGAAGCGCGACCCGCAACGCGACAGGGAACGGTACGGGGCGCCCCAGGAGCGATCCCGCCGCCATGGTCACCAGGGCGGGCAGCAGGAGCCCGAGCCCGGCCGTCGCCGCAGCGGCCACCATCGCGGCCCAGGCCAGCACCGTTGCCGGGAGCGGCCCCACCACGGCGGGCACGCCGTTGACGAGCGCCACGCCGCCGGGGTCCCGCAGGAGCGGGAGCGTGCCCAGAGCCAGGACCCACCACAGGGCGCATCCCGCCGCCGCCGGAGCCACGAGCCGCGACGCCGCCCGCGCAGCCCTCCATGGCCGCCGTAGCTGCGCTCCCAGTGACAGCAGCCCGTCCTCGATCATGTGGTTCGGCTCCCCCGTGACGCACGCCATCCGGCCGGCTCACCGCACCGTGGTGATGCGCGGCCGCCATTCGTTGCCATCGAGGTGTTCCTCCCAGGCCACGGTGGGGCGCCCGGCCCGGTCGAGGGTCATCGCGAGCGGGCCCGGCGAGCCGCGTCCGGAACGGAGGGCTCGAGGGCATGCGGATTCGAGCGGTGTGACGAGGGAGAACGTACAACGAATGGTCCGGCGTGTCACCGTGTTTCGTTCTGGAGTGAAACACGGAGTTCCGGACACCTCGCATGGTGCCGTACGGCCGGCGCTCCACGCCGGCCCGCCTGCTGGTCCACGGTTTCCGCTCAAGCAGCCGGATGAACGCGGGCGATGTCGCCGGTTACCCGGGCCAGCCGTCCGGCCGGGACCGGCCCACGTGCCCGGGCAGGAGACGAGACCACCAGCGGGCCTTCCCGGGCGGCGCGGGCATGCGGCCACGGGCTCGCAACCAGGCGGCGAAGTCGTCGGCGTCCGCACGGTAGCCGCGCGGCGGCGTGCTGCGGGAACGCGCGTAGGCGGCGTACTCGGCGGCCAGGTCGGGGCCCGCGGCGGCGGCCGCGTCGGGGCGTAGCCTGGCCACGATGCCGCGCCGCTTGGCCAGCAGGCTCGCCGCCTGCACCCGCATCCGTTCCCGGTCGAAGCCCTCAGGCGGCTCCGCCCCCGTGACCAGGGCCGCCACCACCCGCCCCTGCGCCTCCGCCAGCCGCCGCCGCGCCTCGTCCGTCGCCGCGGCTCCGCCGCCGGGGACCTGCACGTCGGTCACCGCGGCTCCCCCGCCAGGGACATGGCCGCCCTGATCCGGGACAGCTCGGCCGCCAGGACGGCGTCGCTCGGGTAGTCGTCGTCCCATTCCAGCAGCACGCCGGGCGGCGTGGCGCGGGCGCACAGCTCGGTCAGCAGGTCGAGCACCGGCTGCGGGGCGACCTTGGTGTGGGTGTCGTGCCAGATGCCGCCGTGCTCGTACCCGCCGGCCACGTGGACGTAGGCGAGGTGCTCCAGCGGGAGCGTGTCGAGCGCGGCCACGGCAGGAAGACCCAGGTTGACCTGGTTGGTGTAGAGGTTGGCCACGTCGATCAGCAGCCCGACGCCGGTGGCCGCGACCAGCTCCGCGAGGAACTCGGCCTCGGTCAGCTCGTCCTCGGGCCAGCCGAAGATGGCGGCGACGTTCTCCAGGGCCAGCGGCACGGGCAGGGCGTCCTGGGCCCGCCGCACGTTCTCGGTGACCACCCGCAGCGACTCGCGGGTGCGCGGCACGGGCAGCAGGTGCCCGGCCTCGACGCCGCCCCCGCGTACGAATGCCAGGTGCTCGCTGACCAGCGGCGCGCCGAGAGCCTGCGCGCAGGCGGCCAGATGAGCGAGCCTGGTGGGCGAGGGCGGCTCCGCGTCACCGACCCCGAGCGACACCCCGTGCGGGATCACCGGCAGGCCCCGCTCACGCAGCACGCGTAACGACTCGGGCAGCCGATCCGGCCTGACGTTCTCGGCGACCACTTCGAGGAAGTCGACGCCGTCCATCCGCTCGATCGTCAGGTCGAGCTCGCTCCGCCAGCCGATGCCCACTCCAAGCTCGGCCATGTCAACTTCCTCCCCCGCAACCGCTGCCGCAACCGGCGCTGCCGCCGCAGCTCGAGCCGCCGTGCGAGGCTCCGCCGCAACCGCCGCCGGCGCAGGAGCCGACGCCTCCCGTGCCACGGTACGTCGCCCGCCGCGAGTTCCGGCGCGGCGACCTCATGACGCCCAGCTCGGTCCGCAGGCGCGGGTCGGGCGACTCGGCCGGGCCGTACAGGGCGATGTGCACGGGACCGTCGCCCGTGCCCCTGGGGTGGCCCGCTCTTGCCTGGTCGAGCCGCTCGGCTCCCTCGGCGGTGAGCGTGCTCCGCCAGGACCTGCGGTGATCACCGGCCATCACCGCCGCGCCGATGCCCGTGCCCGTCAGGAGGAGCAGGGGGAACAGCGCCGGGGTGGATACGAAGCATGCCACCGCCGCCGTCAACGCCAGCCCCGAGACCGCGCGCAGCCGGATCGCCAGCCGGCCCAGCCGCTTGACCCGGCGGGCGGGCAGGACCAACCCCAGCTCTGTGAGGTTCCGCCGGCGCGCGTCCATGGCCAGGCTCCCGCCCACCCTGCGCTTCAGCGCGGACGACTGGAGCCCGGACACCGTCGCGACCTGGGCGAGCGTCTCCCGCTCGATGGGGTCGCGCGACACGGACGGCGCGTGCACGCTGTGCACGTGGCCCCCGCGCGACACGCGCACGTCCCCCGAGCCGGCCAGCAGCGCGATGGCCGTGCCTGCCACCTGGCCGGGCCCGCCCGCCAGATAGGCGAGATCGTAGTGGTCCAGGTCGGGAGCACCACGGGCCACCAGGGCCTCCTGGCCGGCGGCACGCTCGCGTTTCATCGAGAAGACGGTGGCACCGACGACGGCGGGCAGAGCCACCGAGAGGATCAGCAGGAACAGGTCCATGACGCCTCCCTCCAGACAGCCGGAACAGGCTGTTACCAGAAGGACGCCAGGGCGAAGGTCAAGGTTTCGTTCTGCTCGTTTAAGTCACGGCGATCACGAGCCGCCACCGCCACCGCCGCCGCAGCCCGATCCTCCTCCGCCGCAGCTCGACGACCCACCGCCGCAGCCCGACGACCCGCCGCCGCAGCCCGACGACCCGCCGCCGAAGTCCGTGCCGCCGAAGGTGGTGCCGTCGGAGCCGCTGAAGCTGCCGCAGGCGCCGGCGCAGTCGGCCCCGGGTGCTCCGACGGACAGCTCGTCGCAGAGCAGCTGGTCGCCCGACTCGCTCAGCCCGTACAGCGCGACCGGGATCCCCACGGCCTGGAAGAGCGAGCGCGGATCGCGTACGCCCCTCGGATGGTGGGCGTGGGCCGACCTCAGCACCTCGCGTCCCTGGCCGGTGACGACGTTGCGCAGCCTGCGCTTCTGCCGGTAGAGCCCGATGAGACCGGAGGCGACGGCGAACAGGCTGAAGAACACCGCCCCGATGTACACCGTCTCCTTGCCCGCCACGCCGGCGACCGCCAGCACGATCACCAGCACCAGGTAGCCCGCGGCCCCGCCCACCGCGAGCCGCAGCAGGCCACAGTGCCGCCGCGCCGTGTCGAACGCCGACTGCCGCACGATCAGCCCTCGGCGCTCCAGCCCGGCGGCGAGCTCGGTGAGCGCGGGATGCGACTCCAGCTCGCGGCGCAGCTCGCTCGCCTGGTAGCCGCCAGGCCGCGCCGCCAGCGCGTCGAGCACCGCCTGCTCAAGCGGCACCGGCGAGGGCTGCGCGCCGTACACGGCGGTGACCCGCGAGCCACGCGAGACCCGGACGGCGCCGCCCGACGCGAGCACGGCCAGCGCCGTGTTGAGCGCCCGGCGCGGCCCGCCGGACAGATAGGCCAGCTCGTACGGGTCCAGCCGGTGGCCCGCCCCGGCGGACGCCGTCCCCTGGACACGTCTCCGCTCGCGTTCGACACGATTCTCGGCCGCGGTGACCAGGACCATCACGACGAGCGCGGCGACGATCAGGGCGTAGTCCACTGCGGCCCTCCTGTGCGGTACGGCAAGCCGCCAAAGTAGACGGCGCGGCCGTACCGCACAAGGGGACAGCGCTCAGCCGAGGCGGTCGAGCAGCGCGTTGTACTCCTCCCACAGCTCCTTCGGCAGGTGCGCGCCGAACTTCTCGAAGTGGGCCGGGATCAGCGCGGCCTCCTCGCGCCACACCTCGCGGTCGACCGTCAGCAGCGCCTCGAGGTCCTCCTCGGACAGGTCGAGGCCCTCGGTGTCGAGGTCGGCGGGCAGCAGGCCGATGGGGGTGGGCACCGCCTTGGCCTCGCCGTTGAGCCGGTCGACGATCCACTTGAGCACGCGGCTGTTCTCGCCGAAGCCGGGCCAGATGAACTTCCCGTCGGCGTTCTTGCGGAACCAGTTGACGTAGTAGATCCGGGGCAGCACGGCACCCTTGCGCCGGCCGACGTCCAGCCAGTGGCCGAAGTAGTCGCCCATGTTGTAGCCGCAGAACGGCAACATCGCGAACGGGTCGTGACGCAGCTCGCCGACCTTGCCCTCGGCGGCGGCGGTCTTCTCGGAGGCGACGTTGGCTCCGAGAAAGACGCCGTGCTCCCAGCTCAGCGACTCTGTCACCAGAGGAACGGCGGTGGCGCGGCGGCCGCCGAACAGGATCGCCGAGATGGGCACGCCCTTGGGGTCCTGCCACTCGGGTGCGATGATCGGGCACTGGGAGGCGGGGGTGGTGAAGCGGGCGTTCGGGTGGGCGGCCGGCTCGTCGCTGTCAGGCGTCCACGAGCGGCCCTTCCAGTCGGTCAGGTGGGCGGGCGGCTCCTCGGTCAGGCCCTCCCACCACACGTCGCCGTCGTCGGTGAGGGCGACGTTGGTGAAGATGCTGTTGCCCCAGAGCGTCCTGACCGCGTTGGCGTTGGTCACCTCGCCGGTGCCGGGCGCGACGCCGAAGAAGCCCGCCTCGGGGTTGATCGCGTGGAGGCGGCCGTCCTCGCCGAAGCGCATCCAGGCGATGTCGTCGCCGATCGTCTCGACCTTCCAACCGGGGATCGTGGGCTGGAGCATGGCGAGGTTGGTCTTGCCGCAGGCGCTCGGGAAGGCGGCGGCGATGTAGCGGACCTCGCCCGACGGCGGCGTCAGCTTGAGAATGAGCATGTGCTCGGCCAGCCAGCCCTCGTCGCGGGCCATGGCGCTGGCGATGCGCAGCGCGTAGCACTTCTTGCCGAGCAGGGCGTTGCCGCCGTAGCCGGAGCCGTAGGACCAGATCTCGCGGGTCTCGGGGAAGTGGCTGATGTACTTGGTGGAGCTGCACGGCCACGGCACGTCCTGCTGGCCGGGCTCCAGCGGCGCGCCCACGGAGTGCACGGCCTTGACGAACGAGCCCTGCCCGCGCTCCTCGATGAGCCGCAGCGCCCTGTCGCCCATGCGGGTCATGACGCGCATGGACACGGCGACGTACGGGGAGTCGGTGATCTCGACGCCGAGCTGGGAGATCTCCCCGCCCAGCGGGCCCATGCAGAAGGGCACGACGTACATCGTGCGGCCGCGCATGCAGCCCTTGAACAGCTCGCCGAACGTCTCGCGCATCTCGCCGGGCGCGATCCAGTTGTTCGTGGGCCCGGCGTCCTCCTCGCGCTCCGAGCAGATGTACGTGCGGTCCTCGACCCTGGCCACGTCGCTCGGATCGGACTTGGCGTAGAAACTGTTGGGCCTGGCGGCCAGGCGCGTGAACGTCCCCTGCTCGACGAGGAGGTTGGTGAGACGCGTCCACTCCTCCTCTGACCCGTCGCACCACTCGATGCGGTCGGGCTGGGTCAGGGCAGCGATCTCCTTTACCCACGCGGCCAATTCTCTATTGCTGGTCGGTGCGGGCGCTTCCACGGAAACGGACACGGCGGTGACTCCTCCACTCTCTCAGGGCCCAGTCATCATTAACGACGAGACGGTCGGAAAGCCAATTGGCATAGACCTGTCGGCACCGCCGTCGTCGCAGGCAGCGACCCTGACGATTGGGGGAGCCTACCCAACGGGAACGGATTTAAAAGAAGCGATTTCCGGCAGTGGTCCAGTCCAATTCAGCTGGTCTAAACCAATTTTCGAAGTGGTTTAGTCCATTCCGCCGGCCGTTTCCGCTGGGTGCTCTAGGAATTGACGTCGGGCCCCTCGGAGCGAACCCGGTCGACGTGCTGGAGCGCGTCGCGCAGATCGCTCAGCCACGTGTCGGCGTTCTTGCCGACCAGGCGTACGCACCAGGCGAGCGCGTCGCTGCGGCTCCTGGCCACGCCGGCGGCCACCAGCGTGTCGAGCACGCGGCGCTCCGACTGGCGCAGGCGGGTCATCACGGGCACGGAAAGTGTGGTGAACATCACAGTCTGAGCACCGCAGACGACACCCCAGGAGACCTTCTGGCGGAACTTGTGCTCGGCCTCCCTGGCGATCTCGATGCGCCGCTCGCGCGTCTCCTCCCTGAAGCGTCTGGCCAGCCCGTCGATCAGGGCGGACCGCTCGGCCTCGGGAACGTCGCCCGGCGGGTCGGGCAGCCGGCCGAGCACCGCGATCTCCTCGCGGTCCCTGACGATCTCGGGCGCGCCGGTGAACCACTCGCCGGGGAGCCTCCCGGCGAACCAGCCGTGAATCTCTGCCGTCACGTCATCTGTAGCCATGTAATCATCATTACACCGCTGCTCGGTAGATCGCATCCGGGGATACGAAGGTGTGCGCGCGCGGGGAAGGTCTAGCGAACCCTGGAGGCGGCGGCGGGGCTGACCCTGACGACTCCGGCGAGGTTGCGCCGGCTCACAGGGACGATCTTGACCACGTCGCCCGTGCGGGGCGCGTGCAACATCTTCCCGTCGCCCCAGTAGATCGCCACGTGCGAGATGTAGGCGGGGTTGGTCGGGTCGTTGCGCCAGAAGAGCAGGTCACCGGGCTGCGCCTGCGACAGCGACACCTGCGGTCCCGTCACCCACTGCTGGTGGGTCACCCGCGGCATCCGCACCCCCGCCTGGGCGAAGGCCCACTGGACCAGGCCGGAGCAGTCGAAGGTGTCGGGACCCTCGGCGCCCCACACGTAGGGCCTGCCGAGCTTGGACACGGCCGCCTTCAGCGCCGCCGTGAGCTGCTCACCCGTCATGAACGAGCCGGCCGGCCAGTTCTGCTTGACCTTCTGTGGCGGCGGCAGGACCGGGTTGACCATGACCGCCTGCGTGCCCTTGGGCAGCTTGGCGAGGATCCGGTCACGCAGCTTGGCGGAGTTGGTCTTGGGCGCGCTGACGATGAGCGCGTTGTCGTGCGGCAGCCCCAGCGTACGGCCGACGTCCTTGGACACGACCGCGTCGACCGCGCCGAAACCGGTGGTGGCGTAGGCGCCGATGCGCAGCGGCCCCGCCGGGCCCGCCACCTGGCGGTGCAGCGAGAGCCCGCCGTCGTTGCCCAGCACGAACGACACCGCCACGTCTCCGGCCGCGACGTTCTGCCACAGCGCGTCGGAGGCGGCGGTCACCTTGGGAGTGAAGGCCCGGAACGTGGACGGGTCGACCGCGAGCGTCTGCACCCGCTTGCCGTCGAGCGTGACGGACGCCGCGTCGGCCAGCTCGAGCGCCCGCACGCCGCGCACCTTCGCCACCTTCTCTAACTGCTGCCGCGTGAACGGCTTTCGGGACAGCACGAACAGGTTGGGCTTGTGCAGCTTGTCCAGCGGCGCCACCGGCTGGACGGTCCTCGCCGACGGTGGTTGCTGCTGGGGTTGCTGCTGGGGTTGTTGCTGCGGTTGCTGCTGGGCCATGAGCGTCTTCTCGGGCTCGGCCCGCACGACGGCGGGACTTTCCTGGAACTGGGCGAGCAGCAGCACGTCAGCGGTCAGCACCGCGACCAGCGCCACCACGATGAACGGCACCAGTTTGTACGTGTCACGCCGCTTACGCGACTTGACCAGAAAGCTAAGGTCCTGCCGAATCCCGGATGAATGCGAAAAGTCCGCCGGGCCAACGTGGGCCCGGCGGTCGTTGTCCATGGGATTCAGTTGCCGATGTACGGCACAGCCTCGAGGATCTCGACGGTGTTCTGGCGCCCGTTGGGCAGGGCGTAGGTCGCCTTCTCACCGATCTTCTTGCCGTTGATCGCCGCCCCGAGCGGGGACTTGGGCGAGTAGACGTCGATCGGCGCCCCGCTCTCCTCGCGGGAGGCGAGCAGGAAGGTCACCTCGTCGTCGTCACCGACGAACCTGATGGTGACGGTCATGCCGGGGCCCACCACACCCTCGGCCTTGGGAGCCTCTCCGACCTGGGCGTTGTCGAGGATCTGACGGAGATGGAAGATGCGGGCCTCCATCTTGCCCTGCTCGTCCTTGGCGGCGTGGTAGCCGCCGTTCTCGCGCAGGTCACCCTCTTCCCGGGCGGCCTCGATCTTCTTGGCGATGTCGACGCGCCCGGGGCCCGAGAGATACTCGTACTCCGCCTTCAGGCGGTCGTACGCCTCCTGCGTCAGCCATGTGACGTTCTCATCGCGAGAGTCGGCCACGGGTTCTCCTTGCTTGCCTAGGGGGCCCTGAGGTCACTTGAGGTTACGTACGGTTGAATTGCGAAAGGCTAACAAGTCAGTCGCTCCAACGCTTCCCCAAATGTCTCACTATACGAGATTGCAGTACTGGATGTGGACGGAAGTGGCCTGACCGCTGGTGTCGAGGCTCTCCTTGAGCTGCTTACTACCCTCACCAGCCGGGATTCTTACTTCCTTGCTGCCGACTTCCCCATGATTGACATCCAGCGCCCGTAGGCGGCAGACAGCCACTCTATCGTCTGGCTTGTACACCTCAAAGGTGATCTCCGCGCGGGTCGGGCCGTCCACGTTGAACGTCACGACCTGCGACGGCGCGCCCGAGCCGCCCGCCGTCATCGACCACATCACGTAGCCCCATCCACCAGCGATGATGGCCACCAGCACGCCGATCACGAGGTGCACGACGAGCCGCCCCCTTCGCCGCGGACGATCGGGGAAGTCGTCGGGTGTGCCGAGAACGGGCCCGTTCTCGACATCTCTGGTGGCCATGGCGGAATCTCCCTGCACTCCCTCAGCGTTATCCGAGACAATTGTCGCCCGCGGGGGGAGTGCCCTCGCGACCGCCCAGCAGAAACTAACGTCTCTGGGTGACTGACCGGTCCGTTGAGGAGAGCCCGCCCGTGAGTGCACCGTTGAGGTTGATGGCCGTCCACGCCCACCCTGACGACGAGTCGAGCAAGGGCGCCGCCACGATGGCGCGCTATGTGCGTGAAGGTGTCGACGTGCTGGTGTGCACGCTCACCGGAGGCGAACGCGGATCAGTGCTCAACCCCAAGATGGACCGCCCTGAGATCGTTGCCAACATCGGGGAGGTCCGCAGGGCCGAGATGGAGCGGGCGCGCGAGATCCTCGGCGTCGAGCAGCGTTTCATGGGCTTCGTCGACTCCGGCCTGCCCGAGAACGAGGAGGAGGAGCTGCCCGAGGGCTGCTTCGGCGTGCAGAAGCTGGAGGACGCCGCCGCCCCGCTGGTGGCGGCCGTACGCGACTTCAGGCCGCACGTGATCATCACGTACGACGACGACGGCGGCTACCCCCACCCCGACCACATCATGACCAACAAGGTCTCCGTCGAGGCGTTCGAGGCGGCCGGGGATCCCGACCGCTATCCCGGCGCCGGCGACCCGTGGCAGCCGCTGAAGCTCTACTACCACATGGGGTTCACCAAGGAGCGCTTCGAGGCGCTGCACGAGGCGATGACCGAGCGCGGCCTCGGCTCCCCCTACGCCGACTGGATCTCCCGCTGGGAGGACCGCCCCGCCAAGTGGCCGGTCACCACGCGGGTGCCGTGCGGCGACTACTTCCAGATCCGCGACGAGGCCCTGCTGGCGCACGCCACCCAGGTCGACCCCGACGGCTTCTGGTTCGTCTGCCCGCGCGAGCTTCAGCAGGAGATCTGGCCGACCGAGGACTACCACCTGGCGCGCTCGCTGGTCGACACCGGGCTGCCCGAGGACGACCTGTTCGCCGGCATCCACGCCGACGACGTCTCGCCTGCCTGCCACTGACCGGAGCATGGGGTGCCGGTGGCAGACTGGAGGTGTGACCCTACTAGCAGCTGGTGATGTGAGTCCGGGTGTGCTCGGCTTCGCCGTGGTGGCCCTCATCGGGCTGGCGCTCTACTTTCTGATCAAGTCGATGAACAAGCAGATGACGAAGATCCAGGTGCCGCACGAAGGCGACACGACCGAGAAGAAGGCCGAGTAGATGCCGGTGGACGTGGTCGACAACCCGACGGAGAGCCGCTTCGAGATCCACGTGGACGGCAAGGTCGCCGGGTTCGCCGACTACCGCCTGCTGCCCACAAAGATCGTTTTCACGCACACCGAGGTGCTGCCGGAGTTCCAGGGGCAAGGGCTGGCGGGCAAGCTGACCGGCCACGCGCTGCGGATGAGCGCCGACACCGGCCTTCGCATCGTGCCGCTCTGCCCCTACGTCGCCCAATACATCGAGCGCCACCCCGAGTTCCAGGACATCACCGACGCCCGCTGAGCCTCACTCGGCGGGCGACCAGGCCCGTTCGAGCGCCTTGGGCAACCCCCACCAGCCCAGCGGGGTGAGCACGTCGTCCTCGTCGACGATGCCGAGATAGCCCCACAGGCTCACCACCGGCGCGAACAACCCCTCGGTGGCGCCGAGGTCGTCGCCGTCCTGCTCGTCGACGTCGATGTCCTCCGACTCCGCGATGAGCCGGGCGATCCGCTCGGGCGAGGCCAGCACCCCCGGCCCGAGCCTGGCCAGCGCCGCCACCCCGGCCAGCCAGTCGGCGCACTGGATGGCGTGGAGATGGGCCAGCGTCGCGTCCTCCATGCCGATCTCCCCGTCGAGGTCGACGAACTCCTCCAGCAGGTCGCCGTTCTCCAGCAGGTCGGAGACGGGGCCCACGACGCCCGCCGCCACGGTCAGCCACAGGTCCTGGTCGTCGTCGGGCATCGGCTGCTCCTCGAAGCCGGCGCAGGCCCGCAACACGTTGGCGGGGTAGCCGGGCAGGGCGAGCAGCGCGCGCAGGCGTACGGCGGCCTGCTCCAGCTCGTCGGCGGGCAGGTCGGGCTGCCTGGGCAGGCCCGCGATGATGCGCCGCAGCTCGGACAGCGCGAAGGCCTCCTCCTCGTCCCAGGCGGAGAACACCTCCTCGTCCTGCTCGTCGCTGACCGCGAAGCCGGGCACCCGGCCGTCGGGCAGCGGCGTGCTCAGCCAGTGTTCCTGCAGCTCCTCATAGGCCCTGCGGGCCTCGGGGACGCCCTCCGCCAGCGCGTCGGGATCGATCTCCCCCGACACGACCCGCTCCTCCAGGAAGGCCACCAGGCGGGCGAACATCTCGGCCGCGACGGGCCCGCGTTCGTTCTCCTCGGGCCAGACGAAGTAGCTGGGCGTCATGAGGATCGGCTCGGTGCCGGTGGACTCGATCCAGCGCTGGACGTCGCCCACGGTGGCCACGCCTGACTCGATCGACCGGAGCGTGGCCTTGGCGGACTCCCAGAACGGGCGGGAGAGCGGGTTGCCCGCCGACATCATCGCGCGCCGCAGATCGGGCAGCGCCACCAGCGCCACCCCCGAGGGCACGGCGAGCAGCGCCCGTGCCACGTCCCTGCGCGTGAGCGCGGTCACCGGGCGGCCCGCCTGCCGGCAGACGAAATCCATGTCCACGTCCATGTCCACCATCCGTAACCTACGCCGTCATCACCGCGCCAGTCAGCCCGGGCGGCCGAGGGGCCTGGTCACGATCTTCGTTCATGGCGGCGTCTAGGGTGGGGAGCTGGAGGTCGTGATGAACCGCTTGAAAGACGCGACGAGCCCCTACCTGCTCCAGCACGCGGACAACCCCGTCGACTGGCACCCGTGGGGCGAGGAGGCGTTCGCGCAGGCCAGGCGCCGCGACGTGCCGCTGCTCATCAGCGTGGGCTATTCGGCGTGCCACTGGTGTCACGTCATGGCCCACGAGAGCTTCGAGGACGCCGAGACCGCACGGCTCATGAACGAGCACTTCGTCAACATCAAGGTCGACCGCGAGGAGCGGCCCGACGTCGACGCCGTCTACATGGGCGCCACGCAGGCCATGACGCACCAGGGCGGCTGGCCGATGACGGTGTTCGCGACACCGGACGGGCACCCGTTCTACTGCGGCACCTATTTCCCGCGCCCGCACTTCCAGCGCCTGCTCACCGAGGTGCACCGCGTGTGGACGGGCGACAAGGAGAGCCTGCTGCGGCAGGGCGCGAAGGTGGTGGAGGCGCTCAACACGCACACCACGCTGCCCAGCGGCCCGCTGCCGGACGCCGACACGCTCGACCGCGCGATCGCCAACCTGCGCGAGACCTTCGACGCCGCGCGCGGCGGGTTCGGCGGGGCGCCCAAGTTCCCGCCGTCCATGGTGCTGGAGTTCCTGCTGCGCTCGGGGGAGCGCGAGATGAGCGGGCAGACCCTGGAGGCCATGGCCCGCGGCGGCATGTACGACCAGCTCGGCGGCGGGTTCGCCCGCTACAGCGTGGACGCGGAGTGGGTCGTGCCGCACTTCGAGAAGATGCTCTACGACAACGCCCTGCTGCTGCGCGTCTACACCCACTGGTGGAAGGCGGGCGGCGGCGAGCTGGCCAGGCGGGTCGCGCTGGAGACGGCCGGCTGGCTGCTGCGCGAGATGCGCACGCCCGAGGGCGGTTTCGCCTCGGCGCTCGACGCCGACAGCGAGGGCGTGGAGGGCAAGTTCTACGTCTGGACGCCCGAGGAGCTGCGCGCCGTGCTCGGCGACGACGACGGCCGGTGGGCCGCCGGGCTGTTCGACGTGACCGGCACGTTCGAGCACGGCACGTCCGTGCTGCAGCTGCCGGACGACCCCGGCGACCCCGCCCGCTACGCCGGCGTCCGCGAGCGGCTGCTGGCCGCCAGGGAGCGGCGCGTGCGCCCGGGGCGCGACGACAAGGTCGTGGCCTCCTGGAACGGCCTGGCCATCGCAGCGCTGGCGGAGACCGGCCTGGTGTTCGAGCGGCCCGAGCTCGTCGCCGCCGCCACCGATGCGGCCGGCCTGCTCGCCGGCACCCACGTGGTGGACGGCAGGCTGCTGCGCACCTCGCGCGACGGCCGCGCCGGCACGAACGACGGGGTGCTCGACGACTACGCCAACCTGGCGGAAGGGCTGATCACGCTGTACGGCGTCACCGGCGAGGCCAGGTGGCTCCGGCTGGCCGGCACGCTGCTCGACACCGTGCTCGACGGCTTCGCCGACGGCGCGGGAGGCTTCTACGACACGGCCGACGACGCCGAGCGGCTGTTCCAGCGCCCCCAGGACCCGACCGACAACGCCACCCCCTCAGGCCAGTACGCCGCCGCGGGCGCGCTGCTCTCCTACGGGGCGCTGACCGGCTCCACCCGGCACCGGGAGGCCGCCCACGCCGCGCTGGGCACCGTGTCCGTGCTGGCGGACCAGCATGCCCGGTTCGCCGGCTGGGGGCTGGCGGTGGCGCGCGCGGCGCTCGACGGGCCCGTCGAGGTGGCCGTCGTCGGACCGCCCGACGACCCGCGCACGGCCGCATTGCACCGCGCGGCGCTGCTCGCCGACGTGCCGGGCGCGGTGGTCGCGCTCGGACCCGGTGACGGTGACCGCGGCTCCGGCGATCCGCTCGTGCCCCGGCAGGCGTACCCCGCGCTGCTGGAGGGACGGCAGCCGGTCGGCGGGGCGCCCGCGGCCTACGTGTGCCGGGGCTTCACCTGCCGGATGCCCGTCACCACGGTCGAGGACCTCCAGGCCGAGCTGTCCGGCTGACCCCGTGAAACCGGCCGGACATCTGGCGGGCGGCGAGCCTGCTGGACGGCTAGCCGGCGGGTGAGCGGCCGGCGCGGTCGTCGGAGCGGGCGCCCCTGTTGGCGGGGGCGTCGGCGGGGGCGTCGTCCTGCCGTCCCAGCGGCTGCTCGGGCAGCAGCGCGGGCGGGTCGCCGGACGGCTCGTCCGGCCGGCTCTCCTGCCGGTCGGCGTCGGGCTCCCCCGTGGCGGACGGGTCGTCGGTGAGCGGCGGCGCGGTGATCTCCGGCTCGGACGTGTCCCCGTCGTCGGGGTTCACCGGAGGCGTGTCCTCCTGCTCGGGCACGTCACCGTCGTCGGTGGGCGCCGAGTAGTCGTAGCCGTAGCCGAGGTCGGACGGCTCGGGGAACTCCTCGACCGGCTTGCCCTCCATCGCCTCGGTCATGAACGCCCGCCAGATCTGCGCCGGCAGCTGGCCGCCGAACTGCGTGCCGTAGCCGGGGATGGTGACGGTGGCGTTGTCGTCGCGGAACATGGTGACCGCCGCCGCGAGCTGCGGGGTGAAGCCGTTGAACCAGACCGACTTGGACTTGTCCGTGGTGCCCGTCTTGCCGGCCACCGGACGGTCGTAGAGCCTGGCCGCGGCGCCGGTGCCGTACTTCACGACGTGCTGCATCGCGTACGTGGTGTCGGCGGCGGCCTGCTCGCCGACGACCCGGGTCGAGGCCGGCTTCACGACCTCCTCGCGGCCCTCGGCGTCGGTGACGGACCTGACCACGTGGGCCTCCATGTGCACGCCCTCGTTGGCGAACGTGGAGAACCCTGAGGCGTTCTGGACGGCGCTGACCGAGGCCACGCCGAGCGGGAACGACGCGGCGGTCTTGTGCCGGTCGAGCTGGGAGGCGGGGATGCCGGCCGCCTCGGCGACCTCGGCGACCTTGTCCAGGCCCACCTTCTGGCCGAGGTCGACGAACGCGGTGTTGACGGAGTTCTGGGTGGCGCTGATCAGGTTGATCTGGCCGTACGAGCGCCCGCTGTCGTTGGGGATCGGTTTGGACGCCGAGGCGACCTGCAGCGGCGAGTTGCCGTCGACCCGGGTGGACAGGTCGAACCCGTTGTCCAGGGCGGCCGCCAGGGTGTACGGCTTGAACGTCGAGCCGGCCATGACCTTGGCCGAGAACGCGCTGTCGTAGTAGGCCGACTGGGAGGGCCGGCCGCCGTAGAAGGCGACGACCTCGCCCGTCGCGGGGTCGACGGCCGCCAGCCCGGTGCGGACCTTCTCCGGCGTGGCGTCGGGCAGCGCGTTCGTGACCGCCCGCTTGGCCGCCTGCATGAGCTTCTTGTCGAACGTGGAGACGATCTTGAGCCCGCCGGAGTTGATGTCCTCGTCGCTGTGGCCGCGCCGGTTGAGCTCGGCGGTGACCTGCTCCAGCATGTACTGGGCCTGGCCCTTGAGCTCGAACGGCTTCTTCGGCGTGGTGAGGTCGGGGAACCGCTGGGCGGCGACCTGCTGGGGGGTGAGCGCGCCGGTCTGTCCCATCGCGTCGATCACCGACTTCCAGCGGGCCCTGGCGGCGGCGAGGTCGGGGCCCTTGGGCGCGGCGAAGCGGCTGGGCTGCTGGATGACGGAGGCGAGATAGGCGCCCTCGGCCACGCTCAGCTCGCCGACGTCCTTGCCGAAGTAGGCCTGGGCGGCCGACTGGACGCCGTTGGCGCCCCGGCCGAAGTAGATCGTGTTGAGATATTGCTCCAGCACCCAGTCCTTCGGCTTGGACTGGTCGACCTTCATCGCGATGAGGATCTCTTTGAACTTGCGGGTGACGGAACGTTCCTGGCTGAGCCCGCTGTAGTAGTTGCGCACGAGCTGCTGGGTGATCGTCGAGCCGCCCTGGAGTTGCTGCCCGGTGATGGTCGACCAGACGGCCCTGGCGGTGCCCTTGACCGAGACGCCGGCGTCTTCGTAGAACGAGCGGTTCTCGGCGGCGATGACCGCGGCGCGTACGTGCCGGGGCACCTGGGCCAGCTCGACCTTCTTGCGGTCGACGCCCTGCCGGGCGAGCACGGTCTTGCCGTCGCGGTAATAGATCACCGAGCCTTGTGCGGTGGCCTGTTTCTGGGTGCTGTCGGGAATCGGCGTCATCGCCCACGCGATGGCAAAAAGTCCGACAAGTACGAGGATTGCGGCGCCGAAAGAAATGGCCAGAAGTCGGAGAATCCGCCGTTTTCGCATCCTGTTTCCACCACCGCTCCGCACTCTCGACCCCCTTAGTCACGTGCCGCCCGACCCCCTGCAAGCAGGGCGAATGCCAAGGTTAAACGGTCGATGACGGTGCCTCGTCCCCCAGCGATAGTACGGCTAGAGCGCCCCGTGCCGCGGAACATCGGCGACCAATGGCAACACTCGGTAGGGAACCGGGGTGTCAAGGGCGATGATCGAATTAGTCCTGAGCACGCCGTGGACATCGACGATCTGATCGATGACGCGCTGCAGATCCGCGTTGGTCCGCGCCACCACGCGGCACAGCAGGTCGCTGTCGCCGGTGATCGTGTGCACCTCCAGAACTTCGGGGATGCGGGCGAGCCGGTCGGCCACGGGGTCGTGCCCCGCGACCTGCCTGATCTCCATGCTGACGAACGCCGTCACGTCATATCCGAGCGCGGCCGGGGAAACGTCGGGCCCGAACCCGGTGACCACGCCCCGGGCGACCAGCCGGTCCAGCCGGGCCTGGACCGTGCCACGCGCCACGCCGAGCCGTCGCGAGCATTCGAGCACGCCCAGCCGGGGCTCGGCCGTCAGGAGGGCGATCAGTCGGGCGTCCAGGTCATCGATCGTCATGCTGTACAGATTTACCGGACTTCTGCCATGGATGCTAGGCAGATTGTCCACCGTACAAGGTAACTCTTGCGCAACTCGTCTAGGAATATCGAGAGTTGGAGCTATGAATGATGTCTTTCCGGTTAACGGCATGGACGCCGTGGTGTTCGCCGTCGGCAACGCCAAGCAGGCGGCCCACTACTACTCGACCGCGTTCGGCATGAAGCTGGTGGCCTACCGGGGGCCGGAGAACGGCAGCCCCGACGTGGCCGCGTACGTGCTGACCTCGGGGAGCGCCACGTTCGAGTTCCGGGCCTCGATCAGGCCGGGCACCGACATGGCGCGGCACGTCGCCGAGCACGGCGACGGGGTGATCGACCTGGCCATCCAGGTGCCCGACGTGGAGGCGGCCTACGCCCACGCGGTCGCGCACGGGGCCGAAGGGCTGGCGGAGCCGTACACGTTGGAGGACGAGCACGGCAAGGTGCTGCTCGCGGCCGTCGCCACCTACGGCGAGACGCGGCACACGCTGGTCGACAGGGCCAACTACGGCGGCCCCTACCTGCCCGGCTACGCCCCGGCCGAGCCTCTGGTGGCGCCGCCCGCGACCAAGGGCGGGCGGCTGTTCCAGGCGGTGGACCACTGCGTCGGCAACGTCGAGCTGGGCAAGATGGACGAGTGGGTGGAGTTCTACCGCAAGGTCATGGGCTTCACGAACATGGCGGAGTTCATCGGCGACGACATCGCCACCGAATACTCGGCGCTCATGTCCAAGGTCGTGGCCGACGGCACGCGGAAGGTCAAGTTCCCGCTGAACGAGCCGGCCGTCAGCCGCAAGAAGTCGCAGATCGACGAATATCTGGAGTTCTACCGCGGCCCGGGCGTGCAGCACATCGCGCTGGCCACCAACGACATCCTCACGACGGTCGACCACATGCGGGCCGGCGGCGTGCAGTTCCTCGACACGCCCGCCTCCTACTACGACGACCCCGAGCTGCGGGCGCGCATCGGCGAGGTGCGGGCGCCGATCGAGGAGCTGAAGAAGCGCGGGATCCTCGTCGACCGCGACGAGGACGGCTATCTGCTGCAGATCTTCACCAAGCCCGTGCAGGACCGGCCCACGGTCTTCTTCGAGCTCATCGAGCGGCACGGCTCGCTCGGATTCGGCAAGGGCAACTTCAAGGCGCTCTTCGAGGCCATCGAGCGCGAGCAGGAACGCAGGGGCAACCTTTAGTTTGTCCCGACCCGGTGGTGGCCATCAGCACTTCATGGGATCGCCACCACCGGGGCTGGCGGGACGGTGGCGGCGGCTGTTCGCCGGACTTCTCGACTGGCTCATCGTCAACGTCGCCACCGCCCCCTTCACCTGGACGAGCTGGGAATACGCCTGGGACGGCGCCAGGGGCGGCTGGGAGCGCTATCCGGTGGAGCACACCTTCGCGGCCGGACTCGTGGCTTTCCTCTACTTCTGGCTCCTGCATGCCTTCTGGAATGGTCAGACGCTGGGCAAGAAGCTCTTCGGAATCCGCGTCGTGCAGGAGAACGGGGCCAAGATAGGCGTGGGACAGGCCGCGATCAGGCAGGCCGTGATGAGCGCACTCGCCTGGGCCTGCTGCGTCGGCCTCCTGCTCGACCTTGCCTGGATCCTCTTCGACCCCCGGAAGCAGGCCATCCACGACAAGGTCGCGAGGACGGTCGTCGTCCTCGCCTGACTCACCGTAGGATTCTCGTCACGATGCGAAGGGGGCTCGTCCGCCCATGCGACAACACAGGCGCGCGATCGCGCTGCTGGCGACGTTCGCCAGCCTCCTGGCCTGCTCGCCCGCGGACGCGCCGGCCGCGGCCGGGCACCGGCCGGGCGCGTCCGGCATCGGCGACACCGACTTCCCCGACGACGGCAACGGCGGCTACGACGTCAGCCACTACGACCTCGCGATCGACTACACCCCGGCGACCAGGCGGCTGGACGGCGTGGCCACCATCAAGGCCGGCGCCACCCAGGGCCTGTCCAGCTTCAACCTCGACCTGCTCGGGCTCGACGTGCGCCAGGTCACGGTCAACGGCTCCCCCGCCACGTTCACCCACCAGGGCGGCGAGCTGACCGTGCGGCCGGCCAAGCCGATCGACGACCGCGCCACGTTCACCGCGCGGGTCCGCTACTCCGGCCGCCCCCAGCCGGCCACGAGCACCACCAACCTCGGCACGTTCGGGTTCATCCCGACCGCCGACGGCGCGTTCGTGGCCTCCGAGCCCAACGGCTCCAAGACCTGGTTCCCCAGCAACGACCACCCCTCCGACAAGGCCACGTTTGCGTTCACGATCACCGTGCCCGCCGGGGTCACCGCGCTGGCCAACGGCGAGCTGACCGGCGAGCCCACGACGTCCGGCGGCAGGACCACCTACCGGTGGAGCGAGCGCCATCCGATGGCGACCTACCTGGCGACGGCCACGATGGGCACCTTCAAGCTGCGCAAGGGCAGCACGCCCGCGGGCGTGCCCAACCTCGCCGCCGCCGACCCCCGGTTCGCCTCCTCGCTCGACAAGCTCTACAAGGCCTCCGGCGAGATCACCGACTACTGGTCCACGGTCTTCGGCCCCTACCCGTTCGGCTCGACCGGCGGCGTGGTCGACGACTACGCCGCCGGCTACGCGCTGGAGAACCAGACCAAGCCGCTCTACGGCGGCTTCGAACCCGACGAGGGCATCATCGCCCACGAGCTGGCGCACCAGTGGTTCGGCAACAGCCTGACCATCCGCCGCTGGAAGGACCTCTGGCTCAACGAGGGGTTCGCCACCTACGCCGAGTGGCTGTGGTCCGAGCACAAGGGCAAGAAGACCGCCGACGAGATCTTCGAGGGCCATCACAACCGCCCCGCCGGCGACCCGATGTGGAAATACCCGCCGGGGCGGGCCAAGCCCGACGACCTGTTCAACCAGTCCGTCTACACCCGCGGCGGCATGACGCTGCACGCCCTGCGGCGGGCCGTCGGCGACGACACGTTCTTCGGACTGCTCAAGGCGTGGGCCGCCGACAACCGCTACGGTCACGTCACCACGGAGCAGTTCATCGAGCTGGCCGAGCGGATGTCGGGCAAGGACCTCAAGCCCCTCTTCGCCGCCTGGCTCTACCAACCCCGCCGCCCCGCCTGACCGCGGGCCGCGGGGAAACGCTTCTCGTCGCTCCGTCCAAGTACGGATGTAAGGGCGAACGACGAAGGGAGCGAGGCCAGTGCGCCTCAACGAAGACCCTGCGGCCTTTGAGGCCTTCTATCGCCGCCACGTCGATGCCGTCATGAAGTTCGTGGTCCGGCGGGTGAGCGATCCTCATCTCGCCGCCGACCTGACGGCGGACATCTTCCTGGCGGCCCTCGACTCGGCGCACGCCTACGTGCCCGGCAGGGGCAGCGAGATCGCATGGCTGTACGGCGTCGCGCGCAACGTCGTGTCGGCACGACATCGCCAGGCGGCCAGGGAGGCGCGGGCGGCCGGCCGCGTCGCGGGCCGCCGGCTGATGGACGACGACGATCTCGTCCGGATGGAGGAGCGGATCGACGCCGAGCGCCGGATGCGCAGCGCTCTGGAGGCCATGCGGGGTCTGCCGGAGGGCGAACGCGCGGTGCTGGAGCTCGTCGTGATCGATCAGCTCACCGTCACCGAGGCCGCGAAGGCTCTGGGCATCAAGCAGGTGACCGCACGAGTCAGACTGCATCGGGCCAGACGTGCTCTGGAAAACGTCGCTTCGCCATCGACCGTGTACCTGGAAGGACACGCATGAGCACTTTCGAAGAGCGCCTTCTCAGTGCACTCAAGGAAGAGATCACGGCAAGGACGGCGGAGGAAGAGATGACGACTGTGACACCGGTTCGGCGTAGCTCCCGGCGGCGCTTCATCGGGCTGTCCGCCGCGGTGGCGGGGGCTGCGGCGGCCACCACGGCTGTGTTGATGCTGACCGGGATGACCGGCGGCCCGGCCTACGCGGTGACCAGGGCCGCCGACGGCGGAGTGCGGGTGCAGATCAACGAGTTGACCGATCCGGAGGGGCTGCAGTCCGAACTGGCCGGCGCCGGGGTGAAGGCCGTGGTCGACTACCTGCCGTTCGGGCAGACCTGCCAAGGGTCCCGTGGCCGGGCGGGGTCCGTGAAGGGGCCGCTCGCGGTGAGCATCGGCAGGGCGGGCGACGGCATCTCGTTCTCGATAGAGAAGGGGCAGGTGCCCGCGGGCGAGACACTCGTCCTGGCCGTCACCAAGGCCAGGGACGGCGACGACAAGCCGCCGGTCGCGACCCATCTGCAGGTGGTCAGGGGCTCCGTCGCCCCCTGCCAGGCGACCTCGATGTCCATCCCGTCCCCCGGCGCGGACGACACGAGCGAGCAGGGCACGAACGACACGGGCACGAACGACGCGGGCACGGGCGAGGACGGCGGGCCGAGCCTCTCGACCAAGACGGAGGGCCGGGACGCGGGGCCCCACCTCGACCCCAAGACCCGATAACGCACCTGACGCGGCCGGCGGTCCCTCACGCTGGACCATTCGCCGGCCCGTTCCCCGGCCCGGCGGCCCTCCCGAGCAGAAGGGCCGCCGGGCCTTCACGTGCTCCAGTAGCTGTCCGTCGCGAGGATCAACGCGGCGGCTCCCACCAGCCCGGCCTCCTGGCCGAGAGCGGCGGGCACGACCTTGACCCGGCGGGCGAACTCCACCCTGGCGTGCTCGCGCAGCGCCTCCTCCAAAGGACCGAACAGCGGCTCGCCTGCCTGGGACAACCCGCCGCCGACGGTGACGAGGTCCAGGTCGCACAGGTGGGTCGCGGAGGCGATGGCGAGGCCGATCGCGCGCCCGGCCCGGCTCATGGCCCGCAGCGCGACCGGGTCCCCGGCCAGCGCGTCGGCCGCCAGCGCCCTCCCGGTGACGGCCCGATCCTCCCGGTAAGCCACTCCCGCGTCCCGCATCGCGGCAGGTGGCGCATCTGCGCCGGCTGTTCCTCGCGCAGGTTCGTCCGCCGGGGCGGCTCCGGGGGTCCAGCCATGGGCCAGGGCCCAGTCGGTGAGGGCGGGGCCGCGGGCGACGGCCTCCAGGCAACCGTGGCCGCCGCAACCGCAGCGCGGCCCTCCTGCCGGCTCGACCACCACGTGCCCGATGTGCCCGGCGTTGCCCGTCCTGCCGTTCACCAGCCTGCCGTTCAGGATGAGCCCGCCCCCCACCCCGGTCGAGACGACCATGCCCAGCATGTCGGCGACACCCTGCCCGGCCCCCTTCCAGTGTTCCGCCACGGCCAGGCAGATCGCGTCGTTGTGGAGGCGTACCGGTAAACCGGGGAAACGCGCGGCCAGCCGGGCGCGCAGGGGGAAGCCGCGCCAGGCGGGGATGTTCAGCGGCGAGACCTCGCCCTCGGGCCAGCGCATCGGCCCGCCACACCCCACCCCCACTCCTTCGACCCGCTGCGACAGCGGCTCGATGAGATCCACGAGGGCCTTCCACAGGGTGCCGGCGTCCGTGTCCTGCGGGGTGGCGGAGCGCCGGGCCTCGACCACCGTGCCGTCGTGGGCGACCAGGCCCGCGGCCATCTTGGTGCCGCCCACGTCGATCGCGAGGATCACCGACGGCCCGCCGTACGGTTCATGGCCCGCCCGCTGAGTTGGAGAACACCAGGACGGAGGCGGTGAAGCCGTGCACGTGGTTGTGGCCCGCGACGGGACCGACCTCGCCGGCCGCGAAGAAACCCGCCACGCCGATGGGTCCCAGCGTGTCGCGCAGGGCGACCGGGTCGTGGTCGGCGGTGCCGAACATGGCCGAGCCCCGGCCGTTGCAGGAGAACAGCAGCGCCCCGTCCACCTTGCCGATCTCCTCGCGGTGGGCGTCGAGCAGGTCATAGAGGTCCTCGTCGGCGGTGGCCGCGTCGCGCACCTGGAAGCGCACGGTCCTGCCGATCTCCACGATGTCGCCGATGGCCACGGCCTCGCGTTCGGGATCGATGCCGATGACTCCTCTGATGAGGAAGTCGCCGCGTTCGTGGCGTTCGGCGTATTCGTCCATCGCCACGCCGATCTGCAACCCGGAGGCGACCAGCTCGCGGTCGTCCTCGTCCAGCTCGCTGACGATGTCCTCGAGCCGGGCCAGCGCGGGCTGCCCGGCCAGTTCGAGCAGCAGGTTCTCTTCCGCCGCGGTGACCACCATGCTGGGGCCGATAGGGCGGCAGCCCTGGCTCACCACGGTGCTGATCTTCACCTCCCCGCTGATCAGCACGCCGATCGCGCCCTCGGAGTAGATCTCTCCGTCGGCGAACAACCGTACGGAACCCCGGCCCTGCAGCCCGTTGGCGAGCCCGCCGATCAGCGGCAGGTCGCCCAGCACGTCGGCCGAGCGCTCGACGAAGGCGTCGGTCGGGAACGTGTACGGATCGGCCAGCAAGATCGCCACATGGTCGTCGCCGTTGCGCTCCGGCAGCCCGACCACCACGAACCTGTCCTCGGCGGCCAGCGTCTCCAGCGCGAACGTGGTCAGTCTCGCCCCGTCCAGGGTCGCGGCCCAGGCGCTCACGGAGGGCGTCAGCTCCACTCCCTGACCGTCGCCGATCACTCCCGTGGCGCTGCATCCGATCACGTGTGCTTCGGGCGCGAGCTTCATCGCGGCCTCGCCGGCGCGGGCGACGTCGTCAGGGTCGTCGCCGCAGATGAAGAAGCAGACCAGGTCGGCTTGGCCGCTGAGCCTCGACAGTGCCCGGCCGACGGCACTCTCCGCGGCCTCCACCAGGTCGGAACCCACGGCGAGGCCGTCGGCGAAGCGGCTCGTCATCAAGGCCACGCGTCTCGCCTCCCCTCGACATGTCCAAGTTCCCTAGGCCCGATTCTCCCCACTAAAGGGACAAGCACGCGCACGAACCGCCACGCAATAGTCAAGATCCGAAATCTCCGCCAGATGCGAAAGACTCTGCCGCATTCCTCGCGGGGGACGTAGTCTCGATCCCGTGCATCAGCCACGTATTCTCCGCACGTTGCGAGAGAGCGGCCACGTTCATCGCACCGTCAAAGCCGAGGTCCGGGAAAACCTGCTGGCCAAGCTGCGGGCGGGTGAGCCCCGCTTCCCCGGCATCGTGGGCTTCGACGACTCCGTGCTCCCCCACCTCGAACGGGCCCTGCTGGCCGGCCACGACCTGGTCCTGCTGGGCGAGCGCGGCCAGGGCAAGACCCGGCTCATCCGCACCGTCACCGGGCTGCTCGACGAGTGGACGCCGGTCGTCGAGGGCTGCGAGATCAACGACCACCCGTACACACCGGCCTGCACGCGCTGCCAGGCGCTGGCGCGCGAGCTGGGCGACGAGCTGCCGGTCGCGTGGAAACACCGGGACGAGCGCTACGGCGAGAAGCTCGCCACACCCGACACCTCCGTGGGCGACCTGATCGGCGACGTCGACCCGATCAAGATCGCCGAGGGGCGCACGCTCGGCGATCCCGAGACGGTCCACTACGGCCTGGTCCCGCGCACCAACCGCGGCGTGTTCTCCGTCAACGAGCTGCCCGACCTGGCCGAGCGCATCCAGGTGTCGCTGCTCAACGTGCTGGAGGAGCGCGACGTCCAGGTGCGCGGCTACAACCTGCGGCTGCCGCTCGACATCCTGCTCATCGCCAGCGCCAACCCCGAGGACTACACCAACAGGGGCCGGATCATCACGCCGCTGAAAGACCGGTTCGGCGCCGAGATCCGCACCCACTACCCGCTGACGGTCGAGGACGAGCTGACGCTGATCCGCCAGGAGTCCATGCCCGACATCGGGGCCGACATCCCCGAGCACCTGGTCGAGGTGATCGCCCGGTTCACCAGGCTGGTCCGCGAGTCGACCGCGGTCGACGCCCGTTCCGGCGTGTCCGCGCGGTTCTCGATCGCGGCCGCCGAGACCGCGGCGGCCTCGGCGGTGCGCAGGGCGGCCCTCGCGGGCGAGGAGCAGGCCGTCGCGCGCGTGGTCGACCTGGCCTGCGTGGTGCACAGCCTGCGGGGCAAGGTGGAGTTCGAGGTCAGCGAGGAGGGCCGGGAGACCGAGATCCTGGCCCACCTGCTGCGCAGGGCGACCGCGGAGACGTTCAGGAACCGGCTGGGCGGCATGGACCTGTCGCCGGTGACCGACAAGTTCGCCGAGGGCAACCAGGTCGAGTCGGGCGAGCTCGTCCCCGCCGGGGAGTTGCTGCACCGGATCGGGCCGGTCACCGGGCTGGCGAAGGTCATGTCGAGGCTGGGCATGGGCGCGGGCGAGGAGTCGCCGGGGCATGCGGCGGCGGCCCTGGAGTTCGCGCTCGAAGGCCTCTACCTCATGCGCCGCCTGTCCAAGGAAGACGTTGACGGAGTGACCGTCTACCGGACGTGAACATCTGGGCGGTCTCCCGCGTCTTACGTGATACCAGCTCACGACGTCGGGGGAGACCGTCCATGCGCCCGCTTGCCTGCGCCACCGCAGCCACTCTCGTTCTGTGCGGCGTCGCCGCGCCAGCCGAGGCCGCCACCACCAAGACCGTTTACGGGTACGCCTGGTCCGACGGCCAGGACCGCCTGCGCATCGTGCCCCGATCCGCCTCGTTCGTGAAGCAGAAGGATTTCCTGGGCTACCGCCTCAAGGCGACCCCGGGCGCCAAGGAGCTCAGGCTCGACTACTCCAGGGCCGCCTACGGGCGGATCACGGTCGCCTGCGACCTGAAGGAGACCGAGGGCCGGGTGGCCGTCGACCGCAAGGGGCTCGGGCGCACCAGGTGCTCGCCCCGCGACCTGTCCACCGGCCTCGGGCGCGGCCCCGTACCAGTGCGCGTCGAGCACCGTGGGGGCAAGGTCACCAGGGTCAACGAGTTCGTGGTCGCCGACCGGCCCGGCCAGCGCTCCGCGCGCGGCACGATCCAGCGGATCGACGACACCGCCGTCGTGTTCGCGTCCGGCGGTAAGAAGATCAAGCTGGGCTACACGTACGCCACGAGCTTCTACCGCACCACCGCCCGGTGCGGGAGCGGCTGGCTCGCGGGCCGGCCGGTCAACGCGGACGCGAACGGCCTGGGCAAGAAGCCCTGCACCCCGGCCGACCTGACGAAGGCGCTCAAGCCGCTCCGCCACCCCGTGCTGGTGAAGATCGAGTACACCCCCGGAGCCGACTCCCTCGACCAGGTATGGGAGGTTTTCGGGGACGCGTGACCGCGCTTGTGGGGTTAGCGTGGTCCTGTGATGGCCTTTCGCTATGGCGAGTACCACGATGGCCCCGATCCCCTGGCCCCGCCCTACGACGTGCGGGCGGCGCTCGACGAGATGGGCGATGCGATCCTGTCGGGCTCGACGCCCGTCCACGCGCTGCGCGACCTGCTGAAGCGCGGTCTGCCCGGCGCGCAGGACCGCCGGGGCCTCGACGACATGCTCAAGCAGGTCCGCAGGCGCCGCCGTGACCTGCGCGAGCGGGGGCGGCTCGACGGCACGCTGGAGAAGGCACGGGCGCTGCTGGACAAGGCCATCGGCCAGGAGCGGGCCGAGCTGTTCCCCGATCCCTCCGACGAGGCGCGGCTGCGGGAGGCGGGGCTCGACGCGCTGCCCGAGGACACCGCCGCCGCCATCCAGGAGCTGAGCACGTACGAGTGGCGTTCTGCCGCCGCGCGCCAGACGTTCGAGGAACTGCGTGACCTGCTGCGGCGGGAGGTCCTCGACAGCCAGTTCAGGGGCCTGCGCGACGCGCTCGCGAACCCGGACCCCGAGGCGATGGAACGCGTCCGCCAGATGATGTCGGACCTGAACGACATGCTGGACAAGGACGCCCGCGGCGAGCACACCCAGGCCGACTTCGACGCCTTCATGGCCAGGCATGGCGACCTGTTCCCCGAGAAGCCGCGCGACCTGGAAGAGCTCGTCGACATCCTGGCCCGCCGCGCCGCCGCCACGCAGCGCATGCTGGCCTCGATGACGCCCCGCCAGCGCGAAGAGCTCGCCGGCCTCATCAACCAGACCCTCGACCAGGCCGGGCTCTCCGAGCAGATGCGCCGCCTCGGCGAAGCCCTCCACGCGCGCCGCCCCGACCTCGCCTGGAACGCCCCCGAACGCCTCACCGGCGAGGAGCCCCTCGGCATGGGCGACGCCGTCACCGCCCTGGAAGAACTCGCCGACCTCACCCAGCTGGAGACCGCCCTGCGCCAGGACTACCCGGGCGCGCGGCTCGACGACATCGACGAGGCCGCCGTACGCCGTGCGCTGGGCCGCTCCGCGGTCGACGACCTGGAGGCGCTCAAGCGCATCGAACGCGAGCTGGAGGAGCAGGGCTACCTCCTGCGCCGGCGCGGCAAGCTGGAGCTCACCCCGAAGGCGGTGCGCCGGCTCGGCGAGACGGCCCTGCGCCGCGTCTTCTCCTCGCTCGACGCGGGCCGCCGCGGCGACCACGACCAGCACGACGCGGGCTCGGCCGGCGAGCTCACCGGCTCGTCACGGCCGTGGCGCTTCGGCGACGAGCAGCCCATCGACGTGGTCCGCACCCTGGTCAACGGCGTCCGCAGCGGCGGCGTCGCGATCCGTACCGGCCAGGAGAGCGCGCGGGCCGGACGGGACGGTGGGCGGGCGGCCGTGCGGTTGTCGGTGGACGACTTCGAGGTGGCCGAGACCGAGCGGCGCAGCGCCGCGGCCGTGTGCCTGCTCGTCGACCTGTCCTACTCGATGGCCCTGCGCGGCACCTGGGCCGCCGCCAAGCAGACGGCGCTGGCCCTCCAGGCGCTGGTGGCCTCCAAGTTCCCGCAGGACGCCGTACAGATCATCGGCTTCTCCAACTACGCCAGGGTGCTGCAGCCCGACGAGCTGGCGGGCCTCGACTGGGACATGGTCCAGGGCACCAACCTGCACCACGCGCTCCTGATCGCCGGCCGCCACCTCGACCGTCACCCCGACTTCGAGCCCGTGGTGCTGGTGGTCACCGACGGCGAGCCCACCGCGCACCTGATGCGCAACGGCAGGTCCGCCTTCGAGTGGCCGCCGTCGAGCGAGACCCTGGAGCTCACGCTCTCCGAGGTCGACAAGATGACCCGGCGGCGGGCCACCCTCAACGTCTTCATGCTGGCGGCTGACGACCGGCTGAAGGAGTTCGTGGACGAGGTGGCCCGCAGGAACGGCGGCCGCGTCTTCTCCCCCAGCGCCGAGCGGCTGGGCGAATACGTGGTCAGCGACTTCCTCCGGCTGCGCCGGGCCCGCTGAACTGTCGGTGCTCTCTGCCACACTCGCAGACCATGAACGAAGACGTGTGCCTGCGCGACGTGGAGACGGCCGACCTTGAGGTGTTCCTGGCCCACGAGCACGATGCCGAGGCCGCGCGGCGGTCCAGGTTCGCGCCCAGGGAGCGGGAGGCGTTCATGCGCCACTGGACCACGCGGGTCCTCGGCGACCCGAAGGTCTTCGTCCAGGCGGTCACCGTCGACGGCGACCTGGCGGGCAACCTCGTGGCCTGGTGGGAGGATGACAGGCGCTTCATCGGCTACTGGTTCGGCCGGGCGTTCTGGGGCCGGGGCATCGGCAGCCGGGCCATGGAGCTCTTCCTGCGCCAGGAGCGCATCCGCCCGCTCCACGCCGACCCCTTCCACGCCAACACCGGCTCGGTCCGGCTGCTGGAGAAGCACGGTTTCCAGCGCGCGGGCACGGTCAGACACGGCGACGACGAGCACATCCTGCTCGTCCTCCACACCCCGCCGGCGCCGCTCTGACGGCCACCCTGCGCCTCCCCGGCCGACGAGTTCGCCCCGTCGTCCGGGGCGAACGGTGGCCGACGAGGTCAGGCGTCGACGAGACGGCAGTAGAAGTCGAGGGCGACGTCGAACCCGTCGCGGCAGTTGCGGTGGGAGCGGTAGCACGGACGCCAGGCCGAGCTGGCCCCCACGCCTGCCCTGGCGTCGCTGAGCGCCGACGGCACCCGCTCAGGCCTGGGCAGCAGCCCGTGGCCCAGATAGCGCACCCCGGCCAGCTCGCTGCGCAGGCCCGGCCCGCCGGAGACGAAGGTGCCCAGGCGCCAGCCGCTCTCTTCGTCCCAGACCAGCGCGCTTCCATCGGCCAGCTTCAGTGTGACGTCACGCGGGTCGCACGGGCCCTCCCACCAACCGGCCACCTCTGATCCCAGCACGTCGATGACCCGCTGCACGTAGCTGATCGGCTGCTGCAGCCACTCGTCGCTGTACGGCTCGACATGCCTGATGGCCACGGACGGCACCCCCTTGTGCCCTTACGGTAAGAAAAAGCGAACGGTGACCAACCATACCCGCGCTGAACTTATTCCGTTGCAGGCTCGTCTAGTCATTACGGACGATATTTACGGTCCAGACGGGGAAGGAGGAGCTTCCATGATTGCGGGACTCCTCATCGTGCTCATGGTCGTCGCCATCGTGATGACCGAGTTGATCATGCGCTGCGCGGAGGACGGCGAAGAGAGTGTCGAGTCCCCGGCGGAGATCGCCGGCGACTAGTCTCTCCCGCATGTCGTCCCTGTTTCTCTGGCTGCACATCGGTTTCGCGATCTTCACGATCGGCCCGATCACCGCCGCGACGATGGCCGCTCCGCGCGTCATCCGCAACAAGAACGTGCCCGTGTTGCAGAACATCCAGCGCATGACGAGGGTTTACAGCCTCGGCAGCCTGGGCGTCTTCGTGTTCGGGCTGATCCTCGGCATCGTTCTCGGTGGCGGGGTGCTCGGCCGGTGGTACATGACGGCGTCGATGACGTTGTTCATCGTGGGCGCCGTGCTGCTCGTCATCATCGACCGCGACCTGCGCACCGCCGTCCGCGCGCTCTCCAGTGAGGGCACGGAAGACGACGCGAAGGTGCAGAACGGCCGGATCGCCGCCATCAGCGGGCTGCTGTCGGTGATCTGGCTGGTCATCCTCTTCCTGATGGTGGTGCCCGGCTAGCACTCCAGCGACCTTTGCGATCTTGAGGCGTTGGGGTCACCTGGCGACGGCCACCGCGTGATCATTCGGGGTTCGTGAGAACGACAGAAGATCGTGCGGTGGCCGCGGGCCACAGCGCGGCCGGATGGCCCGGATCGCCGGCCTTGCCGGTCTCCGCTACGCCGCGTCACTGGCCGGGCTGTGACCCTGTACTGATCAGGCCCTGGCCGGTGCCGACGCCGCACAGCAGGGTGTCGACCACGCGGGTGGCGGCGACGTCGGGCTCGCACTCGCGGATCCGCGCCGCCACCCCGATCAGCGCGTAGAAGATCCATTTGGCCCAGGCGAGATCGGCGTCGGCACGCAGCACCCCGCTTTCCTGGGCCCTTCGGAGGAGATGGTCGCACCGCTGCTCCACTTCGGCATGGGTGCAGTCCGGCTCGCCGCCCTCCGGTCCGGTCAGGTCGAGCGCGAACGGCCACTGCCGCTTGACCCGCAGCACGTTGACCGTGACCTGGTAGAGCGCGACCAGCGGCGGGGTGGTCTCGGGATGGGCGGCGTCCACGGCCGCGGCGAACTCGCGGGCCGCCACCGCGGCCAGCGCCTCCAGCAGCGCCTCACGGGAGGCGAAGCGCCGGTGCACGGTCGTGCGCGCCACGCCCGCGGCCTCGGCGATCTGCTCCATGCTCGCCGCCGGATCCTCGGCGAACACCCGCTCCGCGGCCTCCAGGATCGTCCGCACCGTGCGTTCGGCGTCGGAGCGCAACGCCCTGGTCCTCTCACTCACGCCCCGAAGGATACGACATCGCCCCGGTTATCCATAAACTTGCAACATTCTGATGCAAGTCATAGGCTTCGTTGCATCGACAGTGATGCGATTCGTAAAGGGGAGATGTCATGGACATGCAACTCACCGGCAAGACAGCCGTCGTGACCGGGGCGAGCAAGGGCCTCGGCCTGGCGATCGTGCGAGCACTGACGGGCGAGGGCATGCGGGTCGTCGCGGCGGCACGCACGATCAGCTCGGAGCTCAAGGAGACCGGCGCGGCCGCCGTGACGGCCGACCTGTCCACCGCTCACGGGCCCGGCGAAGTGATCGCGCAGGCGCTGGCCGAGCTGGGCGAGATCGACCTGCTGGTCAACAACGTCGGCGGCGGCGAGGCGACCCCCGACATCGCCGGCGGGCTCGTGGCCATGAGCGACGACCTCTGGCAGCACTCGTACGACCTGAACCTCTTCAGTGCCGTACGCGCCACCCGCGCCGCTCTGCCCAGCCTGCTGCGGCGGCGCGGCAGCGTGATCAACATCTCCTCCGTGTCCGCCAGGATGCCGGGCGCCGGACCGATGCCGTACTCGACGGCCAAGGCGGCGCTCACCGCGTTCGGCAAGGCACTGGCCGAGGAGGTCGGCCCTCAGGGCGTGCGGATCAACACGATCTCCCCCGGCGCCGTCCGCACCCCCATGTGGGAGGCGCCGGGCGGGTACGGCGAGTTGCTCGCCGGCTTGAACGGCATGGAGCTGGAGCAGTTCCTGGCCGCACTGCCGGCCGCCACCGGCGTGACGACCGGCAGGTTCATCGAACCCGAAGAGATCGCCACGCTCGTCACCTGGCTGGCCTCACCCCACGCCGTCAGCGTCACCGGCACCGACTACATCGTCGACGGCGGCGTCGTCAAGACCGCCTGAACCGCCCAGCCGGCTCAGCCTCGCGCGCCCAGGGACGGTGGCGCAGGAGCCGGCCGGGCACCTGGGTTCAGGTGAGTGGGGCTAGCCGAGCGCCTGGGTGAGGTCGGCCAGCAGGTCGTCGACGGTCTCGATGCCCACCGAGAGCCGCACCAGGTCGGCGGGCACCTCGAGCGGCGACCCGGCGGCCGAGGCGTGGGTCATCCTGCCGGGGTGCTCGATGAGCGACTCCACGCCGCCGAGCGACTCCCCCAGCGTGAACAGCTTGGCCCTGTCGCACACCGCCACGGCCTCCGCCTCGCCTCCGGCGACGCGGAACGACACCATGCCCCCGAACCTCTTCATCTGTTTCACCGCCACCTCGTGCCCGGCGTGCTCGGGCAGGCCCGGGTAGAGCACGCTGGTGACGCGCGGGTGGGCGAGCAGCAGGTGGACGATGCGTTCGGCGTTGTCGCAGTGGCGGTCCATGCGCACGCCGAGGGTCTTGAGCCCGCGCAGCGTCAGCCAGGCGTCGAACGGCCCGGCCACGGCGCCGATCGCGTTCTGGTGGTAGGCGAGCTCCTCACCGAGCCCTCTGTCGGCCGCGATCAGCGCGCCGCCGACCACGTCGGAGTGGCCGCCGACGTATTTCGTGGTCGAGTGCACGACGACGTCGGCGCCGAGCGACAGCGGCTGCTGCAGGTAGGGCGAGGCGAAGGTGTTGTCGACCACCAGCAGCGAGCCGTTGTCATGGGCCAGCTGCGCCAGCGCGGCGATGTCGGCGATGCCGAGCAGCGGGTTGGTGGGCGTCTCGACCCAGACGATCTTCGTCTTCTGTGTCATGGCGGCGGCCACCGCGTCGAGGTCGTGCAGCGGGACCGGGTCGTAGTGGAGGTCCCAGCGCTCGTTGACCTTGGCGAACAGCCGGTAGGTGCCGCCGTAGGCGTCGTTGGGGATGATCACATGGTCCTGCGGCTTGCAGACCGCGCGCAGCAGGGTGTCCTCGGCGGCCAGACCCGAGGCGAACGCGAGCCCGCGCGCCCCGCCTTCCACCGCCGCCAGCGCCTCTTCGAGCGCGGTCCTCGTGGGGTTGGCGGAGCGGCTGTACTCATATCCCGAACGCAGGCCGCCCACGCCGTCCTGCTTGTAGGTGGACGTGGCGTAGATCGGCGGCACGACCGCGCCGGTCAGCGGGTCGGGCTCCTGACCTGCGTGGATGGCCAGGGTCTCAAAACCGTTGCTCATACAGGCCACGTTAACGGAAGTCGGCCCGCGATCCGTTCCCCTCCGGATCACGGGCCGCCGACGGGACGCCGCCCCTCAGGGGCTCCCGTCGAGGCTCGCGCACCATGCCCGCGCGAGCCACGGATGGTCAGGCGGCCCTCGGTTCCTGACGGTCCCCGCCTGACCGGGGCGGGAGCCGTACCACGTCCGCCTTGATGAAGCGGCCGCTGCCGCCCTCCGCGTGCTCCCCGTTGATGCGGGAGAGCAGCACGGGGTCGGCCAGGGCGAGCAGCACCCCGACGACCAGCCCGATACCCAGCAGCGCGAACCCGATGGCCACCATTTCCTGTCCCCTTCCGACCTCTCCAGCATCGGCGAAGGGCCCGGTTTCCGCCTCAGCTCAAGGGCTGGTCTCGTACGCGGCTCCTCGGCCGAACGGCTGATACGACCTGTCCGACTTGCGGCTTAGGCTCGGGGCGTGGGGGATTCCAAGCGCGTCGTGTACTGGGTCCGCCGGCTGAGTGAGCTGGCGATGCTCGGCTGGCTCGGCATGATGTGGCTGATCGACCTGGCGCTCGCCTACTCCATCGGTGGAGTCCAGTGGCTGGTGCCCGTCTGCGGCGCGGTGGGCACGGCGGCCGTGGTGCTGCGGCGCCGCCACCGCCTGCGCGGCTTCTGCGTCATGCTGGCCACGTCGTTCTGCGCCTCGCTGGCGATCGGCGGCACCGGGCTCGCGGGCGTGCCCGGCATGGCGGAGACCGGGTCGCTGCTCATCCTGCTCATCGGCGCGCTGCGACACGTGGAGCCGGTGCGGCGGGCCGCGGCCCTGGCGTGCGCGGGGTTGGTCGTCCTGATGTCGGAGTCCATCGGGCGCGACTACAACAGCTCGGGGCTGGTGTTCTCGTTCCTGCTGTTCGCGGCCTGGTCGATGGCCGCAGGCGTCGGCGGCTACCTCCGCTTCCAGCAGGAGCGCCGCGTGGAGGCGGTCCACTCGGTACGCAGGGCCGAACGCCTGGAGCTGGCCAGGGAGCTGCACGACCTGGTCGCCCACTACATCACGGGCATCGTCGTCCAGGCCCAGGCCGCCAGGACGGTCGCCCGGACCAGCCCCGAGGCGGTGACGCCCGCGCTGGACGCGATCGCCACGGCCGGTTCGGAGGCGCTGACCTCGATGCGGCGCATGGTGACGGTGCTGCGCGCGGAGGACGACCCGTCCCGCAAGCCCGGCGTCACGCTGGCCGACCTGCGCATGCTGACGGAGAAGTTCTCCTCCGACGGGCCGAAGGTGGCGTTCGAGATCGGCCAGGGGATCGACGATCGTACGCTGCCTCCCGAGGTGATGACCACCCTGCACCGGGTGCTGCAGGAGGCACTCACGAACGTGCGCAAGCACGCATCCCGCGCCGCCTGGGTGGAGGCCGACTTACGGCGGCACGCGAAGGTCGTGACGTTGCGGGTGCGCAACTTCGGTGCGGCCTCGGATCCCCGGGTCGCCCGCCTCGGCGGCGGGTTCGGGCTGGTCGGGATGGCCGAGCGGGTCGAGGCTCTGGGCGGCAGGCTCTATGCGGGCCCGTCGCCCGAGGGGGCCTGGGAAGTGATCGCCGAGTTCGCGCTGCCCTGAGCAGTCCGAAGCGCCGTGCCGCAGGGCGCGTTGTTCGACCGGGCCGACGCGGAGGGGCGCGGCGACGAGGGCTTCAGCACCGCGACCGGGTCGATCGGGTAGCCCTGACGGCCCTCCCCCAGGCCGCCGTCCGGCGGCGGCCTGGGGAAAGGGGGTCAGTGGTTGGCGAGGAAGGCGAGCAGGTCGTGCCTGGTGATCAGGCCGGCGGGCTTGCCGTCTTCCAGCACAACGGCCGCATCGGCCTTCTCCAGCGCTTCGACCGCACGCGCCACAGGTTCACCGCTGCCGATCGTGGGTAGCGGCGCTGACATGTGATCGGCGATCGTGTCGTCGGAGGAGATCCTGCCGTGATAGAGGGCTTCGAGGAGATCGCGTTCGACGATGGAGCCCACCACTTCGGCCGCCATGACCGGCGGCTCCTCCTTCATCACGGGAAGCTGCGACACCGAGTATTCGCGCATGATCGCGATGACCGTGCTGACCGACTCGTACGGGTGCGCGTGCACGAACTCCGGCAGCCCTGCCCCCTTACGTGCCAGCACGTCGCCGACCAGCCCTTCGTCGGACGTGGTGGTCAGGAAGCCGTAGTCGGCCATCCAGTCGTCGTTGAAGATCTTGGACAGGTAGCCGCGGCCGCCGTCGGGCAGCAGCACGACGATCACGTCGTCGGGCGCGGCGGTGGCCGCCACCCGCAGCGCCGCCACCACGGCCATCCCGCAGGAGCCGCCGACCAGCAGCCCTTCCTCGCGGGCGAGCCTGCGGGTCATGTTGAACGACTCCTTGTCGGTGACCGCGATGATCTCGTCACAGATCTTGGTGTCGTACGTGGCCGGCCAGATGTCCTCCCCGACCCCCTCGACGAGGTAGGGGCGCCCGGACCCGCCCGAGTAGACCGACCCCTCGGGGTCGGCTCCGATGATCTTCACCCGGCCGCCGGAGACCTCCTTGAGGTAGCGGCCCGTGCCGCTGATCGTGCCCCCGGTGCCGATGCCGGCCACGAAGTGGGTGACCCGGCCGTCGGTCTGCTCCCAGATCTCGGGGCCCGTCGAGTGGTAGTGGGAGTCGGGGTTGTTGATGTTGGTGTACTGGTTCGGCTTCCAGGCGTTGGGCACCTCGCGGGCCAGCCGGTCGGAGACCGAGTAGTAGGAGTCGGGGTGGTCGGGCGAGACGGCGGTCGGGCAGACGACGACCTCGGCCCCGTAGGCGCGCAGCACGGAGATCTTGTCCTGGGCCACCTTGTCGGGCACCACGAACAGGCACCGGTAACCCTTCTGCTGCGCCACGATGGCCAGGCCCACGCCGGTGTTGCCGGACGTCGGCTCGACGATGACGCCTCCGGGACGCAGCTCGCCGGACGCTTCGGCGGCTTCGATCATGCGTGCCGCGATGCGGTCCTTGACCGAACCGCCGGGATTGAAGTATTCGACCTTCGCGACCACCTGGGCGGGCAACCCCGCGGTGACTTTGTGCAGCCGGACGAGCGGAGTGTTCCCCATCAGGTCGACCAGGGAATCGTAAACGCGCACCGAGGTGTTCACCTTCTTTGCCGAAGCTTGATCAGCTTGCCTGGGGCCGAGGTCCCAAGGGGGTGGCGGGGCCTCAGCTAGTTTTCAAGCAAACGCTACCGCCGAGTTCGACCAGGGAGGTCACGTACGTGGTGTGGGCAGCTGGCGTGGCGCGCGCGGCGCGGAAGATCGCGACGGCGGCGGCTCTCGGAGGTGGCGGGCTGACCGCCCTGGGAGCCACGGCATACGGACTGCTGATCGCCGAGGGGTTGCTCGCCCGCAGGGTCATCGGGCAGCCGCACGGCCTGGACGGCCCGGTCTCCGACGGCACGTACGGCGACTTCCCCGGCGTGCCGCTCAACCTGGCCATGCTCGGCGACTCCACCTCCGTGGGGCTCGGGGTGAGCGGGCCCAGCCACACCCCCGGCGTCATGCTGGCGAACGGCCTGGCCGCGGTGGCGGAGCGGCCGGTGCGCCTTCTCGTGGCCGGCAAGTCGGGCACCCCGTCGGCCGAGCTGGGCGAGCAGGTCGACGCCGCCCTGGCCATGGGCCCCGACGTGGCGGTGATCTTCGTGGGGGCGAACGACATCATCACGCAGACGCCGCCCGCGGTGGCCGTACGCCATCTGACCAAGGCCGTGCGGCGGCTGCGGGACGCGGGCGCGGAGGTGGTCGTGGGCACGTGCCCCGACCTCGGCACGGTGCGGCCGATCGCGCAGCCGCTGCGCTGGGTGACGCGACGGTGGAGCAGGCAGCTCGCGGCGGCGCAGACGGTGGCGGTGGTGGACGCGGGCGGCCGTACGGTGGCGTTCGCCGACGTCCTGGGGCCGGAGTTCGCGACAAATCCGACGGAAATGTTCGGACCGGATCGATTCCATCCATCTGACCAAGGTTACGCACAGGCCGCTTACGCGGTGCTACCGTCAGTGTGCGCTGCGTTGGGACTGTGGCCTGAACCCACACCCGCACGTGGCGAAGCACTGCAACCGATTTACCTTGCGGCGGCTACGGCCGCGGAGGAGCCCGGCACCGAGGTCACCGCGACCCGGGTCGACGGGCGGGCGACGGGCCTGCACGGCAAGTGGGTGACGTTGTTCCGCCGGCGGCTCGGCGAGCCGCTCAACGACGCCTGACCGCGGTCACCCTCCGAGCCAGAGCCGTCACTCTCCGTCCATTTTGGAGTGAATTGCCTGTGCTCCGGCCCTTGTGGAAATCGTCTATCGCCCTCGCGGGAATCCTCGCCGCGACCGCATGCTCCGGCAGCGACGCGGCCACGACGAGCTTCCCGACCTGGCACAACACCGACGTCAACGCCGTCAGCCGGATGGCGGCGGGCGGCGGGGTCGTCGCGACCACGTCGCTGAAGTCCGACGGCGCGCTCGAAACCGTCGCCATCGGCCTGCGCGACGGCAAGCGCCTGTGGGCCTACCCCGCCACGATGGCCGGCCGCCTGCCCGGCATGGGCGTCTCCACGCCCGCGGTCGTGGAGACCTCCGAGGGCCAGAGCGTGGTCGTCGCGCTCGACCCCGCCAAGAAGGGCAGCTGGAACGCGACCCTCGTCGCCCGCGACGCCTTCTCCGGGGTGCGCAAGTGGACCAGGCCGGTGCACTCGACGTTCGGGCCTCAGCGCTGCGGCCCCTACATCTGCCTGTCCGAGCACACCGCCCTGGCCAAGGCCCGCATGGTGGTGCTCGACCCGGCCACGGGCAAACAGCTGTGGAAGCTGCCCGGCATCGCCGAGGTGGAGTGGTCGGACGGGCGCCGGGTCCTGCTGCTCAGGCTGTCGGCCAACCCCATGGTCGAGTCGTACGAGCTCAAGACCGGCAAGCTCCAGTGGCAGCAGCCGATCGAGCAGGCGCTCGGCCCCGGCATCGACATGTCGGGCGGGTGGGCGTTCGGCTCGACGGGCGGCAACCTCGTCGGCTACGTCGCCCCCTACACCAACCCGCAGACCAAGAAGATCTCCACGTTCGGCCTGTTCTCGATCGAGATCAGCGACGGGACGATCAACTGGATGCGGCCCTCGGTGGTGCGCGTCTATCCCAGCGGCAACCCCGGCTACGCCCCGGTCGTCCGGCCGGTCGACCGCCAGGGCGCCTACGGCGGCTTCGCCCGGCTCGACTCCGAGACGGGGCGGGTGGTCGGCCAGATCACGGCGGCCGACGTGCCCGGCTCCGGCTGGTGGCTGGCCTTCCCCGACGAGATGGACAAACTCGGCTTCCTCCAGCACAACGCCAAGGGCTCGGCCTTCGACCTCGTCACCGGCAAGCAGGTGCCCGTGGAGGAGCAGCGGGGGTGGTCGTTCTGCGTCACCGACCCCAAGCCGCTGACCTTGCGCGGGCAGGCGCCGGGCTTCTACTCGACGGCCGCCATCTGCCAGTACGACCTCGGCACCGGCAAGCGGGTCTCGCCCGCGCCCGCGCCACCGGCCTGGTTCACGGGCAGCCAGGACGGGTGGCGGTTGTGGCGCGACGAGAAGGGGACGATCCACGCCGTGAACGACCACACCGCCACGGCTCCAGGAATGTACGGATAACGGGGGCCACTCGGGGCTTGCGCGTAGAACTGGAATATAGTTCTACTATTAGCGCCGACAAAGGAGGGGCCATGCCCGAGGCAGTCATCGTCGCAACCGCGCGTTCGCCCATCGGACGAGCCTTCAAGGGCTCGCTCAAGGAGATCCGGCCCGACGATCTGACCGTGCAGATGATCCAGGCGGCGCTGGCCAAGGTGCCCCAGCTCGAGCCCGCGTCCATCGACGACATCATGCTCGGGTGCGGGCTGCCCGGCGGCGAGCAGGGGTTCAACATGGCCCGGGTGGTGGCGGTGATGCTCGGGCTCGACAACGTGCCCGGCACCACCGTGACGCGCTACTGCTCCTCCTCCCTGCAGACCACCAGGATGGCCTTCCACGCGATCAAGGCGGGCGAGGGCGACGTGTTCGTGTCCGCCGGGGTCGAGACCGTCTCGCGCTTCACCAAGGGCAACTCCGACTCGCTGCCCGACACCCAGAGCCCGGTCTTCACCGACGCGCTGGCCCGTACGAAAGCGTTCGCCGAGGGCGGGCGCGAGTGGCACGACCCGCGCGAGGACGGCGAGGTGCCCGACATCTACATCGCGATGGGGCAGACGGCCGAGAACCTCGCCCAGCTCAAGGGGGTCACCCGTCAGGACCAGGACGAGTTCGGCGTGCGCTCGCAGAACCTCGCCGAGAAGGCGCTGGCCGACGGGTTCTGGCAGAAGGACATCACGCCCGTGACCCTGCCGGACGGCACCGTGGTCGGCAAGGACGACGGCCCGCGACCCGGCACCACCTACGAGAAGGTCTCGACCCTGGCGCCGGTGTTCCGTCCTGACGGCACCGTCACGGCGGGCAACTGCTGCCCGCTCAACGACGGGGCCGCCGCCGTCGTCGTGATGAGCGACGTCAAGGCGGCCGAGCTCGGCATCACGCCGCTGGCCAGGATCGTGTCCACCGGGGTCACCGGGCTGTCGCCGGAGATCATGGGCCTCGGGCCGGTGGAGGCCTCGAAGCAGGCGCTGTCCAGGGCGGGGATGGCGATCGACGACATCGACCTGGTGGAGATCAACGAGGCGTTCGCCGCGCAGGTGATCCCGTCGTACCGCGACCTCGGCATCGACCTCGACCGGCTCAACGTCAACGGCGGGGCCATCGCCGTGGGGCATCCGTTCGGGATGACGGGGGCCCGGATCACGTCCACGCTGATCAACAGCCTGCAGCACCACGACAAGAGCATCGGGCTCGAGACCATGTGCGTGGGCGGCGGGCAGGGCATGGCGATGGTCCTGGAGCGCCTGTCCTGATCCAGCCAGTACGGCAGGCAGCGGTTCTCCAACCGCCGCACGTGGCCGGCCCTCTCCAGGGAAACGGCCGCTGACCGGGCGACGGTGGCCCGCCGTGACGCGAGCCCCCGTCGCCCGGTCGCCGTGGCCGGCTCTGGGCCGGCTCTGGGCCGTGGTCTAGCCGTGGCGATCCGGGCCGGCGTGGGTGGGGGCGATGCGGAGGATGACGCGGCGTTCGCGGGTCATGGCGGCGCGGTAGTCGTCCCAGTCGGGGTGCTCGCCCGAGATGTCGCGATAGTAGGCGACCAGGTGGTCCATGGCCTCGGGCAGCGAGATGATCTCGGCCGTGCCGTCCACCTGGATCCACTCGCCGTAGAAACGGTCCGTGAAGGCGCACAGCGAGACGCTGGGATCGCGGCGGGCGTTGTGCACCTTGGCCGCCGTCTCCCTGGTGCTGATGACGACGTGGCCGTCCTGAACGCCGGCCACGACCGGCGACATTTGCGGGCGCCCGTCGCGGTGCCTGGTGAGGAGGATGGCGTGATGATGGGTGCGGAGAAAGGCCAGTGCCTTGTCGACGTCCATCCCCTCATGATGACGCGCCCGTGTGCAGCACACGGGCGCGAGGATGGTAGGGCTTAGACAAAGCCCATGCGGTTACGGCGGTGCCGCTCGTGCTCGTGGACGATCGCGGCGGCGTAGCCGTGGGTCAGCCCGTGCTCGTCGGCGAGCCAGTTGGCCCGCTCGTCGCATCTGAGGAAGCTCGGGCCGTTGTCGATGGCTTGGAACCACTCTGGGAGTTCGCGTCCCGTTATGGTCGGGACCCTTGCGATCAGCTTCGTCTGCGTCTCCGGTGAGTGGTTCAAGGACATGGGCACCTCCGCGGATAAGGTTCCTTTCGTTGACACTGCAACACCAGCGTGCGAATGGCAAGCCCTGAGTCAGGCATCATTTTGTGACGGCGGGTAGATTTTCGGTCGCACACAGGTACGCAGAGAGGGCCCCGCCTGAACGGCGGAGCCCTCCCGGATGACGCGGGGACGAACGATCAGTCGCTGCTGCTGAAGTAGCTGACGAACCGCAGCACCTCAAGGTAGATCCACACCAGGCTGAGCGTCAGCCCGAACACGCACTGCCAGGCGAACTTCTCCGGGGCGCCCTGCTTGACGCCCTGCTCGATCGCGTCGAAGTCGAGGAGCAGGAAGAAGCAGCCGATCAGGATCATGACGATGCTGAAGGCCCAGCCGATCGGGCTGTCGGTGCGCAGGCCGAGGCCGCCGTCGTTGAACAGGCCGACGAGCAGGTTGACGAGCAGCAGGCCGATGGCCGCGATGGCGGCGGCGATGCCGAACTTCACGAGCTTGGGCGTGACGCGGACGATGCGCAACGAATAGACCGTCAGCACCGCGCCGAACGCGAACGCCGTGCCCAGCACGGCTTGGAGCACGATGCCGCTGATGGCGCCCTCGAACACGGCGCTGATCTTGCCGAGGAAGATGCCCTCGAACACCGCGTAGGCCAGGATGAGCGCCGGGTTGGTGCTCATCGTGAACGAGGCGATCAGACCGATGATCAGCGCGATGACGGCCGCGCCGATGGCGACCATGGGCGGGACGTTGAGGACCCAGGCCGCGGCCGCGGCCAGGACGAGCACCCCGAGCGTGAGGAACCCGCGCACCACGACGTCATCGAGGGTCATGGTCCGGTGTGCGGGCCTGGCCGGCGGTGCGTACGACGGGGCGTCGTACATGTTCTGCAACTGGTCGGGGGACGGGGTCGGTCCGCCCCAGCCTGCGGCCCGCTGCCGCGACCTGCTGAATACGGGGTTCTTGCTCTCCATCGCTGCCTCCTGTGACGCCGAGCCTACGGGGCCTGGCGGCACCTTGGTCAACTGACGCGTCAGATCGATGTTGGTTCGGGACTTCGGCAGCGTTGACAACGAACGTCTCCGGCGCCAAGTTCCCGAGGTCGGCCACGAACCGCCGAGATCATCCCGGCCCGGCCGGCGGGGACCTTCCCGCGAGGGTGCGTGACGGAGCCCTTCCGGTGCGTGATGAGTTTTTCCAACGGGAAAAGGGCGAGCGGTTGTATTCCGTAGTCAACCATTCACACTAAGAAACTCCGGCGATCCGGGAAAGCAGAAGGCGGCCCGTTTGTCAATATGGTCGCGGCGGCCCGGATAGTTTTCCGGGGAGGCAAACGCGGACCCCGGTCCGCGGACGGGGCCACCCACCCCAGGACAGGGCCTCCACCAGCGATGGAGCACCCAGAACGCGACAACTCCATAACAAGTCGATATCAGCCGGGAAACGGTCGAAGGGGTCCGTTCGACGATCGCGGCAAACCTCCAGGTCAGAGCCCTAAAGGCGGCGAAAGATGGCAGGTGCCCCCGGCGGGATTCGAACCCGCACGTCAACCCTTTTAAGGGGTTTGCCTCTGCCATTGGGCTACGGGGGCGCCGCAATCATACGAAACGGACCATGCTTCCGAGGAGCACAACTTCGTATCAGGCGTCACAACTGTGATGACTGCGGTGAAGTGATAGTGCTCCCACCACTCTGTCCAAGAAGAGTAGACCGTCCAGATGGTCCAGTTGGTGCTGAATGCAACGGGCTTCCACGGCATCCGCCTCGATGGTGACCGGCTCGCCCGTGCCTGGCAAATGCCCATGTACGGTGATGCGCGTCGCACGACGTACGTCGGCGGTGACCCCGGGGACGGACACGCACCCCTCGCGCAGGTGGTTCCAGCGGGCGGCCGTCGCGAGCCGTGGATTGGCCATGACGACCTCTCCGGCGCACGACCGGCTCCTGGGGTGGCGTCCGGCGTCAAAGGCGATCAGCCGCCAGCTCAGGCCGATCTGGGGGGCTGCCAGGCCGGTCATGGAGGGCTCGTGGCGCAGGGTGGCCCGCAGATCGGCGGCGGCGGCCACGACCTCGGGGGCGGTCGGGTCCACCGGCTCGGCGGGGGTGGACAGCAACGGGTGCGGGGCGTCGATCACCTCGCGGTGCTTTCCGTCCGCCGGCCGGGTCACAACAGATCCGGTTCGACGGGTCGAAACGTTATCTCGGAGTCGAGTCCGGCGCCGACCGCGGCGAGCCTGCGCATGAGCGCCGCCACGTCCACCTCCTTCGGCAGCTCGACGTCGGCGATCAGCACGTAGAGCCGCCCGGTGAGCCGGGTGCTCATGCCGGTGATGTTGCCTCCGTCGGCCGCGAGCACGGCGCTGATGGCGGAGATGATGCCGGGCCTGTCGGGGCCGTGGACGGTCAGCACGTAGCCGAGGCCGCCGCCGTCGTCGCAGAAGTGGCGGCGCGCCTCGATCGCCGAGGCGGTCACCACGAGGTCGGGCGCGCACAGGCGCTTGCTCAGCTCGGCCGCGTCCACCTCTCCCGACACGAGCAACATCATCGCCACGTGGCCGCCGAGCAGCGTCATGGTCGAGTCCTGGATGTTCGCCCCGCAGTCGGCGAGCGAACCGGTGACCGCGGCGATCACGCCGGGCCGGTCCACTCCGAGCACGGTCACCGCTGAGAGCCCCACCCGTGGTTCCCCCTTCCGCTCATGCGACCAGGGGCGCCGCACGCCCCGGCGAGGCTCACCGGGGCGCTGCCGTTCCCGGGCTAGCGGCGAGTCGTCGCCACTGCGGCCCTGAAGCCGTCTCGCGGGTGCTCCATCTCACCCAGCGAGATCGTCTCCCGCTTGAAGAACAGGGCCAGGGTCCAGTCGACGACGACGCGGACCTTGCGGTTCAGCGTCGGCACCCGCGACAGATGGTAAGTGCGGTGCATGAACCATGCAGGGAATCCGCGAAGCTTGACGCCATAGACGTTCGCGACGCCCTGGTGCAGGCCCAGCCCCGCGACCGATCCGACGTACTTGTGGCGATATTCCGCCAGGTGCTGCCCGCGCAGGTACCGCACGATGTTGTCGGCCAGCACCTTGGCCTGGCGCACGGCGTGCTGGGCGTTCGGCGCGCAGTACTGGCCGGGGTTGGTCACGTCGGGCACCCCGGCCGCGTCGCCGGCCGCGAACGCGCCTTCCGTGCCCGCGACGGTCAGCATGGCCGTGGCCTTGATCCGGCCGCGCTCGTCGAGCGGCAGGTCGCTGTCGTTGACCACCGTGCTCGGCTTGACGCCCGCCGTCCACACGAGGGTCTCGGCGTCGAACTCTGAGCCGTCGGAGAGCACCACGTGGCCGCCCTCGCACGACTCCAGGCGGGTCTCGAGCCGGACGTCGATGCCGCGCTCGCGCAGTTGCTCCAGGGTCCACCTGCCCATCTCGGGGCCGACCTCGGGCAGCACCCGGTCGGTGGCCTCGACGAGCACCCAGCGCAGGTCCGACGGCCTGATGTTGCGGTAGTAGCGCGTCGAGTGCTTGGCCATGTCCTCCAGCTCGGCCAGCGCCTCCACGCCCGCGAAGCCCGCGCCGACCACGACGAACGTGAGCGCCCTGCGCCGCACCTCGGGGTCGTCGGCCGACTCGGCCACGTCGAGCAGGTGCAGCACGCGGTTGCGCAGCGCGATGGCCTCGCCCACGGTCTTGAACCCGATGCCGATGTCGGTCAGCCCGGGGATGGGCAGCGTGCGGGAGATCGACCCGGCGGCCATGACGATCACGTCGTAGGCCACCTGGCGCGGCTCGCCCTCGGCGGGCTGGAAGGTGGCGGTGCGCTCGGCGTGGTCGACCTTGGTGACCGTGCCGTTGAGGATGTGCACCTTCGGCAGCACGCGCCGCAGCGGCGCGACCATGTGCCGGGGGGACAGGTTGCCGGCCGCCGCCTCGGGCAGGAACGGCTGGTAGGTCATGTAGGACTGCGGATCGATGATCGTGATGCGCGCCTCGCCGCTGCGCAGCTCACGGTGGAGTTTGCGCTGCAGCCGGAGCGCCGTGTAGAGGCCGACGTATCCTCCGCCGACGATAAGAATGTGCTGGTTCATCCTGAGCCACATCCCTCATGGAGTGCTTGTGAAAGCATTCACAAGCCTACGCCAAGGATGTCCGATGAGGCCATTCCTGGCATGGTGCGACGCGTCACACAGCCAGTGACCTGGCACGGGCGAAGACTTCGTCCAGCATCTGGGCGGTGACGCGGCCGGTGAACGTGTTCTGCTGGCTCGGGTGGTAGCAGCCGAGCAGCGTGACGGGCGCGCCGTCGTACGCGATCTCGACCTCCGCGCCGTGCCCGAACGGCGGCCTGCTGCGCGGCAGCGCGTAGCCCGCGTCCTTGAGCGCCGGCCACACCGCCTGCCAGGCGTAGCCGCCGAGCGCCACCACCACCCGCACGTCGCGCGCGACCAGCGCCAGCTCCCGCGCCATCCACGGGAAGCACGCGCTCTTCTCCGCCGGCGTCGGCTTGTTCGCCGGCGGCGCGCAGCGCACCGGCGCCACCACCCGCGCGCCGATGAGCCGCTGCCCGTCGCCCGCGCGCGTGCTCGTCTCCTGCGCGGCCAGGCCGGTGCGGTACAACGAGGCGAACAGCCAGTCGCCGCTGCGGTCGCCGGTGAAGATCCGGCCGGTCCTGTTGCCGCCGTGGGCGGCCGGCGCGAGCCCCGCGATCAGGATCCGCGGATGCTCGTCACCCCAGCCGGGGACGGGACGGCCCCAGTACGTCTCGTCCGCGAACGCGCGCCGGCGCACCCTGGCGACCTCCTCGCGCCACTCCACCAGGCGGGGGCAGGCCCGGCAGACGGACTGCCTGGCCGTGAGCTCCGCGAGGGTGTCGCTGGCGGCGGCCAGGCGGCGCACGTCCGCGGGGTCGAGCGCGACGGGAGTGTCAGGGGTCGCCGGATCGCCTGGCCATCCGGTGCCGGGAGGTACGAAGCTCATGACACCGATGGTGCCCGATCAGCGCGTCGCCTTGGGACTCGGCGTCGCCGTGGGCGTCGGCTCCTGATCGGCGGCCGACGGGGTGGCGCTCGGCGCCGGCTGCGCGCAGGAAGGCGACGGCGACGGCGAGCCGGTGCTCACGTAGTCCGGCCTGGTCAGCGGCAGCGGGTAGCGGTTGAGGATCGGCTCGCCGCACGACCTGTCGACCGTGTAGCCGTACTGCTCGGGGTCGGTGGTGAGCGGGTTGCCGTCCTGGTCGTAGAGGTAGACGTCGGTCAGCGGGGTGCCGTCCTTGGCGTACGGCTTGATGTTGTAGACGCCGTCGGACGACGCGTTGCGCACCCACGCGGGCTCGGCCATGTAGACCGACTCCGGAGCGGGCGAGCGTGGCGCGTCGACGATCGCGGCGAACAACGCCAGCCCGGCCACCGCGTTGGCGGCCACCGCGAGCAGCACGACCAGCCGGCCCCTGCGCCTCCTGCCGAACCACACCGAGGCGAGGACGCAGGCCACCGCCACGGCCCAGTCGGCGGCGGTCGCCGGACCGAGCCTGCTGTCGCCGGCCATCGACACCAGGATCATGGCCAGCACGTAGCCGCGCAGCACCCACCACCCCGGACGCAGCTCCGGCAGGAAGGCCACAAGGCTCCTGTAAGGCGTGTAGCCCATGAGGAAGGCATGCGCCCTCAGCGCCTGCTCCCGCGGGCCTCGACGGCGCCCACGCCGGCGCTCGGGGCGCTCCCCGTAGGCGGCGGCCAGCTCCTCCGCGTAGGCGGCGGGCGGCCCCAGCCGGTCTTCCAGCGGCAGACCGGACTCCGCCGCGATCTCGGCCAGATGGTCGTCGAGGTCGTCGAGCAGCTCCTCCCGCTCCGGGTGATCGGCCAGAGCATCGCGTACGGCCTGCGCGTATTCTTCTGGAGTCATTCTTGGCCCTCCTTGAGCAGGGATGCCATGGTCTCCGCGAAGGAGGACCAGGTCTTCGCCGAGGCGGCGTACATGCTCAGGCCGACCTCGTTGAGCCCGTAGTACTTGCGGTGCGGGCCCTCGTCGGACGCCATCACATATGAGGTCAGCGCACCGGCCTTGAACAGGCGGCGCAGCGTCCCGTAGACCGAGGCGTCGCCCACCTCGTGGAGACCCGCCTCCCTGAGCCTGCGCACGATGTCGTAGCCGTAGCCGTCGCGCTCTTTGAGCACGGCCAGCACGGCCAGGTCGAGCACGCCTTTGAGCAGCTGGCTGCTATCCACGCCATGAACACTACTGTGCATAGCGTAGTAGCGGCAACAAGAAACCGGGTGGCGCCAGGAGGCACCACCCGGTTCTTCGTTCAGTCGCTCACTTGGACGGCAGGTCCCTGGCCGGAGGCGAAGCCACCGGGGGCGAAGGCACCGACGTCGGCGAAGCGGCCGGAGCCGGAGCGTCCGGTCCGCAGGGCGCGTAGCCACTCGTGGAGGAGTCGCTGTTGTTCGGGCCCGTGACCGACAGCGTCACGTTGCCGCCGTGGGCGTGCCGGCCCGTCAGCTTGCCCTTCGAGAAGGAGACGCGCTCGGAACCACCGTGACGGCCGAACTCGGCCACACCGCTGGACACGGTCGCACCGTTGAGCGTCCAGCTCCACTTCACCCGGGCGGCGCCGGTCGAGCGGATGGTGCCGGAGGCGCTCAGCGAGCACGCGGCCGTGGTCGAGACCGAGCTGGACGCGCTCACCTTCGCGTGGGAGCCGGGCACGTGCACCGGAGGCTTGTCCTTGCACCAGACCTTGTAGTAGGCGCGGTTGGAGGAGGTGGCGTCCGGACGGAGCACCTGGAGCTGCGCCCAGCCGCGCTGGCTGTGGCGCGGAGCGAAGCTGAAGCCGACCTTGCGCGCGTCGCGGACCTTGACCTTGCCGTAGTCGACGACGTCACCGTTGAGGACCCAGCGGTAACGCACCCACGTCGGGCGGTCGGTCTTGATGACGCCGGCGACGCCGATCCTGTCACCGTCGCAGGAGCCGACGTACCTGCTGGGGTGGACCCAGGCACGTGCCGACACCGTCCGGTCGAGGTGCGTGCGCACCTCCTTCAGCCTCTCCTCCTTCTCGCAGGAGACGGAGAAGTAGCCCTTCTTCGAGGTGACCTTCTTCGGGCCGAGGACCTGGACGGCCTCCCAGCCCTTCTTGACGTCGTCCTTGAAGGTGATGGACTGCCGGACGGTGACCGTCTTGGTCCCCTTGCCCTTGAGCGTGACCGTCTTGACCTTGCTCTTGGACCCGTCGCCGTGCAGCCACCGGTAGGCCAGCTTCGTCTTGCCCTTGACAGGCACCTTGACCGTGGCCGAGAACTTGATCTTGGCCGGGCAGGAACCTTCGTAATTACGGGTGGAGGCCTTCGGCCGGGCCACCGTGACCTTGGAACCCGCCTTCGCCTTGGCAGCGGCGGCCGTGGCCGCGGTCGCCGCCTGCGCCGGACTGGAGACCAGGCCCGCAGCCAAGGCGGCCAGCACCGCGGTCGACGCACCGATCGCCGCCGCCTTACGTGCTAACCCAACAGACATCATGTGAGAGTGCTCCATTCCTTGAGGGAAGAGGCGCGCTCGGGGACGGTCGCCACGCCGGCACCTTCCGTGCGCAGCGATATGGCAAAGCCCCCGTATGCACCTTTACTCAAGCACAATACTGATCGCGCCCTCAACATGATGCATAGACCGGAAATGTCCGGATTTCTTCAGCTATCCGGCTATAGACCACGCAATACCGTCAAGGATGTCGTGCTCACTAACAACGACCTGGGAAAATGCGAAACGGCGTACGATCCGGTCGAGAATAAGCGCTCCCGCGCCAATGACATCCACGCGCCCCGGATGCATGACCGGAACGGCGGCACGATCACCATGCGTCATCGCGAGCAACCGCCGCGTCACGTCGTGCACCTGCTCGGCGGAGATCCGCGCATGGTGGATGCGGTCAGGGTCGTAGGCGGGCAGGTCGAGTGCCATGCCGGCCACCGTCGTCACCGAGCCCGCCAGGCCCACGAGCGTGTGCGCCCGCCGCACCGGCACCGCCGACTCGACCCGGTCGAGCGCCGCCTCGATGTCGGCCACCACGGCCTCCAGAGCGGGCGCCGAGGGCGGGTCGCCGGCACGCAGATGCCGCTCGGTGAGGCGTACGCAGCCGATGTCCACCGACAGCGCCGCCTCGGCGTGCTCGGAGCCGACCACGAACTCCGTGGACCCGCCGCCGATGTCGACCACCAGGTAGGGGGGCAGCGGCCCCTGCGGCACCTCCGTCTCGGGCGACAATGTGACCAGGCCCCTGGTCGCGCCCGTGAACGACAGCTCGGCCTCCACGTCGCCCGTCACGACCTCCGGCTCCACCCCGAAGATCTCGCGCACGCCGGCCACGAACTCCTGCCGGTTGGCCGCGTCTCTGGTGGCGCTCGTGGCCACCACACGGGTCGCGGTCGCGCCGTGCCTGTCGATCAGCTCGCGGTAGGCGCGCATCGCCTTGAACGTACGCTCCAGCGCGTCGGGGGCCAGCCTGCCGGTGCGGTCGACGCCCTGACCCAGGCGGACGATCTCCATCCGCCGCTCGACGTCGTCCAGCACGTCGTCGCCGGTGTCGGCGATGAGCAGGCGTACGGAATTGGTGCCGCAGTCGACGGCGGCTACACGCATGGTCCGTCACTCCACCATTCGGGGAGGGCGTCGAGCGCCTCCCTGCCGATCGGGTTGCCGCCGGGCACCGCCAGCTCGTGTGCGACGAGCGCGTGCAGGCACTTGACCCGCAGCGGCATGCCGCCCGTGCTCTGCATGTCGCGCGGCAACGGCTCCAGGCCCTGCTCACGCGCGGCCTGGTCGCGCCTGGCGACGTAGTCGTCGTGCGCGGCCTGGTAGGCCCGCGCCAGCTCGGGCTCGGTGGCCAGCCTCGCCTGCATCTCGCGCATCAGGCCGGAGCCCTCCAGCGTGCCGATGGCCGAGGCCGCCTTCGGGCAGGTCAGGTAGTAGAGAGTCGGGAACGGCGAGCCGTCGGGCAACCGCGGCGCGGTCTCGACCACGTCGGGGTTGCCGCACGGGCAGCGGTGCGCCACCTCGCGCAGCCCTCTGGGCGGCCGCCCGAGCTGCCGGTGCACGACCTCGGCGTCTTTACCGTCCAACACTCTCCTTCCCGGTGACCGCCCGGCGCCCGGTGCCCTTGTCCGCGGCCTCGACGGACTCCCAGAGCGTTTGGTACCACGGCGGCACCGCCGCGGGCTGCTTCACTTCCGCCTGCTCCTTGCCCCGGTGGGGCGCCATCACGACATAGCACTTCTCGCCAGGACCGCAGTAGTGCAGCCGCTCCTTGGCGGTCTTCTTGATCCAGTTGGGATCGTTGCTCTGCCGGTCGCGGGCCAGCAGGGCCTGCTTCTCCGCCTCGACCCTGGCCTTCTCCTCGCGCAGCTCCGAGATGCTGCGGCGCAGGCTGATGTATTCGCGGACGGGGTAGGCCAGGCTCATCGCGATCGCGCACACCACGACGGCCAGGATGGCCGCCCGCCCGGTCAGCTGCGGTCTCTTCGCCATGTGCTGCACCCCCTGCTCGTCGCCTCACCTCGGGAGGCGGCTCGGTCGCCGTGAGAGCCGCCGCCCCGGGCCTCGGTGCTCCCTCGCTCGAAACTAGCGCCGGAAACGCGGGAAAGCCGCGCGACCCGCGTAACGGGCGGCGTCGTCCAGAAGCTCCTCGATGCGCAGCAGCTGGTTGTATTTCGCGACCCGGTCGGAACGGGCAGGGGCTCCGGTCTTGATCTGGCCGCAGTTGACCGCCACCGCGAGGTCGGCGATCGTCGTGTCCTCCGTCTCGCCGGAACGGTGGCTCATCATGCACCGGTAGCCGCTGCGGTGGGCCAGGTCGACCGCGTCGAGCGTCTCCGACAACGTGCCGATCTGGTTGACCTTGACCAGCAGGGCGTTGGCCGTGCCGTCCTTGATGCCGCGCTCCAGCCGCTCCGGGTTGGTGACGAACAGGTCGTCGCCGACGAGCTGCACCTTGTCGCCGAGCGCGTCGGTGATGGCCTTCCAGCCCGCCCAGTCCTCCTCGTCGAGCGGGTCCTCGATCGAGACGAGCGGGTAGTTGGCGACCAGGTCGGCGTAGAACTCGATGAGCTCCTGCGCCGACAGGCCCTTGCCGTCGATCGTGTAGACGCCGTCCTTGTGGAACTCGGAGGCGGCCACGTCGAGCGCCAGCGCGACGTCCTCGCCCGGCACGTAGCCGGCCCGCTCGATCGCGACGAGGATCAGGTCGAGCGCGTCGCGGTTGGACGGCAGATTGGGCGCGAAACCGCCCTCGTCGCCCAGCCCTGTGGCGTAGCCCTTCTCCTTGAGCACGCCCTTGAGCGCGTGGTAGACCTCGGTGCCCACGCGCACCGCCTCGCGGAACGTCCCGGCGCCGATCGGCGCGATCATGAACTCCTGGATGTCGACGTTGGTGTCGGCGTGGGCTCCGCCGTTGAGGATGTTCATCATCGGGACGGGCAGCACGTGGGCGTTGGGGCCGCCGACATAGCGGAAGAGCGGCAGGTCGGCGCTGTCGGCCGCGGCCTTGGCGACGGCCAGCGAGACGCCCAGGATGGCGTTGGCGCCCAGCTTGGCCTTGTTGGGCGTGCGGTCCAGGTCGATCATGATCTGGTCGATGATGCGCTGGTCCTCGGCCTCGACCCCGTTGATCTCCTCGAAGATCTCGTCGGTCACGGCGAGCACGGCCTTCTCGACGCCCTTGCCGCCGTAACGCTTGCCGCCGTCACGCAGCTCGACCGCCTCGAACTGGCCGGTGGACGCCCCGCTCGGCACTGCCGCACGGCCACTGCTGCCGTCGTCGAGCACGACCTCGACCTCGACCGTCGGGTTGCCCCGGGAGTCGAGGATCTCGCGGGCGTATACGACCTCGATGGTAGCCACGGGATGCGCTCCTAAATCGAAAGGCAATATGCCATCAGAGCCTATCGGTACGCCCCGCTCAGCTGGACGACTCCCACGTGCGCACCCGGTCTCGGTAGGTGCGGGCGGCCGCCCGCAGCTCGGCCTCGGCGTCGAGCCCCGCCTCCGCGGCCCTGCGCACGAGGTCGAACAGCTCCCTGGCCACTCCCTGGCCGACGGCGGCCGACAGCGACCCGGGCGCCCCCGCGCGCTCGGCCCTGCGCAGGAGTTGGGCGGCGAGCGACAACGCCGGCTGGCCCATGGGCACGCCGTCGAGCGCCGACTCGCTGCCCTTGGCCGCCCGCTCCGCCGCCTTGATCGCCTCCCAGTTGTCGTTCACCTCGTCGGCGCTCTCCGCCCGCACCGAGCCGAACACGTGGGGGTGGCGGCGTACGAGCTTGCCGACGATGCCCTCGGCGACGTCGTCCATGTCGAAGCCCTCGGCCACCCGCGCGTGGAAGACCACCTGCAGCAGCAGGTCACCGAGTTCCTCCCGGAGCGCGGGATAGTCGCCCTGCTCGATCGTCTCCAGCACCTCGTAGGCCTCTTCGAGGAGGTACGGCACCAGCGACTCGTGCGTCTGCTTGCGGTCCCACGGGCACTCGGTGCGCAGCCGGTCCATCACCGCGACCAGGTCGAGCACCCGCGCCCCCGGCAGGTCGTAGGACCCCGGCACCACCTCGATGAGCGGCGGCTCGTCGAGCCCGATGGCGGCGTTGCCCACCGCCCGCATGAAGGCCTCGTCGTCCTCGGCCAGCCACACGACCGTCTCGGCGACCGACCTGGCGGCCAGCTCCCGCGCGTCGGGCTCGACGACCTCGACCTCGACACCGGCCTCGGCCAGGTAGGGGAGCTGGGGATGCGCGGCGTTGCCGGTCAGCACCGGACCCGAGCGCAACGCCTGCCAGGCCTGGTGGCTCAGCAGGCCTGGAGCGACCCTGGGCGAGGTGGTGACGACGATCAGCGGCACGGGCTAGCCCTGCTGCTGCGGCTGCTGCTCGGTGACCTTGCCGAACCTGGGGTTGAGCGTGTCGAAGCGAGGGCTGTAGGTGACCTTCACCGTGTTCAGTTCCTTCTTGAACCGTTCTTCCCCGCCCTGGCCGCCGAACTTCTCCCGCAGCTTGATCAGGCCGGCCAGCGCCCGGCCGTAGTCGCGGGCGTTCGCGGGCGCGACGGTGCCCTGGCCGATCAGGAGCTGGAGCTCGGCGGACGGATATTGCGTGCCGTCGGGCCCGAGCGGGCTCTGGATGATCTTGTCGATCTCCGCCTGGCTCACCTGCACGTTGTGGCGCGCCATGAGCTGGCTGTACGCGCTGACCTCGACCATGCGCTGCAACACGCGCCGGCTGGTCGACGCGCCGGTCTCCTGCTCCAAGACCTCTTCGAGGCTCCTGCCGCCGAGCGCGGCCTCCAGCTGCGCAGGCAGCTTGGCCCTACGCAGGGCGTCGGAGTAGGCCCGCGCCTCCTCGTTCAACTGGCTGGCGGAGATGCGCTCGTTGCCCACCACGGCAGCGGCGCCGGCCTGCATGGGCGAGGAGCAGGCGGTCAGCGCCATGCCCGCCGCCGCGGCGGCCACAGCCACTCGTATCGACTTCACGTACGTCCCTTTCCGACCGTAAATCGCCGCTAGCTTACCCGTGCGGGCTCGAGGAACATCGCCTCGACCAGATCGCCACACCATTTGAGCAGGTCGAGATCGCGCAGCGGCTGCCCTCCCAGCGGCTTGGTCTTGGGAACCGGGACCAGCAGAGTCTCCGCCGCCTGCTTGTATATCGCCTTCTTGTAGAGCCGGTCGAGCCGGACCTGCTGCGACTCCTGCAGCCGCACCGGGCCGAACTTGATGTTCTGGCCCTGCAGCGTGACGTCCGTCAGCCCGGCCGAGCGCGCCCTGATGCGGAACCTGGCCACCTCCAGGAGGTTCTCGACCTCCGTCGGCGGCCGGCCGTAGCGGTCGGTGAGCTCGTCGCGGACCTCGTCGATGTTGGCGGGCGAGGCGATGGCCGCGATCCGTTTGTACGCCTCCAGGCGCAGCCGCTCGGAGGTGACGTAGTCGTGCGGGATGTGGGCGTTGATCGGCAGCTCGACCTTGACGTCGTGCTGCTCCTCCGGCGCCTCGGCGCCCGACAGCTTGGCCTTCTGCTCCTGCACGGCCTCGGCCATCAGGCGTACGTAGAGGTCGAACCCGACGCCCGCGATGAACCCGGACTGCTCGGCGCCGAGCACGTTGCCGGCGCCGCGGATCTCGAGGTCCTTCATCGCGACGTACATGCCCGCGCCCATCTCGGTGTGCTGCGAGATCGTGGCGAGCCGCTCGTGCGCGGTCTCGGTCAGCGGCTTCTCCGGCGGATAGAGGAAGTAGGCGTAGCCGCGCTCCCTGCCTCGCCCGACCCGCCCTCTGAGCTGGTGGAGCTGCGACAGACCGTAGTTGTCGGCCCGGTCGACGATCAGCGTGTTGGCGTTGGGCACGTCGAGCCCGGACTCCACGATCGTGGTGGAGACCAGCAGGTCGTATTCGCGCTCCCAGAAGCCGACCATGATCTTCTCGAGCTGGTGCTCGTTCATCTGCCCGTGGGCCACCGCGATGCGCGCCTCGGGCACCAGCTCGCGCAGCCGCGCGGCGACCCGGTTGATCGAGGCGACCCGGTTGTGCACGAAGAAGATCTGGCCGTCGCGCATCAGCTCGCGCCTGATCGCCGCCCCGATCTGCTTCTCTTCGTACGGCCCCACGAACGTGAGGATCGGGTGCCGCTCCTCCGGCGGCGTGAGGATCGTCGACATCTCGCGGATGCCGGTCAGCCCCATCTCCAGCGTGCGCGGGATCGGCGTGGCCGACATGGCCAGCACGTCGACCTGCGTGCGGAGGTGTTTCATCGCCTCCTTGTGCTCGACGCCGAACCGCTGCTCCTCGTCGATGATGATGAGGCCGAGGTCCTTGAACCTGACCTCGGGGCTGAGCAGCCGGTGCGTGCCGATCACCACGTCGACGGCGCCGGACCTGAGCCCTTCGAGGGTGCCCTTGACCTCGCCGTCGGTCTGGAAGCGCGAGACGGCCCTGATCGCGACGGGGAAGCTGGAGAACCGCTCGGCGAACGTCGACATGTGCTGCTGGACCAGCAGCGTCGTCGGCACCAGCACCGCCACCTGCTTGCCGTCCTGCACCGCCTTGAACGCCGCCCGCACCGCGATCTCGGTCTTGCCGTAGCCGACGTCGCCGCAGATCAGCCGGTCCATCGGGACGCCGCGCTCCATGTCACGCTTGACCTCGTCGATGGCCTCCAGCTGATCGCCGGTCTCGGCGTAGGGGAAGGCGTCCTCCATCTCCCGCTGCCACGGCGTGTCCGACCCGAAGGCATATCCCGGCGAGGCCATGCGGGCGGAATAGAGCCTGATCAGCTCGCCGGCGATCTCCTTGACCGCCTTCTTCGCCCGCGACTTGGCCTTGGCCCAGTCGGCGCCGCCCATGCGGTTGAGCGTGGGAGCCTCGCCGCCGACATAGCGGGTGACCTCGTCGAGCTGGTCGGTGGGCACGTAGAGGCGGTCGCCCTTGGCATATTCGATGACCAGGTATTCGCGGGTGGCCCCCTGGACCGTGCGCTGCACCATCTCGACGTAGCGGCCCACGCCGTGCTGCTCGTGCACCACGTGGTCGCCGACCTTGAGCTGCAGCGGGTCGACCATGTTGCGGCGCCGCGACGGCAGCCGCCGCATGTCCTTGGTGGACGCCTTCTGCCCGACCAGGTCGAGATGGGTGAGCACGGCCAGGCCCGGCGTGATGAAGCCGTGCTCGATCAGGCCCGTCGTGACGTGTACGATCTTGGGCTCGGGCGGCTGGTCGATGAACTCCCGCAGCCGCGCGGGCACGTCGACGCCCTTGAGCAGTTCCACCATGCGCTCGGCGGGGCCGTGGCCCTCGCTGAGCAGCACGACCGCCTTGCCGTCGGCCAGCCAGCCCTTGATGTCGGCCAGCGCCCTGGCCGTGTCGCCGCGGTAGGCCTCGGAGTCGTGCGCGTCGAGCTCGACGCCGGCGCCGAACGGCGCCATCGTCCACCAGGGCTGCCCCAGCACGTCGGCGTGCGTGCGGATCTCCTCCAGCGAGCGGAACGCCGCCGCCCCCAGGTCGATGGGCGCCTCGCCGCCGGCCGCCGCGTTGATCCACGAGGCTTCCAGGAACTCCTGCGAGGTGCGTACGAGCTCCTCCGCCCTGCTCCTGATGCGCTCGGGGTCGCACACGAACACCGCCGACCTGGCCGGCAGGTGGTCGAGAAGGAGGTCCATCTCCCCGGCCAGCACGGGCGCGAACGCCTCCATGCCCTCCACCGGCGTGCCGTCGGCGAGCTGGTCGAGCACCTCGGCCAGCGCCGGGTGCTCCTCGGCCAGCGCGCGGGACCTGGCCCTGACCTCGTCGCTCAGCAGCAGCTCGCGGCACGGCGGCGCGAACAACCCGTCCTCGGCCGCCTCCAGCGAGCGCTGGTCGGCCACCTTGAACCAGCGGATCTCCTCGACCGTGTCGCCCCAGAACTCCAGCCGCAGCGGATGTTCCTCGGTGGGCGGGAAGACGTCGAGCAGCCCGCCGCGAACGGCCACCTCGCCCCGCTTCTCCACCATGTCGACCCGGTGGTAGCCGTTGTTGACGAGGTTGCCGACGACGTCGTCGAGGTCGGCGTCGTCGCCCGCGCGCAGCCTGATGGGCTCCAGGTCGCCGAGCCCTTTCACGATCGGCTGCAGCAGCGCCCTGATCGGGGTGACGATCACGCTGAGGGGCCCGGCGGCGGTGTCGTCCTTGATCGGGTGGGCCAGCCGCCTGAGCACCGCGAGCCGCTGACCGACGGTGTCGCTGCGCGGCGAGAGCCGCTCGTGCGGCAGCGTCTCCCATGCCGGGAACACCGCCACCGAGCCGAGCTCCGCGGGATCGATCAGGCTGGTCAGCGCCGCGGCCAGGTCTTCGGCCTCACGCCCGGTCGCGGTGACCGCGAGCACGGTGCGCTGGTCGTGGCCCGCGAGCGCGGCCACGCCGAACGGGCGCAGCGCGGACGGCGCGACCAGCGCGACGTCGCCGCCCTCCTCGAGAGCGGCGGTCAGTTTCGGGTCAGCGCGAACAAGGTCAAGCAGTCCGGAAAGACTCATCAGATACGCCCACAGCCCATTTGCGGCAACACGACTACCCCCGGCCGGGACAGGTCGCGGGGGTTCCTCACCCAGGGTACTCGCCGCGCCGGCTCACCCGAGCTTGTAACCGGGCACCGAGGGCCAGCGCACGGTGAGCACGGTCGACGCCGCCTCGGCCCGCCACGAATGGTCGACACCCTTGCCCCAGACGACGTAGTCGCCCGGCTCGGCCAGCACCACGTCGCGGCCGCGGAACTCGACCACGAAACGCCCGCTGATCAGGACGAGCAGGGCGGTGCGCGTCTCGCCGACGGCCCACGCCGCCCGCCGGTCGCCCGGCGGGTGCACGCCCCACTTGATCTCGACCTCGTCGCTGTGGCGCGGATCGCCCGGGGGCTTGAAATGGCCGAGGAGCCAGCCGGCGTCACCGGCACCGTCGGCGCCCGCGTTGCCCACGTAGATCCCCGGCTCGGGCACCTCATCGCTCACGGGCCAGGACGCTAGCAGGGAAATACGTCACACATAACGATTGGTTGATTACTGTAGGTGACATGTCTGAGGTGCGAACCGTCGCCCAGCGAGGCGACCTCTTCGGTCAGCGGGTCCGCGAGCACTGCGCGATGCAGCCGCACAAGCGGCTCGACGTGCTGGTCGCCGGCTGCGCGCATGACGGGCCGCTGGTGCTGGAGCACATCGAGACCAAGGCCACGGGAGCCGACGAGGACCACCCCGTCATCAGGCGGCTCCTCGAGGAGCGGGGAGACCTGGCCGCGTGGTCGCTGGGCGATCTGCGCTGCGTGCCCATGCCGCCCAGGTCCTACGACGTGGTGCAGGTGTCGTTCCTGCTGGAACGGGTCAGGCACGCCGAGCTGATCTTCGACCGCCTGCTGCAGTCACTGCGCCCCGGCGGCCTGGTGCTGCTGCGCATGCGCGACCGCGGCTCCGCCTATGGCCTGCTCGACCGGATGACGCCGTCGTGGCTGCGCGGCCTGCTGTGGCGCCCGCTCGTCCCGCCGGGATGGCCGGGGCCGCTGCCGACCGTCTACGAGCCGCTGACGTCGAGCGACGGCCTGCACGCGTTCTGTCTCAGCCGCGGCCTCATGATCACCGACGAGGTGCGCACCATCAGCGGCCCCGCGCGCTCCCGCCGCATCGGCGCGGCGGCCATCACGGCGGTCTCCAGGCTGACCAACGACCGCTATCCCGCCTCACACGACGAGATCGCCATGGTGATCAGGAAACCCCAGCACCACTTCGCCCGGCTCATCTAGTGCCACACTGTTTCCACCCGCTAGGATTCTTTCCTACCAATTCAATCGGATTAGTTGGGATGACGAATACGTGGAGTGGACCCCCGACCCGCGCGAGCTGGCCGATCTCGAACTGCTGCTCTCCGGCGCGTTCGAGCCGCTGACCGGGTTCCTCGGCCACGACGACCTGCACGCCGTGCATGAGCGCGGCACGCTCGCCGACGGCACGTCGTGGCCCGCTCCCGTCACCCTCCATCTACCCGCCGACGTCTCACCCGGCGACGAGGTCACCCTGCTCGATCCCGAAGGGCTGCCGCTGGCCAGGCTGACGGTGAGCGCCCACGAGCCCGACGGGCTGACCTCCGGGCCCGTCCACGGCCTCGGCACGCCCGAGCACGGGCCGTTCGCGCGCCTGCGGCGCCCGCCGGCCGACGTGCGGGCCGAGCTCGGCGGGCGGCCCGCGCTCGCCGTCACCATGCGCGGGCCGCTCGACGACCTCTCCGAGATCATCGCCACCGCGAAAGAGCTCGACGCGGTGATCCTGCTGCTTCCCCTCGCGTACGGCGAGGCGGGCCCCGCCGTCGTACGCGCCGCGCTACGCGCGAGAGACCAGCTACCCGAGGGCACGCTCGTCGTCTCCGTCCCCCTGGCGCCACGCGACGAGCCGGAGATCGACCTGGAGCTGCGCGAGCACGTCGCCGCCGCCTACGGCGCGACCGAGCACCTGGCGGGCCCCGACCCCGTGCACATCCCCGGCCCGCCGCACCGGCGCGGCCTCGTGGTCTTCTTCACCGGGCTGTCCGGCTCCGGCAAGTCCACCATCGCCCGCGGCCTGCGCGACGCGCTGCTGGAGCTCGGCACCCGCACCGTGACCTTCCTCGACGGCGACGTGGTGCGCCACCTGCTGTCCAAGGGCCTGACCTTCTCGAAGACCGACCGCGACCTCAACATCCGCCGCATCGGCTTCGTCGCCGCCGAGGCCGCCCGGCACGGCGGTCTGGCCATCTGCGCGCCCATCGCCCCCTACGCGGCGACCCGCGCGGAGGTGCGCGAGACGGTCGAGTCCATCGGGGCCGACTTCCTGCTCGTACACGTCGCCACGCCGCTGGAGGAGTGCGAGCGCCGCGACCGCAAGGGCCTGTACGCCAAGGCCCGCGCCGGGCTCATCCCCGAGTTCACCGGCATCTCCGACCCGTACGAAGAGCCGGACGACGCCGACCTGACGATCGACACCACGCACATCACGATCGAGGCGGCCGTCTCCCAGGTCCTGGAGACGCTGAGGTCCGGCGGCTGGGTCCGGTGAGCAACGCAGTGAGCGGAGTGGAGGGCCGAGGAACGAGGCACTCCGCGGAGCGAACGAGGAGCTGGTGAGCGACCGATGAGCAGGGAGCGAACCCGACGCAGTGAGCGGAGTGGAGGGCCGAGGAACGAGGCACTCCGCGCAGCGAACGAGGAGCTGGTGAGCGACCGATGAGCACAGATCTGGCGCTGATCGGCGGGTCGTTCCTCGTCGCGATCGTGGTGGGCCTGACCGGCATGGGCGGCGGGGCCCTCATGACGCCCATGATGATGTTGTTCTTCAACGTTCCTCCCCTGGCCGCCGTCTCCAGCGACCTGGTCGCCTCGGCCGTGATGAAGCCGGTCGGCGGCGTGGTGCATCTGCGCACCGGCACGGTCAACCTGCGCCTGGTGGCCTGGTTGTGCGCGGGCTCGGTGCCTGCCGCGTTCTGCGGGGTGTTCCTGGCCCGCGCGTTCGCGGTCACCGACGCGGTCAAGTACGCGCTCGGCATGGCGCTGTTGCTGGCCGTGGCGGGCATGGCGGTCAAGTCGTGGCTCGGCGGGCGGGGTGGATCGTCGAGCGCACATGAGATCGTCGTGCGCCCATTTCCGACCCTACTGGTCGGTATGATAGGCGGGCTGGTCGTCGGCGTCTCGTCCGTCGGCTCGGGATCGCTGATCATCGTGGCCCTGCTCGTGCTCTATCCGGCGCTCAAGGCCAACCAGCTCGTCGGCACGGACCTCGTCCAGGCCGTGCCGCTGGTCGTCTCCGCGGCGCTCGGCCACCTGCTGTTCGGCGACTTCCAGGCGGACCTCACGCTGTCGCTGCTCATCGGCTCGATCCCGGGCGTCTATCTCGGCGCCAGGATCTCCTCGCGCGCACCCGGCGGCCTCATCCGGGCGATGCTGGCGATCGTCCTGCTCGCATCCGCGCTCAAGCTGCTCGACGTGGACGACCTCGTCACCCTCTGCGCCCTCGCCGCCGCCACCGCGGTAACCGTCGTGGGCTGGCGCCTGCGCGCCAGAACCGAGACTCCCCAGCCGCGGGGCGAGAAGGTCGGCACGCGCTAGGGCCGCGGCACCGGGGTGGCACGGAAGTAGGGGTCACGGGCGAGCGCGGTGAACGCGCGGTCGGCCGCCTCGTCGGAGTCGAAGCTGGTGTCACCGCGCGGCGCCTGCGGGGAGTCGAAGTAGATCAGCGCCTTGATCTGGGGATAACGCTTGATCTGGCGGCGTACGGACTCGAAGAAGGCGCGCTTGAACGACCGGTCGAGCGGCCGCGAGAACGCCCCCCACTCGGCCACCATGACCGGCTTGCCGGGGAAGCGGGCCTGCATCCAGCGGTAGAAGCCCGGCCAGTCGGGATATTCCTTGCGGGTCTTGTTGACCAGGCCCTCGAAGTCGTCGACCCGATGGTCGGCATAGGGGTCCATGGCCACCCAGTCGACCACGTCGTCACCCGGATAGAGGTCCTCGAACCAGGGCTTGGCCGCCCAGTTGGGCGCCCCCATGTACGTCATCACCATGACGGCGTTCTTCACGCCCCGCTCCCGCAGCCGCAGCACGATGTGCCGGAACATCGCCGCGTAGTCGGTGGCCTGCATGCCCGAGCCCGACGAGGCGTCCACGTCGTTCTCCGGCTCGTGGTGCACGGTGAGGAAGAACCGCTCGGGGAAGGTGCGCCGGAGGTGGCCGGCCAGCCGGTCGATCCTGGCGTCGAGCGCCCCGTCTGCGATCTCGGCCCAGGTGTGGTCGAACGACGGCTTCCAGTTGATCAGCAGCAGCCTCGGCCTGGCCGGGTCGCGGGCCAACCGGATCTCGGCGTCGCTCGGGAACAACTCGCTGCCCCGGTGGTAGACGTGCAGCACGTCTGCGCCGGCGTCCATGCGCGACTCCGCGCCGCGCAGCGCCTCCTCCACCGGGGCGCCGGTGAAGATCTCGGGCGCGATGCCCCACCAGGCGCCGCACGACGGGATGAGCTTGCTGGTCGCCGTGCACGCGGGCGGGCCCGCGACGTCACGCGCCGGCTCCTCGACCGCGACCGGCGCCCCGGCGTCGGAGTCGGCCACGGTGGAGCAGGCGGCCATCGTCGTGGCCACGGCCAGGATCATGCCGGTGAATGCCGTGTTCGTCGCGCTATGAGAAATGCCCCGTTGCCGCAAAGCCTTCCAACCCCCCTTGTCGAACGACCCTGCCTGTCAAACCTGAACCTTGCCATGACATTCCGCGAACTTCAGCCAGTGTGGAAGTCTCCCCACGTCACCGCGGCCACAATTCGCCCGACTTATCCGTGTATTTCGATATATGAAGGGGCTTCTTTGTGGCCGTACCGGAGAAAATCTTGTGTATTCAGCCGAGGTAAAGGCGGGCGGCCCTATAGTGGGCGCACACCCGGCCGGTGACGCAGAGTCGCTGATCGATGACGACGCGCACATGATCCAGGAGACCCCTCATGAGCCTGCCGCCGGACCCTCAGGTCCCCCGCACCGGCGCCCAGCTGGGTGAGCATCTCGCGCCGCTGCGCCGGCGCTGGGCCGTGCTCGTCGGCTGCGTCGTGGCCGGCGGCGCCGCGGGGCTCGCGCTGCTGTGGTTGACGCCGGCCTCCTACACCGCGACCACGCAGGTGCTCGTCATGCCCGTCGGCACCCAGGAGCCGGGCAACCAGGTGACCAACCGCCAGCGCGAGACGCTCAACCTCGACACCGAGGCCCAGATCGCCCGGTCCACCGTGGTCGCCACGCGGGCCGCCATGGCGCTGCGGGGCGCCGAGCTCGAGGAGGTCGAGATCTCGGTGCCGCCCAACTCCGCGGTGTTGTGGATCGCGGTGACCGCCTCCGAGCCCGCCGCCGCGGCGGCCCAGTCCCACGCCTACGCCGAGGCCTACCTCGCCCACCGCCGCCACAACGCGCTGACCGCGATGGCCGAGCAGCAGCGCACCGTCCTCGCCAAGCTCAAGCACGTCAACTCCGCCGTCGAGCTGACGATCAAGCGGCTGCACACGCTGCCCCGCGGCAGCGCCGAGCACGCGATCGCCGCCCAGCGCCAGAACGTCCTCAACCGGCAGGCCGCCAACCTCGCGCTGAAATACGACGAGCTGCGGACCGTCGCGGTGACCCCCGGCGCGATCATCAGCAAGGCCGAGCCGCCCACCGAGCCCAGCGGCCCCGTCCTGCCGCTCCACCTCGGCACCGGGCTCATGGCCGGGCTGCTCGCCGGCACGGCCGCCGCCCACGCCCGCGACCGGCTCGACACGCGGCTGCGCACGGCCGCCGACATCGAGCGCCTGACCGGCCTGCCCGTTCTCGCCGACCTGTCGAGACCGGGCGAGCACGAGCTGCCCCACGACCTGGCCGGCGCCGTGGTCGCCGCGTGCCCCGGCAACCGGCTCCTGGTCAAGGCGCTGCCCGCGCACCTCTACGTCTCCTCGCCCGCCGAGCCGCTCGCGGTCGGCGCGCCGCTGACGGTGCTCGACGGCTCCGACGTGCGCGACCTGTCCAGGGCGGACGCGGCCCTCCTGCTCGTCGGGCTCCGCCGGGTCACCTCCACCGAGGTCGCGGCCACCGTACGCCGCCTCGCCCGGCACGACGTTCCCGTCATCGGCGCGGTCGCCGCCACCGACGCGGTGCCGTCGTTCGTCCCCTACATCGAGGCGCGCCCGCACACCTCGCTCGGCAAGCTCGTCGCCACCGGCGAACTCCAAGTGAGCGTGCCGGCTGAGGGCACGCGCATGCAGGCGCTGCACCGGACCAGGCGGAGGGGCAAGCCAGCGTGAAAGGCCCCGCGTGGCCCATCGCCGCGCTGCTGGTCGGCTATCCGATCTGGTGGGCGCTCGGGTTCGGCGGCCTGGCGGTGATCGTCCTGGCGGCGCCCATGGTGGTGATCCTCTGGCGGCGCAGGCCGATCAGGGTGCCGCGCGGGTTCGGGCTGTGGCTGCTGCTGCTGGCCGGCTATCTGGTGAGCGGTCTGATGCTGGCGGAGATGCCGCCCGGCACCTACGGCGAGCTCGGGCCCGGCAGGATCATCGGCTACGGCATGCGGCTGGCGCTCTACACGGCGATCCTCATCGTGGTGCTCTACCTCGGCAACCTGACCGAGCGCGAGCTGCCGCAACTGCGCCTGGTGCGGATGATGGGCGCGCTCTTCGTCACCACGGTCGCGGGCGGGCTGCTCGGCGTGCTGTTCCCGTCGTTCCACTTCACCTCGCCGGTGGAGCTGCTGCTGCCCGGCTGGATCGGCGAGAACCCGTTCGTCCAGAACCTCATCCACCCCACCGCCGGCCAGACGCAGAAGGTGCTCGGCTACGCCATGCCCAGGCCCGAGGCGCCCTTCGAATGGGCCAATGCGTGGGGCAGCAACGTGTCGGTGCTGCTCGTCTGGTTCGTGGTCGGCTGGTGGGTGTACGGCGGGCGGCGGCGCAGGGCTCTCGCCGTGGTGCTGATCGCTCTGGCCGCCGTCCCCATCGTGTACTCCCTCAACCGCGGCCTGTGGATCGGTCTCGGCCTGGCCGTGCTCTACCTGATCGTCCGGGTGGGCGGGCGCACGCGCGTCGCGCTCTGCGGGGGCGTGGCCGTGGCGGCGCTGGCGTTCGCGCTCAGCCCGCTCGCCCCGCTGTTCGCGCAGCGGCTGGACAAGCCGCACTCCAACGACATCAGGGCCTTCACCGTGAGCGCGACCCTCGCCGCCGCCACCCACTCGCCGGTCATCGGCTACGGCAACACGCGCAACGCGACCGGCAACCACCGCACGATCACCACGGGCAAGACCCAGTGGTGCACGGGCTGCGGGCACCCGCCGCTGGGCAGCGACGGGCAGCTCTGGCTGCTGATCATGACGCAGGGGTTCACCGGGGCGGCGCTCTACGTGGCGTTCTTCGCGGGCGCCATCCGGCGGCACTGGCGTGACCGCAGCCCCGCCGGGCTGGCCGGGGTGCTCGTCATGGGGCTCGTGCTGCTCTACATGTTCGTCTACGACGGCCTGTTCACGCCGCTCAGCCTGTACCTCATCTCGTTCGCCATCCTGTGGAGGAACGCGTCACCCGCTCCCCGGCATGAGGGCCGGAGTATCCATGGAGGTTTCCGATGACCGACGCCGCCGTCCGCCTCGGCTATCTCGCGGAGACCGTGCGGCTGCTGTATCCCGGGCCGGGCTCGCCCCGCCCCTACACCGTGCTGCCGCACACGGCCCTGCCGCGCCGGCTCGCGCCGCGCCGCTGGTGGCATGTGGGGTCGCGGGTCGTGGTGCCGGTCGAGGGCTCCATCGCGGCGCACCTGAGCGAGGTCTTCGCCCGGCCGGTCGAGACGGTCCTGCACGTACGTCCCGCGCGGCGGGCCAACCGCAAGCCCGTTCTGGAAGTGCGCTCGGGAGCGCGGCGGCTGGCGTTCGTGAAGATCGGCGACAGCCCGCGCGCCCGCGAACTGGTCGCCGCCGAGGCGGCCGCCCTGCACCGGCTGGCCGGGATGTCGCTGGACACGGTGGTCGCGCCCAGGGTGCTGCACCACGGCGGCTGGAAGGGGCTCACGGTGCTGGCGCTCGCCCCGCTGCCGGTCCGGCACGGCCGGGTGAGCGAGCCGCTGCGGCTCGCCGCGGTCAAGGAGATCGCGGCCACCGGAGGGTCGTCGCCGGCCTGGCACGGTGACCTCGCGCCCTGGAACATGTGCCCCTCCCCCGACGGGCGGCTGCTCGTGTGGGACTGGGAGCGCTACGAAGTCGGTGTGCCCTACGGGCTGGACGCCGTGCACCACTTCTTCCAGCGGGCCCTGCGCAGGATGAGCCCGCCGGTCGCGGCGCGGGCCTGCCTGGCACAGTCCGTACGCGTGCTCGCGCCCCTGGGGGTGTCGGCGTCGGTGGCGAGGCAGACCGCCCTGCGTTACCTGATCGCGCTGGCCGACAGGCACGCGGCCGACGGCCACGCCCCGCTCGGGCCTCCCGAGACCTGGCTCTGCCCGGTCGTCGACCACGAGGAGCTGCTCACGTGAAGGCCTTCAAGGCGCCGGTGTTGTCGATGTCCAGGAACACGGGCAGGTTCACGTCGGGCGCCCGGATGTTGCCGTCGTTCCTGATCGCGGGGGCACAGCGGTGCGGCACCACCTCGCTGTACCGCGCCCTGGAACAACACCCGCTGCTGCTCAAGCCGGTGTTGCACAAGGGCGTGCACTACTTCGACGTCGACTATGAGCGGGGAATGTCCTGGTATCAGGGGCATTTCCCGCTGCGGGCCGGCGCGGCGCTGCTCGGCCGCCGGTACGGCGCGCGGGCGCTGGCGTTCGAGTCGTCGCCCTACTACCTGTTCCATCCGCTGGCAGGGGAGCGCATCGCGGCCGACCTGCCCGGCGTGAAGCTCATCGTGCTGGTGCGCGACCCGGTGGAGCGGGCCTGCTCCGCGCACGCCCACGAGCTGGCCAGGGGGTTCGAGACGGAGTCGCACTTCGAGCGCGCGGTCGAGCTGGAGGAACGGCGCCTGGCCGGAGCGGAGGAGCTGCTGCGGAACGAACCCTTCGCGCTCCACCACGCCCATCGCCACCAGGCCTACCTCGCCCGGGGCCGCTACGCCGACCAGCTCGACCGGCTGGAGCCGTTGTTCGGGCGCGAGCGCATCCTGGTGCTCGACAGCCACCTGTTCTTCGCCCGGCCGAGGGCCGTCTATGACCGGGTACTGGACTTCCTGGAGGTGCCCCGGCTGGGCTGTCCGGAGTTCGAGCGGCACAACGGCCGGGCGTTGCCGCGCCGGGTGCCGCCCGATCTGGCGCGGGCGCTGCGGGAGCACTTCGCCCCGCACGACGCCCGGCTGGCCCGGTGGCTGGGCGGTGAGCCGTCGTGGCGCCAGTGACCGGCCCAGTGACCGGCCCGGTGGTCGGCCCGGTGGTCGGCCCGGTGGTCGGCCCGGTGGTCGGCTCGGTGAGGCGGCGGGGGGTCGCCGGGGTCGCGGGGGCCGTCTTCAGCGCGCTCGCGCAGTTCGCCCTGGTCGTGGTGGTGACGAGGGCGTTCACGGCGGCGGAGGCGGGGGCGTTCTTCACGGTGACCGCGCTGGCCCTGATGGCGGCCGGGATCGCCAAGCTGGACGCCGGGAACGGGCTGATCTACTTCATCGCCCGCGCTCGAACCTTCGAGTATCGCGGTATTTCGGGATATATCCGGGCAGCGCTCCTCCCCAGCGTGGTGGCGGCCTGCGCCGCGGGCGCGCTGCTGTATCCGCATCTCGGGTTGCTCGCCGCGGCGATCCCGCTCATCGTGGCGGGCGACGTCCTGCTGGCCGCAACCAGGGGGTTCGGTGCCATGCGGCCCACCGTGGTGCTGGACGGCGTGCTGGTGCCGGGCTGCCAGCTCGCCCTGGTGACCGCCGTGTCGCTGACCGGGGCGGTGTGGTGGCTGCCCGTCGCGTGGGCGGCGCCGTACGCGCTGCTGCCGGTCCTGGCCGCCACCACGTTGCGGGGACGGGCGCCGCACACGCCGTACCTCTCGGGCACGGGCAGGGACCTGTGGCGCCACACCGCGCCCCGCTCGGTCGCGGGGGCGATCCAGGCGGTGTTCCAGCGGGTGGACATCCTGATCGTCGCCGCGCTCGGCGGGCCCGCGCAGGCCGCCGTCTACACGGCCGCCACCCGGTTCAAGGTGGTCGGGCAGCTCGCCAACCAGGGACTGGCGCAGGCCGTACAGGCTCGGCTGGTGAGGGCGCTCGCCGAGGGCGAGCGGGCGCGCGCAGGGGAGCTCTACCAGACCGCCACGGTCTGGCTGGTGCTGATGACCTGGCCGGTCTGGCTGGGGTACGCGGCGCTGGCGCCCTGGCTGCTGCACCTGTTCGGCCCCTCCTACAGCCAGGCGGCGCCGGTGGCGCTCGTCCTGGCGGGGACTATGATGGTGGCCACGGCCTGCGGGATGGTCGACGTGGTGCTGACCGCCGCCGGGCACACCGGCGCGAGCCTGCTCAACCTGCTGGCCGCGATCGCCTGCACCGTGGCCCTCGACCTGGCCCTGATCCCCTCGTACGGGGCTCTCGGAGCGGTCGTCGGCTGGTCGGGCGGCGTCCTGGTGAAGAACCTGCTCCCCTTGTGGCAGCTCCACCGCCGCTACGGCCTACACCCGTTCGGGCGCCACACCCTGGCGGCGCTGCGCCTGCGCACGCGGGCCGCCGCGTGACCCGGGCACCCGTGCTGGTGACCGGCCTGCCGAGAAGCGGCACGAGCTGGACCGGCAAGATGCTCGCCGCCGGCGGCGACCTCGTCTACGTCAACGAGCCGCTCAATCCGCAACACCCGCCAGGACGCTGCCCGGGAGTGCTCAGGGCCGAGGTGACCCACCGGTTCCAGTACATCTGCGACGACAACGCCGCCACCTGGCTGCCCGCCTTCCGCGACACGGTCGCCCTGCGCTACCGCTGGCTGTCCGAGGTGCGGGCCAACCACTCGCCGTACGACCTGGCCCGCCTCGTCCGTTACGGCACCGCGTTCACGCTCGGCCGGCTGGCGGGCCGGCGGGCGCTGCTCGACGACCCGTTCGCCGTGCTGAGCGCCGGCTGGTTCGCCCGCCGCCTGGGGTGCCGGGTGATCGCGCTGGTGCGCGATCCGGTGTCGTTCGTGGCGAGCTGGCAGCGGCTGGGGTGGACCGTCCACTTCCACGAGTTGCTGGAGCAGCCGCTGCTCGTACGTGACCACCCCGGCCTGCTGGAGTTGCGCGCCCTGGTCGGCTCGCAGGACCGCATCGCCAAGGCCGCCGCGCTGTGGCGGGCGACCCGCTCGATCCTGGCCCGCACGCCGGGCATCCTCATCACGTCGTACGAATCCCTGGCCGCCGACCCGCTCCCCCGCTTCCGCGACCTGTACGACCACGCCGGCCTGTCCTGGACGCCCGCCGCCGAACGCCGCATCCTGCGAGCCTGCACCGGCCCTTCAGCGCCTGGGAGGGGGTTCGCCTGGTCGGGCCTGTCACGCACGGCGTACCGGCCCATGGACTCCCGCCAGGCCCTGCGCGATGCGGCCCGCGGCCTCACCCCCGAGGACGCCGCACGCGTACGAGCCCTCACCGCCGCCTGACCCGGCCAACCGGCGCTCATCCCGTCGGAGTCAGCCGCTCTGCCGGATCGCCGGACGTGACCGGGCGCCGGACCTGACCCGTGCGATGAGCGAGCCGCCCAGCAGCCGGGCCGCGAACGGCAGGTCGTCGACCAGGTAGCGGCGCGCCAGCCGGCCGGGCTCGACGGCCAGCCGGAACGCCCATTCCAGCCCGGCCCGCCGCATCCACTCCGGAGCCCTGGCGACCGTCCCCGCGGCGAATCCGATCGCCGCGCCACACCCCAGGAACCACGTCCCCGGCAGCTCGTGCCGCAGGTCGGCGATGAGCCGGTCCTGTCTCGGGAATCCCAGCCCGGCGAACACGAGCCGTGGCCGTGCGGCGACCACCCTCCGCAGGACGCTCTGCCTGCCCTCGGTGGTCGCGTCGAAGCCGTACGGCGGACCGTGGGCGCCGCATACCCGCAGTCGCGGAAAGCGGCTCGTGAGCTCGGCCGCGGCCTTGCGTGCGACGCCGGGCGGGCCGCCGAGCAGGTAGACGGGCCAGCCGTGACGGGCGGCGGAGCGGCTGAGCGACCAGATGAGATCGGCTCCCGTGACGCGCTGGGGCAGCGGGGTGCCCTGCAGCCTGGCCGCCCACACCAGCGGCATGCCGTCGGCCACGACGAGCTCCGCCGAGCACACCAGGTCGTTCAGGGCGGGATCGGCGACGGCGGCTCTGCAGATGTCGACGTTCGGGGTGACGATCCGGCCGCCCCTTCCCGACTCCAGCTCGCCTGCCACCCATGCGACCACGTCGTCCTCGGTGAGCGCGTCCACCTCGACCCCGCCCACCCGTACCCGCGCCGCCCGCCGCGCTCCCAGGCCGAGGACCTCCGCTCCGGGCGCCACGGACGGCACCGGCCCCGCACAGAGCGGTGCCGCGCGAACGGGAACCACCCGCCCGGAGGAGGCTAAGGGCCCGGCGGGACGCTCTTGGGACATGGCGCCCGAGGCTGTGGCGTGTAGCGGGGTGGTGGGCGGAGTCAAATGCCGTGCCCCCTGTGGTGGAGCGTTGTGAGGACGGTGGGCGCGGAGACGAGACCGGCCGCCACGGCGAGCGCGATCGCCGCGCGCGGCTCGCCCAGCCGGGCCGCGAACGTGCGCAGCGCCCAGCGGGCGGCCTCGCGGCGGTGCCCGAGCGCGGCGTGGCTGAAGGCGAGCTGGCCGTAGATCCGCGCCGCGCCCCGGGGATCCCCGGCGAGCTCGGGGTGGCGGGCGAGCATCCAGTCGAGCCCGGCGATGCGGTCGGCCCAGCGCGTGGCGTAGTGGGATCCGCCCCATCGCACCCGGACCAGCGGACGGTCGACCTGCACGATCGGCCGGCGCCTGGCGGCGCGCAGGGCGAGGTCCCAGTCTTCGTTCTGCCCGGCGGGGGCGCTCTCGTCCACCCACAACGAGCCGCGCTCGAACAGGAACGTCGACGAGTGCACCATCACCATCCGCGAACGGACCAGGTCGCCGGCCGTCACCGTCGAGGCGCCGGCGAGGCGGATCACGCGACGGCCGGCGTATTCGACCTCGATGCCGCAGCTGGCGAACTCGCCGCCGTCGCGCAGCGCCCGCACCTGCGCGGCGAGCTTGCCGGGCAGCCACACGTCGTCGTCGTCGCAGAACGCGACGAGGTCGGTGTCGCACGCCGCGATCCCGGTGTTCCGTGCCCCTGGGAGCCCGGGGGTGAGCAGGTTGGGCATGACCCGCAGCCGTGCGGGCCGGTCAGGAGAGGCCACGTCGGCCACCTGCTCGGCGACGTCGCGGGCCGCGGCGGCCGGCTCGGCGTCAGGGGTGTCGGCCACCACGACCACGCGGAGCCCGCCGGGATGGTCCTGGGCGAGGACCGCTGCCACGGCCTCGCGCAGCTGGGCGGGGCGGTTGCCGCGGGTCGGGATCACCACGCCGACGGATGGGGTCATGCCGCGCTCCGATAGCCGTACCGGGCCCTGAGCGGCCAGGTGAGCAGGTCGACTGCGCGCCGGTCGCGGCCCGCCAGCCCTGACACCCAGGCGTCGTCCCGCCGGAGCTCCACCCGCCCCACGCGGAAGCGCATCGGGTTGCCGGAGGCCGTGTGGGAGGGGCCGAGCCAGGCGGTCGAGCCGTCGATGAACGGCAGGTCCGCCGCGGCCAGGCCGAGGCCGTGGGCCAGGCGGGTGAGCGTGGCCACGGGCGCGGCCACGAGGTCTTCGTAGCGGACGCGGATCACCCGCGCCCCGCGCCCGGCGAGCAGCTCGAGCGCGGCGTTCTGGGCCGTCCAGTGGACGGCCGCTCTGGCGGGGCCCCAGCGGGTCATGGGACGCCCGTCCTCGGGGCGCTCGACGGTCCTGCCCCAGGAGTGGGCGACGGCGCGCGGGTCTCGGACCACGTGGACGATCGACACGTCCACGCCCGCGGCGACCAGGCAGCAGGCCAGGGACGCGTGCTTGCTGGAGTCGATCACGACAGGCGCGCCCGCGGCGGAGTAGAGCGTCTGGTACGCCCGCGCGTATTCGGCCAGGTCGGGATGCGCGATGCGGGGGATCCTGCGGGTGCGGTCGACCCGGCGCCGCAACGTCAGGACCCTTCCGGCCACTGACGTGGTCCAGCCACCGAACGCCCGCTCACCGACCGCACGCCAGAAGGCGCAGGCCGGGAAGGCCGCACCGCACCCGCAGAGCTCCTGCGCGAGGACGCCCCTCTCCCAGAGGTGCACCACCTCTCCCAGCGCCACCACGCCGGGCAGCTCGCCCAGCAGCCTTTCCAGCAGCGTGGTGCCGCTGCGGCCGAGGCCTCCCAGGTAGATGACCCGGGTGGGTGGGTGGTCGGTCACGGAAAAGGGCCTTCGCGTCGCCAACACGGAACGCGAAGACCCTAGCGCGGAGCGTAATCAGATGGTCACGGATTCGCCAAAAGATCTACCTCAGTGCGCGTCCATGACCATGCCGGCGGCGACCGTGCCGTTCGTGGCCTCGTCTACGAGGATGAAGCCGCCGGTCATCCGGTTGCGGGAGTAGTCGTCCACGAACAGCGGCTGGGTGACCCGCAGCGACACCCGCCCGATCTCGTTGAGTCCGAGCGACGTGGCCTCTTCGTCCCGGTGCAGCGTGTTGACGTCGAGCCGGTAGTGCAGGTCGCGCACCAGGGCGCGCGCCGTACGGGTGGTGTGCTTGATCGTCAGCTTGGTGCGGGGCGTCAGCTTGATGCCGTCGGCCATCCAGCAGATCATCGCCTCCAGCTCCTGCGCGACGTGCGGCTGGTTGTTGGGCCTGGCGATCATGTCGCCGCGCGAGATGTCGAGGTCGTCCTCGAAGCGCAGCGTCACCGACATGGGCGAGAACGCCTCCTCCACCGGACCGTCGAACGTGTCGATCGACGCGATCCGCGTGGTGAGCCCCGAGGGCAGGTGCATCACCTCGTCGCCCGGCTTGAGCACCCCGCCCGCCACCTGGCCGGCGTAGCCGCGGTAGTCGTGGAAGGCGTGGTCGGTGGCCCGCTGCGGGCGGATCACGTACTGGACGGGGAAGCGCACGTCGGTCAGGTTGCGGTCGGAGGCGATGTGCACGTTCTCCAGGTGGTGCAGCAGCGACGTGCCGAGATACCAGGGCATGTTCTCCGAGCGGGAGACCACGTTGTCGCCGTTGAGCGCGGAGATCGGGATGAAGGTGAGGTCGCCGACGTTCAGCTTGGACGCGAACGAGGTGAATTCCTCCCTGATCTCCTCGAACCGCTCCTGCGAGTAGTCGACCAGGTCCATCTTGTTGACGGCGAGCACCAGGTGCGGCACGCGCAGCAGCGAGGCCAGGAACGCGTGGCGCCGCGACTGCTCCAGCACCCCCTTGCGGGCGTCGATGAGGATGATCGCCAGGTCTGCTGTGGAGGCGCCGGTGACCATGTTGCGGGTGTACTGGATGTGGCCGGGCGTGTCGGCGATGATGAACTTGCGGCGCGGTGTCGCGAAATAGCGATAGGCCACGTCGATCGTGATGCCCTGCTCGCGCTCGGCCCGCAGCCCGTCGGTCAGCAGCGACAGGTCGGTGTATTCGGTGCCGCGGTCACGCGAGGTGCGCTCGACGGCCTCGAGCTGGTCCTCGAAGATCGCCTTGGAGTCGTAGAGCAACCGTCCGATGAGGGTGGACTTGCCGTCGTCGACGCTCCCCGCAGTGGCAAAGCGAAGAATGTCCATCAGAAGTAGCCCTCTCTCTTCCTGTCCTCCATGGCGGCCTCGGACGCCCGGTCGTCGGCCCTGGTGGCGCCGCGCTCGGTGATCCGGGTGGCCGCGATCTCCTCGATGATCTCCTCGACCGTGGTGGCCGGGGACTGCACGGCGCCCGTGCAGGTCATGTCGCCCACGGTGCGGTAGCGCACCACCGCTTCGTACAGCGGCTCGTCGTCGCCGCGCTGGACGACGTCGGCGTCGGGCAGCAGCATGCCGTCGCGCTCGAACACCTTGCGGGTGTGGGCGAAGTAGATGGAGGGAATCTCGATGCCCTCGCGCCTGATGTAGTCCCAGACGTCGAGCTCGGTCCAGTTGGACAGCGGGAAGACACGGATGTGCTCGCCCTTGCGGATGCGGGCGTTGTAGAGGTTCCACAGCTCGGGGCGCTGGTTCTTCGGATCCCACTGGCCGAAGTCGTCGCGGAAGGAGAACACCCGCTCCTTGGCCCTGGCCTTCTCCTCGTCGCGCCTGGCTCCGCCGAACACGGCGTCGAACTCGTGCGCCTCGATCGCGTCGAGCAGCGTGGTGGTCTGCAGGCGGTTGCGCGAGGCGCGCCGGCCCGTCTGCTCGACGACCCTGCCCTGGTCGATCGACTCCTGCACGCTGGCCACGATCAGGCGCGCGCCGAGCTCGGCGGTGCGGCGGTCACGGAACTCGATGACCTCGTCGAAGTTGTGGCCGGTGTCGACGTGCATGAGCGGGAACGGGATGGGCGCGGGCCAGAACGCCTTCTCCGCGATGCGGAGCATGACGATCGAGTCCTTGCCTCCGGAGAAGAGCAGACAGGGGCGCTCGAACTCGGCGGCCACCTCACGCATGATGTGAATGGCCTCTGCCTCGAGCACGTCGAGCTGCGACGTCGTGTAGTCGCGCTGGAGCATGGAAGCTTCCTCCGGAGGTCAGCGGTGCAGGTCCCGGATCCCGGCCAGCAGGGATGCCGCCAGATCGGGTAGGGAAACCAGGATATCGGGTAGGGACGGGTCGGCTTGGTTGTAGATCAGCTCGGAGCCGTCGATGCGGCTCGCGTGAACCCCTGCGGCCAGGGCGACGGCGACCGGCGCGGCGGAATCCCACTCGTACTGGCCCCCGGCGTGTACGTACGCCTCGACCTCGCCGGTGAGCACCGCCGAGATCTTCGCCCCCGCCGATCCGATCGGCACGAGATCGGCGCCGACCAGGTAGGCCAGCTTCTGGACGAACTCGGGCGGCCGGGTGCGGCTCACCGCGATGCGGAAACGCCCCTTCTCGTGTGCGGGAGGCTTGGGCGGGTCGGCGGTCGTCAGCGTACGGCCCTGGGCGGGCAGCGCCACGGCGCCCGCGGTCAGCCTGCCGCGCTCCCACAACGCCACGTGCACAGCCCAGTCCGACCGGCCCTCCGCACCCATGGTCGCGCTCCCCACGGCCCCTTCGTGGTCACGCGAGCTGCCGCCTCCGGGGCCTGCTCGCCGCTCAGTGCCCATGGTCGCGCTCCCCACGGCCCCTTCGTGGTCACGCAAGCTGCCGCCTCCGGGGCCTGCTCGCCGCTCCGAGAACTCGCGGGTGCCGTCCAGAGGATCGACGATCCACACCCGGTCGGCGGTGAGGCGGCGCGGGTCGAGGCGCTCCTCGCGAGTGGCCTCCTCCGACAGCACGCAGTCGCTCGGCCGCAGCCTGGCCAGCGACTCCATGAGCAGGACGTGGGCGGCGCGATCGCCCTCGGCCCGCAGCGCGGCGGGGTCGTCGAACCCGGTGCGCTCGCGGACCCCCAGCAGCCGTTCGCCGGCCTCGGTGGCCAGGTCAGCGGCGAGGGCGTGATCGTCGCGAATCGTCATCAATAAGCTCCTTGCCCGCGGGCGACGGCCGACCAAGTCTTCCACAGGATCTGGAGGTCCAGAGTGAGGGACCAGTTCTCGACGTAACGCAGGTCTAGACGGACGGATTCCTCCCACGATAGGTCAGATCTACCGTTGACCTGCCACAGCCCGGTCAGCCCAGGGCGTACGAGGAGTCTTCTGCGCACGTCGTCACCGTAGCGCGCCACCTCCTCGGGCAGCGGCGGGCGGGGGCCGACGAGCGACATGTGACCGCGTACGACGTTGATGAGCTGGGGCAGCTCGTCGAGCGAGTGGCGGCGCATCAGCGCCCCGAGCGGCGTGACCCGCGGATCGTTGCGCATCTTGAACAGCAGCCCGTCGCGGTCGCTGACCAGTGTGATCTTCTGCCGTTCCGCGCCGCGCCGCATGGTGCGGAACTTCACGATGGTGAACACCTTCCCGCCCTTGCCGACCCGGGTCTGCCGGAACAGCGCGGGCCCCGGGCTCGTCACGCGGACGGCGATCGCCAGCACCACCAGCACGGGCGCCAGCAGCACGAGCAGGGCGGCCGCGACCAGCCGGTCGAAGACGTTCTTGACCAGTTGCCTGGCCCCGGTGAGCTCGGGATGCTCCACGTGCAGCAGCGGCAGCCCGGCGACGGGCCTGATCGTGGTGCGCGGGCCGGCGACGTCCATCAGCGCGGGGGCCACCACGAGCTCGGTGTGGGTGCGCTCCAGCCGCCAGGCCAGCCGGCGCAGCGCCTGGCCGTCCATCTCGGGGCAGGCCAGGACGGCCACGGTGTCGGCGGTGTACTGGCCGACCGCGATCGGCACGTCGCTGAGGTCGCCGGCGACCGGCACCTCGCCCACGTTGTCGCCGGCACGTCCGCCGGGCAGGCAGGCCGCCACGACGTCCATGCCGTGATGGCGTTCCCTGCGGAAGAGCCGCACCAGTTCGGCGATCGCGACAGGGTGGCCGACCGCGACCACCCGGCGCATGCACCCGCCCGCCGCCCTGCGCCGGTGCAGCGAGCGCCGCAGGCCGTAGCGGAGCACCAGCGTGAAGAGGGTGACCAGGGGCAGTGCCAGCACGACGTAGCCGCGGGCGACGTCGGTCTTGGTCACGTAGGAGCCGATGGCGGTGCCCGCGGTCAGCGCCACGCCCGCCTGCAGGATCCTGCGGAACTCCTCGGAGCCGACGCCCAGCATGCGCGGCTCGTAGGCCCTGTTGAGCGCCACCGCGCAGCACCACACCACCGGCAGGGCCATGCTGACCAGGAGGTACGGCAGCACGTAGGGGGTGAGCCCGCCGAACCTGATCGTGAAGGCGATCGTGGCCGCGGCGCCCGCCCCGCACAGGTCGGCCAGCACGGCCCGCACCTGGTAGGAGCGCACCCAGGAGGGCACGCGCGGCCCGACCCCCCAGGAGACGGCATGACCGTTTCCGGCGACGGCCATGAGCCCTTCACCGCGCACACGCGCCTCCCCGGTGACCATTCCCGTACGGACAGTCACAGATCGTAGCGGCGGGGAAGCTGGAGGAACCGGCGAACGGCTCTATGCGGCGATCAGCGAGGTGGGCCGGAAATGTGCAGATCAGCCCGATGGAAATCGTTCTGGGTGGCCTCGAGGCCTCGGGCCATCAACGACTCCACCACGTCGGCCGCCCGGTCGACGAGGAAGGGCAGGTCTTTACGATCGGCGGTGGCGAAGTCTCTGAGCACGTAGGAGGCAGGGTCCATGCGGCCGGGCGGGCGTCCGATGCCGAACCGCACCCGCAGGTAGTCGCGGGTGCCGAGGACCTTGGTGATCGACTTGAGGCCGTTGTGGCCGTTGTCGCCGCCGCCGAGCTTCGCCCGCAGCGCGCCGTAGGGGACGTCGAGCTCGTCGTGGACGACGATCAGCCGGTCGACGCCGATCTTGTAGAAGTCGGAGAGCGCCTTGACGGGCCCGCCGGAGAGGTTCATGTAGGTCAAGGGCTTGGCGAGGACGGCCTCGCGGGTCTCGCAGACCTCGGCCCGGCTCTTGTGCGCCTTGAACCGCCCGCCGGCCCTGGCGGCCAGCTCGTCGAGCACCATGAAGCCCGCATTGTGCCGGTTGCCCGCGTATTCGGGCCCTGGATTGCCCAGCCCGGCGATCAGCCAGCGATCCATGTGATCCCCTCATAGCGCAACGGAGCGGCTCGTGCGAAGCCGCCCCGTTGCCCGGATGACCGTTATTCGGCGGAGGCCTCGGCGCCCTCGGGAGCCTCGGCGACCTCGCCCTCGGCCTCGGCGCCCTCCTCCGCAGCCTCGACCGGCTTGTTGATGACGTGGAGGACCACGACGTCGGCGTCGGCGGACAGCGTGGTGCCCTGCGGCAGCGGGAGGTCGGCGGCGGTGATCACCTTGCCCACCTCCAGGCCCTCGACGTCGACCTCGACACCGGTCGGGATGTGGGTGGCCTCGGCCTCGACGGCGATGGAGACGAGCTGCTGGTCGAGCAGGCCGTCGGGGTGGACGTCGCCGACGGCGGTGACCGGGATCTCGACGGTGACCTTCTCGCCCTTCTTGACCAGGAGCAGGTCGACGTGCTCGACGAAGCCCTTGATCGGGTCGCGCTGCACGCCCTTGGGCAGCGCCAGCTCGTCGATGCCCTCACCCTCGAGGCGGATCAGCACGTTGGCCGTGCGGAGCGCGAGCAGCACCTCGTGGCCGGGCAGGGTCAGGTGCTTGGGGTCGGTGCCGTGCCCGTAGAGAACGGCGGGCACCTTGTCCGCGCGACGGATCTTGCGGGCGGCGCCCTTGCCGAACGCGGTGCGCTGCTCGGCGGCGATACGTACTTCAGCCACGACATCTCCTAGGGATGCTTCATCGGATCGGTGAGCGCTCCCCCTCACCCGCCCTAGCGGAAGGCGTTACGAGCGCAACCCTCATAGTCTACCGGCCGGCCGGCCTCCGGCTGACCAGCCTTCATCCGTCCCGCTCGATCACGTGTCACCCTCGAACAGGCTCGTGACGGAGCCGTCCTTGAAGATCTCGGTGATGGCGCGCGCGATGAGCGGCGCAATCGTCAGGACGGTCAGCTTGTCGAACCTGTTGGCCGCCGACAGCGGCAGGGTGTTGGTGACGATCACCTCGCTGATGCGGGAGTTCTTCAGCCGGTCGACCGCCGGCTCGGAGAAGACCGCGTGGGTGGCGGCGGCGATGACGTTGGTGGCGCCCTGCTCGTAGAGGGCGTCGGCGGCCTTGCAGATCGTGCCCGCGGTGTCGATCATGTCGTCGATCAGCACACAGGTGCGGCCGCGTACGGTGCCGACGACTTCGTTGACCTTGACCGAGTTGGCCACGTCGAGGTCGCGCCGCTTGTGGATGAACGCCAGCGGCGTGCCGAGCGTGTCGGCCCAGCGCTCCGACAGGCGGACCCGGCCGGTGTCGGGCGAGACGATGGTGGTGTTGGCCAGGTCGAGTTTGTTCTTCAGGTAGTTTTCCAGCACCGGCATGGCGAACAGGTGGTCGACCGGGCCGTCGAAGAAGCCCTGGATCTGCGAGGTGTGCAGGTCGATCGACATGAGGCGGTCGGCGCCGGCGGTCTTGAACAGGTCGGCCATCAGCCTGGCCGTGATGGGCTCGCGGCCGCGGCCCTTCTTGTCCTGGCGTGCGTAGCCGAAGAACGGCATGACCACGGTGATGCGCTTGGCGGAGGCCCGCTTCAGCGCGTCGACCATGATGAGCTGTTCCATGATCCACTGATTGATGGGCCCGGTGTGGCTCTGGATGACGAAGGCGTCGCAGCCGCGTACGGACTCGAGGTAGCGGGCGTAGATCTCGCCGTTGGCGAAGTCGATGAGTTTGGTGGGCGTGAGGGAGACGCCGACGTGCTCGGCCACCTCTTCGGCCAGTTCGGGGTAGGCCCGGCCGGAGAAGAGCATGAGATTCTTCTCGCCCGGCTGCTTGATGCTGGTCATGAGACCCCCTTCGTCACTCTCACGACCACGGTGCCGTGCTGCTCGATGACCTCGGCAAGCTCGGTCATGCTTCTTTCTCCTGATCCCGCTCGGCCAGCGCCCGCTGGGCGGCCGCGGCCGACTTGGTGCCCGCGCGCCTGCGCAGGACCCATTTCTCGATGTTGCGCTGCCGCGCCCGTGCCACGCCGATCGCGCCCGGCGGGACGTCGTCGGCGATCACCGAGCCCGCCGCCGTGTAGGCGCCGTCGCCGACGGTCACGGGGGCGACGAGCATGGTGTCGCAGCCGACGAACGCGCCGTCGCGCACGGTGGTGTGGTGCTTGTCGACCCCGTCGTAGTTGACGAAGACGGTGGAGGCGCCGATGTTGACGTCGTCGCCGATCGTGGCGTCACCGGCGTAGGACAGGTGCGGCACCTTGGAACGCTCGCCGACCTTGGTGTTCTTCATCTCGACGAAGGTGCCGGCCTTCGATCCGCGGCCGATCACCGTGCCGGGGCGGAGGTAGGCGTAGGGGCCGACGTTGGCCTCCGGCCCGATGTCGGCGTGGTCGCAGACCGCGTTGCGGACGGTCGCACCCGCCCCGACCCGGGTGCTGGTGAGCGTGGTGGCGGGGCCGATCTCGGCGCCCGCCTCGATGACGGTGTCGCCGTGGAGCTGGGTGCCCGGGTGGATCACCGAGTCGGGCGCGATGCGTACGCTCACGTCGATCCAGGTGCCGGCCGGGTCGATGATCGTGACGCCGGCGCGCATGTGGGCCTCCAGCAGCCGCCGGTTGAGCACCTGGCGGGCGGCGGCCAGCTGGACGCGGTCGTTGACGCCCTCGACCTCGACGAAGTCGCCGGCCACGCACGCGCCGACCCGGTGGCCGTCGCCGCGCAGGATGGCCAGCACGTCGGTGAGGTATTCCTCGCCCTGGGCGTTGTCGGCGGACACCCGCTTGACGGCGTCGGCCAGCAGCTCGCCGTCGAAGGCGTAGATCCCGGAGTTCATCTCCTTGACGGCGCGCTGCCCGGCGTCGGCGTCCTTCTCCTCGACGATCTCCAGCACGGCGCCGGAATCGTCACGGATGATCCGCCCGTAGCCGGTCGGGTCGGGCACCTCGGCCGTCAGCACGGTGACCGCGTTGCCGTCGGCGTCGTGCCGTTCGAGCAGCGTGGCGAGGGTCTGGGGGCGCAGCAGCGGCACGTCGCCGTAGGTGACCAGGACCGTGCCGGAGATCGTGCCGACCTCTTCGAGGACGGTGCGCACGGCGTGGCCGGTGCCACGCTGCTCGTTCTGGACGACGGCGCGCGCGTCGGGGCTGGTGGCCGCCAGGTGGCCGCGCATGCGTTCGAGCGCGTGGCCGATCACCACGATGAGCCGCTCGGGGCCGAGATCGCGGGCGGCGGCGAGCATGTGGTCGAGCAGCGCGCGGCCGCACAACTCGTGCAGGACTTTCGGGGTCTGGCTTTTCATCCGGGTGCCCTCGCCCGCGGCGAGGACGATGACGGCTGCCGGGCGCGGCACACTCACGGACTGAGGCTCCCTGTGGCTGGACGGATCAGGGTTGTACGGTGCGGCTACCGCACCGACACCCTCCCGACACCGTGAGGATACCTGGCCTCAGCCCGGACGCTCAGCGGGGGGATCACCTCTAAGCTCCCGGAAGAGGACTCGAACCCCTACAAAGTGGACCAAAACCACTTGTCCTGCCGATTAGACGATCCGGGACAGATCGGACACGTGGCGTCCGACACATCCCTACGATACCGAGCCCGCACGTGCGCGCGCGCCCGAAATTACGCCCCGGCTCCGCGTGGCGGATGATCCGCCCAGGTGAGAGCGACGATACGGATACGCCCCACCCTTAACAGACCAGCCAAGAAGTCGCAAGGCATGAACCCCACCCACCTTGCCCAGCGGATCGTCACCTTCGCCATATTCCCGGCTTAGGTCTTCCTAACTTACGCTGGCGTAGGTTACGGTGGCGTAGCCGGACATTCGTCCCTATACAGGCACTTGGAGGTCGCCCATGACCGTTACCACCGAACGTTCCACCCCTGCCCCGAAGCCGGACTTCGAACCAGAACCACGGTCGAAGACCGAACTCGTCACCTTCACCCTCGTCGTCGGGCTCCCCCTCGTGGCGATCGCGGCGGCCGTACCGCTGGCCTGGGGCTGGGGCCTCGGATGGACGGACGTGATCATCGCCCTCGTCTTCTACGTCGTCTCGGGGCTCGGCGTCACCGTCGGCCTGCACCGCTACTTCACGCACGGATCGTTCAAGGCCAAGCGGCCGCTCAAGATCGCGATGGGCATCGCCGGCAGCCTGTCGCTGGAGATGTCGGTCCTCGACTGGGTCGCCACCCACCGCAAGCACCACAAGTTCTCCGACAAGGAGGGCGACCCGCACTCGCCGTGGCGCTTCGGCCCCGGATTCAAGAACATGACCAAGGGCCTGCTCTACGCCCACATGGGCTGGCTGTTCGAGAGCGAGCGTACGAACAGGGAGAAGTACGCCCCCGACCTGTGCAAGGACCCCGACGTCATCAAGCTGCACAAGTGGTTCGGCCCGCTGGCCCTCGTCTCGATCCTCCTTCCCGGCCTGCTCGGTCTGCTCGTCACCTGGTCCTGGCAGGGCGCGCTGACCGCGCTGTTCTGGGGCTCGCTCGTCCGCATCGGCCTGCTGCACCACGTCACCTGGTCCATCAACTCCATCTGCCACGTCTTCGGCGAGGAGGACTTCCAGGTGCGTGACAAGTCGCGCAACGTGTGGTGGCTGGCCATCCCGTCCTTCGGCGAGTCGTGGCACAACCTGCACCACTCCGACCCGACCTGCGCCAGGCACGGCGCGCTCAAGGGCCAGATCGACCTGAGCGCCGGCCTCATCCGCATCTTCGAGCGGCTGGGCTGGGTGTACGACGTACGCTGGCCTACTCCGGAGCGGCTGGCGGCGAAACGCATTGCCTGACGCCGAACAGCCGAAGGGCGGCCACACTGCCGTGGCCGTCATTATGGAGACCGTGACGGAACCCCGATCCCGCAGGCGCATGTCCGGTAGCGAGCGAAGAGAGCAGCTGGTCCGCATCAGCCGCACGCTCTTCGCTGAGAAGGGGTTCGACGGGACCTCTATCGAAGAGATCGCCGCTACCGCGCAGGTGTCCAAACCCGTGGTCTACGAACATTTCGGCGGCAAGGAAGGCGTCTACGCGGTCGTGGTCGACCGCGAGATGCAGAAGCTGCTCGGCATGATCACTGAAGCCCTCGCCGCCTCCCACTCCCTCATCAAGCTGGAGCGGGCCGCACTGGCCCTGCTGCAGTACATCGAGGAGAGCAGCGAGGGCTTCCGCATTCTCGTGCGCGACTCCCACGCCGCTTCGGGCACGGGCACGTTCGCGAGCCTCATCAGCGAGATCGCGAGCCAGGTGGAGGACGTCCTCGCCGACGAGTTCGCCGCCCGCGGCTACGAGCCCAAGCTCGCGCCGATGTACGCGCAGATGCTGGTCGGCATGGTGGCGCTGACCGGGCAGTGGTGGCTCGACGTGCGCAAGCCGGGGCGCGAGGAGGTGGCCGCTCATCTGGTCAACCTGGCGTGGAACGGTCTTACGGGGCTCAACCCCAGCCCGGCCATCAGCCTCACGACCCGCCAGCTGACGCCGCCGGTCAAGGCGCGCGCCAGCGAGAAGGAGCTGCGCGAGCTGGAGAAGGCGCGCGAGAAGGAGCTCAAGGAGGCCGAGAAGCTCCGCCAGCGCGAGCTCAAAGAGGCCGAGAAGGCCAGGGTGCGCGAGTTGAAGGAGCGCGAGCGGCTGCTGAAGGAGGCCGAGAAGGCGCGCGAACGGGAGGAGAAGATCCGCCAGCGCGAGGCCCGCCTGGCGGAGCGCGCGGCGCGTCTCGGTCACGTGGATCACCCGGAGTGACCTCTTGAACGTGCAGGTCATCACGGATGACGATGGGGTTGAGCAGGGCTGACCGATGAGGGTGAGCCGTTGCGACGACGTTAACGTTCTGTTCAATTAATCGGGGCAATATACCCCATATGTCCGCGGAAGCGTTTCACCCCGCCAACGACCTGCCCCTCCCCCAGGAACGATTTCTCAACCGCGAGGAGAGCTGGCTCCAGTTCAACGAGCGCGTGCTCGAACTGGCCGAGGACGCCTCGGTGCCGCTGCTGGAACGGGTGCGCTTCCTGGCGATCTTCGCGAGCAACCTCGACGAGTTCTTCCGCGTACGGGTGGCCGGGCTGAAACGGCGGATGGCCACCGGCCTGCTGCTGCGGACCAAGAGCGGCCTCAAGCCCCGTGAGGAGCTGGCCAGGATCGGCACGGTCGCCGACGAGCTGGCCAGACGGCACGCGGCGGCCTTCCACCACCACATCCTCCCGCGGCTGGCGGGCGAGGGCATCGAGATCGTCAGGTGGGACGACCTGTGCCGGGAGGAGCGCACGGAGCTGCGCAAGCTGTTCAGGGAGCGGATCAGGCCGGTGTTGACGCCGCTGGCCGTCGACCCCGCCCATCCTTTTCCCTATATTTCAGGGCTCAGCCTGAATCTGGCCGTCCTGGTGCGCAACCCGTCGACCGATCACACCGTGTTCGCGCGGGTCAAGGTCCCGTCGCAGTTGCCGCGGTTCGTCCCCGCGTCCAAGGACCGCTTCGTGCCGCTGGAGGACGTCATCGCGGCGCATCTCGGCCAGCTCTTCAAGGGCATGGAGATCCTCCAGCACCACGTCTTCCGCGTGACCAGGAACGAGGATCTCGACGTGGACGAGGACGTCACGGAGAACCTCATGCAGGCCCTGGAGAAAGAGCTGCTCAAGCGGCGCTTCGGCCCGCCGGTGCGGCTCGAGGTCGAGGACACGATCACGCCCGAGGTGCTGGCGCCGCTCGTGGAGGAGCTGGAGCTCGCGCCCCACGAGATCTACCGGCTGCCGGGGCCGCTCGACCTGAGCGGCCTGCACGCCATCGCCGACCTCGACCGCGGCGAGCTCGGCTACCGGCCGTTCGTGCCCGCCGAAGTGATCAACGCCGAGGACGACGTCTTCACGATCCTGCGCGAGCGCGACGTGCTGCTGCACCACCCGTACGACTCGTTCGCCACCAGCGTGCAGCGCTTCATCGAGGTCGCCGCGGCCGACCCCCGCGTCCTGGCCATCAAGCAGACCCTCTACCGCACCAGCGGCGAGTCGCCCATCGTGGACGCGCTGATCGACGCGGCGGAGGCGGGCAAGCAGGTCGTGGTGGTCGTGGAGATCAAGGCCCGCTTCGACGAGCACGCCAACATCTCCTGGGCCCGCAAGCTCGAACGCGCCGGCTGCCACGTCGTCTACGGCGTGGTCGGGCTGAAGACGCACTGCAAGCTGGCGCTGGTGATCCGCCAGGAGATCTCGGGCGAGCTGCGCCGCTACTGCCACATCGGCACCGGCAACTACAACCCCAAGACCGCCCGCCAGTACGAGGACTTCGGCCTGCTCACCGCGGACCCGCTGGTCGGCGAGGACGTCACCGACCTGTTCATCCACCTGACCGGCTACTCCAACCACTCCGCCTACCGGCGGCTGCTGGTCGCGCCCCACTCCATGCGCAGCGGGCTGCTGGCCAGGATCGAGCGGGAGATCGCCCATCAGCTGGCCGGGCGCCCGGCCAGGATCAGGATCAAGACGAACTCGCTGGTGGACGAGCCGATCATCGACGCGCTCTACCGGGCGTCCAGGGCCGGCGTGCCGGTGGATCTCTGGGTGCGGGGCATCTGCACGCTCCGGCCAGGGATTCCAGATTTGTCCGAAAATATCCGCGTAAGATCGGTCTTGGGGCGCTTTTTGGAGCACTCCCGGGTGTACGAGTTCGGCCTCGGCCGCCGGCCCGAGGTCTGGATCGGCAGCGCCGACCTGATGCGCAGAAACCTGGACCGCCGCGTCGAAGCCCTGGTCAAGGTGACATCCCAGCAGCACAAGACGTACCTCGTCGAGCTGATGGACCGGGTCATGGCCGAGACGACCAACTCGTGGTGGCTCGGCTCCGACGGCGCATGGGTCCGCCACCCGGGTGAGGACCTGCAGAGCCACCTCATCGGCACCCGCCGCTGGAGGACCGTTGATGACTGACCTGCTCCGCGCGGCCGGGGCCGTGGTCTGGAGGGGCGAGGAGAGCAGCCCCGACGTGGCCGTCATCCACCGTCCCGCCTACGACGACTGGACCTTCCCCAAGGGCAAGCTGAAGTCCGGCGAGCACGTGATCGCCGCCGCCCTGCGCGAGGTGCGCGAGGAGACCGGCATGACGGTCGTGCTCGGCCGCGCGCTGCCCCCCATCCACTACCTCAGGTCCGAGCGGCTCAAGCGGGTGGACTACTGGGCGGGCAGGGTGGTCGCCGACGACGGGTTCGTGCCCGGCGACGAGGTGGACGAGCTGCGCTGGCTGCCGGTGGACGAGGCCAGGCGGCTGCTGACGTACGAGTGGGACGCGGGACTGCTGCGGGCGCTGGCCGCCGCTCCCCTGGAGACCACGCCCCTCGTCCTCGTCCGGCACGGCTCGGCCGGCTCCAGGAGTGAGTGGCGGGGCGAGGACGCGGAACGCCCGCTCGACGACGCCGGGCGTGCCCAGGCGGCGAGCCTGGCCACCGCGCTGCCCGCCTACCGGCCCGAGCTGCTCGTGAGCTCCCCCAGCGTCCGGTGCGTCCAGACCGTGGAGCCGTACCGGGACGCGCTGCCGTACGGAGCGACGATCCGGATCGAGCCGCTGCTCAGCGAGGAGGACCAGGACCCGCGCGAGACCCCGGCCCTGGTCGGCGACCTCACGGCGCCCGCGGCGGTGTGCAGCCACGGGAAGGTGCTGCCCGGGCTCATCGAGGCGCTCAGCGGCAGGAGCGTGCACCTGCGCAAGGGCGCCTTCGCCGTGCTGCACCGGACCGGCGGGCACGTCGTCGGCGTCGAGCGTTACCCGGCGTGAGAGTGCCGGGCGGCCGGGCGGCGGATGCCGCACACGCCGGGACCAGGCCGCCGGCACCTCGAGCAGCCCGCTCCGTGCGAACGGGATGACCGGAAGAGTCGTCACAGAACCTTGTTCACCGCTTCGACGGTCTGTGCCCAGACCTTGGGGAACTCGGCGTGTGCCCGCTCGGCCGTGCCGCGCTCGAGCCCGACGAGCAGCCCGTACGTGAAGGTGTCCTCGCCTGCCTGGCGGGCCTTCCCAGCCTCCTTCTCCAGGGTCTCCTGCGCGACCACGCCGTCCTGGTGCGTCCCCAGGATCTCCTGGATGCCCTCGGAGAGTTCGGCGAGCTTGACCATGGTGTCGCCCAGCGTGGGACGGAGCGCCTCCGCGGTGTACCGAGCGCGTTTGGCCGCCTTGCGCACGTCGTGCATGGCGATCTCCCGGCGTTCGGGGTCCTCGATGGCCTGGGCGGTGTCGTACGCCCTGGTCACGCGGTCCCAGTTGGCCGCCGCGATGGCGCTGAGCCGCTTCTGCGCGGGCTTGGCCGCGGCCTTGCCCAGCTTCGGGACGGAGACGAGGGCATCGAGCGAGTCGAGGAGGGTGTAGTAGCGTTCGCCGCTGAGCGCCTCCTTGATCCGCTCGTACGCCTCCTGTTCGCGTTCGAGCAGATCCGCGCCGAGCCGGGCCCGGATGGGGCCCGTGACCAGCTCGGGGGCCAGCCCGTCCAGCGCCTTGCCGAACCTGGCCCTGATGACCTCCAGGTCGCGGGCCTCGCCGAGGACGGCGCCGACCCAGCGCAGCTCGTCCTGGAGCTGGTCTGTGCCGGTCACGACGGTCTTGAACGCTTTGAGCGCGCTGCGCATCCTGCGGGCGGCCACCCGCATCTGGTGCACCGCGTCGTCCTCCGCCCTGCGTACGCGGGGGTCCTGCGAGAGGAGGGCGGCCACCTGGCCGGCCAGGTAGGCGACGACGATCTCGCCGGCCGTGCCCGGCTCGGTGGGGGCTTTGGGGAGCGGGGCGGGTTCGAGGAGCTTGGCGAGCTTGCTGGAGGAGGCCGACGGGGTCGCGCCCGCCTTCCTGAGCCGCTTGCCGACCTTGGCCAGCAGCGCCTTGTCGCCGCCTTCGAGCAGTTCGGCCTCGACCTCGCGCCACCGCACGACCATGGGCTCCACGCCGAAGACGGTGCCCTTCACGCGGTCGTCGGCGACCTCGACGAGCCTCGTGTCGCCGTCGAACAGGACCGTGACGCTCCTGCGCGTGTCGAGCTGGGCGACCGGCCGGAGCGCGGCGCCGCGGGTGAAGGCGCGGACGAGCTCGGCCAGCTCCGCCGGCACAATCTTGGTGCTGCGGGTGAGGGGACGGGTGATCTCCTGGCGCGCGCCCTTGGCTTTGGGCAGCTTGAGGTGCCAGCCGGAATCGGCGCCCCCTCGTCGTCGTCTGAGGGTGACGCCCCGGGAGGCCAGCCGCAGATCGGGCGTGTCATAGTAGAGCGCCACGAGCTGGTAAGTCTTCGGACCGACGATCTCGGCCAGCCCACTCAGGTCCGGAATCTCGTACTCTGCGGTGACATCGAACTTGTCCTCGATCTCGATTCCCACTACGCCTCGCAAAAGTCCGATTTAGGACAATAATGCCACCCTTAGGTGAACATCAGGCGAATTGCAGGAGCTCGATTCTGTTGCCCACCGGGTCGGAGACGTAGATGCGGCGGAAGCCGGGAAAGAGGTCGTCCGGCACGGCTCCGGGGATCTTCGCGGCGTAGGCGTCGATGTCGTCCACCAGGAACGCGGGGTGGGCCTTACGGGCGGGCCTGAAGCCGTCCTCGATGCCGAGGTGCACCTCCACGCCCTCGCCCCTGAACCACGCGCCGCCGCGCCTGGCCAGCTCGGGCGGCTTGGGCACCTCCTCCAGGCCGAGCACGCCCGCGTAGAACTCTCGCAGCAGCGGCTCGCTCCCCGCGGGCGCGGCGAGCTGAACGTGATGCAGTGCTCTGATCATCATTTTCCCTGCCTCATTTCTGCAGCACGACGAAGATTCTTCTGAACGGAAAGGGTGTGCCGTAATTTCTGGCCGGATAGGCGTCGGCGAGCGCCGGGGCGAGGTCGCGCTTGAACCGCCGCTGCTCGTCCGGGGCGAGGCGGTCGAAAACCGGCCGCAGGGCGGTGCCCGACACCCAGTCGAGCACCGGATTCTCGCCATGGAGCACGTGGATGTAGGTCGTCTCCCAGGCGTCGACCTGAGAGCCGCCCTGGTTGAGCAGGTCGAGGTAGTCGAAGGGCTCGTCGACCGGCTTCCCCCTGAGCACGTCGCCGAGCCGGTCGGACCAGGCGCGGGAGGCACACAGCTCGCGGATCGCGACATGGCTGGGCGCATCGAAGTTGCCCGGCACCTGGAAGGCCAGCCAGCCGCCCGGCGCCAGCTCCTCGACCCAGTGCTCCAGCACGGAGTGGTGATCGGGCACCCACTGCAGCACGGCGTTGGAGACGATCACGTCCACCGACCGGTCGGGCCGCCACATGGCCACGTCGGCGACCGCGAACCTGGCCTTCGTCTCCAGCCGCCGCGCCTTGGAGATCATCGCGGGCGAGGAGTCGAAACCCTCCACGGTCGCGCCGGGCCAGCGAGCGCCCAGCTGGGCGGTGAGCTCGCCGCTGCCGCAGCCGGCGTCCACGACATAGTCGGGATCGACCGCCCCTACCCTGGAGATCAGCTCGATGAAGGGCCTCGACCGCTCGTCCGCATAGACGGCGTACGTTACAGGGTCCCACATATCTCTTGACATGAAGATAATTGATATCGAGAGAGATATCTCGATGTCAAGACAGTACACTCTTGTGTCATGACCGAGGATGCTAGAGACGAGGTCGACCGCCTCGTCGCGGCTTGGCGGACGGAGCGCCCCGACCTCGACGTCGAACCGCTCCAGGTGCTCTCCAGGGTGTCACGACTGGCCAAGCATCTCGACAGGGCTCGACGGGCGGCGTTCGCCGAACACGACCTGGAGCCGTGGGAGTTCGACGTGCTGACAGCGCTGCGGCGGGCCGGCAAACCGTACGAACTCAGCCCGGGCGCCCTGCTGCGGGCCACGCTCGTGACCTCCGGCACGATGACCAACCGCATCGACCGCCTCGCACAGGCCGGGCACGTGCGGCGTCGCCCCGACCCCGAAGACCGGCGCGGCGTGCTCGTCTCCCTCACCGAGACCGGCCTCGCCCGCGTCGACGCCGCCTTCTCCGACCTGCTCCGCCGCGAACACGACCTCCTGTCCGGCCTCGGCCCCACCGACCAGCGCGCCCTCGCCTCCCTCCTCCGCACCCTCCTCACCCCGTTCGACTCTCCGCCGTGAACCTCTCCCCCGGGCGGGCCCCTCACCCCTCTTCCACCCGCTCGGCCCCTCTCCGCAGCGCCGTCCCCCGCCCACCCGCTCAGCGCCCGCCGTGGCGGGTCGAGCCGGCGGCGCTACCTGGGTCGGCTCGCGCGCGCCCCAGCTTGTTGTACGGCAAGCCGAGTTACCCGCCCCGCCGACGTCAGCGGCCCTCCGTCACGCGCCGGTCGTGAGGGCCAACGGCGCACTCGCCGTCACGAGCGTCCCTTCACCGTCCGCTTCGCCATGGCGGCACCAGAACGCCAGGTGGTGAGGTCAGTCGCCGAGACGGTCGGCGGTCTCCAGCCACTCGGCTTCGATGGTGTCCTTCTGGGCGGTGATCTCGCGGAGCTCGGCGTCGAGGCTGCCCAGCCTGGCATAGTCGGTGGCCGCATCGGCCATCGCGGCGTGCAACCTGGACTCCTGGTCGCTCAGCTTGTCGAGCTGGCGTTCGAGGCGGTTGAGCTCCTTGCGGAGCTCGCGCTCCTCCTTGGCCGAGAGCCCGCTCTGAGCAGCGGGGGCCGGATCCGACGCAGGGGAGCCGGCGGCGCCGGGACCCGTGGTCGTGGTGGTCGTCGTGGTGGTGCCGGCCACACGAGCCGTCAGGGCCGTGCCGGCGGCGCGGCGTTCGAGATATTCGTCGACCCCGCCGGGCAGCAGCGACAGCTTCCCGTCACCCAGCAGCGCGACGCAGCGATCGGTCACCCGCTCGAGGAAGTAGCGGTCGTGGCTCACCAGGATCAGCGTGCCGGGCCAGCCGTCCAGCAGGTCTTCGAGCTCGTTGAGCGTCTCGATGTCGAGATCGTTGGTGGGCTCGTCGAGCAGCAGCACGTTGGGATCGTCCATGAGGAGCCGGAGCAGCTGCAGCCGTCGCCGCTCGCCACCCGAAAGGGAGCCGACGACCTTCCACTGCGCCTCGCCCTTGAACCCCAGACGTTCGAGCAGCTGGGACGCCGACCATTCCTTCTTGCCGACCTGGAGGTATTTGCGTATTTCCTCCACCGACTCCAGCACCCGCCGCTGCGGGTCGAGCTCGGCCAGCTCCTGCGACAGGTGCGCCAGGCGCACCGTCTTACCCCTGACCACCCGGCCCTCGTCGGGCTTGACCGTGTCGGCGAGCAGCCGCAACACCGACGACTTGCCGGATCCGTTGACGCCGATCAGACCGATCCGGTCTCCCGGGCCGAACTGCCACGTCAGGCGATCGAGCACCAGCGGCCCGCTGCCCGGCCCGCCCGCGTGGAGGGTGACGTCGTCGAGGTCGTAGACCGTCTTGCCGAGGCGGGCCGCGGCGAACCGCATCAACTCCACGGTCTCCCGCGCCGGCGGCTCGTTCGCGATCAGCGCCTGGGCGGCCTCGATGCGGAACTTCGGCTTCGACGTGCGGGCGGGCGGACCGCGCCGCAGCCACGCGATCTCCTTGCGCATGAGGTTCTGGCGGCGCTCTTCGGCGGCCTGGGCGATCCGTGCCCGCTCCGCCTTGGCCAGCACGTAAGCGGCATATCCGCCCTCATACCGCTCGACCCGTCCGTCCACGACTTCCCACGTGCGGGTGGACACCGCGTCGAGAAACCACCGGTCGTGCGTCACGACCACCAGCGCGCTCTTCCGGCCCGCCAGATGCCCGGCCAGCCAGGCGATCGCCTCGATGTCGAGGTGGTTGGTGGGCTCGTCGAGCATGACCAGGTCGTGGTCGTCGATCAGCAACTGCGCCAGCGCCGTACGCCTGCGCTCGCCACCGGACAGATCGGCGGCCCTGGCATCCAGGTCGAGGTCGCCGATCAGGTTGGCCAGGATCTCGCGAACCCGCTGGTCGCCGGCCCACTCGTGCTCCGCCAGCCCGCCGAGCACGATCTCCTTCACGGCAGCGTCGGGGTCGAGCTCGTCGCGCTGCGACAGGAAGCCCACGCGGAGCCCGCGGTTGTGGGTGACCCGGCCGGTGTCCGGCCGCACCGCCCCGGCGATGACGGACAGCAGCGTCGTCTTACCGCCCCCGTTGCGCCCGACAACCCCGATGCGCTCCCCCGCTTCCACGCCCAGGGAGACGTCGCTGAGGAGTGGCTTGGGCCCGTAAGCATGGGAGACCGACTCAAGGTTGACCAGATTCATGGCAATCCCAGGGTATCGGCTCGTGGCAAGCCGGCCGACAACGAAGAGCGGTCCGCCACCCGGGCGGGCCGGCGGTGAACGGCGCGACGGTCGCCGAACGGTGGCAGCGGCCACCGTACGGGAGCGGAAGGGGGTGGCGGCCACCACAAGGAGGGCGGAAGGGCGGTTCCTCGGACGGAAACTGGATGGCGGCGGTGGTCAGAGGAGGGTGGCGCCGGCGACGGGGCCGTGGGCGGGGACGGCGGTGTGGGCGGCGCCTGTCGTGGTCAGGCCACGGGCCAGATCGCGGGCGTGCAGGGCGTCGATGGCCAGGAACGCACACGTCGGACCGGAGCCGGAGACGATCGCCCCCAGCGCTCCGTGCTGGCGCCCTGCTTCGAGGGTCGGCGCGAGCTCCGGGCGGAGGCTGAGCGCGGCCTCCTGGAGGTCGTTGCTCAGGTGGGCGCCCAGAGCGTAGGCGTCGCCGGTGCCCAGAGCCTCCATCAGCGAGTCGTCGATCTGGGGCCAGGGCACCTCGGCGGCCGAAGCCTCCCTGAGGCGGTCGCACTCCGCGTAGACGCTGGCCGTGGAGAGCCCACCGTCCGCCAGCGCGAACACCCAGTGGAACAAGCCCCCGGTGGGCAACTCGCTCAGCTGCTCGCCGCGGCCCGTGCCGACCGCCGTGCCCCCGAGCAGGGAGAACGGCACGTCGCTGCCGAGGTCGGCGGCGATCTCCATGAGGTCTTCGAAGGGCAGCCCGATCCCCCACAGCTCATTGCAGGCCACCAGCGCGCCCGCCGCGTCGGCGCTGCCGCCCGCCATCCCCCCGGCGACCGGGATGTCCTTCTGGATGAGCAGGTCGGCGCCGTAGCCGCGGCCCGCGTGTTTGGCGAGCGCGCGGGCAGCCCTGATCGCCAGGTTGCCGTCGTCGACCGGCACCTGACCGGACCACTTCCCCGGCACCGACACCGTGATCGCCTCGGACTCCTTGGCCGTCACCTCATCGAAGATCGATACGGCGTGAAAGACGTTGACCAGGTCGTGGAAGCCGTCCTCCCTGAGCGGGCCGACAGAAAGTTGCACGTTGACCTTCGCAGGCACACGTACGGTCACCGAACTCATCGATCTTCTGCCACTTTCATCACTTGCCGGGGTCAAGGACACTCGATGTTATCGGGGCACGCCGCCCTGACATGCGGTTCTCGGAAGGTGACTCCTCCGCTCCCTGAAGGGAGTGGCTTCTCGCTAAGCCGCTTGCGCAGCCTGGCGAAGGGCAAGCCCTGCCCTCAAGATGTTGACCGCCGCGTTGACGTCGGCGTGCGCGGTATGACCGCACGCCGTACAGGCGAACCCGGCCTGGGTGACGCGGTTCTCCCGTGCGCTGTGCCCGCAGCGGGCGCAGGTGCGGGAGGTGCCGGCGGGGTTCACCGCGATCAGCGTGCGACCGGCGCTTTCAGCCTTGTACGACAGGATCGTCAGGAACACCCCCCAGCCCGCGTCCAGGATGCTCCGGTTGAGGCCGGACTTCTGCGCGACATTCCGGCCGGGGACTTCGACCGTGCCGGCCGCCGAGCGGGTCATGTTCGCGATCCGCAGGTCCTCGTGCACGATCACATCATAGGCGCGGACCAGGGCGAGCGCGGCCTTGTGCGCGCCGTCCAGACGTTGCCTGCGCACCCTGGCGTGCAACGCGGCCACGCGGGCCACCGCCTTACGCCGCCGCTTGGAACCCCGTTCCTTGCGGGCCAGAGCCCGCTGCGCGGCGGCCAGCCGGTCAGCGGAGGCGGCCAGGTGACGGGAGTTGGTCAGATGCTGTCCGTCGCTGGTCGTGACGAGCGAGGCCACGCCCATGTCGATCCCGGCCACCGCGCCGGTGGCGGGCAGCGGCTCGGCGGGCACGTCGTCGCACGACAGGACCACGAACCAGCGCGAGCCTTCACGCGTGACGCTGATCGTCTTCACCTGGCCGCGCACGGGCCGGTGCCGGTGGACGCGCACATGCCCGACACCCTGCAGCCGCACGTAGGTCGTGGTGGGGTGGCCGGGCTGAGCATCCCACCGGCAGCCGTCGCCGTCCTTCGGCCATTCGCCCGTGTCGAACCGGCCACGCCCCTTGAACCGCGGGAAGCCCGGCGCGCGACCCGCGCGGACCCGCGTGAAGAACGCGGCGAACGCCTTGTCGAGCCGTCGCAGGGTGGCCTGCTGGGACGAGAACGACCAACGCGCCTGCCCGTCCGCATCATCGGCGCGGATGTGTTTCAGCTCGGCCGACTGATCGCCGTACCAGACGCTCACGCCCGCCCTGGCGTAGGCGGTGCGGCGGTGCTCCAGAGCGGCGTTGTAGAGCTGCCGGTGGTCCTCCAGGCACGCCGCCAGCGCCGCCGCCTGCCGGGCGGTGGGACGCAACAGGAACCGGAACGACCTGCGCACACCCCACCTCCCATCACATTCGGTAACGACAACGCCACGATACCGGCTGCCGCCGACAAAACCAGGAAGGACATCCCTGATGTGCGGACCCGACAGGTCAGGGCACGCACAGGCATCGACGGCCCTCCCGCTCCCGATCCCCCGTCGCCTCAAGTCGACGGTCCCCTCGGGAGACTCTGATGGGGATCTCAACACGCCTGAGTCGTCGCCTTCCGGGGCTTATCACGGGATGGTGCTGCGCGCGCTCACCGGAGAGGGCCCCGGAGGGTTGGTGCCGGAGGTGGCGGTGCCGCCGGAGCGGATCGTGCGGGCCGGCGGGCGCGATCTCGACACCGCGGAGGCGGAGTTCGTCGCGGCCCGAGGGATCCGGCATGCCCTGGAGGCGGATGCCGCGGCCCTCGTGGACGCGGTCGCGGCCTTGCCACGGCACCCCGCTCGACCCAGCAGTCGGCTCTTCGCTCGGCACGGCGGCCGGCGCCAGCGGTCAGCCCGGACGCACGGCGCCGCGGAACGCGGAGCGGAAGTAGGGCGAGCGGAGGAAGTTGGCCCGGCGCACCACGTCGCCCGTCTTGGGAGCATGGATCATGACGCCGCCGCCGAGGAACAGGGCCACGTGGGTGGGGTCGCCCGTACCACCGCCGAAGAACAGCAGGTCACCTCGGCGGCGAGCGCTCAGCGGGATCCTGCGGCCCTGGCGGAACTGGGCGCCGGTGTAGTGGCTCAGCCGCACCCCTGCTCTGGACCAGGCGTAAAGGGTCAGGCCGCTGCAGTCGAAGCCGGTCGTGGCGGCTCCTCGCCCGATGCCGATGGTGGGGCCCTTGACCGAGCCTCCTCCCCACGAGAAGGAGACGCCCAACTGGCTGAGGGCCGCGGCGGCGGCCGTCTCGCCTCTGGTCGGGGTGCGTTTCAGCTGCGCCAGGGCGGGATCGGGGACGGCGACGAGCGTGGTGCACAGGCCTCCGCCGAGGGCGAGCCAGATGAGAGCGATGCGTCGGAGCATGTGAGCCTCCCGGGTTCGTACGTGACTTCGCGGGAGGCCAGGATGATCCGGCGGGGCGAGGGGACCTGGGGCCGAGCGGGGTTCTGTGGATGAAGAGTGGCGACAGCAGGCGGGCTGTGGAAAGGCACTGCCGCAGGTTCGCACACCCCGGCACGAAGAACGTCGCCTCTTGCCGACGCATTCACGAACGATGTCGTACGCCTGTCGCATCAGTCCTGCGGGATCGTGAGCTCCCCTTCGTCGACGGGCTCCTCAAATCCGGCCAGGTACCTGTTGAGCAGATCCTCGGACACGGTCACAGAGTTGGCCCCGTGCAGCTTGTTGCGTACCGCCAGCCGCTGGCGCAGCGTCTCCGGGCTTGCCTTGAGATAGATCAGTTTCCACCGGCACCCATGACTCTCGATCAGGGCCTTGTAGTCATCACGAGTCGTCCGGCGCCAGAAGCTGTAGTCCAAGACCACCGGTTGGCCGGCTTTCATCAGGTCTACGAGCCGCTTCCTCAACGCTTCCTCGGCAGCCGCCTTGTGGCCTTCGTACTCTGCCGAATCGAACTCGACGGCATCGCGCCCGAACCGGGACCAGATCACTTCATCGATCGACAGCCTGACATAGCCGCGTCGCTCCAACGCCTGTGCATAGGTCGACTTGCCTGATCCCGCGATCCCGCACATCATCACGACACACCGCGCCGACGAGTCCGTCGAGCCGCCTGAGGATTCTTCAGCCACATCAGCGAGATCGTTCAGGCCCTGGGTTCTTGTCTCCACCCCTGCGATTCAACCAGCGTGGCGCGCCCCGATGCGGTTCGGGAACACGGAGATGCTCGAGGCGTTCGATCAGGGGGCGGATTCGGCTATGCGGACGAAGGCCTGGATGTCGAGTTGCTCGCCGCGCGCCGAAGGGTCCACCCCTGCGGCTCTGAGCGCGGCCTCCGCCTGGGCCGGGCTGCCCGCCCACGAGGCCAGGGCCGCGCGCAGGGTCTTGCGGCGCTGCGCGAAGGCCGCGTCGATCACCGCGAACACCTCTTCCCTCGACGCCGTCGCCGCGGGCGGGTCGCGGCGGACCAGGGAGACCAGCCCGGAATCCACATTGGGCGCGGGCCAGAAGACCGACCGGCCGACGGGGCCCGCCCTGCGCACGTCCGCGTACCAGGCGGCCTTGACCGACGGAACGCCGTACACCTTGGAGCCGGGACCGGCGGCCAGGCGGTCGGCCACCTCCGACTGCACCATGACCAGGCCCTTGCGCAGCGACGGCAGGGCCTCCAGGAGGTGGAGCACCACCGGGACGGCCACGTTGTAGGGGAGGTTGGCCACCAGGGCGGTGGGGGCGAAGCCCAGCAGGTCGGTCTCGGAGATCTTCATGGCGTCGGCGTTGATCACCGTGAGCCGGTCGGAGGCGCCTCGGTCGGCGACGGTGAGGGGAAGCTGCTGGGCGAGCACCGGGTCGATCTCGACGGCCACGACGTGCGCGGCGGACGCCAGGAGTTCCAGCGTGAGCGAGCCGAGGCCGGGGCCCACCTCGATGACGACGTCGTCCGGGGACAGATCGGCCACGCGTACGATGCGGCGGACGGTGCCCCCGTCGATCACGAAGTTCTGCCCTAGCTTTTTTGTCGGACGAAGATCTAGCTTGTTCGCCAAAATACGTATTTCCGCAGGGCCCAACAGCCTCATCATCCCATCAGTCTCCCGCATCGAAGAACCTGCGATGGCGTACGGGGAGACCAAAGGAGAGGATGGCGTGGAACAGGAAGGGACGCACCGCATGGAGCCAACGGGCGCCGCGCCCCTACGCCCGACGGACTTGCGGGAGGTCGGGCCGTACCGCCTGCTCGGGCGGTTGGGCGAGGGGGGCATGGGGACCGTGTTCCTCGCACGGGCGCCGACGGGGCGGTTCGTGGCGCTCAAGGTCGTGAAGGCGGAGTTCGCCAACCAGGAGGGGTTCGCGGCCAGGTTCCACGCGGAGGTCGACAGCGCCCGGCGGGTGGCCTCGTTCTGTACGGCCCAGGTGCTGGACAACGGCAACACCGGGGACGGCAGGCCCTACATGGTGACCGAGTACATCGCGGGCACCCCCCTGTCCGACCAGATCTCCAGGCACGGCTCGCTGGACCCTGGCCCGCTGCACGGCGTCGCGCTCGGGGTCGCGGCGGCGCTGGCGGCCATCCACGTCGCCGAGCTCGTGCACCGGGACCTCAAACCGGCGAACGTGATCCTCTCGCTGTCCGGGCCCCGGGTGATCGACTTCGGGATCGCCAGGGCGCTCGACCGGGAGAGCGGGTTCACGCTCTCCGGCGAACTCCTGGGAAGCCCGGGCTGGTGGGCGCCCGAGCAGGTGCGCGGCGAGCCGGTCAGCCCGGCCGCGGACATCTTCGCCTGGGGCTGCCTGGTGGCGTACGCGGGCAACGGGCGGCACCCGTTCGGCCGGGGCGACCCCATCACGCTGGCCCACCGTGTCCTGAACACCCCTCCCGACCTGGGTACGCTGCCCGCGCCGCTGGACGACCTCGTCCGGCTGGCCACCTCGATGGACGTCGCGCAGCGCCCGACGGCGCAGGATCTGCTGATCGCGCTGGTGGGAGGGAACACGCCCACACCGTCGATCAACCCGCCCACGCTGGTGGCGACCGAGATGCTGAACGACTGGCGGCCGCCGCAGGAGGACGATCAGGACGTCACGGCCGCGTTCACGGCTCCCTCGCCGGGCGACACCACGCGCCGGGAGAGGGTGATCGGCGGCCCGGGCGTCCCTCCTGACCCGGATTCGCCCCCGCAGGGCGATCCGCGTGACTCCGGCGTCCCGCCTGGCAGGCCTCAGCCCGCTGTGGAAAGCCCTCGCGAGAGCTCGCCCGGCGGGACCGGGACGCGGGCGGCGCGATCGGGCGCGACGCCCGCCGAAGAGCAGGTGCGGCCGGATGCGGCGCCCGCGACCCGTACGGACACCTGGCCCGGGGAGCAGGGCGCCTCCACGCCCGCCGGCGAGCCGGCCACGCTCGGCGGCTCGAGGACGTCCGGCACCCGCTGGCTCATCGCCGCCGCGGCCGCCGTGCTGGCCATCGTCGTGACGGCCGGCGTGCTGATCGTGACCACCGGCCGTACCGGCACCACCCCCGGCAACGCGGGCGCCGCCTCCCCGACCGGCGCGCGCCCCAATGACGTGGGCCGCAGGTTCGCGCTGGGCGCGGACTTCGACGACCCCGTCGCCGTCGTCGCCTCCGCCCCGGAGTGCGGGCTGAAGACGTACGAGGGGACGGCGGCGTCCAGGGGCCAGTTCTGCGTCGTCCGCTGGACGATGATCAACCCGGGTGGCCAGCGGCAACCGCTGGTCCAGCCCGTCGTTTCCATGGTCGACGACCGGGGCGCCGAGCATGATCCGGCAGCCGTCACCCTTCCTCCGGCCATCCTGCCCGGCGGGCGGGTGGACAGCGCGTTCGTGTTCGACCTGCCCAACTACCGCAAACCCGTGAAGGTGACGGCGACCGTGCTGGAGAACGGCAGGCAGATCGAGGTCACGCTGTGATGATCCGGTCCGCCCTCGTCGCGCTCCTGCTCGCCGCGGTGATGCCGCTCGTGCCAGCCTCAGCGGCCGCGTGCGCGGGAGGGTCCGACTTCGACGGTGACGGCGTGGCCGACGTCGCGGTGGGCGACCCGTTCGGCGACGGGCAGAAGGGGTCGGTGCACGTGCTGTCGGGCGGCAAGGTCGTTCCCGTCACCGTTCCCGGCCTGGCCAGGGGCGACGCGTTCGGCTGGTCGGTGCGGCTGGCCAAGGTCGACGGTGACGCCTGCGCCGACCTCGTGATCGGCGCCCCGTACGCGGACGTCGACGGCGCCGAGGACGCCGGGGCCGCGTACGTCGTCTACGGCGCCGGCTCCTCGCCCCCGCAGCGGCTGACGGCGGCGCGGCCGCAACGGTTCGCACACTTCGGCTGGTCGCTGGCGGCGCGTGGCGACCTGGTGGCGATCGGCGCGCCGTACGAGGACGAGAACCGGCTGCTCGACGTGGGAGCCGTCTACGTGCGCAAGGGCACGGGCGAGCTGCGCAGGATCAGCCAGGAGTCCGTGGACGTGCGGGGCAACAGCGAGGTGGGCGACCAGTTCGGCTGGTCGCTGGTGTACGGGCCGGGGAACGGGCTGCTCGTCGGCGTCCCGTACGAGAACGACGACGGCCTGGGCCGCCAGGTCGAGGACGGCAAGATCGACTCGGGCTCCGTCGTCTTCATCGACGACGTCCTGGCGACCAGGCTGACGACGGTGAAACTGGACTCGCCGACCGACGCCTCGGGCGACAGGTACGGCTACGCGGTGGCCTACGCCGACGGCGCCGGGTACGCGGTGAGCTCGCCGGGCCCGGGGAACGTGCAGCTTCTCGACGAGAACAGGAAGCCGGTGCGCACGGTGGCGCAGCCGGGCGGGCAGGCGTTCGGCTTCTCTCTGGCCACATCCGATGACGGCAGGCTGGCCGTCGGCGCGCCCTACGGCGGCGGCGTCCGGGTGGTGTCGTGGCAGGACCCTTCCGAGGAACGCATCCTGCCGACCCGCGACGGGCTGTTCGGCTGGTCGGTGGCCTTCAGCGGCAACAAGCTCTTCGTGGGGCAGCCGGACGCGCAGCCGTACGGGAGGGTGGCGGTGACGGGCCGCAACGCGGAGACGCCGCGGCCGCTGCAGCCGGCCAAGGGGGCCGACTTCGGGGTGTCGGTGGCCGGTTAGCGGGTCACGAGGTCAGCGCGACAGGCGATCGCCCGCCGGCGCGACCAGCGGTGACCGGCTAGGGGAACAGGCGGTCGCCGCAGGCCGGCCACTGGCTCTCCCCGCCGCCCTCCCGCTGGTAGAGGATCTGGGCCCGGTAGGTCTGCTCGTCGGCGGGCCAGTCACTCGGCAGCCCCATGCCGCCCACGGCCTCCCACATGCGCGTGCTGAACTGGTACATCCCGTAGTGAGGGCCGTCGGGGTTGTAGGCGAGCGGGTCGCCGTGGGCGACGCATTCGGCCAGGGCGGGCCAGTCGAGCCGCGTCACGGCGGGTTCGACCGGCTCGACGTGCTGCGGGGTGAGCGTGATGACCGTGCCGTCCTCGGGGAAGCTGCCCAGCGGCGGGCTCACGTGGTAGCCGTGGCGCGGCGCGATGTGCTGCTGCTCGAGCACCCGCCGTACGGTCCTGGCGGTCGTCCGCGAGGTGAGCCGCCGGTTGCCCGCGACGATGTGCACCTCGCGCCTGGTGTGGACGGTGAGCGCCATCCCCGACAGCGGCACCGCGTGGCCGGGCGACGCGGAGAGCGTGCCGCGCGCCGCCTCGATGTCCAGCTCGGTCAGGGCGTCGGCGACGTTCGTCGCGGTGACGAGATGCGTGCTCGTGCGGCCGTCCACGGTCACCGTGAGCGGGCGGGCGCGGCGCACCTCGATGACGGCGCCGTCGGCGACGTGTTCCCGTGCGGCCGGGCGTACGACGTCGCCCGTGCCCATCGAGATCCCGGCGTCGGTGAGCACCTCCTCCACCGTCCCCGCGAAGGCGCGGACGGTTGCCTGTTCGCCGTCCACGATGACGACGACCTCTTTGACCAGCAGCGACACCGCCACGAGCGTGCCGAGCGCCACCGCGCCCGCCAGGCACACGACGGGCGTCCACGGGGAGCGCCACGGGATCGGCGGGCGCGGCGCGCGCCTCTTACCTCGCACGGACCACCTCCGGTTACGGGCGGGAAACGCCCGAACGCTAGCGGTGGTCGTGCCGCCGGATCCGCCGGTTCACCAAACGATGGTCACCACTCGCCGAAGACCGTGACTCCGTTGGCGCTGATCGCCTCGCACAACCGGTCAGGATGGGCGCCCTTGACCTCCGCGAGGCAGCGAAGGGTGAGCGGGACGAGGTAGGGGGCGTTGGGCTTGCCGCGGTGCGGGACGGGCGGCAAGTAGGGGGCGTCGGTCTCGACCAGCATGAGCTGCTCGGGCGCGACCTCGGCGGCCTCGCGCAGGTAGCCGGCGTTCTTGTACGTCACCGGGCCGGAGAATGACATGAAATATCCCGCTTCGGCGCATTTTTTCGCCATCTCGGCGTCGCCGGAGAAGCTGTGAAACACCACCTTCTCCGGCGCCCCCTCCTCGGCCAGCACCTTCAGCACGTCGTCGTGCGCCTCGCGGTCATGGATGACCAGCGCCTTGCCGGTGCGCTTGGCGATCTCGATGTGGGCGCGGAAGCTCGCGTGCTGGTCGTCCCTGCTCGACCAGTCGCGGTAGTAGTCGAGCCCTGTCTCCCCCACCGCGCGCACCTCCGGCCGCCGGGCCAGCGCCTCGATCTCGGCCAGCACCTCGGGCGTGGCCTCGTGGGCCTCGTTGGGATGGACGGCCACGCCGGCGTAGACGCCTTCCTGCCCGGCCGCCACCCGCGCGTTCCACCGGGAGGAGGCCAGGTCGTAGCCGATCGTGACCAACCGGGTCACGCCGACCGCCCTGGCGGCCTCCAGAATGCCGCGCACGCCGGCCGAAGCCGCCTGCGCGGTTTGCGCCACCGGATCGCCCGACGACGCCTGCCTGTCGCCCACCATGATGTCGAGGTGGCAGTGGCTGTCGAACACGGGCGAGGAAAGCGGCTCAGGCGCGGCGGGAAGCTTGCTCACGGCATCCAAGGTAGCCGCCCCCGGCCCCGGCGCCGCCCACGAGGGCCGGGCACACGCGAAAGGCGCCGCCCGCAGGGACGGCGCCTTGGCGTGTGCGTCTCCGTCAGACGGTCACTCCCCCAGCCTGGCGAGCTCCTCGTCGACGACCTTCGGGTCCAGCTTCTTGAACAGCGGCACCGGCGCCGCGAGCGGCGTGCCCGGCTTGATGGGCTGGTGCTCCCAGCGGGCCGCCCCGTCGTAGTCGCCGGTGATCACCGGGTAGGGGTCGCCGCCGTCCTCGTCGACCTCGTGGATCTCCGGCATGCCCGCCCACACGCCCTCGCCGCCCAGCATGGCGTGGACCTTGTTGGACGAGCTGGGCAGGAACGGCGTCAGCATCGTCTTCGCGTCGTCGACCACCTGGAGCGCCACGTGCAGGATCGACTTCTGCCGCCCGGGGTCTCCCTTGAGCTTCCACGGCTCCTGCTCGGCCAGGTATTTGTTGGCCTCGCGGACCACGTCGAGCGCCTCGCCGATCGCGTTCTTGAACCTCGACCTGCCGAGCTCCTCGCCCACCGGGCCGAACGCGTTGCGCGAGCGCTCCAGCAGCGCCCGGTCGGCGTCGGTCAGGTCGCCGGCCTCGGGCACGGCCCCGAAGTTCTTCGCCGCCATCGAGATCGACCGGTTGACCAGGTTGCCCCACGCCGCGACCAGCTCGCCGTTGTTGCGGTTGACGAACTCCTGCCAGGTGAAGTCGGTGTCCTGGTTTTCCGGGCCGGCCACCGCGATGTAGTAGCGCAGGGCGTCGGCGTCGTAGCGCTCGAGGAAGTCGCGCACGTAGATGACGACCTGGCGGGAGGAGGAGAACTTGCGGCCCTCCATCGTCAGGAACTCGCTGGAGACCACCTCGGACGGCGCGTCGAGCGCACCCAGCGAGCCGGGCGTGCCGCCGCGGTCGCCCCGCCCGCTGTAGCCGAACAACATCGCCGGCCAGATCTCGGCGTGGAAGACGATGTTGTCCTTGCCCATGAAGTAGTAGCCGCGGGCGTCGGGATTCTGCCACCACTGGCGCCACGCGTCGGGGTCTCCTGAGCGCCTGGCCCACTCGATCGAGGCCGACAGGTAGCCGATGACGGCGTCGAACCACACGTAGAGCCGTTTGTTGGGCTGGTCGCGCCAGCCGTCGAGCGGGATCGGCACCCCCCAGTCGAGGTCACGGCTGATCGCCCGCGGCTGCAGGTCGCCGAGCAGGTTGAGGGCGAACTTCAGCACGTTGGGCCGCCACTCGCCCTGCTTGGACTGCAGGTAAGAGCCGAGCACCTCGGCGAAGGCGGGCAGGTCGAGCATGAAGTGCTCGGTCTCGGTGAACACCGGCGTCTCGCCGTTGATGCGGCTCACCGGGTTGATCAGCTGGATCGGGTCGAGCTGGTTGCCGCAGTTGTCGCACTGGTCGCCGCGCGCGCCGTCGTAGCCGCAGATGGGGCAGGTGCCCTCGATGTAGCGGTCGGGCAGCGTGCGGCCCGTCGACGGCGAGATGGCGCCCATCGTGGTCTGGGGGAAAATGTAGCCGTTGGCATAGAGACCCTTGAAGATCTCCTGCGTGACGGCGTAGTGGTTCTTCGTCGTCGTCCTGGTGAACAGGTCGTAGGCGAGCCCGAGCCCGGTCAGGTCTTCGGCGATGACGCGGTTGTAGCGGTCGGCCAGCTCCTTGGCGCTGACGCCCTCCTTGTCGGCCTGCACCTGGATCGGCGTGCCGTGCTCGTCGGTGCCGGAGACCATCAGCACCTTGTTGCCCGCCATCCGCTGGTAGCGGCTGAAGATGTCGGACGGCACGCCGAAACCTGAGACGTGCCCGATGTGGCGAGGGCCGTTAGCGTACGGCCACGCGACGGCGGTCAAGATGTGCTGGGACATGTCCTAAGCCTACGGGGTCCCTGAAGATCATTTGTTACGGTCGCCGACAGCCCCCCACCCGCACGTCTTCGACTTTCTCGTTACGGTCACCGACGGCCCGCCACCCGCACGTCTTCGACTTTCTCGTTACGGTCACCGACGGCCCGCCACCCGCACGTCTTCGACTTTCTCGTTACGGTCACCGGCGGCCCGCCACCCGCCGCACTCCGGCTGAGGGCCCTCCAGGAAACGCCCGCTGACCCTTCACCACCGACCCGCCGCAACGCGAGCCACCCTTGCCTGTGTTCCGTGGTCCACGCCTTGACCACGGCCCGGGCGGGCGGGGCGCTCCGTAACGGCGGCCCGCCACTGACCGGTCAGAGGGCGTTTCCCTGGACAGACGGGAACCCTCGTCGGCGGACGGCCGGCCCTGGCAACGCGTAGAAAATACTTATCCACACACCGGTCAGAGGGCGTTTCCCTGGACAGACGGGAACCCTCGTCGGCGGACGGCCGGCCCTGGCAACGCGTGAAAGATGTCTACTGCTTGGACTTCTCGAGGGAGAGCGCCTCGGCGGCCTCCTCGGCTGCCTTGGCGGCCACGTCGATGGAGCTCTCGCGGGTGCGGCGGATGCCCAGGATGCTGATGAACAGCGAGGCGAAGATCGTCTGGAAGCTCATGACGAGCGCCGTCGCCGACGGCACGACGAGCCGCAGCGACTCGCGGGGGTTGAGCTCGCCGAAGCTGCGCACCTGCCAGTGCACCAGCGACATCACCAGCCCGACCAGGCCGGCCAGCGCCAGCAGGCCGCCCACCACGAGCCCCTTCTCCAGGGTCACGATGTCGATGATCCTGCGGATGCGCGGCGACTCCGGCAGGAAGCCCTCCTCGGCCGCGTAGACCTTCGTGAACAGCGCGAACAGCGCGGCCTGGAAGCCGATCACCATCAGCGCGGACGTGCCGACCAGCGTGTCGACGTCGAAGGCCAGCTCGCCGATCTCGACCGGGCCGAACGTCAGCGCGGTGCTCGCGACCAGGCCGATGATCATCATCAGCACGCCGGGGTAGAAGAACAGCCACTTGGGGCTGTAGAGGAGCAGGAAGCGCAGGTGACGCCAGCCGTCGCGCCACGAGCGCAGGTGCGGCGGGCGTGAGCGGCCGTCGGGCGAGAGCGTCGTGGGCACCTCGCGCACGTCGAGGCCGGACAGCGTGGAGCGGACCACCATCTCCGAGGCGAACTCCATGCCGCCGGTCTGCAGTTGCAGCCGCAGGATGGACTCGCGCCTGAAGCCGCGCAGCCCGCAGTGGAAGTCGCCGATCGCCGACGGGAAGAACAGCCTGCCGATGAACGACAACACCGGGTTGCCGAGATAGCGGTGGAGCGGGGGCATGGCCCCCGCGGCGATGCCGCCCTTGAAGCGGTTGCCCATCACCAGGTCGGCGCCGTCGCGCAACTGCTCGACGAACGGCAGCAACGAGGTGAAGTCGTAGGAGTCGTCAGCGTCGCCCATGATCACGAACTTGCCGCGCGCCGCCCGGATCCCGCCCATGAGGGCGTTGCCGTAGCCCTTCTCCTCGACGTGGACAACGCGGGCGCCGGCATCACGGGCCAGCTGTTGCGAGCCGTCCGTGCTGCCGTTGTCGGCGATCAGGACTTCGCCCTCGATGCCGTGCTCCTCCATGCACGCCAGTGCTTTGCGCACACAGACTTCCACGGTCTCCGCCTCGTTGAGGCAGGGCATGACCACCGTCAGTTCCACGTGTCTACCCTTCAGTTAAGGCTGTTCCAGTCAACCATCATGCCCTGTGCCCGAGTGTGGTCGGGTCAAGACCCACAAACGACTGGCATTCTTTACAGCATGGTGAGCGTCGCGGAGATTACCCCTGTGGACCACTCCGCTCCTGGCCCGGCAGCCCGTGCGCTGTCCATGGTGCGCCGGCATCGGGTGTTCGCCGCGGCCTTCGGCGTCGGCGCCGTGCTGCGGCTCATCACCATGCTCGGCTACGGCCCGGCCATGTGGTTCAACGACTCCTACGAGTACGTCTCGGTGGCCCTGCACCCGAGGCCCCACCCGATCAGGCCCGACGGTTACAGCTTCTGGCTGATGCTGCTCAAGCCGTTCCACAGTTTCACCCTGGTGGTCTTGACGCAGCACCTGATGGGCCTGGCCACGGCCTGCCTGATCTACGCGCTGCTGCGCATCAAGTTCAGGCTGCCGAAGTGGGGGGCGACGCTGGCCGCCGCGCCGGTGTTGTTCGACGCCTACCAGATCCAGCTGGAGCAGCTGGTGATGTCCGACACCATGTTCATGCTGCTCGTGGTCGGCGTCATCACGATGGTGTTGTGGAAGCGGCGGCTGACGTGGCAGGCGGGCACCGTGATCGGCCTGCTGCTGTCGCTGACGTGGCTGACCCGCTCGATCGGCCTGCCCATCCTGGCCCTGGTGGTGCTCTATCTCCTGGTCAAGCGCACCGGCTGGCGGCCCGTCACGGCCGTCATCACGGCCTGCGCGATCCCGGTGCTGGCCTACATGGGCTGGTTCGCCTCCGCGTACGGCAAATTCGCCATGACCAACAGCGACGGCCTCATCCTGTACATGCGCACGGCCATCTTCGCCGACTGCAACAAGATGGACATCGACAAGTACACCGAGGTGCAGCTGCTGCTGCTCTGCATCAACGACCCGGTCAGCCAGCGCAAAGACTATGCCCAGTGGTATCTGTGGGGGCAGGGCAACGGCGACGGCACGGGCACGGGCGAGGTGCTGCACCGCTGGGGCACCAACAAGAAGTTCAGCGAGATCACCAACGAGGCGGCCAGCAAGTTCGCCACGCGGGCGATCCTGTCGCAGCCCGGCGACTATCTGCAGGTGGTCGTGCGCGACTTCTTCCGTTCGTTCCACTGGGCCCGGCCGCGCTTCCCCGACGAGTCCACGTACAACATGTACCAGTTCAAGCCCTACTACGAGATCGACGCGAACGGCCAGCCCAAGCGGCTGCCGAAGTGGTCGTCGTACGCGGGCGGCCGCACCGACACCGACGCGTTCAGCTACGAGCAGGGCCCGCCCGAGACGAGGATCGTGCATCCGTGGGCCGACATCATGAGCGGCTACCAGAAGGTGTTCTACCTGCGCGGCATCGTGCTCGGCGGGATCCTGCTGATCGGCCTGTACGGCGTCGCGGTCCGGTGGCGCAAGTTCGGCGGCCCGGTCGTGCTTCCGTGGCTCGGCGCGTTCGGGCTGCTGCTGGCCCCGGCCGCGACGGCGGAGTTCGACTACCGCTACGTGCTTCCGGCCGTGCCGCTGGCCTGCATCGCGGCGGCGATCACGCTGCGCAAGGGCGTCACTTCGGTGCGACGGTCACCCAGGAGCGCAGGAACATCCGGGCCCACCATTCTGCGTGTGCGATGGTCTCGGCGGTCAGCACGGGGTAAAGCCACCAGAGGTTGACCAGGGCGATGAGCGTGAACGCGCCCACGACCGCGGCCCCGAACGCCCTGCGCGCGGGCGTGGCCGCGGCCTTGCCCAGGATCAGCCCTGCCACCAGCACGAGCGCCAGCACCATGAACGGCACGACGGGGATCATGTAGAACAGGTACATGGTGCGGTTGTCGGCGATGGCGTAGTAGAACCACGGCAGCCAGCCGACCGCGTAGGCCAGCAGCACGGCGCCGGCCCGCCAGTCGCGGGTGTTGAAATACCACACGACGAGGGCGATCAGTGCGAGCGCGGCCCCGTACCAGAGGGCGGGGGTGCCGGCCCCGATCACGGCCTGCGAGCACTTGTCGGCCCCGCACGCCGACGGCGGCAGGTCACCGGCGTAGTGGAAGGTGACGGGCCGCAGCAGCACGGGCCACTGCCAGGGCTCCGACATGTACTGGTGGTAGGTGTCCAGCCCGCTGTGGAAGCCGAGCACCTGCAGCTGGTACTGCAGCCACGACCGCACCGAGTCGACCACGAAGAACGCGGGCCCCGACGAGGTGGCCTGCGCCCAGTTGCGTCCCCAGCCGTCCGCGCTGACGAACCACCCGGCCCACGACGCCGTGAACGTCGCCGCGGACGCGAGCGCCATCGCCCCGAACCCGCCCGGCAGGTCGTACGCCAGCGCCCCCCTGACCGGCTCGCGCGCCCCCAGCGCCCGCCTGGCCCCCATGTCCCACATGAGGCTCATGACGGCGAACGCGAGCAGGAAGAAGATGCCCGACCACTTGACCGCGCACGCGGCGCCGAGGCAGACACCCGCGGCGATCCGCCAGGGCCTGAGCCCGAGCCGCGGCCCCATGCCGGCGACGGGCGAGCTCTCGTACCAGGCGACCAGCCGTTCCCGCGCCTGGTCGCGGTCGGCCACCAGGCAGGCGAATCCGGCCAGCACCCAGAACATGAGGAAGATGTCCAGCAGCCCGGTGCGCGACAACACCAGGTGCAGCCCGTCGAGCGCCAGCAGCAGCCCGCCCAGGCAGCCGAGCAGCGTCGAGCGGGTCATCCGCCGCGCCACCCTGGCCATGATCAGGATCGACAGGATGCCGATCAGCGCGGCGGCGAAGCGCCAGCCGAACGGGTTCATCCCGAACAACCACTCGCCCGCGCCGATCATCCACTTGCCGAGCGGCGGATGGGCCACGAACGACGCGCAGTCGGAGGGCTGCGCGCACTGCTTGAAGATGTCCAGGTTGCCGGCGATGAGCCGGCGGTCGGCGATGGGGTTGTCGGCGTCGCCGAGCATGGTCCGCTCGACGCCGTGGAGCAGCAGCGAGTAGGCGTCCTTGACGTAGTACGTCTCGTCGAAGGCGACGGACTTGGGATCGCCGAGCCTGACGAACCTGAGGATGCCGCCGAAGATCGCCACCACGATCGGCCCGACCCACCCCAGCAGGACGCCGTCCTGCATGGGCGGGATCAGTCGACGCGGTGAAGCCCCCCATTTACTCACGAAGCGCACCTTATGGTGTCGCTGATCTCCTGTGCACCAGATCGTAAAGCTCGCGCTTGGGAATGCCCGCCCCCTTGGCCACCTCGGCGACGGCCAGCTTGCGCTGCGCGCCCTCGGCGACCATCCGGTCGACCTGCGCGACGAGCGCGTCCATGTCCTGCTCCTCCGCCCGCGCGACGTGACCGGCGACCACGACCGTGATCTCGCCCTTGACGCCGCCCTCGGCCCACGCGGCCAGCTCGCCGAGGCCGCCCCGGCGCACCTCCTCGTACGTCTTGGTCAGCTCGCGGCAGACCGCCGCCTCGCGGCCGGGCCCGAACGCCTCCGCCATGGCCGTGAGGGAGCTCGCCAGCCGGTGCGGCGCCTCGAAGAAGACCATCGTGCGTTCCTCGCCCGCCAGCGCGGCCAGGCGGCGGGCGCGCTCGCCCGGCTTGCGCGGCGGGAAACCCTCGAAGCAGAACCGGTCGCTCGGCAGCCCCGACACGGCCAGGGCGGTGGTGACGGCGCTCGGGCCCGGCAGCGCGGTGACCGTGACGCCCGCCTCGACCGCGAGGGTCGTCAGGCGGTAGCCCGGGTCCGACACGCCCGGCATCCCCGCGTCGGTGATCACGACGACCGTGCGGCCCTCCCGCAGCACCTCGACGAGCTCCTGGGCCCGGCCCGCTTCGTTCTGGTCGTAGTAGGACACGATCCGGCCGGTGATCTCCGCCCCCAGCTCCGCGGCGAGCCTGCGCAGCCGGCGGGTGTCCTCGGCGGCCACCACGTCGGCGTCTTCGAGCGCCTCGCGCAGGCGGGGCGAGACGTCGCCCGCCTGGCCTATGGGGGCTCCTGCCAGCACCAGCCTGCCGCGCTCTCCAGTCACCCGACCATTGTGGCAGGCTATCCCTATTAGACGGTGTTTCTGCATGGCTTTCCGCTGGGGGCCCGTACGATGGCCGAATGGCGGTGACCGACTCCTCGTACCAGGCCTTTGACGACTCGGAGGCCGGCGACGGCCAGCACGAGGCCGCCCGGTCCGTACGCGATCGGGTGATTCCTCCCATGCGCGGAAGCGTGCTGTGGGGGTGGCTCGGCCCGCTGCTGGTCACCGTGTTCGGCGGGGTCCTCCGTTTCCTCGATCTCGGCCATCCCAAGGCCGTGGTGTTCGACGAGACGTACTACATGAAGGACGGCTACTCGCTGATCACCTGGGGGGTCGAGCGGGTCACGGTCAAGGATGCCGACAAGGCCATCATCGCCGGCGACACCGGCGGCATCTGGCAGTCGTGCACGGCCGAGACCATGGACAAGTGCGCCTCCTATGTCGTGCACCCGCCCCTGGGCAAGTGGATGATCGGCGCCGGCGAGTGGTTGTTCGGGCTCAACCCGTTCGGCTGGCGCTTCGCCGCCGCGCTGATCGGCACCCTGTCGATCCTCGTCCTGGCCAGGGTGGCGCGGCGGATGACCCGCTCGACGCTGCTCGGCTGCTTCGCCGGTCTGCTGCTGGCCCTCGACGGCCTGCACTTCGTGCTCTCCCGCACGGCGCTGCTCGACATCTTCCTCATGTTCTGGGTGCTGGCCGCGTTCGCCTGCCTGGTGGCCGACCGCGACCAGGCACGGGAACGGCTGGTCGCCTGGTACGAGAGCTCGCCGCTGTCGCCGCAGGGGCCGTGGCTGGGCATCAGGTGGTGGCGGATCGCCGCCGGCGTGTGCCTCGCCTTCGCGATGTCGGTCAAGTGGTCGGGGCTGGCGTTCGCGGTGGCGTTCGCGATCATGTCGCTGATGTGGGACTTCGGGGCGCGCAGGGCCGTGGGGCTGCGCAGCCCGTACATGGGGGCGTTCAACAGGGACGTGCCGCAGGGGGCGCTGGCGTTCGTGGCGGTGCCGTTCGTGGCGTACATGGCCACCTGGACGGGCTGGTTCGTCAACGCCACCGGCTACGGCCGCAACTGGGACCAGGCCACCTCGTCCGGGCCGCTCTACTTCGTCTTCGACTCGATGCGGTCGTGGGTCCAGTACCAATGGCAGGTCTTCACCTTCCACAGCGGGCTGGAGACCTCGCACCCCTACATGTCCGAGCCGTGGCAGTGGCCGCTGCTGCTGCGTCCCGTGGCCTTCTACTACGAGGCCAGGCAGAACGCCTGCGGCGTCAAGGACTGCTCGGAGGCGGTGCTGGGCGTGGGCACCCCGGTGATCTGGTTCGGCGCGGCGGCGGCGCTGGTGGCCCTCATCGCGTGGTACGTCTCCTCGCGCGACTGGCGGGCCGGCGCCGTGCTGCTGGCCTACGGCATGGGCTGGCTGCCGTGGTTCTACTTCGCCATCGCCGGCAACCGCACCATGTTCCTGTTCTACGCCATCCCGATGGTGCCGTTCATGGTGCTGGCCATCACGCTGTGCGCGGGGCTGATGATCGGGCGCGCGGGCAAGAGGGTGCCGGGATACCCCTACTATCGCCGGCCGGCCGCTGCCGCCGTCGTCGGCGCCTTCGCCCTGCTCGCTCTGATCAACTTCTGGTGGCTGCATCCCGTCCTGTCGGGTGAGCTGATCCCGTACGTCGAGTGGAAGGCCCGCATGCTGTTCGAGAAGCAGTGGATATGATCACGTTTTCGTCGGCTCAATAGTGGTTTATTAGGGCAGTCGCAGTGCAAGACCCGATACGCACCACCTTCGGACATCGTCAGGTCCGGGGTCGATACGGCAAACTTCGAGGCATGAGTGCACCGGATGTCACCGCCCTTCTCGCCGAGTTGGAGCGCTCTCAGCCGGACCTTGCCGAAGAGGCCAGGACCGCCGTCGAATGGTTGACGGGTGGGGAGCCGTTGGAGACGGTAACCCAGCTCGACGTCTGCGAGTTTCTCTGGTACACCCTGCCGATCAAGGTAGGGCCGCTCAAGCCCGGAGGCGACCACGAGCGCCTCGCACGTTCGCTCGGCCAACTGCTGCGGCTCGGCGGGCTGGAGCGGTACGCCGACCTGTGCACGTCCCCCACGACGATCAAGATCCTGCGCACGTACACCCGCGAGGGCGAGGACGCCGGCGCGAGCGCCTACCAGCAGGCGCTCGAGGCCACGGGCGTGCTCCCGCCCGACGTGCCGGAACTCCAGTGGAGCATGATCATGGGCCCGGAGGAGCTGGGCGCCCACCTGGCCTGCTCCGCCGCGCTCGAGCTGGCCATCGTCGCCGGCGCGAGCGTCGACCGCACCGCGCTGACCCGCCGCTGGCTCACCGAGCCACGGGCCGAGCTGGGCGGCGACAGCTGGCTCAACCGGGTGCACGGCGAGCGGCTCAACCGCTGGGTGCTGGGCCGCGGCCCGGCCAGGCGCGAGCTGGCCCAGCCGTTCGAGGTGCGCCTGCACGCGCCCGTGACCCCGCAACCCCTGCCCGCCCTGCACCGGCTGCTCTCCCTGGCCGCCGCCTCGGAAGGCAGCCTGCCGCTGCGGCTGGCCCCGTCTCCGGAGGCGCTCAGGCTGCGCGAGCTCGCCGAACGCGAGCTGGGCGCGATCAGCCGCGACGGCGCCAAGCTGATCATCACCGAGCGCGGCAAGCGCCTGCTCAAGTCCCCGAAGGCGATGTGGAGGGCGGTCACCAAGCTGCTGCTGGCCAGGGGCGAGCACGAGTTCGAGGTGTCGGCCCGCGAGGCCGCGCTCATGCTGCTGGCCGACGGCACCCTGATGTCGCCCGCCGAGCTGCGCGAGCGGGTGGCGGAGGTGGTCGGCGGTGAGGGCTGGCATCCCGCGACGAGCCTGGAGGACGTCGCCGCGCCCGTGACCGACCTGGTCGCCCAGCTCACGGCGCTGGAGCTGGCCTACAGCGACGAGCTGGCGGTGCGGATGCGCCGCCCGGGCCAGCTGGCCGCGCTGGCGGCGCTGCGCGCACACGCGCTGCGGCCGAGGAAATACGTCAGCTCGGGATGAGCTCCGGCCTCCGCCCATGACCCCGGAGAGCTGTTCGAACACGTGCGGTAGTTACGATGGCGGGGCAGCACCAGAAGGGGGGCCGTCATGGAGCTGTTCCCTGCCATGCCGCTCGCGGAGTGGACGGAGGCCAAGGAGACCTTTCACAGGTTCGCGCAGATCGTGGGCAAGATCCGGCTGGCGTCGAGCAACCGGCGCAACCACTGGTGGCAGGTGCCCTTCCACCCGACCGGGCGAGGGCTCACCACGCGACCCATGGGCGGCCTGGGCGAGCAGCCGCTGTTCTGCATCGACTTCGACCTCGTCCGCCACCGCCTGCTGATCGACGTGCTCGACGGGCGCAGCGCGGAGTTCGGCCTGATCGGGCGGTCCGTGGCGTCGTTCTACGACCGGCTGTTCGAGACCCTGGCCGGGCTGGGCATCCGGCCCGAGATCTGGGCGGTGCCGTTCGACATGGGGGACGACACGCCGTTCCCCGAGGACAGCCTGCACGCCCGCTACGACCCCGTGCTGATCAACCGCTACTGGCGGATCCTGTCGCAGGTGGTGCAGCTCCTCGACCGGTTCGCCGCCGGATTCGCCGGCAAGACGAGCCCGGTGCACCACTTCTGGCACACGTTCGACGTCGCCGTCACCCGGTTCACCGGGCGCGTGGTCCGGGTCTCGCCCGACGCCGACCCGGTGACCCGCGAGGCCTACAGCTGGGAGGTCATCAGCTCGGGCTTCTGGTTCGGCGACAAAGAACGTCCATGGCCGGCGTTCTACTCCTACACCGCGCCCGAGCCCGAAGGGCTGGAGCGCGAGCCGCTGCGGCCCGCGCAGGCCGAATGGCTGCCGGCCAGGGGCAGCCACCTGGCCGTGCTCCGCTACGACGACGTGCGGGGCATGGAAGACCCGGTGGCGGCGGTGCTGGAGTTCCTCGACAGCGCCTACCTGGCGGGCGCCAGGCTGACCCGGCTCGACACCGAGGCCCTGGCCTCCCCGGGCGGCGTGACCGACCCCTACTACGGGAGGGCCTGAAAAGCGCGAAGCGCCCGCCCTCCGGAGAGGGCGGGCGCTCCACGAGTGCGCACCGGTGTGCAGGTCGCCTCTCGGCGAAAGGCACAACGCGGCTCCAGCCGAACGGTAGTCCGCGAAGGCAATAGGTGAGGCCCGGGGACACTGATCACACCGGCCACGCGTCATATAACCCCGCCAGGCGGCCGGACATTCCCCGTCAGGCGATTTTTCCCGGCGGCTCATGCGCGGGGGGCGCCGTCGGGCGCGAGCCGGGCGGCCCTGGCGTGCAGGTAGCGCTCCTGGGGCCCGCTCATCGCGCGACCGGCCGCCTCCTCGTACGCCTCGCGGGCGGCCGCGTGGTCGCCGGACATCTCCAGCAGGTGCGCGCGGACCGCGTACGGCCGGTGGTCACCGGCCAGCCGGTCGTCGTGCTGGAGGCGTTCGAGCAGGTCGAGGCCCGCCTGAGGGCCGCGGGCCATGGCCACGGCGACGGCGTGGTTGAGCGCCACCATGGGGTTGCCGGACATCTCCAGCAGCCGCTCGTACAGTGCCACGATCTGCGGCCAGTCGGTCTCCTCCGCGGTGCGCGCCTCGTCGTGCAGCGCCGCGATCGCCGCCTGGAGCTGGTAGGGGCCGGGCGTGCGGCGGGAGAGCGCGGCGGTGACGAGAGCGATGCCCTCCTCGATGGCGGCGGCGTCCCACAGGCCGCGGTCCTGCTCGGCCATCGGGATGAGCGCGCCGTCAGGGCCCGTACGCGCCGGTCGCCGCGCGTCGGTGAGCAGCATGAGCGCGAGCAGCCCGGCCGCCTCGGCGTCGTCGGGCAGCAGCCGGTGGACCACGCGGGCGAGCCTGATCGCCTCCGCCGCCAGCTCCGCGCGCTGCAGGTGCGGCCCCGAGGAGCTGGAATAGCCCTCGTTGAAGATCAGGTAGAGCACGTGCAGCACCGCGCCGAGGCGTACGGACCGCTCGCCCTCACCGGGCAGCCGGAACGGCACCCCGCTCCGCTTGACCTGGTTCTTCGCCCTGGTGATGCGGCGCGTCATGGTGTGCTCCGACACCATGAAGGCGCGGGCGATCTCCCGCGTGGTGAGGCCGCCCACCGCGCGGAGCGTGAGCGCGATCTGCGAGGCGGGCGCGAGCGACGGGTGGCAGCACATGAACAGCAGGACCAGCGTGTCGTCCGCCGCCGGGGCGGGCTGGTCGGCGGCGGGCGACAGCCACTCCTCCGGCAGCGTCCACGAGGCGAGGGTGTCCTCGCGGCGCCGGCGCGCCTGCTCGCTGCGGAGCAGGTCAGTCAGCCGCCGCGACGCCACGGTGATCAGCCAGGCCCGCGGGTCGTCCGGCATGCCCTCGTCCGGCCACTGCAGGGCGGCCGCGAGCAGCGCCTCCTGCACGGCGTCCTCGGCGGTCGCGAAGTGCCCGTACCGCCGGACGAGCGCGCCGAGGACCTGCGGCGCCAGCTCGCGCAGCAGGTCCTCGGTCACCGGCTCGTCCGTCACTCAGAACCCCATGTCGGCCGCGGCGTCGACGATGGGCCTGACGTCGGCGTAGGCGTCGTCGTAGGCGCCGCCGGGGTAGGGGCACCGCCCCAGTCTGGCGGCGATCTCGGTGGCGCGGTCGAAGCTCTCGCAGTCGACGATCCAGTAGCCGGCGAGAACCTCCTGGGTCTCCGCGTACGGCCCGTCGGTGACGACCGGCCGGCCGTCCTTCGACTCCAGCCTCCTGGTGTGTACGGGCGCCGCCAGGCCCCGGGTCTCGACGAGCTCCCCCGACTCCTCCAGCTCCCTGTTGAACTCGGTCATGAACGCGACCATCGCCTCCACGGCCTCCGGCTTCCACGCGGCCTCGCCGCCGGAGTCCTTGCCCGACAGCACGTCGTAGTCACGCTGCGAGCCGTACGAAAGGATCATGTACTTCATCGTGGTGATTCCTTCCTCCGTTGCCTCTCGCCAGGGACGTCGGAGCCGAGGCCGCGTGCCGGACACGTTCCCGGAAAAGATTCACACGAGCACGCCGCCGCCGTCCACGCCCGTGACCGCCCCGATGACGTACGGGCCCGCGCGTAGGGCACCATCGAAGGCGTGCCATACGCGAACGCCACCGGCGTCAAGCTGTCCTACCAGATCCGCGGCGCAGGGCCGCCCCTCGTGCTGCTGCAGGGCCAGGCCAACGACCACCGCTGGTGGGACCCGGTGCGGGCCGACTTCGGGTCGTCGTACACCACGATCACCTTCGACTACCGCGGCACCGGCCACAGCGACAAGCCCGACGAGCCGTACACGACCCGCGGGTTCGCCTCCGACGTGCTGGCCGTGCTCGACGAGCTGGACGTGGAACGGGCGCACATCTACGGCACGTCGATGGGCGGGCGGGTGGCCCAGTGGCTGGCGGCCGACCATCCGGATCGGGTCGGGGCGCTGGTGCTCGGGTGCAGCTCGCCGGGCGGCGCCCACGGGTTCGAGCGGGACAACGACGTCCGCAGGTCGCTGGCCCAGCCGGACCGGGCCGCGGCCGAGCGGGCGCTGCTGGAGCTCATGTACACCCCCGCCTGGCTGGCCACGCACCCCGGCCCGCATCGCACCGTCGGCGACCCGAGCATGCCGGCGTACGCGCGGCGCCGCCACCTGGCCGCCAGCGCCGGGCACGACAGCTGGGATGCGCTTCCCTCCATCACCGCCCCCACGCTGATCGTGCACGGCACCGACGACGTGTTCAACCCGGCGGCCAACGCGCCGCTGCTGGCCGAACGCATCCCGGACGCGCGGCTGCGGATGGTGGAGGGGGCACGGCACGCGTACTTCGAGGAGTTCCGCGAGGTCGCGAGCCCGCTGGTGCTGGAGTTCCTGGCCGGCTCGGCCCGCGCGGCCTGATTGAGGAGTAGAGCCGGCCCGCCACGTACGCGGCTTCGCCGCCGCCGTTCACTGACGTACGGCCGGGGATCAACCGGCGGAGGTGGGCAGATGCCAGCTCGGGCCGTCAGGGGTTCCCAGCCATACCTGTTGGGCGCTGGGCGTGATGGTGATCCCGAACGCGGACTGGTGGGGGCGTCCTGCGCCGTCCCAGGTGTGGATCGCCCTCTCGATGACATCCCACAATCGTTGTGGACCGTTCTGGCGGACCACCCACCCCTCGCCGTTCGCCGAGATCCACGCCCATGACCGTGAGACGTGGTCGGTGAGCAGATGCTCGGCGGGCCCGTCATCGGCGAGGACCAGCGAGTGCTGGGTGTCGGGGGCGGCGAGCTGAGCCACCCAGGTGGAGGTCCAGTCTGCCCAGATGTCGTTGGGGTCGAGGCTTGCCGGGCGGAGTGACCCGCCCCTGCCCGGCAGGCCGGCGTCCGGCAGCGGGGCGCGGTGAGGGCGAGCCATCATGAACGACACGTGGCCGGGCAGGAATTCGCCATGCGCGCTGCCGGGACCGTCAACTGTCATCTTGGCCAGGCCGAATCCGTGCTGCCAGCCCGACAAGGTGGCCAGGATGATCGCGCCCGTACGGCTCTGCCGCAGCCATGCCCTGGGGATGTGGCGCACGGCACACGTTGCGATGATCCGGTCGTAGGGTGCGCTGCCCGGATGGCCGTGGAGTCCGTCCCCAGTGATCAGCTCTGGTTCGTGACCGAGCCCGCGCAGTGCCGCGGCGGCGCGTTCGGCCACGGCGGGGTCTATTTCGATGGAGGTGACCAGTTCGGGGCCGAGTCGCTGGCACATGAGCGCCGTGGAATAGCCGGTGCCTGTGCCGATCTCCAGCACCTTGTCCCCTTCGTGCAGGTCAAGGTATTCCAACATGCGAACGACCAGGCCGGGCAGCGTCGAAGAAGAGGTCGGCTCGCCGATCTCATTGCGCTGCGTGACGATGGTCCGGTCCTCGTAGACCAGACGCAGCCACGCTTCGTCACCGAACTGGGCACGACAGACCGGCTCCCACCGTCCGTCGATGTTGCGGAACACGTCGTCCGGCAGAAATGCCTCGCGGGGCACTGTCTCGACCGCGCGACGCCACAGTGGGCTGCGGAGGTCGCGACCTTCCCTCAGCTGGTCGGCCAAGCCACGGCGTAGCCGCATCCCCAGGTCCTCGCCGTGGTGTGCGTTCACTTCCCCTCCAGGAGCAGGTCAGCGATCGCAGGTGCGATCGGTAGCCGGGTGGCGTCTTGCAGCCATGCCCATTGACCGTTCGGATTGGCTTCGAGGAACACCCACCGCCCATCGTCGGTCACGGCGAAGTCGAACGCGGCGAAGCGCAGGTCCAGGTGCTTGAGATAGGCCATGCACGCCTCGGTGATGGTAGGAGGAGGGTCGACGACCACATAACGATGTTTCTCGTAGTCCTGCCGCCAGTCCAGCATCCCGGATTCGATGCGGACGCAGAACAAGCGATTTCCTACGGCTGTGATTCGGATGTCGGCGGCTTTGTGGACACGGGCCTGGAACAGATGGGCAGCGTGGTTCACCCGTTGGTCGAGCTGGTCGGAGTTCACTGGCGTCGCCCAGATGGTTGCCGGCTGCCCGTCCGCGCCGTCGAGGGGTGTCATACGCAGCGGCTTGTAGATGATCGGCCCATGCTCATCGGCGAAGGCGCGTGCGTCAGCCATGCGGTTCGTGATCAGCGTCGCCGGGATCGGGAATCCTGCGGTACGAGCGGTGGCGAGTTGCAGCGGCTTGTGTTCGGCTGCCGCGATCCGCCATGGATGGTTGATGTACGGACACCTTAGCGACGCCAGAACACCCCCGAGCCCGAATCGTGCCTGCGCCGCGGTGAACCGGGCGTGCTGTGGTGCGGCGGGTCCGTGGAGGTATGGGGTGGGCCGCCGGTAGTACACGGCTTGGACCTGGGCCAATTCCACGTGCCGGGACGTGGTGGCGATAGTGGCGCGTTGCTCGCCGTCGCCGTACCAGGCGGAAAGATCCAGGCAGGCGGGGAAGTCACGGCCCGGATCGAGACGGGCCACCTGCGCTCCTCGCCGGTTCAGGTGGCCGATCACCTCGTCAGCGGTGGAGTCCTCCAGGCATGTGAGGACCAGGACTACGCCGCCCACCTCAGTCGGTGTCGTAGTCGGTCTGCACAGTGTCATCCGATCGCTGCGGCGTCTTGCCGTCACCGCCACCGCTGGTCGGCAGTGACTTACTGGTCTGCTTGTTCGTGCCGTGCTTTCCGGCTTCGATCGTTTCTCCTACTGGGCCGACGTAGACGGCCTGTTGGGTGACCGGGTCGAGGCCGACGGCGGCGTACGGTTCGACGTCTGCGGACGGCATGGGCGCAGCGTGGTCGAGCGCCCATGGAGGTGCTGTGATCATTGAGGGATTCCTTTCCACACGCGAGACTTCTTCGGCCATCTTGCGTAGCGGTGCCCACGGGCCATTCGGGCATGGCCTGTGGAGCCCGCTGCGCGGATAAGGCTGTGCGAGGGGTGTGGGGCCAGATCGCGCCCCAACGGCATCAGTAGTCGGGGCTAGACCATTCAATACCCCAGTGTCAGCGGGCTGTTACATTTCGCAATCGACAGTGTTCGGTTGCCGTCGACGATGACCCTTCGCTCACGCGAGAAGGGTCATCGTCGAACGCCCGTTCAATGCGCCTCGCCGGACAGAAGCCGGGCCCGGACAGCTTCGGCGCGCCTGCTACGCCAGCTCTCGGTTTCGTGGACGAGGACGGCGTCGGGCGTGCGAGTGGTCCGCCTGATGAACATCAGGCCACCCGCGACGCACAGTTCGAACGCCATGTCCTGTCAGGCGCATGAGTGTTGTCGAACGCGTACGTGTGTGCCGCGAGGGGGGTGGTTCGTTCCACACAAGCTTCTCATGGTTCGGTTCCGGGGGTTGGACATGGATGCCGTGGTGAGGCCAGCTCATGGAGTTACCATAAACGCTTCTTGTCTACCTCGTCTAGGACGTTGCCCATATGATCAGCGTTGCCTACGTGTCTAACGTCGCTTACGTGCGTGTGGACAGGTTTGACCCAACGCCGATCTACCAGCAGGTGGCGGCGATCATCAGGGAGCGGATCAAGAACGGAGAGCTGGGCCCTCGCGACAGGCTTCCGTCCGAATCAGAGATGGTCCGAGACCATGGGGTGGCGCGTGACACGGCCCGTCAGGCCGTTGCCCTGTTGCGCGAGGAAGGCTGGGTGATGACCCTGCCGCAACGGGGCAGTTTCGTCGCCGACCGGGAGAGCTGGCCGGCGCAGGGCTGAGCGGCGCGGTCCGCGCGGTCTAGCCGGCGGCCCGGGTGAGGCGGGCGGCCAGTTTCCGCAGGTGCGCGGCCAGCTCGGCCGGTTCGTGCACCTCGAACTCGCAGCCCAGCGAGAGCAGCCGGAAGGCGAGCCAGTCCAGGGTGTCGGCGTGCATGCGCAGCCGGCAGGTCCGCTCGTCCTCGCCGACGACCTCGCCGAGCGCCCTGACGACCTCCGTGCCGGGGCCGTGCAGCGTGACGACGGCCTCGTACGCGGGGGCGGTGGAGTAGAGCTGGTCCGCGACGTAGGCGGCGGCGTCGGCCGGCGGCTCGCGCGGTGCGATCCTGGCGCCGGTCCGCAGCAGATCGGCGATGCGGTCGATGCGGAAGATCCGCCAGTCGTCGCGGTCGCGGTCGTGCCCGAGCAGGTACCATCGCCGCCCGGCCGCGACCAGCCGGTGCGGGTCGACCAGCCGCCCGCCCGTCCTGCCGTCGTTGGTCCGGTACACGAAGCGCACGCGTTCCTTTCCCGTCACGGCCATCGACAGGGCGGCGAGCAGTTCGGGATCGACCTCGGGCGCGCCGGGCACGGGCATCGGCACGGTGGCGGCGCCGAGCGCGCCGACGCGATGGCGCAGGCGGGCCGGCAGCACCTGTTCGAGCTTGGCCAGGGCGCGTACCGAAGCCTCCTCGATGCCCTGCACCGGATGCCGGGCGGCGGTGGACAGGCCGACGGTGATGGCCACCGCCTCCTCGTCGTCCAGCAGCAGGGGCGGCATCGCGGTGCCGGCGACCAGCCGGTATCCGCCGTCGGCGCCCATGCTGGCCGCTACCGGGTAGCCGAGGGCGCGCAGGCGTTCGACGTCGCGCCGGACCGTGCGGCGGCTGACCCCGAGTCGTTCGGCCAGCTCGCCGCCCGGCCACTCGCGCGGGGTCTGGAGCAGGGACAGCAGGGTCAGGAGGCGGGAGTCGCTCATAAATCTCAGCATGCCCGACATGTAGGACAAGTCCTGACCTACTGGGCGTCTAGCGTGGTCCGCACCTACTCGCACCAGGAGGAATCATGACCGTCAGCGCGATACCCGAGGGCTACACCAGCGTCACGCCGTGGATCATCGGCCACGACACGGCCGGCCTGATCGACTGGCTGAAGGCCGCTTTCGACGCCGTCGAGCTGGGCCGCATGACCGGCGCCGACGGGCGCATCGAGCACGCGGAGGTCCGCGTCGGCGACGCGGTGGTGATGATGTTCGACGCCCAGCCCGACTGGCCGCCCACCCCCGCCTTCCTGCGCCTGTACGTCCCCGACGCCGACGCCGTCCACCGCCGGGCCGTCGAGGCGGGTGGGACGTCGGTCACCGAGGTCACCCATCTGTTCTTCGGCGACCGGGTGGGGCGTGTGCGTGACCCGTTCGGCAACCTCTACTGGATCCAGACCCACATCGAGGACGTCTCGGAGGAGGAGATGGAGCGCCGCCTGGGTGACCCGGAGTTCACGAAAGCGATGGAGTACGTCCAGAGCGCGGACTTCTTCCCTGGCAGAGACCGGTGATCGCCGGCACCGGGAAGGGCATGAGGCGAGGAAAGGGTTGGACGGGCCGCCCGCAGGGTTGCTAGGTTGCCGCGTATGTCCAGCCCTGAGGCGTCAAGACGCTAGCCACCGGTCGTCCGGTGGCTGATTCGCGCTGTCGCCTCGCCCGGCCTCGCTGAGGCCGGGATCCTCGCTGTCCCGCGACCGCTCGCCACTCGGATCACCGCTGCGGGCTGTTTCCCACCTGAGCCGTGCGCCGCTCTCGCGTGCCGCCCAGGTTCTTCTTCCATCGGCGGGCCGACGTCCGGCCTGCCCGATCGTGGTCGCGGAGTTCTTCTCATGCCATTCGCCGTTTACCTGCTCGCGCTGGCGGTCTTCGCCCAGGGCACGTCCGAGTTCATGCTGTCCGGTCTGGTGCCGGGCATCGCGCGAGAGCTGCACGTATCCGTCCCCGCCGCGGGGCTGCTGACGTCGGCCTTCGCCGTGGGAATGGTGGCCGGCGCGCCGCTGATGGCGGTGCTGAGCCTGCGCTGGCCCCGGCGGCGCGCGCTGCTGGCCTTCCTGCTCACGTTCCTGCTGGCCCACGTGGCCGGCGCGGTCACTCCCGGCTACGAGGTCCTGCTGGTCAGCCGGGTCGTGGCGGCGCTGGCCAACGCCGGTTTCCTGGCCGTGGCCATGGCGACCGCGATCGGCCTGGCCCCGCCGGACGCCAAGGGCCGCGCCACCTCCGTCCTGCTCGGCGGCATCACGCTCGCGTGCGTCGCGGGCGTGCCCGCAGGCGCCCTGCTGGGCGAGGTGTGGGGGTGGCGCTCGGCGTTCTGGGCGGTGGCCGCCGCCCTGCTCCCGGCCATCGTCGCGGTCGTACGATCGGTCCCCGCAGCCCCCGCTGACCTCCACGGGCCCACTGCTCGGGGCGAGTCGCGGGCGCTGCGCAGCCCGCGCCTGCTGGTGCTGCTGCTCCTGGGCGCGCTGGTGAACGGCGCCACCTTCTGCACGTTCACCTACCTCGCCCCGCTGCTCACCGAGGCCACCGGGATCGGGCCGGGCTGGATGCCGGCGATGCTGGCCCTGTTCGGGCTGGGGTCGTTCGCCGGGGTGACGATCAGCGGGCGGCTCGCCGACGTGCGTCCGATCGGGCTGCTGGTGGGCGGCGGGGTGGCGCTGGCCGCCGGATGGGCGGCGTTCGCTATGACGGCCGGGGAGCCGGCGCCGGCGATCGTGCTCGTCTTCGTGCAGGGAACGCTGTCGTTCGCCGTCGGCTCCACGCTGATCTCCCAGGCGCTCTACGCGGCGGCGGAGGCGCCCACCCTGGGCGGCGGCTTCGCGACGGCGGCGCTCAACGTCGGCGCCACGGCCGGGCCCTGGCTCGGCGGGCTCGCCATCGGGGCCGGGCTCGGCTTCCGCTCCCCGCTGTGGGTGAGCGCCGCGCTGGTGGTCGCCGCGCTGGTCGTGGCGGGAGCCGCGGGCACGGTCGGGCGGGCTCCGCGCGGCGTGGCGGCCCGTCCCTGATCCGCGACCGGAGCGCGCGCACCGGCCGCAGGCGAAAAACCGGTGGTGTGCGCACGTCCGCCGCGGTTAGCGTAACAGCAGGTCAGCACGGGGGCCGGGGCACGGCGATGCGGACGCCGGTGCTTGGCCGCGCCCTTTCCCCTGCGGGCCGTACGAACCCGCGGCTCACCCGACCGACGGCGAGGCGATGGTCACCAGGGGCACCGTCCTGATCCCCCAGATGATCCCGAGCCGCGGGTTCGCTCTCATGTGCCGGCGAAACGGTCGAGAGCCGCGAAGATCGCGTCTCTGAACGTCGTGCTGCCGGTGTGCCCGGAGTCCTCCACCACGACCAGTTCGGCGCCGGGCCAGGCCTGGGCGAGCTGGTAGGCCGTCTCCAGCGGGCCGCCCATGTCGAGGCGGCCGTGGATCAGCACGCCGGGGATGCCGGCCAGCTTGTGGGCGTCGCGCAGCAGCGCTCCCTCCTCCAGCCACGCGCCGTTGGAGAAGTAGTGGGAGCAGATGCGCGTCATGGCCATCACCGCGTCGGCGGGCCGGTCGCTGTAGGCGTTCGGCTTGCCGTTGACCTCCATGGAGATCACCGCGTCCTCCCAGGTGATCCAGTCGGTGGCGGCCTTCTCCCGCACCTTGGGATCGGGGTCGGACAGCAGCCGCGCGTACGCCGCCAGCAGCGCGAACGTGTCGCCGCCACGGTCGGCCTCGGGCACTCCTTCCCTGAACCGCTCCAGCGCATCGGGGAAGAACCGCCCGACGCCCCGGTAGAGCCAGTCGATCTCGTAGCGGCGGGTGGTCGTGACGGCGGGGATGACGATCTCCGACACCCGCTCGGGGTGGGTCTCGGCGTAGGCGAGGATCAGCGTCGACCCCCACGACCCTCCGTACAGCAACCACCTGTCGATCCCGAGGTGCTCGCGCAGCAGTTCCATGTCGGCGATCAGGTGGTGGGTGGTGTTGGCGCTCAGGTCGGTCGCCGGGTCGGCGGCATGGGGGCGGCTGCGCCCGCAGTTGCGCTGGTCGAACAGGACGATCCGGTAACGCTCGGGGTCGAAGGTGCGGCGCACGTTGGTCGAGCAGCCCGAGCCCGGCCCGCCGTGCACGACGAGAGCGGGTTTGCCCTCCGGGTTGCCGCAGACCTCCCAGTAGACGAAGTTGCCGTCACCGACGTCGAGCATGCCGTGTTCGTACGGCTCGATGGGGGAATTCAAGGCGGCCCCTCTCAGATGTAACAGTGCTTGGATAAATGTAACAGCACTTAGATATCTGAGGACCGGCCGTCAGGAATGGTCGGCGAGCAGGACGTCGAGCCGGCGGAGCCGGTCGTCGAGGGCGGGGTCCGGGCTGCCCGTCCAGGGGCCCGCCAGATCCGGGCGGTGGCGGGCGACGTGCACGTCGAAAGCGGCCAGCTGGTCGCGGGCGTTCTGCTGGTACGTGACCTGCTCCCCCACGGCCTGGCGGGCCTCCCAGCACAGGTCGATCCGCTCACGCAACCACGGCGGCGCCAGCCGTTCACGCTCGGCCGCGTCGCCGGCACGCGCGCCGGCCAGGAGGGCGATGCGCTCGGCCAGGGCCTCCTCCCCACGGGCGGCCGCCATCCGCTCGAACCTGGTCCATTCCCTGCCCATGGAGCCCAGCCGCTCGCCCCACCGCTCCAGCACGGCCAGGCGAAGGGCCCGCGCCGCCTCCCGCAGCTCGTACGTGGCCGCGTCCAGGCGCTGCGCCGCGCGTTCCCGATGGGCCCGATCGCGGGCCTCGGCCGCGCTCCGCGACCACCAGCCGATCCTGGCCTCGACCACGGCGGGATGGAAGCGCATCTCCGTCAGCCAGGCCACGAAGCGGCCCGTGAGCAGGTCGCCGGGGTCGGCGGGACGTCCACGGAAGGCCTTGTCCATCCCGTGGAACCAGCGCCGGTCACGCGTCAGCCGTTCCACCGCCCACGCCGCGTCCGCCGACACCGCCTCCCGCGCCTCCGCGACGGTGAACGCCAGCCAGCCGAGGTCGAGCGTCTGAGCCCGGCCGCTGGCGGCCCACCAGTCCACGAGCTCGGCCTGCTCGCGTTCGACGTGCGCCGCGGTCCGCTCGGGGTCGCCGTCGTAGAGGGGGAGCACGTCGATGTCGGACATCGGCCAGGGTTCGCCGCGTCCGACGCTGCCGCCGACGATCAGGCCGTGCACGCCGGGGATCGCGGACAACCTCCGCACCGCCTCGTCCACGCGGTCGCGGTGCAGCTCTCTCCAGCGCGGCGAGACGCTCATGCGGCGCCGCCCCGCCGCGCGTCCACCTCGATCTCGATCTTCATGCGCGGGTCGGCGAGACCGCACACGAGCATGGTGGCGGCCGGCCGCACGTCGCCGAAACACCGGCGCAGGACCGGCCAGCAGGGCTCGAAGTCCGCACGGTCGGGCAGGAGGTAGCGCACTCGTACGACGTCGGCGAAGGTGCAGCCGGCCTCGGCCAGGGCGTCCCCGATGTTGCGCAGGCACTGGGCGGCCTGCTCCACCACGTCGTCCGAGATGGTCATCGTCGCGTAGTCGAAGCCGGTCGTTCCCGACACGTGCACCCGGTCGCCGTCCACCACGGCGCGGGCGTACCCGATCTGCTCCTCGAAGGTGGAGCCGCTGAGAATCGCGCGTCGCTCTGTCATGGACGGAACCGTACGGGAGCCGGCGCGCGGGCCGAGGGTCGGGTCAGCGGGTGAGCAGCACCGTGGCCTGGTTGCTTCCGGGCACCACGCCGGCGCGCCGGTGCGCGTCCTGGAGCGCCTCCGACGCGTAGTGCTGCTGCATGGCCTGCGCGTCCTCGCACTCGAACAGCACGACGGCCTCATCGGGCTGGTCGGCGTTGACGCTGACGAGCGCCGTACGCATGCCGGCCGCCGCCCGGACCTCCGCCAGGCTGTCGAACGCCGCGCGCCACTGGTCGTAGTCGGTGAACCGCTGGCGAACAAGCAGGTACTCCATGGTCACGCCTCCATATATCAACAGTGTTGAGGCCAAGTTAGTCGGAGTGACCGAGAAGTTCAACATCGATGGCTATGCTTGAACGAGTGACCACAAGGCCAGGAGGCCGCCGGCCAGGCACGACACGGACACGGGTCGACATCCTGGCCGCCGCGCAGCGGAGCTTCGCCGAACACGGCTACGTCCTCACCACGATCAGGGGCGTCGCCCGCGCCGCGGGCGTCGATCCGGCGCTGGTCCTGCAGTTCTTCGGCAGCAAGGACGGCCTCTTCGACGCCGCCCTCCGCGACGACCCGCCCGTCGCCTCGCTGGTCTCGCTCGCCGGCGAGGGCGACCCGTCCGACCTCGGCGCCCGGCTCGCCGACCGCTACCTGGAACTGTGGGAGGACCCGCACACCGGCCCCCGGATGCTCGCCGTGATCAGGGCCGCCGCCGCGGCTCCCAGCGCCTCGGCGATGGTGACGGCGTTCATGACGGACGCGGTGATGTTGCCTCTGGCCCGCGCCATCGGGGCCGACCAGGCCGAGCTCCGCGCCACCCTCACCGGCGCCTACCTGTTCGGCGTCGCGACCGCGCGCTACGTCCTGCGCGTCGAGCCGCTGGCCGCCCTGGACCGGCCTGCCGCGGTCGCGTACGTGGCCCCGGTCGTGCAGCACCACCTCACCGGCGACCTCACGCCCCCCTGAGCGACCGCTGTCACGAGTACGTCAGTTCTCCCCCGCCCCAGGTCCCGGATCTTGTATCCACCGGGCGGACGCGGTACGTATCCACGCTGCTACACAATGTGACGGAGCCGCCGGGCAGCAGCCCGCGGCAGCACCGACACGAGGAGAACTGCATGAAGACCACTCGCGCGCGGATCGCCACCCTCACCGCCGCCCTCACCACCGCCGTCGGCCTCGTCCTGGTGGCGGGCGCCGTCCCGGCCGCGGCGGCTCCCGGATCGTCCAGGGCGGGCGACATCTGCCTGTGGAGCGGCAGAAACTACACGGGCGCGTCCTGGTGCTGGAACCCGGGCAACGGCTACGTCGACGTGCCGCCCGCGCTGCACGACAACGTCGGGTCGTTCCGGGCCCACGCCGCCGGCTGCTTCATCAACTGGATCCACGTGCCCACCAGGAAGGAGACCCGCATCGTCAGGAACGGCGACTACCGCAGGGTCTACGACAACGACTTCGGCGGCCGCATCGACGCGGTGGCGCCCCGCTGCTGACCCGGACGCACGACCTCCGCGCTCGCCCGTGACCTCTCCGGCGGGACGTGGACGACAGCGGAGCGGCGGCCGGGGACGTCTCGGCCGCCCCAGCGCTCAGCGGCCGGACGGGGTGATGCCGGCGATCCGTACGGCCAGTTCGGCAAGGTGCGCCAGCCACCGGTCGTCGGCCGCGTCCGGCACGGCCACGATGACGTGGTCGATGCCCAGCCCGGCGAGCTCGCCGCAGCGCTGGACGCTCTCCTCGACGCTCTGGCCGTCGGGGACGCGCATGTGGAGGGTCTTCTCGATCTCCTCGTAGGGCCGTCCCAGCCGCTCACAGTGGGCGCGCAACACGCCGAGCTTGTGCGTGACGTCCGCGCCGTACAGGAAGTTGCACATGTCGGCGTATTCGGCGACGAGCCGGAGGGTCTTCTTCTCCCCGCTGCCGCCGATGAGGACGGGCGGGTTCGCCTGGGGGGCGTTGAGCGTGCGTTCCAGCCGGTAGTGGCGGCCCTCGTACGGTTCGTCCGTGTCGCTCCACATCTGCCGGGCGATCTGGAGCGTCTCCTCCAGCCGCTCGAACCGCTCCGCCAAGGGCGGGAAACGCAGGCCGAGCCCACGGGCCTCGGGCTCGTACCAGCCGGCGCCGATACCGAGCACCGCCCGCCCGCCGGAGAGCGCGTCGAGGGTGCTGACCTGCTTCACCAGCAGGCCAGGCTCGCGGTGGACGGCGCCGGTCACGAGCGCGCCCAGGCTCACCCGGCCGGTGAGGGCGGCGGCGTAGGACAGCGCGCCGTACGCCTCCAGCATCGGATCCTCCACGGTCCCGAAGTTGGGGATCTGGAAGAGGTGGTCCATCACCCAGAGGCTGCGCAACCCCGCCTGGTCGGCGCCGCGGGCCGCGGCGGCGAACCTGTCGGAGATGGCGGCGTCGCCACCGGGCCAGGTGAAACGCGGGCAGGTCAGACCCAGGTCCACGGGGATCACTCCTTGATCGGGGAGAAGGCGTCCGCGGGAAGGCGTCACCGCGGGCATGAAAAAACCCTCTCGCCTGGACGCGGTCCGAGGCGGAGAGGGCTCCGTACCCCGTCATTATCTCACGAGGCGCGGGTCACCACAGTCCCAGCAGGATGGGGGCGGCGTTCACCGCGCCGTGCACGGTCAGGAGGGGCCACATCAGCCGGTAGCGGCTCCACAGGTAGCCGAGGAACAACCCCTGGACCCCCTGGTTGACGAACGTGGCGGCCAGGTCCCCCGGCAGGTCCCCGGTGCCCTGAATACCGACGTGCCAGGCCGCCCAGAGCAGCGAGGAAAGGACGATCGCGGGCCAGGGACCCAGCAGGTGCTCCCATCGGGTCTGCAGCCAGCGCCGGTAGAAGACCTCTTCGAGCAGGCTGTTGACGGCGAACACCACGACCACGGTGATCACCAGGGTGGCGGGATCGACGGTCGCCGCGAAGTCGCTGGGCGGCAGGGCCAACGGGCTCGCGTAGGAGAGAAGGAGCCAGGCGGCCACCGGCGCGGCGGGGCCGTAGCGGCGCCAGGCCCTCAGGGGCTCGCGCACGTGGGTGACGGGATCCCGCCGCGACCACCAGAACACCGCTGCCGGTACGGCCAGCAACAACGCGAGCTTGAGCGCCGTGTGCGCGGGTTCGCCGCCGCCCGACCACCGGAGCGCCACGGCGAAGGCCAGCGCCGACCCGAGGAGCAGGCCCGCCTGGAGCCTGAGGCCACGCCCTCCCGTCACCCCACCCGCGAGCTCCGCCCTGGGCGGCACCAGCCGTACGAGGGCCAGCCCGGCCAGCACCGGGATCCAGCGGTGCCACATGGGCACGGTGCCGGCGTGGTCGGCGGAATAGCGGATGTCGGTGGCGCCGGTCAGCACCAGCCACAGCGCCGATCCGGCGATCAGGGCCAAGCCACCACCCAGGACGGCATAAGGCATCTTATTTCGCACGCTTGTACCGTATAGGAAACCGTACAGGTGTGCTGTAATAAGAGCATGCCGAAGATCGTCGACCACGATCAGCGGCGCGAGGAGATCGTCCGCGTCGTGTGGGAGGTCATCAGCCGCGAGGGCATCGAAGGCGCCACCGTGCGCAAGGTCGCCGAGGCGGCCGGCCTCTCGGCCGGCGGCCTGCGCCACTACTTCGACAACCAGCGCGGCCTGCTCCGCTTCGCGGCGGAGGCGATCGCCAGAAGCGTCACCCGGCGCATCTCCGCCCATCTCCGCGCGGACGTGCCGGGCGAGCGCCGCGCCCAGCTCATGCTCGAAGAGCTTCTCCCCCTCGACGGCGACCGGCGGGTGGAGGTCGACGTCTGGCTGGCCTGCCTGATGCGATCGCACGTGGACGAGTCGCTGGCCCGGCTGCGCCGGACGGGCTGGGCGGGCGAACGCCACATCTGCCGCCTCGCGGTCGCCTCCTGCCACGGCCTGCCGCTTCCCGACCAGCCGGGGCAGGAGTTCGCGCAGGCCTCGCTGGAGAGGCAGGCCCAGCGGCTCCACGTGTTCATCGACGGCCTGACGCTGCAGACGGCGACGTACCCGGAGAAATTCACGCCGCAGTCCGTACGCCAGATCGTCCACGACGAGCTGCGCCTCCTGACCATGACGCGGACGCCGGCCTGACCGCGCCCCCGCACTCACGCACCGCGTACAGCGGCAGGCCCGGCTCCCCGCCGGGGACCGGGCCTGCCGAGCGGAACGTCTCAGCGCAGGGAGCGCACCTGACCGTCGGGGGCCAGCACCGCCACCGCCTTGCCGCCGTGCTGCACGATGACCCGGCCCTGGCCGCCCTGCCGCCGCACCTGCGTGGTGACCGGGGCTCCGTCGTCGAGGCGGAGGCAGAACTGGCCCCGCGAGAAGACCATGCCGTCGCCCGCGCACCTCAGCTCGAGGTGGGGCGTGCCCGGCCTCGGGTTGAAGGGGTTGTACATCGCCGGAGCCGGCGTGATCCAGCCGCAGTAGCCGCCGCCCCGCAGGCCGACCACCTGGTTGCGCGCGCTCACGCTCGCCGACCCGTGGGCGCCGTTGCCGGCCGTGACGAAGGTGTCGTCCACCTGGAACGGCGTGTCACGCAGGTCGATGTTGCCCCGGCCGTCGGCCCGGCCGGTGCACGCCATGGCGGCGCCGTAGGGCATGCTCGTCACGGTCGTCGAGCTGTGCCGCAGCGAACCGGTGGACGACGCGAAGGTCAGGTCGCCGATGTCCACGGTCAGGGTGCGGGGGTCGACGCGCAGCCTGGTGAAGGCCGTCCTGACGTCCGTGCCGGGTGAGGCGCCGCCGGCGGTGTACTGCGAGAAATTGGCGTCCCGGCCCCTCCTCACGAGAGTGATGTATTCGCTGGGCCCGGTGGCCATGTTGTGGCAGTACACCGTGAACACGTTTCCGTTGTTGATGAGCAGGTACGTGCCGTCCCTGGCGATCGGATTCGTCCGGCGGACGTCCTGGCAACTGCTGAAGACCGGCAGGGCGGAGGCGTGCGCCGGCACCTGGGCCACCACCGGCAGCGCGGCGCCCATTGCCGCCAGAAATGCCAGTGTTCGGACGTGCGGTCGAGCCATGAGATTTCCCCTCCAGCTGCGAACGGACCGTTTGCGTTGTGGAGATTAACAAACGCCTCATGGATTCGACGGCAAGACCTGGCGTGGGCGGGAGAATTAATTCTCAAACATTTGGGCCCCCACCGGAGGGCGACGGAAAGCCCTGTGGACTGCGCCGCATGCGGGCCACAGGGCAGAAATGGGCGCCGCCGCCCATGCGGGAGCAGCCCGTTTCCTTGTTATCCGACCGCGTATGCACGGGCAATCGTCTGGGTGAGCGTGGCACCGGACTTATCCGTGACTTCAGCCCGAAGAGAAACGAATCCTGATGTATCGGGATTCGTTATCGTTGCGCGCCAGCCGTCCCCCCACGTCGCGCCTTGACGGGCTGCCAGGTCCTGCCGTCGTCGGCGGACATCTCCAGCCGGACATCCCGCACGGCCGCGCCCGAGCACCGTCATGCCGAGGCCGGCCATCCGCCGGACCTTCTGCCGATCATGCGCACCCATGCTTCGTGGCCTGGAGCGCCGCCTCTTCCGCCGGCATCGGCTCCTCCTGGACGAACAGGCTGGCCATGCCGCCCTTGGTCATGACGCCTCCCGTCACGTACATCGAGCCGGGCACCGACGGCTTGCCGCCCTTCTCACCCGGGAGCATGAATTCGTCGATGCTCAGCCCGCGCTCGCTGAGCTGCGCCCGTACCTCGTTGACCCGCTTGTTGAGGTAGGGCACGCAGTGCATGGGCTCGCCGGGGCGGTCGAAGGGACCGACGAATTTCAAGGGTTCGCCGGGGCGGGCCTCGCGGCCCAGGATGACACCCGTACGGCCGGTGAAGTCCTTGGCGATCATGAGGCCGATCGAGCAGCGATCGCCCCTTTCGCAGTCCTTGCCGTCGATGGCCCTGATCTTGTCCCGGTGGGCGTAAGGGCCCGGCGGCTGCCCGTCGGCCACCACGGGAGACAGCACGCCGACGCGGCTCGGCGTGGCAGGAACCACGCGCAGCTCGACGTCCAGGCCCATGTCCCGCAGCTGGGTCTCATACGCCTCCGGGGAGGCGTACAGGTCCTTGACCTCGATGACCCAGAAGTCGCCCTCCTCCTTGATGTCGAGCGCGGCGGCGGGCGCGATGGTCAGGACCGAGGGGATCGCCCACGCCGCCGCGGCGACCGCCGCGGTGATCGGCAGCGCGATCAGCGGGCGGAGTCTCCTCCGTTTCGCGACGGCCACGGGCTCTGTCTCCGTGATCTCGTCGAGCATCGCCCGCGCCCCCGGGGTCAGGCCAGGGCCAGGGGCGGGAGCCAGGCGGCTGACGGCCTCGTCGATGTTCATGCGCCCTCCTTGGCGAGGTTGACGGCGCCGGCGCCGTAGGTGTCGGAGGTTTCCAGAGCCGCCAGCGCGGCGGCGAGTCGCTTACGAGCGCGATGCAGGCGCTGGCGGGCGGCCATCCGCGAGCAGCCCAGGACCTTCGCGATCTCCGCGGCGCCGAGCTCTTCCCAGGCGACGAGAGACAGCAGTTCCCTGTCGCCGTCCGGCAGGGAGGCGAAGGCCTCGCGCACTCCTTCCGGCGCGCTGTCCGTGGCCGGTCCGCGCCAGGCGGCGAGCTCCTCGCGCAGGCGCAGGGCCAGCGCCGTCCTGCGGGACTCGCCGCGACGGTGGTTGGCCAGCACCCGCCTGGCCACGCCGTACAACCAGAGCCTGGCGGTGTCGCCGGACGGGACGTCCCCGAGCCGCCGCCAGGCCGTCGTGAACGTTTCCGCGATCACGTCGGCGGTGTCGTCCGGACGGTCGGTACGCCGATGGACGTAGGCCGAGATGGCCGCATAGTGGTCCGTATAGATTTCCTCGAAGCGCCGCCGTTGCTCGGCTGCTCCCACGTCGTCGTCCTTCCGGTACGGCAATGTCACATCTCAGTAGGTGTCCGGATATATCGCGATGTGACAGGTGAGCATGCGCCGGCGGGTCGCCGAGCCTCGGTACGTCGACGTTGCGGGCCCGCGCGACCTGCGGAGGACCGGCGCTGCCGCCTGGCGGAACGTCGTGCTTCCGCTGCTAGCATCGAGTTCGTACCGATCGGTTCGATCTATGGGGTGCCATGCCCGCCCAGTTCGCCTCCCCGCAAGCCCGCAACGCCGCGACCCGCCGCCGCGACGCCGCCACCGGAAGGTGCGGCCGATGACGGGGACGGCGCCGAAGGCGGGGTCCGGTGCGGCATGGCAGGCGGGCCTGCTGGCGCTCGGCACCGCCTCGGCCCTCGGCCTCGCGCGCTTCGCCTACGGCCTCCTCCTCCCCGCCATGCGCGAGGACCTGCGCTGGACGTTGTCCGAGGCCGGGGCGATGAGCACCGCCAACGGGCTCGGCTACCTCCTCGGCGCGCTGGTGACCGCCGCGGTCGTGCGCCGCTGGGGCACCACCGCCGCCTTCCGCATCGGCATGGCGCTCACGGCCGTGTCGCTGGCCGCCACTGCGGCGAGCGACGCCTACCTGCCGTTGCTCGCCGCGCGGGCCGCGGCCGGAGTGGCGGGGGCGGTGGTGTTCGTCACCGGCGGCGTGATCGCCTCACACGTCGCCGCCCGCGCGGCCTCCGGGACCCCCATCACCGTGTACTTCGCCGGCACCGGCCTGGGCATCGTCGTCAGCGGCGTGGGCGTCCCCATGCTGGGCGAGCACTGGCGCCTGGGCTGGGCCGGCCTGGCCGCCGCCGCCGCGCTGGCCACCGTGGCGAGTTGGGGCGCGGCGCGTACGGACGGGGACGCGCAACCCGCCACGGCCGGCCAGGCCCGCGTACGCCCGCTGTGGGGACCCGCCCTGGCCTACCTGCTGTTCGCCGCCGGATACATCACCTACATCACGTTCCTGTCCGCCTACCTCGCCGACCAGCGCGCCCCGCTCGGGCAGGTGGTGCTCACCTGGACGGCGCTCGGCCTGGCCGTCATCGCCGCCCCCGCGCTGTGGAACCGTCCCACCACCCGATGGCCCGGCACCCGGGCCCTGGCCACCCTGCTCGCGCTCCTGGGTGGCGGCGCCGCGCTGGCGCTGGCGGCACCCGCGCCGCCGGTCATCCTCGCCTCCGCGATCGTCTACGGGGCCACCTTCATGGGCGTCCCCGCCGCGATCACCGCCCTCATCAAGGGCAACGTCCCGTCCGCCGACTGGACCGCCACGCTGGCGGCCTTCACCACGGTGTTCGCGGCAGGCCAGACCGCCGGGCCGTGGATCGCCGGCGTGGTCGCCGACCACACCTCCACCGAGGCGACCCTGGCGTGGACCGCGATCCTGTGCGCCGCCGCCTCCGCGATCGCCCTCGCCGCAGGCCGTACGCGCCCCGGCCCCGAAGGGGACACGCCTCGCCGGCGCAGCGGGTGACCGGTGCGGCCCCGGCCACCCAGGGGCCACGTACCGGCTGTTCAGGGTCGTCCGCGGTCAGTCGCAATAGGCGTTGGTCACGCCTTCGAGCGGCCTGCTGCTGCCGACCTGCCCCGCGAAGCTGATGCACTTGCCCTTGGCGTACACGCTCACCGGACCGGCGTACGTCGTGTAGGAGCCCTTGTCCGACTGACTGCCGCGCACGGCGCGTCTCACCCGTGGCCGGTGTACACCGCCTACGTCGTGGCGGCCCGGAGGCCGAGGACGACGAGCACCACCGCCGCCACCTTGCCGGCCGCACGCTTGAAGCGGGCCCTGTGCAGGAGCCGCGCCCCCCGATGGAGGAGCGCCGTCCAGGCCAGCAACCACACCGAGATCAGCAGGGCGTGGGCGGTGGCCAGGGCGATGATCTGCCCGCCGAGATCGCGCCCGGGCTGGACGAACTGCGGGACCAGGGTCAGGTAGATCGAGGCCGCCTTGGGGTTGAGCACGTTCGCGAGCAGGGCCTGGGTGTAGACGGAGCCGGTCCGCCTTTCCGGCTGGTCCGTCAGCGCGGGAGGGGGAGGCCTGGTCGTGGAGTGCCAGGTCCACAGGCCCAGGCAGACGAGGTAGGCCGCGCCGAGGAGTTTGACGGCGGTGAAGGCCTGGCTGGAGTGCATGACCAGCGCCGACAGGCCGGCGACGGCCAGGGTCGCGTGGGCGTACAGGCCGCTGACCGTACCGAGGATGACGGGCAGAGCCCGGCGGCGGCCGCCGGCTGCGACGTGGTGGATCAGCAGGGTCAGGCTGGCACCCGGGGTGGCGATGACGGGCAGGATCGCCAGGACGAACGCGGCGACCGCGTACGGGTGGATCACCCCTTCAGCACCACGCGGTAATGGGTGGTCAGGCGGCGGTCGTCGTCCAGGATGTGAAAGGCCAGGCCGGGCGGTTGCTCGCGGTCGGCGGGCTGGTCGCCCTCCCACGGCAGGCGCAGGGTCCAGGTGATGGCCGGCGCGACGATCAGGGGGCGGCCCGCGAAGGTGGACGCGGCCGGCGTGTGAGCGTGGCCGGTGAGCACGGCCACGACCTGTCGGTGGGCGTCGAGCAGAGCGGCCAGGTCGCCGGTCTCCTCCAGCCGCTGGGAGTCGGGCAACGGGTGATGGAGGGCGACCGGCGGCTGGTGGAAGGCGATCAGCGCGGGCGTGTCAGGGGCGAGGCTGTCGAGGGTGGCGTGCATCCAGGCGAGGGTTTCCGGGTCGAGGCGGCCCTCGTTGCGGCCGGGGATGGTGGAGTCGCACATCAGGATGGCGGTGCCACCGATGTGGTGCACCTCGTTGACGGGGCCGGGGTCGGGCGGCTGCCGCAACAGTGCCTTGCGGTAGGCCGGGCGGGCGTCGTGGTTGCCGGGGCAGGTGAGCACGGGGAAGGGGGCGGCCAGGACCTGGGCGGCCTGCTCGTACTCGGCCTCCTCCCCGTGATCGGCGATGTCGCCGGTGACCAGCACGGCGTCGACCGGTCGGGGAAGTGCCCGCAGGTAGTTCATGACCCGGGTGGCGCGCCGGAGCGCTCTGTCGGTGCCGTCGAGGTGCAGGTCGCTGATCTGGGCCAGCAACAACGTCATCGTGGCGCCCTTCTAATGGTTTAATGAGATTTACCGTTAGAACGGTAAGGTACGAAGAGGAGATGGACAACCCGGAGGGGTGAGCGTGGAGCGCTGGCCGGCCCTTGAACTGGCGAGCACGATCCGCCATGACGGCAGCGGCGGGGTCGCCGACGACCTGGCCACGCCGCAGAGCACCGCCCGCTGGATCCACCAGCAGGCCGAGCTGCTGGCCGAGCTGCTGGCCGGCCACGTCGACGTCGCGGCGCTCACGGTGGACGAGAAACTCGGCAGCGAGATCGTCGAGCTGCGCCGGGCCGTGCGGGCCCTCTTCGCGCAGGCGGTCAGCCCCGCGCCGCCGAGCCGGGCCGACGCCCACCGGCTGATGCCGGTCGAGCAGGCGCTGGCTCACCTCAACGCGGCGGCCGCCCGCGAAGCCATCGCCCCGCAACTCGACTGGCCCGCGGACTCACCACCTCGGGCGGGCGTGCTGTCGGATGAATCCGACGCGAACGTCCGGCTGATCGCCGCCCTGGCCCGGGCCGCCATCGACTTCCTGAGCGGCCCGCAACGCGAACAGTTGCGGGCCTGCAACGCGCCGCGCTGCGTGCGCTATTTCGTCAAGAGCCACGGGCGGCAGGAATGGTGCAAGCCGTCATGCGGCAACCGGGCGCGGGCGGCACGCCACTATCAGCGCCACAACGCCACGCCCGCCTCCTGACCCCGTCTCACTCCGTGGCGCCGTGCTGGACAGACAGGGCACGCGGCCCGCCTGACGGACGTCCCCCTGCGGCCAGCACCTCGGCCAGCAACTCCGGAAGTCCCACAGGCCGCAGGGTCTCCGTGGTCCGGGCCGCGACAAGCTCAGCCACGGACCACCATCGGTGGTCGATGATCGCCTGCTGTTCGCCCGGTTCCAGATAGGCGCGGGTGATGGTCTGCGTGCCGCGTGCCCGCGCGAGGAAGTACCGCTCGTGCATGTGCACGGGTTCGCCGCGCCACCGCACGTCCGCATCGAGGGTCCACAGGCACGGCCCCCACTCGACCTCCGCCAGCCCGGTCTCCTCCAGCAGTTCCCGGCGAGCGGCCTGAACGAAGTCCTCGTCCTCCTTCAAGCCTCCACCCGGGGGCACCCAGAACAGCTCCCGGACCGGAGACCCGGGAACGACGATGGCGCCGTCGTCCCTGTGCCGGATCATCAGAATCCGATCGTCCTGGTCCAGCAGCACAACCCGGGCACCTCGTCGCGTCCGCACCGCTGGCTCCTGTCCGGCTCGGTCACTCAGTCGAATCGGCTTGACAGTTGATCTCGTATCCACAAGATTATTGCGTCCCTCCGTCCATTTTCTTAGGGATCGTGATGATGCGGACCGCCGTGGGGATGATGCTGGTCGCGGGCCTGGCACAACTCGTCGCCGCCCCCGTGCAGGCAGCGCCCGACCCCGTGAAAGCGCTCCGATCCGCCTTGAGCCCGGGCAAAGGCGTGAACGTCGTCTCCACCGCGAAGACGGATCACGGTCGCGGCGTGTACTACACCCTGGAACTGGACGGCCTGGTCGCGTTCGGGCCGCGCGGTGTAACAGCCTCCGATACGTCCCAGCGCCTGAAATACAGCAGGACGGCGATGAGCGCCGCGAAAAAGCTCGGCATGGCGGAGGACGCCGCCCTGGAAGAGACGCCGCTGAGAGTGATCTCGTCAGGCCACGACGACTACGTCTCAGGCCCTCGATTCGCCGACGTGCTGCCGCAGGGCACGAACTGGGTGCGCTACCCGCATACCGATCTGCCTGCCAGCAACCCGCTGCTGGACGTTCTCGAGCCCGCCACGCTCAAGGCGCTGCTGGCTCACCGCACGTCGTGGCGGGGCGGGGTGGTGAAGGGCACGATCAAGGCCGACAAGCTGGTCAAGGTGTCCCGTTCCTTCGCCTCGAACTTCCACGGCTACTCCATCAGCAAGCCCGTCAGCACCATCTCGTACACCCTCCGCCTGAGCGGGGCGGGACTCGTCGAACGGCTTACCACCAAGGGAGCCCTGCGCCACTGGAAGGGCTCGGTGCTCCGCGTCGAGTCGGACACCCGCTACTCTGCCTGGGGACGGCGGGTCACGGTTGCGCCGCCGCTCAAGGGCGAGGTGCTCGACCAGAAGCAGCTCGAGGGCAAGGTGCCCCACCAGGTGCCTGGCGCCTGGAACTAGCGGTCCTGGACGTCCGGCCCGGTCGACCCACCGTACGTGGCGATCTTGTATTCGACCGCCGTGAGGGAAAGGGTCAGCTCACGGATCCGGCGCCGGAGGATGTCGCGATGTTCGACCAGGACGTCAAGCCGCTCGGGCACCGTGTGCTCGCCTGCGTCGACGAGCGAGATGTAGTGCCGCAGGTCACGCATCGGCATGCCGGACAACCGCATCCGGGTGAGGAACACCAGCCGCCGAACCGCTCCGGCGTCGTAGACGCGATGACCGCTACCGTCGCGGGCCACCTCGACCAGCCCGGTTCGCTCGTAGTAGCGCAGCGTGTGAGGCGAGATGTCGAGAAGGCCGGCAACCTCGGCGATCGTCATCGTCTCGGGCAGGTCGGCCAGGTCGGCGAGGCGGTGGATCGCCTCGACCGACAGCGGACCGTCGTCCCCAAGCGCTTCGAGCGCCCTGGTCATCAGATCGTCGGTGGCCATGACCCCGAGCCTAGACGGGCCGTACCGATGCGGAGACGCCCTCGAAGTCGGCGCTGCGGGCGGTCTCGGCCCACCGCTCGACCTCGTCCAGGCCGCGCCGGTACGCACGCGAGAGACGCTCGACCGCCTCGCTCCCGAGCGGCAGCCGCAGCGGCACCTCGTCACCGTGCACGAGGGACACGATGATCTCGGCCGCCCGCGCCGGGTCGCCTTCCTGGCGGCCGTCGGTCCCGGCCATGTCCGCGCGGATGTCGGCGAGCACGTCACGGTAGGTCGCGGACGGCTCGACGAACTCGAGCACGTCGCCCCCGTTGAAGCCGGTCCTGAACCGGCTGGGCTCGACGAGCATCACGCGGATCCCGAACGGTGCCACCTCACCGGCCAGGGCCTCGGACCAGCCTTCCAGGGCGAACTTCGACGCGGAGTACGCCGACACCCCGGGGAACGACGTCCGCCCGCCCTGGCTGCTCATCTGCACGATCGTCCCGGCGCCCCGCGCACGCATCGCGGGCAGCGCAGCCCGTACGAGCGCGGCAGGGCCGAACAGGTGCAGACCCATCAGCTCACGCAACCGCGCGTCGCTGACCTCCTCAACCGCTCCGACCACGGCCCGGCCGGCGTTGTTGACCAGCACATCGAGCCGACCGAAGCGGTCGAGGGTGTCGCGTACGAGGTCCGCGGCCGCGGCGACGTCCCGGGCGTCGAACTTCGCGATCAGGCAGCTGTCCGGGTGTTCGGCCGCCAGATCGGCCACGCTCTCGGGCCGGCGCACCGCCGCGACCACGTGGTCGCCCGCCCCGAGCGCCGACTCCGCCAGTGCCCGACCGAAACCGCGGGACGCGCCAGTGATGATCCAGGTCTGTGTCGTCATGGCGGGGACGTTATGCCTTCGAGCGCGCTCGAACGCAAAACCGAACAGGAGATCGCGCCGTGGCCGGCCCGGACCGCCCGTCCCAGCGCATGCTGCCTCGGCGGCCGGCGCGTGCGGGACGTCGAGGTCGCCGGCGCCGGAGCCATCCGAGTGACATGGCTTCCCGATCGGCTCCCGCCGGCTCCGGAGGGAAGGGCCTCCGGGTTCTCCGGCTCATGATTCCATGATCGCCTATGGACGCAGCCGAAACGACCGTACGAAGAAGATGGCTCAAGCTCCTCGTGCCCCTTCTCGCCATCTTCCTCCTCCTCGGGGCGATGGGTCTGTACCAGCTGATGAACGCCCGGACCTTCCAGCTGGCGGGAGAGCTGACCGACCGCGTGACGACCGACGAGAAGGTCGTCGCCCTGACCTTCGACGACGGCCCCGACGAGCACACCCGCGAGATCATCGGCGTCCTCGCCGAGCAGCGCGTTCGCGCGACGTTCTTCGTCGTCGGCACCCAGGTCGAGGCCCGGCCACAGGACGCGCAGGCGCTGGTCGCCGCAGGCCATCAGCTCGCCAACCACACCTACACCCATCGGCGCATGGTCTTCGTCTCCCCCTCCACCGTGGCGGGCGAGATCGAACGCACCGATGCGGCCATCCGGACTGCGGGGCAGCGCGGCGAGATCCTGTTCCGTCCGCCGACGGGCAAGAAGTTGCTGGCGCTACCGCTGTATCTGGCCGACCACCGGAGGCGCACGGTGATGTGGGACGTGGAGCCGGACTCGGGCAGGAGCCCGACCGCGACCGAGATCGTCGCGGCTGTGCGCGAGCAGACGAGGCCAGGATCGATCATCCTGCTCCACCCCTGGTACGGCAGCGGGCAGAACACCCGCGCGGCCATCAAGGACCTGATCATCGGCCTCCGTGACCAGGGATACCGATTCGTCACGGTCTCAGAGTTGCTCGCCCTGCAACGTCGCTGACCTGACCAGCGCCGGTGATCATCGAAGGCGTCCGAACGATGGGCGCCCTCCCCGGCCACAGCCGGGGAGGGCGCCCACGAGTGTCATCGTTTCCCGGCAGGTACGAGACCCGCGGCCGGCGGGCTTCAGGCGAGGTCGAGAATCGGGATCAGCTGCTCCTCCTCATACCTCAGGTGCGCTTCGAGCTCGTCGGCGAGCCGCTCGATCTCGGCCCGTACCTTCAGCGGATCATCACCGGAAAGGGTCTGCTTCAGCTCCTCCAGGAGCGCGGCGATGCGCTCGTGCTCCTTGGCCAGCCGCTCCAAGGTCGGAGCGAGCGAGGGATGCCCCTCGGCCAGGCCGGGGAACATCATGGTGTCCTCGCCCGTGTGGTGGTGGTGCAGCCCCTGGCAGAGGGTCAGGCAGTTGATGCGCAGTTGCACGCCCAGCCCTGGCCGTCCCGAATCGGACAGTTCCTTGCGGATCAGCGCGAGTTCGCGGCGGAAGCCGTCGTGCACGAGCTTGAGGTACGCACCGCCCGGCGGTGCGCCGGCCCGGGGCCGGCCAACCACGCGAAGTGCGACGACCGGGATGGTACGCGTCGTCTTGGCCTGGTAGCCGGCCCATCCGGGGTCGCTTTCCACCGCGCGGGCGAACGCCACGTCACGCTCGGCGCCCTCCAGGATCTCCGCCTCGACGTCGAAGATGAGAACGCCGGTCTCCACGGTGGCGCGCGGGTTGGCCTTCAGGTTGTGATACCAGGCCGGGTTGTTCGGCGCTCCCCCGGCTGAGGCGATGACCAGCGTGCGCTCACCGCCGTCGGGCAGGTAGCCGAGCGGAGTCGTGTGCGGCTTGCCCGAGCGGGCGCCCGTGGTGGTGAGCAGGAGCAGTCTCGCTCCCTCGAAATAGCCGCCGACCTGACCGTTGTTGGCGCGGAACTCGCCGATGACCTGCTGGTTGAAATCCATTCTTCTCCATGGGTGCGTTCTGCCGTGCGTACTGAAGGGAGAAGAAGATGGCGGGCCGCGGGCCCGTCCGGCGATCAAGCGTCAGCCGGGCTGCTCTCTGGTGCGTGGCCCAAGGCCGACCCGGCAGTCACGCAGGTCACCGTACTACACACGATGACAAAGCGGACAGCGGGAGTGGCGGGCGCGGGGTCGGAGAGCTGGTCCAGCTGCCGGGCGTGGTCGGACGGTGGGCGCTGTGCTAGGTTCTTTTGAGTCAGCCAACTAACTCAGAACTGAGGAGTCCATCGTGATCGTTGTCACGGGAGCCACCGGAAATGTCGGCCGCACGCTGGTCCGGATCCTCGCCGAGCAGGGCCATGAGGTGACCGCCGCCTCCCGCCGCATCACCGATGGCGACGTGCCGCCCGGCGTCCGCGCGGTCTCCGCCGACCTCTCCCAGCCGTCCGCCGGCATGCCCTCCACAGCGGACGCGGTCTTCCTGCTCGTCGGCGGGGACCTGATGATGGCCGGCGACCCCGCTCGGGTCGTCGCTCCGTTCGCGGGTTACGGAAAGATCGTCCTGCTCTCCTCCCAGGGAGTGGCCACCCGCCCGGACTCCCTGTCCCACGGAAAGGCCTTCGCCGCCTTCGAACAGGTCGTCATGGATTCCGGCACCGGCTGGACCATCCTGCGGCCTGGCGGCTTCGCCTCCAACGCCTACGCCTGGGCCCCGTCCGTCAAGGCGACCCGCACGATCGCCGCGCCCTTCGGCGAGGTCGGCCTCCCGGTCATCGACCCCGGCGACATCGCCGCCGTGGCCGCCGCCGCCCTGACCCAACCGGGCCACACGAAGGCGATCCACGAACTGACCGGCCCGATGCCGACCACCCCGCGCCAGCGCGCGGCCGCGATCGGGGACGCCATCGGCGAGCCCGTCACCTTCATCGACCAGACCAGGGAAGAGGCCCACGCCCGGATGCTCACGTTCATGCCCGCCCCGGTGGCCGACACCACCCTCGACATTCTCGGCACCCCTACCGTCCGCGAACGCACCGTCAGCCCCGGTGTCCAGAAGATCCTCGGCCGTGCTCCCGCCACCTTCGCCGACTGGGCCAAGCGCAACGCCGCGGCCTTCCGCTGATGCCAGGCCCCGCGGTCAGGAGCAGTCCACCGCCCGGGCCTTCCCGGGCACCCGCTCCGGGCAGTGGCGCCTGCCCGAGCAGCCGGGCTTCGCTCGGGAGTGCTCGGCGACGCCGCACCCCTGACGGGGACGAGCCCGCGCTCCGTACGCTGACCCGCATGGCATCACTGCGAAGAGCAAATGTGACGTCGGCGCTGGAGGCGGCTCTCACCGCCCTGAGCGCGGCGGGGGCCGACCCGACGTACCGCGTGGGCGGCACGAGCGCCGCCCTGCTGCAAGGAGTCCGGCTCCCCGTCGGAGACGTCGACCTGTTGGCGGCCCGGCGCGAGGACGTGGACACGTTCGCCTCCGCCCTCTCGCCCTTTCCCTGCCTGTACGCCCCATCGTGGCTGCCCGAGAGCTCGCAGTATTTCACCAGGTACGAGGTGAACGGGGTCCACGTGGAAATCAGCACGGTCGAGCGGGAGACCGACTCCGACGGGATGGAGTGCGTCGGCCGCGGCCCGTGGCAGCACTACGTCATGATCGCTTGTGGCGCGTACCGAGTGCCCGTGGTGCGGCTGGAGCTGCGGTTGGCGACGGAACTCCTGCGCGACCGCCCCGATCGGTACGAACCCCTCCTCGACCACCTGGCGGCGCACGCGTTCGACGCCGAACTGCTGCGAAGGGCCATGGACGCTCACGACCTCCCGCCGGAACGCCGGCATCTCGTCAACGCCCGCCTCACCGGCGTGCCCCGAGCCTGACCTCAGATCTTCCTCCGGCGGGTTCCGCCGAAACCCGGGCCGGCAAGCTCAGGAACGTTGCGGAGCCGGTTCAGCGGACCCGGTCGTAGACCAGGGCCATCACGCCGCGCTCGCCGGCCTCCTGGTGGGTGAGCTTCCACTTCGACGGCGGAAGGCCGTCGTCGAACAGTCGCAGCCCGCCTCCGGCGATCTCCGGGATGAGGACGAGGTACATCCGGTCGAGCAGGTCGGCCGACAGCAGCGCCTTGGTGACGCTGGGGCTGGTGTTGACGAGGATGTCGCCCTCGCCGTCGGCCTTGAGCTCGGAGACGAGATCAGCGGCGGGGGCGTTCACCACGCGGGTCCGTTCCCACGGCGCCTCGGCCAGGGTGGTCGACAAGACCACCTTCTCAGTGTCGACCAGCCACTTGGCATAGCCGCGGTCGCGCGGATCGGCGTTGTCGTCGGCCGCGACCGGCGGCCAGTACCCCATGAACCCTTCGGCGAGGACCCGGCCGAGCACGGCGGTGGTCGCGTTCTCCCGCATACGGGTCATCTGGTCGCGCGCCACGTCGGTGGTTGCGTACGAGGCGAACGCGGCGAAATCGGTGGGCCCACCGGCGCCGTGGTAGCGTCCGTCGAGGCTGATGACCAGGTTGGCGGTGACTTTGCGGCCGGCGGTCTGCTCGGTCATGTCGTGCTCCTCGTGTCGGTGTCGTGTTCGGTGCCGTCGGTGTTGCGACGATCTGCGGCGAGGGCCGCCGCGAGCCGGTCGAGGCTCTGGCCGAAGCCGATCTCGATGCCGGCGATGAAGTCCGCCGAGTCGGTGGTGCTGTCGGTGATCCGGTAATGGACCTCCAGGTCGGCGCCGGTTTCGGTGTGCCGGAGGTCGAAGTCGAGGTGGCCGGTGAAGGCGAGGCCGCCGTCGGGCAGCAGGGGGGAGAGCCGGTAGGCCAGGTGCTCGCCGGGGCGTAGGTCGTCGACGACACCCTGTGCGCGCCCGACGACCAGGTCGGAGTCGTCGAGGTCCTCGGCATCGCGGTATTCCAGGACGATCCGCCCGCCCGGTCGCGCCTCGAACACGAACTCCGAGACGCGCAGTCCGTCGGGCGCCCACCAGCGGGCGAGCTGCGATGCGTCGGTCAGATAGTGCCAGATCCGCTCGGGGCGTCCTGTCAGAGAGCGACGGAAGCGGAACGAGCGGCCGTCGGCCCATCCCGGCGCCCGTGCGGCCTGCCTCTCGGCGTGGAGGCCTACCCCGTAACGGTCATACGTCTCGCGTGGGCCTCCGCCCCGGTCCGCGGTGTCCGCGAGCCGATGCAGCACAGCCGCCAGATCCCGCAGAGGGCCGGGCTGGAGCGCGTACACGCGACGCTGGCCGGTGCGCTGGGAGACGACGACACCTGCGCGTTCGAGGGTCTGCAGGTGCTTGGTCGTCTGCGGCTGACGCGCCTCGGCGAGTTTGGCCAGGACGCCGACCGACCTGGGCCGCTCGGCCAGCAAAGTCACGAGCCGCCACCGGGCCGGGTCGGCCAGTGCGGCGATGAGTGCCTCCATGGGCGAGAAGTATTCACCCTAAAGAATATTCGTGTCAAGGAATATCTTGGCCGATCGGCGCCCGATCACTGCACCCATCCGGCCCGCCACGGTCACCCGGACAGGAGCACAGGACAGCGTCCGGCCGGCCAGCAGGCGACGGTCGCCGGCGTCGCGGGTTCCCCTTCCGGCCCTGCCCCTTCAAACGAAGGACGCAGGTAACCGCACCCGGAAACAACGTTCTTCGTCACCCACCGCAGCGCCGGTTCATCGGCTTGAGCCCAGCCAGTGCGTCGAAGAAATCCCGCCGCGATATCTCGAAAGGCGAGAACTCCTCCAGATCGAGGTCTGCGTAGGTCAACCCGCCGAACTCGTCATCATCGTGCTGCTCGTCATACGCGAGGACCACTCCGTTGGCGTATACCTCGACCTGTTGGCGAGCAGTTCCGGCGCCGTCGATCGCGAGGTAGTACACCGACGTTCCCCAGCCGGCGTACCGATCCCCACGATCATCGTCCCAGGGCCGGCGAAAGTACCTCACCGCATCCGTCCCGAGCCGGTCGTCGCTGCTGTCGCCCATAGATCCGTCCGCTCGCCGGCGGGCAGGAGGACGCCTTCCGCGAGACTGCAACCGATTGACCAGAAACCTTCTGCTGATGCACTCCGCATAGTGTCCCCTCCCGCCCGCCCGATCGGCCAGCGGACGGGCGCACAACGTCCGCCGCTCCTTCCTGGCCGTTCTCGAGAAGGCCGGCCTCAGCGGCGCCCCGCATCCTTCGATTGCGCGGTCTGGGCTACGAGCTCGTCGAGCATGCCGGCGGCATTCTCGGCCGGCACCGCGCCCGGCGTGAAGGAGGTGTGGTCCGGGAAGTCGTCGGCGAGGGTCAAGGCGACCGTCGTGGGCATGGCGACGACTTCCAGGTCGCCGAGGATCTGCCGCAGGTGTTCGACGGCTCGAGTACCGCCCTGGATGCCGTAGCCGACGAATCCCGCGGTCTTGCCGTTCCACTCGGCGTAGAGGAAGTCGATGGCGTTCTTCAGCGCGCCGGGAACAGAGGCGTTGTACTCCGGGGTCACGAAGACGTGGGCGTCAATTTAGGTTGACGCTCGGCCAATCGTCAACCTAGGATGACGGCATGGAAGACGGTCCGGAGTGCCGGCGAGGAGGACGAAGCATGGCGGTGCCATCAGTGACACGAGAAGCTCTCGCAGTCGCGGTGACGGCCAATCTGCCGATCATCCTCTGGGGCGCGCCAGGCACCGGCAAGACCTCCGCGGTGACCGCGCTCGGCGCGGCCGTCGGCCTGCCCGTCGAGGTGGTGGTCGGCTCGATCCGCGAGCCCAGCGACTTCTCCGGGCTGCCGGTGCTGCGTGACGGCAGCACCTGGTTCGCGCCGCCGCGATGGGCCGAGCGGCTCGCCGCCGAGGGCGCCGGCCTGCTGTTCCTCGACGAGCTGACCACCGCGCCGCCGGCCGTGCAGGCCGCCATGCTGCGGGTGGTGCTGGAGCGCACGGTCGGCGACCTCGTGCTGCCGGACGAGGTGCGGATCGTGGCCGCGGCCAACCCGCCGGACCAGGCCGCCGACGGCTGGGACCTGTCCGCGCCGCTGGCCAACCGGCTCATCCACCTGAACTGGACCGTCTCGGCTGACGACATCGCCGAGGGTTTCGCCGGCGGCTTCCCCGTGCCGGAGTTCGACGTGAAGGACACGGCCGGGCCCGCCGAGGTGGCCGGCGCGCGGGCGCTGGTGGGGGCGTTCCTGCGGGTACGGCCGGAACTCGTGCTGGCGGTGCCGGACAGCCCCGACCGGGCGGGCCGCGGCTGGCCCAGCCCGCGAAGCTGGGAGATGGCCGCCCGCGCGGTCGCCGCGTGCGACCACATGGGCTCCGGCGAGCCGGTCCTGGCCGAGTTGGTGCTCGGCGCGGTCGGCGAGGCGGCCGGGTTCGAACTGCTCTCCTGGCGCCGCAACCTTGACCTGCCCGATCCGGAGACCCTGCTGAACGACCCCCAGGCCCGCCTGCCCGAACGCCTCGACCGGCTGCACGCCCTGCTCGGCGCGGTGGTGGCGTACGTGCACTCGGACGGCACGGCCGGCACCTGGGAGCGGGCGTGGGCGGTGGTGGCCCGGGTCGCGCGCACCGCGCCGGACGTGTCGGCGACCGCGGCCCGGTCGCTGGCCCGCTCCCGCCCCGAGGGCGCGACCCTGCCCAAGACGATGCTCGAACTCGCGCCGGTGCTGCGCTCGGCGGGGCTCATGCGATGAGCGCCGACGACCCCCGCGCCCCCGCCTACGAGGAGGCGGTGGGCGCCCGGATCGCCGCCGCACGGCTGTGGGCGGCGCACCAGGCGCCGTACCTCGCGTCGGCCGTCTTCGCCCTCAACCCGGTCATCCTGGAACCGGCCCTGGACGAGGACACCGGCGCGCCCGTCGCCGACCAGGAGTTCCGCGCCTTCCCCGCCGACACCCGATGGAACCTGTACGTGGAACCGGGCACCGCGCTGGCCACCCCGGTCGAGGAGGTCGGCTGGTGGATGCTGCACCAGGTGGGCCATCTGGTGCGTGGCCACGCGGCCCGCTCGCCGGTGCGGCCGCAGCCGGGCCAGGAGGTGAGCCACGCCGCGGGCGCGGTCCGCGACGAGGAGGCCCACCGCTGGAACCAGGCCGCCGACGCCGAGATCAACGACGACCTGGAGGCGGAGGACCTGCGCGCCCCGGCGGGCGTGGTGTCGCCCGCCGAGCTGGGCCTTCCGGTCAACCGCACCGCCGAGGAATACGTGCCGATGCTCGACGTGCTGGCCCAGGCTATGGGCCGCGGCGGGCGGGCGCTGGCAGAGGCGATCGACTGCGGCGGCGCGGTGGACGGCCGGGAGCGCACCTACGAGGACAGCGGCTCCGGCGAAGGGCTCACCCAGCTCGACAGGGAACTGCTCGAACGCTCCATCGCGGCGGGCATCCAGGACCGGATCAGCGCGCGCAGCGAGGTGCCGTCGGGGTGGCGCCGCTGGGCCGAGGAGCGCCTGCGCCCCTCGGTGAACTGGCGGGCCCGCCTGGGCGCGACGATCCGGCGCGGGGTGAGCGCGGTGGCCGGGCAGGTCGACTTCAGCTATCGCCGCCCGTCGCGCCGCGCCGGCGCCTACACCGACATCGTGCCGCCGTCGATGGTGCGCGCGGTCCCGGACACCGTGCTGGTGATCGACACCTCCGGCAGCGTCACCGACGACGTGCTGAACCGGCTGCTCGCCGAGGTGACCGGGATCATCGAGGGCGTGGCCGGGCCGAACCGGCGGCTGCGGGCGTTCTGCTGCGACGTCCACCCCCATCCCGTCCAGGTGGTGCGCCGGGCGAGCGACATCGAACTGGCCGGTGGCGGCGGCACCGACATGCGGGCCGGCATCGCCGCGGCGATGGCGCTGCGGCCCCGTCCCGACCTGGTCATCGTGCTGACCGACGGCGAGACGCCGTGGCCCGAGCAGCGTCCTGCGGCGCATGTGGTGATCTGCCTGATCGGCGACGGCGGGCACGCGCCCGACTGGGCGTCCGTGGCCCGCCTCCCGGCGGACCCGCCGCGGCGGGCGCCGGCGAAAGGAGAGTCATGACGACGAGCTACGCCGAGGAGCCGAGCCCCGAGCCGCTGCACGAGTGGCGGGAACGCGGTTTCACCATCGCCGACGCCCGGCAGTGGATCGAGGACGGCTTCTCGATCAACGACGCCGAGCGGTGGCGCAAGGCCGGTGTCTACACAGCGGCCGATGCGCGGCCCTGGCGCACCGCCGGAGCCACCCCGTACACCGTGGATCTGTGGCTGCGGGCCGGCATGACGCCGCGGGACGCGGTGCGGTGGCGCGAACTGGGCTATCCGCCCGAGGAGGCGGCGGACCGGCACCTCGCCGGGGAACTCCCGCACCCGCGCGGCCGGCTGTGGCGGCTGCTGCACCGGCGCGAGAAGCCGGGCGACGCGTTCGCCGACGAGGAGCGCTCCGGCAGCATGCGGGAGCTGCTGCGGGCGGGCGTCCCGGCGGGCCAGGCACGCGCCTACGTGGAGGCGGGCTGGACGGGCGCCGACGCGGTGGAGTGGGCGAAACACGGCATCGAGGCGGGACAGGCACGGGTCTTCGGAGCGCTCGGCCTGTCCGCCCGCGAGGCCGAACGGGTGCTCGCCTCGGGACAGGACGCTACTTCCCTGATGACCGAGTTCTGGCGCGCCGGGGTGCCGATCGAGGAGGTGGCGGCCTGGCGCGCGGCGGGTTTCACCGCCGGGGAGGCGGCCCGGATGCGGGCCGAGGGCACCGACGTCGAGCAGGCCAAGGTGCTGCGGGCGTTGGCCGAGGGCGACGAGCCCTGACCGAGCGGGACCGGAAGGGGGCAGCCACGCATCAGGAGCCGGCCTCGTCCCGGCGTCTCTACCGCGGCTTCGACCGGATCACCACCGCGGGACCCCGACCGCGCCGACCGGCGCGCTCCGGCGGATACGGCCCGCCCGCACCCTGGGCTACCAGCTCGTCCTGGACTACAGGCAAGGCCGGCGCCGTCAAGCCGACCGTCCTCCTGGCCGCCCAACGATCCGAAGGCCTCAGAAGTGTGCTGCGACAGCGAACCTTCTCTTGTGTCTGGGATGCCTCACCGGGAGATCAGGATCAGCCGGACTCCGCGAGCAGATGTACGACACCGGCCGGATTCTTGATCCAGTGGGTTCTGGAATCGAGGTTATCGAGGGGCTCCACCTCGTCACACGGGTGGATACCGATGCCGGCCAGTCTGCTCGTCGCCGCGTCCAGGTCATCGGTGTGGAGCTGCAGCCACAGGTCGGGCTGGCTGTAGTTGTCGACGCAGTCGAGCCACAGCGTATTGGGACCGAACCGCACCGAATGAGTTCTCGAGACGGTCGGAGCGTAGGAGACGTCGTCCTCCTTGACGTCGAAGCCCAGAGTGTCGCGGTAGAAGGCCACGGTGGCCTCGTACTGTGCCTTGGGGATCTTCATGGCGATGTTCAGGCCGGCCGTGAATTCGGGCTTGCTCATCGTTAGGTGACTCCTTGGTTCGGATCAGTGGCGTCCAGTGCACGTTCCAGCGCGGCCAGCCGGTCATCCCACCTGTTGGCGAGCCTGGCCAGCCAGACCTGGGCCGTACGAATAGCGGCTGGCTCCAACCGGTAGGGGTGGCGGCGGCCGACCGGTTCGCCGGCGCTGATCAGGCCGGCTTCGGCGAGCTGGCCGAGGTGCTTGGCGACCGCCTGGCGGCTGACCGGCAACCGCCGCGCCAGATCAGTGACGGTTGCGGGACCCGCGCGGGCGAGCTCCTCCAGCAGCGCCCGCCGCGTCGGATCGGTGAGCGCCGCGAACACCGCAACGGCCCGCCCTTCTGCATCAGGCTGCCGCATCGAGGTAGGTCTCCAGGTCGACGAGCTCCGTGTCCCATCCTTGACTGTTGGCCTTGTGGGCGGACCGGGCCACGTCGTCGGCGGCTTGGGCGAATCCGCTCTCCACGAGGCGCAGCCGAGTGCCGTCCGCCACCGGCTCCAGGGTGAAGTCCACAAGCGTCTGGGGTGCGTCATCCTCCGGCAGGCCCTCGATTCCCCACCTGAACGCGAAACGGCGTGGTGGGTCGACCACCGCGATCGTGGCGACGGATTCCTCCCCGAGCTCGTCCCAGCGGAAGAACGCTCGCCCGCCGGGCCGCAGATCTATCTCCGCTACCGAGCCGAACCATCGCGAGAGCCCTTCCGCGGTGGTCAGCGCGGCCCACACCCGCTCGATGGGGTGCCGCAGCATCGCCACACGTTCGATCGCGTCCGAAACCATGCCCCGCCCTCCTTCGCAACCTGTAGGTTGCCATCAATCGGCAACCTACAGGTTGCAATCGTTGCCCACAAGCCCCGGCTCGAAGGGCGGCTTACTACGCACCGCGAATGCGGCACCCCTCATCAGCCTGGACGGCCCCCTGCACGACCGGCCCGGACGGCGACTCGAGCGACAGGCGTCACCCATGCCCAACGGAACGGGGCGGCTCCCGGCCGGCATGGAAGTTCAACCGGTTCAGCCGGGAAGCAGGCTGCCGCCCTGGCAGCCGCCGCAACCGTGACCGACAAGATCGGACTGGAGTTCGGCGTGCTCAGTCGCCCGCTGCGCCCAACCGCTTGGATCGCCGCGCAGATACAGACCCTTCAGCACCTGTCAGGCAACCGGGTCACCCTTGGCGTCGGGATCGGAGGCTTCCCCGGCTCGCCGTTCTGGCGTGCGGTCGGGCGCAGCTGCAGGGCCGGGGCCGCCGCGCCGACGAAGCGCTGCAAGCGTTGCCCGGCCTCATTCGCGGCGAGGCGACCCCGCTGGGCGAGGAGGACATCACCCTCGGCCCCGCCGCCCCGGTCCCGCCCATCCTCGTCGGCGGGAACTCCGAGGCGGCGATGCACCGCGCCGTCCACCACGGTGACGGCTAGGCCATCTCCTTGATCAGCCCCGCGGCCCTGGCCGAGAAGGTGGCACGCCTACGCGAGATCGCCAGAGAACTCGGACGACCGGTCCCGTCGATCGCCGTGGGAGGGCATGCGATCCTCGTCGGCAACGCGGCTGCCGTCGAATCCTTCACCCGCGACCTGGTGGACGTGCACGGCATGACGCCGGAGGAAGCGCAAGCCATACCGGTCACCGGCAGCCCGGCCCAAGTGGTGGAACGCCTCCACGCCTACTCGGAGGCCGGCGCCGACATGGTCGGGGTCAGCCTCGACTGCGGAGACTGGACTCGGCAGGCAGAGGCGCTCGCAGAGGCCAGAGCGCAGTTGAGCCACCGGCCCCTCACCTCCAACGGTGACCTCAGCGGCATCCGCGAGGCAGCCGAACGTTTCTCCGCCGCCGGCCCCGCGCCGGTCCACCTGCGCATGGACCCGCAGGTAGCCGTCCCGGCCGAGACCGCGGTCCTGGCCTACCGGATCGTCAGCGAAGGACTCACCAACGTCCGGCGGCACGCTCCCCAGGCCAGCCGCGTCGACCTGGGCATCAGCGCCGGAGAAGGTCTACTGGAGATCATGATGGCCAACGACGGCGTGACACGAGCGCGAAGTGGCCGGCGCGGCGGGTCCGGCCTGCCCAGCCTGACCGCGCTTGTCCAGGCGCAGGGTGGTGAACTGGTCACGCGGGCCGTACCGGATGGCTGGTCGCTGACCGCGCGCCTGCCATCCGCCTGATCGCGGTGCTCAGACGATCCCGTCACTTCAGTCCAGCCGTTTCAAGGACGGCCCTGGGCGGGGTGTTCACGAGAGTGGATGATCTGGCGGAATAGGCACGTCCGAAGATCGCTTCCCGCGCGAGGGTTGATCGTTTCCCAGACTCGGATGGACGGTATGTAGGAGCATCCTTCGGACGCCTTCTGAGCAAAGGCTGGCTGGGTCACCTCTATGTTTGCCGTCATGGACGCTGACGAGCTTGCACAACAATTCCGCACTGGCGACGGGTTGATCCCGCCGCGGCTGGTCTCGTTGATGATCGATCACGGCCACGTGGAGAAGGTGCGGCGGCAGGCCGGCGAGGACTGGAACTGCGCGAAGGGGTGGGCGCGGATGCTGATCGAACAGGGGCAGCGAGACGCCGCCCTGCAGGTGCTGGCCCCGTTCGTCGATACCGGCTGGTGGATCGCGGCTTCCACGGCCGTCGACATCCTCGAGGGCGGGGCACGTCCGGAGGAGGCGATCGCCTTGATCCGCCCGTACACGGAGGCTGCGAATTTTTTCGCCATGTTCCATCTGGCGAGGCTGCTGGCCCGGAACGACCGCAGCGATGAGGCGTTCGAGCTGCTGCGCCCGCACATCGAGCGGGTGGACGTCGCCTCTGTGCTCGTCGAGGTGACCGCCGGCGTGGGCCGGGATGAGGAGGTGGCCGCGCTCCTACAGGCGCGCATCGACGCTGCTCGGGACCGCCCCCACTGCATGCGATACGTCGAGCCTTCAAACGCTGTGCACCTGCTGGCCGTGGTTAGGGAGCGGCAGGGGCGAGTCGACGAGGCGGTGGCCCTGATGCGCACCTCTGAATTGACATCCGATTATGGCCCCGACGAGCTCGCCGATTTGCTCGCCAGACACGGCAGACAGGACGAGCTCCGGGCATACGCGGCTGAGAAGGGCAGTCTGACGGCGGCTGAGTGCCTGGCCCAATTTCTGGAAGAGCGCGGAGAGGTGGAAGCGGCCATCGAGGTGCTCCGGCCGCTCGTCAGGAGTGGTTCACCGGGCCCGGCAGAGGCGCTCGCCAACTTGCTGGCCCGCAACGGCAGAGTCGACGAGGCGATCGAGATGCTGCGCCCGGTGCCCTATTCCATTACCGACGACTACGAACACCGCGACTACTTCGCCGAACGGTTGTATACGTGGCTGGCCGACCAGGGCCGCGTCGAGGAGGCCCTCGCGATCATCGACGATTTCGCCGTACAGGAGGGCGGCATGTCTCTTCACCTGTTGCGTCAGCGTGTTCGGTTGCTGTCCGATTCCGGTCGCACGGATCAGGCGATCACGGAGTTGCGCGTCCATCCGGAGTCCGGCTGCTGGGACGGTGCAGAGCTCCTAGCTGACCTGCTGGTACGTGCCGGTCGCCTGGAGGATGCCATCGAGGTCTTGCAGCCGGTGAGTGGCGACGGCGATGGGAGCAATCAGAACCTCTTAGGGGAACTGCTCATCCGTCAGGGACGTGTTGAGGAGGCTGTCGCCGTCCTGCGCACCCGATGGCGGCAAGCGTGAACGAGACGGGTCTGGTCACCGTCCGGTGAGCCGTGTCCTCCGCGCTGACGTTGCCCGCGTTGCGGCGGCCCAGGAGTCATGTGATCTTCGTCAACGCCTCGCCGGGATGACCGGTGTCCCCCGCTGGTCGGCGTTCGTCGGCAGCAAGGCGGCGCTGCGGGAGTTGGCCGATTCTCTGCGTGAGGAGGAGGCCCCCCATGGGATAAGTGTCACCACGGTCTATCCCGCAGCGACCGCGACAGGCCTGCTGGGGGAGGTCAGGAGTGCCTTCGGGTGCCCGTATGACCCGAGCTGTGCATCCGGCCGCAGACGCTGGCGGTGTGATCATCTGGGTGCTGAGCGCGCTCACCGTCGCCGCCCGCACCCGCTCGACACTCGGCTCCTTCCCGCAACTGGCGCTCGGCCTCGTCCTCGACACCCCGCACAAACGCATCGGCGCCAACGCCATCACCACCCTCAAACCCCTGCCCACCCTCGGCTTCCCCGCAGCATTCGCCGTCGTCGACCGCGCCTACACCGACCAGTAACCCGTCCATTTCGCCCAACCCGCACGCGAGCTCGGCTACCGACTCGCGCTCGACTACAAAGTGGACCAGCGGGGAGTGCAGGGCAGCGTCCACGGCGCGCTGCTCATCGACGGCTCCCTGGCCTGCCCGCTGATGCCCGTCAAGCTCGCACAGGCCACCACTGGCCTGGATGACACCGCCATCCGCGCGCCATCGGAAGAACTCACCGCGCTGATCAGCACGCGAGAGCCGTACTTGCTGCGTCTCAAACAGAGCCCGAACGCAGACGGCGCCAGCCGTTTCCAGTGCCCAGCAGCGGGCATCTCCCCGTCGCTCACCTGCCCCCGCTGCGACCGCCTCCACCAGCGCGGCCCCAGCCGACCTATCGCAGTTGACCTGACCGACGCCCGGCAGCGAGCCGCCCACCCTGCGGCCAAACCCGGCGTCCTGCCCCCAACCCTCGACCACAAGACCGGCGAACTGCCGAAGATCTGCCACCAGCACACCATCACCATGCGCCCCGGCGACCTTGGCCACCTCGCCAAGTTCCGTCAGGATCTGCCTTACCTCAGCCCTTCGTGCCGGGAGACGTACTCCACGGTCAGGGCCATGACGGAGGGGCTGAACGGCCGTCTCAAGCGCCACGACCTCGATCCGAGTGACCCGAAGAGCCGGCTCGCTCACGGCCGCGTCGTCCAGACCATCCTGGTCGCCCTGCTCGTCGCCGTCGCCAACGACCACTTCCTCGACGCCTGGCGCCACACCCACCAGCCCTCCAACGAGCCCGGCGCATCCGCCGAGACCTTCGAGATCCCAGCAGAGCACCTCGACCGCTCGCCACTCACGGGCCGGAGCCGGCCACCACCCATCCCATAACGCGCAATTCAGATCACCTTGTCGCAGCACCCAGCCCGGAGCCGGCATCGCCACGCCCAGCGACGCGAACCCAGTCCTCCACCAGCGACCAGACACGACCCGGGCCTTCCCGGACACACGCTCCGCGGCTCCCAAACCAGGACGAACCCGATTCGGAAACTCCTGAAACGACAAGATCCCGTCTGATCGCAATGATCAGACGGGATCCCGTCAACTTCAGTCCAGCCGTCTCGTGGACGGCTTTTGGTGGAGATGAGGGGATTCGAACCCCTGACCCCTTCGATGCGAACGAAGTGCGCTACCGGACTGCGCTACATCCCCAAGGACTCGACCAGATTAGCAAACTCCGGAGGGTCCTCGCGCCACCGTTTCAGTCGCCCACCGCTCGCTTGGGCGGTTCGGCGTACTGATCGAACAGCACATCAGAGTGGTGCGAGGCGAGATCGATGATTTCGGCCTCCGCCTCCTCGACGACCCGCCGCTGCTCACGTGCCCGCCGCAGCCGCTCGGCGCGCGCCTGGCGGGCACGTTCGCGCCGTTCCCTGTCGACCTGTACGGCGATGCGGAGAAAGGCCATGTACGCCAGCATGATGACGACGGAGGGGGCGACCCCCCACCATGGGATCATCTTGACCGCTGCCGTGACGACCGAGGCCAGCACGAGCAGGGCGGTGAAGAAGAGGAGGCGGCGCCGGCGGGCCACGATGATGGCGCGGCGGCGGAGCCGGAACTGGCGGACGTCGACCTTCTCGACCTCCATCGGCACCGCCCCGTCGTCCTCGTCGGCGTCGGAGGGGTCGAGGTTGTCGAGGTCGGGCAGCTGGTGCTCGCCGGTGTAGTGCTCTTCGAGTTCGGCGAGTTCGGCGAGGTTGGTCTTGTCCCTGCGCAGCCACATCGGGATCAGGACGCAGAGCCACATCACGACGATGGCGAAGTAGAGGAGGATGCTCATGGGCACCTCCGGGCAGCACGAAGACGCGAGTGTGCTGGTTGCGTCTTCAATGTGCTCACGTCACGCACCGTAAGACCGCGTGTCACTAATTGACGAGCATTCGGTGCGGTGTGTCGCGAGATCGTCAAACCTCTTCGACGGGAGAACCGCCGTGAGTTGCCGACTCACGTGCACGACGCCACTGCACGAGAAGGCCGCCAGGAACGTCCTCGACGGTCAACGCGTAACAGATGTGGTCGCGCCAGGCTCCATCGATGTGGAGTTGGCGCCGCCGAATGCCTTCTTCCCGGAATCCGAGCTTCTCAACCACCCTGCGGCTGGCTTGGTTCTCGGGACGGATGTTCGCCTCCAGCCGGTGCAGGCCGGTGGTGAAGAAGCAGTGGTCGACGGCCATGGCGAGCGCGGTGGGGGTGATGCCCTTGCCGGCCAGCGCGCCGTCGATCCAGTAGCCGACCTGGGCGGAGCGGGCGGATCCCCATACGATCGCGCCGACGGTGAGCTGCCCCGCGAAGCGCCCGTCGTACGTGACCACCCAGGGCAGCGCGAGCCCCTGCCTGGCCTCGCGGCGCAACGTGCCGACCATGGAGATATAGGGGCCGAGACCGGTCCTGAACAGCGGCGTCTCCGGGTTGCTCGGCTCCCATGGACGCAGCCAGTCGGCATTGCGCAGCCGGGTCTCGCGCCACATGCGCACGTCGCTCAGCCGCAGCGGCCGCAGGCCGACCGGACCTTCCCTCAGAGTCGCCGGCCAGCCACGAAGTCGATCCACATTCTCATCATCCCCCTATCGGCCATGATGTCGCCACGGGGTCAGCGATCGAGGATGCGGATCGTGGTCAGCGCGGGTGATCGCCGCCCTGGATCTGGTCGACCGCGTGCCGCAGAATCGGCGCGAGTACGGCGATGCCGTCGCGTACGCCGCCGGAAGATCCTGGCAAATTTACGATCAAGGTTTTGCCCGCCTGTCCGGCCAATCCCCGGGATAGTACGGAAGTAGGCACTTTTTCGCGATTTGCCTGGCGAATAGCCTCGGCTATCCCCGGAACCTCCCGGCTGATCACTTTGGCCGTCATTTCGGGCGTCAGGTCGAGCGGCGTCAGACCGGTGCCGCCGGTCGTGACGATGACGTCGAAGCCTGCCGCCACGCCGTCGCGCAGCGCCCGCTCGACCGCCTCGCCGTCGGGCACCAGCACGGGGCCCTCGACGGTCTCGCAGCCGGCCTCGCCGCGCAGCAGGTCGACCAGGATGGGGCCGGATTTGTCGGCATAAACCCCGGACGACGCCCGGTTCGACACGGTGATCACGAGAGCCCGGATCACGCCGGATCCCTCGTCCAGCGGCCGGTCTTCCCGCCCAGCTTCTCCTCCACCCGCACGTCGGTGATCACCGCGCCCGGATCGACGGCCTTGACCATGTCGATCAGCGCCAGCGCGGCCACCGAGACCGCCGTCAGCGCCTCCATCTCCACGCCGGTGCGGTCGGCCGTCTTGACCCGGCACGTGATCGCCACGCCCCAGTCTTCGACCTCCAGCGTGACCTTCACGCCGTGCAGCGCGATCGGATGGCAGAGCGGGATCAGGTCGGGGGTGCGTTTCGCCCCCATGATGCCCGCGATCCTGGCCACGCCCAGCGCGTCGCCCTTGGGCACCTCACCCGACCGCAGCAGCGCCACCGTCTCGGCCGTCAGCAGCACCCGGCCGCTCGCCGTGGCGGTGCGGGCCGAGACGTCCTTGGCGGAGACGTCGACCATGCGGGCGGCGCCGGTCTCGTCGATGTGGGTCAGCTCGCTCACAGCTTGATCACCTCCACCGTGGCGCCCGCAGCCACCTCGGTGACCTCCTCGGGAACCACGATCAGCGCGTCAGCCACCGCCAGGGCGGCAAGTTGGTGGGAGCCCTGCCCGTGCACCGGCGTCACCGTGCCGTCGGGCGCGAGCGCCCCACGCAGGAACGACCTCCGCCCGGACGGCGAGCGCAACGGACCCGCGGCCCTGGCGGTCACGAGCTCCGGCATGCCGCTGGGCAGGCCGCGCATCTTGTCGAGCGCCGGGCGTACGAACAGCACGAATGACACGAAGGACGACACCGGATTGCCCGGCAGAGCGAAGATCGGCACCTGGTCGTCCCCCAGGACGCCGAACCCCTGCGGCATCCCCGGCTGCATGGCCACCTTCTCGAACCGGACCGTCCCCAGCGGCGACAGGGCCTCCTTGACCGGTTCGTACGCACCCATCGAGACCCCGCCGCTCGTGATGATCGCATCGGCGCGCACGAGGTGGGTGTCGAGCCGGTCGAGCAGCTCGGCCGGATCGTCGGCGACCGAGCCCGCGCGGTAGCCTTCGGCGCCCGCCTCCCGCACGGCCGCCGTCAGGGTGTAGCTGTTGGACTCCCAGATCTGCCCGGTGGCCAGCGGCGACCCCGGCTCGACCAGCTCGGCGCCCGTGGAGAGGACCACGACCCTGGGCCGCGGCCGCGCCAGGACCCGGCGCCGCCCCACCCCGGCGATGATGCCGAGCTGCGCGGGGCGGATCACGGTGCCCGCCCTGAGCACCACGTCGCCTGCCTGGACGTCCTCTCCCGCCCGCCGGATCGCGTTGCCAGCCTCGGCGCGGCGGTCGATGCGCACGGAGACGGTGCCGCCGTCCGTCCATTCCACCGGCACCACGGTGTCGGCCCCGGCGGGCAGCGGCGCCCCGGTCATGATGCGTACGGCATGGCCGGGCCCGACGGCCCGCAACTCGGTCGACCCGGCCGCCACGTCGTCGATCACCGGCAGCGTAACCGGAATTTCCGACAGATCCTCAGCGCGTACGGCGTACCCGTCCATGGCCGAGTTGTCGAACGGCGGCAGCGGCACGGGCGACGACACGTCCTCGGCCAGCGTCGCCCCCAGCACCTGCTCCAGGTCGAGCTCCAGGGGCGCCAGCGGACGCACAGTGGCCAGGATCTCGGCCAGATGCGCGTCAACCGATTTCATCGAGGAACTCCCGCAGCCACGGCACGAAATCCGGCGCCAGATCCTCCCGGTCCGCCGCGAACTTCACCACCGTCCGCAAATAGTCGAGCTTGTCGCCCGTGTCATAGCGCCGCCCTCTGAACAGCACGCCGTGCACGGGCCCGCCCTCCGAGGAGCCGCGCGCGGCGAGCGTGCGCAGCGCGTCGGTGAGCTGGATCTCGCCTCCGCGCCCCGGCGGCGTGTCCTCCAGCACCGTGAACACCGCGGGATCGATCACGTAGCGGCCGATGATCGCCCAGTTGGACGGCGCCTCGTCGGCCGGCGGCTTCTCCACCAGGTCGGTGACCCGCACGACGTCGTCCTCGGCGGTCGCCTCGATGGTCGCCACGCCGTACTGCGAGACCTGCTCCTTGGGCACCTCCATCAGCGCGATCACGCTTCCGCCGAACGTGTCGCGCACCTGGATCATGCGCTTGAGCAGCTGGTCGCGGTGGTCGATCAGGTCGTCGCCGAGCAGGCAGGCGAACGGGTGATCGCCCACGTGCTGCTTGGCGCAGAGCACCGCGTGGCCGAGACCCTTCGGCTCGCCCTGGCGCACGTAGTGGAGCGTCGCGAGCGAGGCGGGCTCGCGAACCTGGGACAGCCGATGCTCGTCGCCCTTGGCCTCGAGGGCCCCCTCCAGCTCGAACGCCCGGTCAAAGTGGTCCTCGATTGACCGTTTATTCTTGCCGGTGACCATGAGCACGTCGAGGAGCCCCGCCGAGGCGGCCTCTTCAACGACATACTGGATCGCGGGCTTGTCGACGATGGGCAACATCTCTTTCGGTGTCGCCTTGGTCGCCGGGAGAAACCGGGTGCCCAGACCCGCGGCGGGCACGACGGCTTTCGTCACAGGGTCGAAGTCAGCCATGAGTAGACCCTAGTGGAGGCACCTGTGGACAAGTTCAACCTGCGCCGCGAGCTTAACGCGGCGCGTAGTGCACTCTCCCCAGAGCAACTACGGGCAAACGCCGTCAAGGTCCGTGAAACCCTGCTCGAACAGCCGTGGGTCCAGATGGCCGGTCTGGTGGCCTGCTACTGGTCAACGGGGTCGGAGCCGGATACGCACGGGCTGGTGTTCGCCCTGTGGAAACACGGCGCCACCGTGATCCTCCCGGTGCTTCGTGAGGACGACGACCTCGATTGGGCGGTCTATGACGGGCCCGGCACGCTCGCCCCCGGCCGCTTCGGCATCATGGAGCCCGTCGACACCCGCCGCGGCGTCGACGCCGTCCGCACCGCCGCCCTCGTGATCGTGCCCGCCCTGGCGGTGGACAGGAAGACGGGCGTACGCCTCGGCCGCGGCGGCGGCTCGTACGATCGAGCCCTGGCCAGAGTCGGTCCCAATGTCCCCACAGTCGCTCTTCTCCACGACGGGGAGTTGATCGACGATGTCCCGTCCGAACCACACGACCGCTACGTCCGCTATGCCATGACACCGTCAGGCCTTACTAGGCTTATGTGACCACAGGGATGAGAGGGGGCTGAATGACGCTCAATGTCTGGCTCCTTCTCGGAGCCGCGATCGTCATCGCCGCCATCGCATCCGTACGCCTCGCCCATCGCACCGGCCTGCCCAGCCTGCTGGTGTTCCTAGGCTTCGGCATCCTCCTGGGCGACTCCGGATTCGGCATCCCTTTCGACAGCCCTCAGGCGGCCCAGCAGATCGGCCTGACCGCGCTGGCGGTGATCCTGGCCGAGGGCGGGCTCACCACCAACTGGTCCCATGTGCGGCGGTCCGTCCCCATAGCCGTGGTGCTGGCGACCGTGGGCGTGGCGGTCAGCATCGTGGTGCTCGCGCTGGTCGTCCAGGGCCTGCTCGGCATCGACCAGAACACCGCGCTGATCCTCGGCGCGGTGCTGGCCTCCACCGACGCGGCGGCCGTCTTCTCGGTGCTGCGCAGGCTGCCGCTGCCGCCCCGTCTGGCGGGCGTGCTGGAGGCGGAGTCCGGCTTCAACGACGCGCCCACCGTGATCGCCGTGGTGCTGCTCAGCGGGGCGGCGCACTCGTCTCCCAGCCTGGGAACGTTCCTGCTCGACACCACGATCGAGCTGCTCATCGGCGCGGCGGTCGGCCTCGCCGTCGGGCCCGCGGGCGCGTACGCGCTGCGCCGCGTCGCCCTGCCCGCCTCGGGCCTCTACCCGATCGCCGTGCTCGCGCTCACCTTCGTCTCGTACGGCGGCGCGGTGCTGCTGCACGGCTCGGGATTCCTGGCCGTCTACCTCACCGGGCTGATCCTGGGCAACTCGCGGCTGCCCCACAGGGCGGCGACCAGGGGGTTCGCCGAGGGGGCGGCGTGGCTGGCGCAGATCGGGTTGTTCGTGATGCTGGGGCTGCTGGCCAGCCCGAAGGAGATGCCGTCGGCGATCATCCCCGGCCTGATCACCGGCACCGTCATGGTGCTCCTGGTGCGTCCGCTGTGCGTCATGGCGAGCTCGGTGGTCGCATGGGTGCTGCGGATGGGCTGGGTGAGCTGGCGCGACCAGGCGTTCCTGTCGTGGGCGGGGCTGCGCGGCGCGATCCCGATCGTGCTCGCGACCATCCCCTGGGCCTCAGGTGTCGAGGGCTCCAAAGAGATCTTCAACCAGGTCTTCGTGATCGTCATCGTGTTCACCCTGCTCCAGGGGCCGACACTGCCGTTCGTCGCCCGGCGGCTCAAGGTGACCGCACCGGCCGAGGCGCACGACCTGTCGGTGGAGTCGGCGCCGCTGGAGGAGCTCCAGGCCGACCTGCTGCAGATCACCGTGCCACCGGGCTCGCGACTGCACGGTGTGGAGATCTTCGAGCTGCGCCTGCCCGCCGGAGCCGCCGTGACGCTGATCGTGCGTGACGGCAAGTCGTTCGTGCCCGCCACCACCACCAGGATCAGGGTGAACGACCAGCTCCTGGTCGTCGCCACCGCCTCCTGCCGCGACCAGGTCGAACGCCGCATCCGCGCCGTGAGCCGCAGCGGGAAGCTGGCGGGCTGGTACGGCGAGCGGGGGCTGGAATAGGTGATTGACGGCATCGGTTAGCATTAGCAGTCGCATCCCTCGAGTGCCAAACCTGAAGGAGAAGCGCGTGCCGACCTACCAGTACGCCTGCAACGACTGCGGTGAGCAGCTCGAGGTCGTCCAGAAGTTCACCGACGACGCCCTCACGGTCTGCCCGAGCTGCGAAGGAAACCTGCGCAAGGTCTTCTCCGCCGTCGGCATCGTGTTCAAGGGCTCGGGGTTCTACAAGACCGACAGCCGCTCGTCGACCTCTGGCGCCTCGACCTCCTCCGCAGCGTCCTCGTCGTCGTCCACGAAGCCGGCCGACTCCTCGTCGAAGTCCTCGGAGAGCAAGTCGGGCGACTCCGGCTCCTCAGCCCCGGCTCCCGCGCCGGCCGCCGCCTCCAACTGACCGCGCCGTTCTCCTGGGCGGGTCCGCCCGGGCCCTCGGCATGCTCCGGCCGCGCCCGCGGTTCCAACCCGTGCGGCGGCCGTACGAGTCGCGGGCCGGGCCCTCCGCCGGCGACCAGCCGACAGAGTCCGTCCCGCGCGCCGTTCCGGCCCGTGCGTTGCGCGCGCAGCGGCCCGTCCGCGTGCCTGTGCGGGGCGTCCCCCCGTTATCCACAGAACCGCATTCTGCTCCCCACCGCCCTTCCCCGCTCCGGATACTCTCTGCGCCATGGTCACTCGCGCAGACATCGGCGTCATCGGCGGTTCGGGCTTCTACTCCCTCCTCGACGACGCGGAGGAGATCGAGCTCTCCACCCCCTACGGATCGCCCAGCGATGTCGTCACGGTCGGGCGCATCGGCGCGCGTTCCGTGGCGTTCATCCCCCGGCACGGCCGCAACCACCGTTTCCCGCCACACCGCATCCCCTACCGCGCCAACCTCTGGGCGCTGCGTTCGCTCGGCGTCCGGCAGGTGCTCGCGCCCAGCGCTGTGGGCTCGCTGAAAGCCGAATACGGCCCTGGCACCCTGGTCGTCCCCGACCAGCTCGTCGACCGCACCTCAGGCCGCGTCCAGACCTATTACGACACCGACGGCGCCGTCCACGTCTCCTTCGCCGACCCCTACTGCCCGTCCGGCCGGGCCGTGGCCGTGCGGTCCGCCAGAGCCGGCGCCTGGGAGACCGTCGACGGCGGCACGCTGGTGGTGATCGAGGGCCCGCGGTTCTCCACGCGGGCCGAGTCGCGGTGGTTCGCGTCCAACGGCTGGTCGATCGTCGGCATGACCGGCCACCCCGAGGCGATCCTGGCCCGCGAGCTGGCTCTCTGCTACACCTCGTTGTCCCTGGTCACCGACCACGACGCCGGGGTGGAGACCGGCCAGGGCGTCACCCACGACGAGGTGCTCAAGTTCTTCGCCCAAAACGTCGCCCGCATGCGCACCCTCGTGACCGAGACCGTCCAGGCGCTTCCCGAAGAGCGCACCTGCCCGTGCCCCACCGCCCTCGACGGCATCGACCACCCCTTCGAGCTGCCGTGATCCGGGCCTGGCTGAGCCGCTACGGCCGTCGCCGCCGTCTCATCGCGGCGGCGCTGGCCGCCGTCGCGGTCCTGTCCGCCTACCTCGCCACCCGCCCCGCCTCCGGCCCCGCGGTCCTGGTGGCGGCCCGCGACCTGTCCCCAGGCCCGCTCGACCCCGACGACTTCGACCCCGTCCCGCTCGCCCACCCTCCGTCAGGAGCGGTGCGCACCGCGCAGACGGGCCAGATCCTCGCGACCCCCATGCGCAAGGGCGAGCCGCTGACCGACGTCCGCCTCCTCCACTCGTTCCGCCTGCCGCCCGGCATGGTGGCCGCCCCCGTGCGCATAGCCGACGCCGCGGCGGTCGAGCTCATCTCCCCCGGCTCCACCATCGGCGTGCTGGCGTCCTGGCAGGAAGGCCGGCCGGCCAGCCAGATCGCGTCGGAGCTGACGGTCCTGACCATCCCGGCGGCCCCGAGAGACTCCGGCGACGACAACGGCGCCCTGATCGTGCTCGCGACCACCCCCACCCAGGCGGCAGAGCTGGCCGCCGCCCAGGCCGGCGGCCGTCTTTCGATCATCATCAATCCGGGCGGCGGCCCGTGAGCGTGCGGCTACCATCCCTCTGCATGAGTGGATTCAAGAAGTTCCTCATGCAGGGGAACGTCATCGACCTGGCCGTGGCCGTCGTCATCGGGGCGGCCTTCAACTCGATCGTGCAGTCGTTCGTGAAAGACCTGCTCACACCGCTGATCTCGGCGTTCGGCGGCCTGCCCGACTTCTCGTCGCTGAGGGTCACGGTCGGCCGGTCCGACTTCATGTACGGCAACTTCATCAACGCGGTGGTGTCGTTCCTGATCGTCGCCGGCGTGGTCTACTTCCTCGTCGTCAAGCCCTACGCCCACGTCAAGGACCGTCTGACCGCCAGGGTCGAGGCGACGACCCGCGACTGCCCTGAATGCCTGTCAGAGATCCCCAAGGCCGCGTCCCGCTGCGCCTTCTGCAGCGCGCAGGTGGTCACCGTCTAGAGTGCCGAGTCGATGTCGGGATCATATTCCCAGTGCCACGGCTCGAACGGATTGCTGTAGGCCCAGGATGGGTGGAACCACCCATACCTCTTGGAGTTCTTCTCCATCCAGACAAACTCCGCCGACCCCGACCGCTCCACCCCGCCACACAGGTCGACGGCCAGCCCGAGCCCGTGGTTGCTCCGCCCCGGCACGGCGGCGAACCCCGGCCGCCGGTAATAGACGGACTGCTGCTCGCCGAGGCTGCGATAGGCATCGGTCACGCACATCGACTTACCGAACTGCTTGCGATAGGCCTCGTTCAGGCTCACGAACGCGATGGTGGCGTCGGCCCTCAGACTGTGCCCCTTCTGCTGCAACGGGCACAACATGCCCTTGGGGATCAGCCCGTTGGGATAGTCATCGGCCGTCGCCGCCCGCAGCGGATTGCACCCCAGCGCGTCCCGTCCCACCTTGTCAACCTTGATACCCAGCTTGACCAGCGCCGCCGTCAGCGACTTCACGATCTTGTCCGACCGCTTCCGCAACGTGTCCACCTCGGCCGCTATCTGCGCCTCGGCCAGCAGGTTGCCGGCCCGCAGTTCCTGCGCCTCGGCGGCCAGCCGCTCGGCCTCCTTGTAGAGCACGCTGGTCTGCTCGACCGCCTGCTGCCGCATGCTCACCATGTGGGTCGCGTCCGTCAGTGCCCGCAGCTTCCGCTGGTCCGACCCTCCGGACAGGAACGGAAGCACCCCATCCGCCGCGACCGGCTGCTCGTACATCAACTCGACCATCTCGGCCACGGGCCTGCGCATCACCGCGAGCCGCCCTTCCATCTCCTGCAGGGCGGTGAGCTTGGTCTTCAGCTCCTTCTCGGAGGCGGCGATCTGCGACCGGCGTTCCTCGAGCGCCTTGGTGGCGTCCTCGAGTTCCTTGGCCGACTTCTCGGCCTCTTTGCGCAGCGCGGTCAGGCCGGCGGGATCACGCGGCTCCCGTTCCAGAGCTTGAGCCTGCGCGGACGGCGTAACAAGAGAAGCCATGGCCATGACGACCGCGATCAGACCCGCTGACCGAGGGGCTGGCACGTTCGACTCCTCCGTTTGCAAACTCGTTACCGGGGTCAGGCACGCACGTTACTACAGCCCTCAGAGAGTCCGGAGCGAACTCCGAAGAGCTGTTATGAGACAAAAGACCCACTTTGTACGGTCAACCCCCACAACACGCCACACCACGAACGCCCCCAACACACAGGAGCCCTCAACACGCCCTACCAACGGGTACGCCGCCCACCGGGCCACGGTTCAGATCCCCGGCAGCAGATCCCCGCCGTCCGCGTCCGAATCCGCAGCCTGCTGCCGCGCCCGGCACAACTCCCACAACCAGGTGTCCGCCCACTCCCCCGGACACGACGACGTCTCCGTCCGCACCGGCGCAGGCGTCACCGGCTCCTCAACCACCACCCGCTCGGACCCGGGCTCCGGCCCACCCTCAGACCCAGACGTGGCGACAGCCGGAACCGGCCGAACCGGCTCAGGCGCCTCCCGAACCGGCGCCGGCACCACACCCTCGTACACACGATCCGGATGCGCCGGAGCAGGCAAGCGCACCGGCGCCAACACCACCATCCCGCCCCCGCGCTCGACCCCGGCCGCCCGTACGTCCCGCTCGAGGCCCTTCATCTCCCCCGCCAGCAACCCACCGGCAAGGATCCCCGGCGCCAGCAACGCCCCGAACAACACAACGGGCCGCCGGCGGGCCCGCGCGCATCTCCTCCTGGTCACAGGCAGACGCTATCCACGCTTGCCGAGGCACAATCCGATCACTTGCCATGCCTTTACCGCAGCTCAGGACGCCCATAACCAACCCGACCAAACTCACCCCGGCTCCATGTCACACGCAGCGCCAGACTTTCGCTAGGCTTACCAGGGTCCGCCTCCGTAGCTCAGGGGATAGAGCACCGCTCTCCTAAAGCGGGTGCCGCAGGTTCGAATCCTGCCGGGGGCACTCATCTCAACCAGGCTTTTCGCCCTCTGACCTGCGATTTCTCAGCCGTAGGTCTTCTGCTTTCCAGACCCTCGGAGTGCCGCTAGAGGCACCCGAATGCAGCCGTAGGACAGAGTTCTGGGGACATACGGGGGATGATCTTGAAGGCGTTTCCCGAGGTCATGGCTACGGTTCACGAGAGGGACTGTCGTCATAGCACGGCCTGTCTCTAAGATCGACAGTGTGCAGCGGCTGGCCCTCTTCGACCTTGACCGGACGCTTATCGACCTGGATACGGCGTTCCGTCGGTGGGCCGAGGAGTTCGCAGAGCAGCGACGCCTGGGCCGCGACGGGCTTGAATGGCTCATCGCCCAAGATCAAGACACACATCCGCATCGCGAAGTCTTCTTCAATAAGGTGCGCGACCACTTCGCGTTGACGGAGCCCGCTGAAGAGCTATGGGCCGGCTACCGCCGACGTATGCCTGACCTTGTCCAGTGCTACCCAGGCATCCTGGCAGGCATAGCAAGCCTGCGAAGCGCCGGCTGGCTCGTGGGGATCGTCACCAACGGCACGGCGGACAACCAGCTTGGCAAGCTGCGCCGTACTGGTCTCGCCGACGCGGTTGACGGCTACGCCGTTTCGGGCGTCGAGGGCATCCGGAAACCTGAGAGTGGCCTGTTCGAGATCGCTGCGCAGCGATGCGGCGCCAGCCTCGCCGGGGGCGGATGGATGGTCGGCGACAACCTTGTCGCTGACGTCCAAGGAGGGCAGGCCGCAGGGCTTCGTACGATCTGGATCGACCGCGGAACGTGGCCAGGCCACGAACACCAAGCCGACCACGTAGTTGCCGACGCCATTGCGGCGATCACCATCGTGCGCAGGCAGTGTGAGGATGTCGCAGCGGAGCCTTCCGGGAAGTAGACGAGCCCTGGACCGTCCCGAGAGACGGCGACAAGCAGCGGCGGTAGCTCCTCGTGAATGTACGTAAGCGACTTGCCGTTTGGATCGATATCTCAGCAAGAATCGCGAATTGGTTGGTTAACGGGGCAATCGACGCGGGCGAGGTTATCGTCGTTTGGGGGTCCTTAAGAGCCGTACGAGGAGAGATCGGCATGCCTGGTCTTGACCGCGAGGCGATGCAGGCTGCGGCGTCGCGCATCCAGAAACTGTCCGATGACAACTGGTGGGCTCTGCATGCTTCCTGCACCTTGATGGAAGCCCAGGCATGGGTCGGGCCGACCGGGAACCGCTTCGGCGACTCCGTCCATAGAAGTCAGCAGGAGTTGCGCGCGATGCTGGCCAAGGCCGTGACCCTGGCCCAGGACGAACTGGCGAAGGCGAAATGAGCTTCAGCGGGGTCAAACTGCCGGAGTTCGACACCTTGGTCACCCGTCACACCGCGGCCGCAATGCAGATCGAGGAGCTGGCCTCCTTACTCTATGGGGAACTCACCAGCGCAGGGCTGGACACCACTCCGGCGGAACGGATCAGGCGACTGGCAGCGCAGGTAGGCCAGGAAGCAGCAGACTTACGCAAGCGGCAGGGCATCGTCCGAGAGGTAGAGCGACTTAAGATCACACTCGGGCCGCCCGCAGCGGCGGGAACTCTCATCGCGATGCCGGACTCTCTCCACCAGGCCCAAGGGCAACTTGACGGCACCGCCGCTGCCAGGGCAGCCAAAGCCGCGGCGGCCGGCGACAAGAACGCGCTGAAGCAGTTACAGGCCTATGCGTCGAAAGCGCGCGACTCCGAGTTCGTCAAGGCGTTCCTCTCCCAGCTCGGCGCCAAGGGCGTGACGGAAGTGCCCGCCTCGATCGCAGCTCAGCTGCGTGCTGCGGCCTCTGCTGGCGGCACCGGCCAAGTCTCCAAGGAAGCCCAGGAGGCGATGCGGCTACTAGCGACAGCGCTCGCCAAGGGCACCAACCCGAGTGATCCTGCCTACATGGGCGACGCCTTCCTTACCGACTTGGTGAAGCAAGGCCGCAGCGAATTCAAAGTGGACGGCGTCTCCTACTTCGGATATCAGGCCCAGGCGATGATCTGGCGAGCGAGCGAGGGCAAGCCGCCATTCTCCGAGAAGTTCATGCAGGTTGTAGGCCGAGACGCCATCGTCTTCGAGAAGGAGAAGTTCGAAGGCCGCTGGAGAGCGTCCAAGGACTCGATCGGGCGCGCTCTGGGCAGCAAGCAAGTGCCCATGGCCGATCTGGCCACCGTACTGGGAGTGACGGAGTGGGTGACTCCCGGAACCCCATCGATGGGACCGGCGAAACATCCTGTCGATGAGTCACGCAGACGGCTCGGTTCCGCGGTCATCGACGACCTATTCCATGCAGCAGCAGCCGACGCGAAAGCTTCCCAAGCCTTACTGAATCACACGCCGGCTGGGTGGAAGCAGTCGATCCTGTCGTTCATGCTGACCGATCGCCTCGCCGCGTTCCAATTCCATGGCAACACTGACCCGTTCGGCCGGGCTTTGGGGAAGGCCTTGACCGGCAACGATCCAGTCTCACTGACCCTGACCACCGAGGCGGTGAACATCCTCAAGGAACACGCTAAGAAAGTCTTCACAGCGGATGGGAGCAGCAAACTCACCGTCGCTGACCGAAAGCTGTTCGACCAGCTGAGCTTCGTCAGACATCCCTTGGGCAGCGCCTTGGCCGCTCATATCGACAAGGTCTACGGGACGTACGAGACCGAAACCAAAGGCTTTCGACAACCTAACGGGACCCAGATCCCACCTGCCGATCTCGATCGACTGCTCGTGCTGGTCAGCGGAGACAGGGACGCCGCCACGGAACTTCATGCCGCTCAAGCGGGCCACATGCTGGACACGATCAACGACGCCTACAAGGCGAACGGAGGGAAGGAGGTGGACTCTGAGCTGCGTCCCGAAGCCAGGGTCTTTGGACACCTAGTGGAAGCGCGCAGGCTGAGTCTGCTTGCCAGCGCATGGAGCGATGAACAAGCTAGAAAAGATGTGAAGGACACGATCAATGCTGCCTTCACACACCTTGTAGGGCCGGTCGGGCAACTCGGCGTCAAGGTCGCCGGAGGTCTGGGGGCGAAAGTTGGAGAGAAGGGCGCAGAGCTAGGCTTCGACGCGATCTCGACGTTAGCCGCTGAGCACCTGATCAAAGTAGGAGTTACCTCAGGCGAGGCGTTGGATACCGCCAACAACCAGAACGAGATGATTTTGTGGCTGATGAAGAGCGGCATCACCAGTGCGAAGATCGCTTCTGGGGATTGGTCTCAGGAGGCCATGAAAGCGGCCGAGGGTACACGCTTCAGCACAAGCGATCATCCACCCAGGCTTAAACCTCTACGAGAGATCATCGCCGAGCCCGTGACATTCGATCACTTCATGGCATGGGCGAGACGCTACACCGACATCGAAGAGATCACAGACAACTCGAATAACACCATGAACACAGCAGCGGAAACCGTGCATGGCAACTTGGGGATCACTAAGTACTGACATGAATCATTCAGCCGTCAGATATGTCGCTCGCACCAGTGCTGGGCTAATCCTCACCGTCACTATGGTGGCCGGTTGCAGCAGCACCAGCCCACCATCACCGAGCCCGGACCGCACAGCTGTCGCGAGTCCTGTCGCCGACACCGCGCCTTACTGGTGCGATTTCCTCCCGCAACAAGCAGTCCGCACGGTGAGCGGCCTCACGCTTCCCCTGCAGGAGGACAAGAGCGGCGTACCCGCGACCCATGAGATATGCACGCTGCGCAACGAATACGCCCGGCTCTCCCTCGTGTGGTCAGTGCGGGACGGTGACAATGCCTTGGACCTCGCGCGCAAGAACTTCGGCGCGCATCAGTTGGCCACACTCCCGGCGGAACTCGGCAAGGGGCTTATCGCATATACCGGCCGCTCGCCCCGGACCAACCCGTACTACACCATGATGTTGTTCCGATGCGGCGACAAGCACCCATGGATCAGCGTTGACCTGTCCGAGGTGGCCAAGGGACGGGATCCGGTGAGCGACCTGACGCAACTGCTGAGCATCGCCCGTAGTCGCTACGGAGAACTCCATAAATGCACCCCTGCGCCTAACTGACAGGCGCTGATTCGCTACCCGTACATCAGGTGGCATGCGTGGTTGCGAATACGGAACTCGGGGCGGGAAGGCGGGAACAGTTCGTCGCACGCCCCAGCGATCCACGACACCGCCGGCCTTCTCTCTCTGATGTGGTGTTTGGCGCTCCTGCTCTTCCTTGTACGTTCCGTGGGAACCACGGTCCTCCTGGGTGGACTCAGCAGTTCACGTCGATGACGCAGGCGCGGCACCGCCTGGAGCACCGATCGACGATGAGGCTTCGTCGATCTCGTCTTGTTCGTCGACGCGCCGAGCCCTGATTGGGGTGTCTCCGCAGGCACTGCTCGTGGCGATGGTGAAGGCATGGACGCGATCGATCGACCGGCCACATTCGGGACAGGTATCGGTGTCGAGGTGGCGTTCAATCCTGAAGCCACGCCGTCCGTCCCCCAGGGACTCATCCAGATGCTGAGAACGATGCAGCTCAGGAGGGTCGCGGCAAGTGCTGGCAGAGCCAATCGCCGCTGATCGCGCGACGTTACTCGCCGTGGTGGGGTGGGGGTCGAGTACTTTCGCCAGTCGAAGGAGTCGGGGTCCAATCCAGGCCGGCGGCGATTTCGTAGGGGTAGACCATACGGCGGTCGTCGCCGCGAGCGGAGTGCTTCGGCTGAGGGGGCGGGGTGGTTCGGGTCTTCGTGCATGATCCTCCCTACTGGCCGCTCTACCTGTCAGAGTGCCGCCGTACAGCGGCATGCAGCGGGAATGACTCGGTAAAGACAGCGGCGCAGACGAACCGACCCCGCGAGTAGCGGGGCCGGCAACGGATGAAGTTGGGCTATATGTCCAGAGCGGCGTTGATCTTGCCGTTGATCTGCTCCTGCTGGCCGTCCATGCACTTGGCGTAGACCCTCAGCAGGACGTCAACGCTGTGTCCGGCCCGCTTGGCAACCTCGGGAGCCGGGACGCCAGCGTTCAGCCAGAGCGACACGGCCGCGTGGCGGAGGTCGTACGGGCGGGCGGCCAGCGACGAGGCGACCTGAGCCGGAGTGAGGGCGAGTTTGCGGGCTTCCTGCCAGACGTACGAGTGCGCCGAGCTGGAGTAGGTGCCGCCGGTTCCGGTGCTGAAGATCCTCCCGTCCTCGGCGGTGCCGAACTCCGCGACGTGCTCGCGCAGCATGGCCACCAGGACGGGCGGGATCGGGATCTCGCGCGTCTCCTTGTCCGCGCGATGCTTCAGAGTGCGGGACTCGTGAGTCTGGCCTGAGTCGGTCCAGCGTTTCGTAGCCTGCGGGCGTGCCCTCTCCAGGACGATCAGACCCCAGCCGGTCTCAGGCAGGTTGCAGTTCCTCAGCCGCAGGTCAGCCGCCTCCTCCGGACGCAACGCCGCGTAGTAGATGCAGGCGAACAGCGCCTTGAGGCGAGGACCGCGCTTCCGCCCCACCTTGGGCACGGCGTCGAGCAGTTGCCGCGCTTGAGCGGGGTTGACCACGGTACGCGGATCGACGACCGTGACGGCCTTCGGCACCGTCCATTTGATCTCGTCCAGCGGGTTGCTGCTGAACACCTTCTGCTCGACGGCGTGTTCCAGCAGGTGATGCAGGACAGCGCGCTTGCGCCGTACCGTGTTCGCGCCGGCGGGTGCTCCGGCGAAAGTGACTGAGATGGCGGCGAGCGCCATACGAAGGACATGCGGCTCTTTCAGCTCCGCGAGCGGCAGCGACGCCCTTTCGAGCCAGCCCAGGGCCGCGGACTGAGCATCAGTCAGGGCAGGGCGCCTCTTCTCCGGAATGAGCGCGTACGTCCGGAGGACTTCCCTCAGCTCGTCGTCCTTCGGCCGACGCGGCGCGTCGGTTACCAGGGCGGGAACCAGCGTCAGGAGCGCGTAAGCGTCCGTCTCCCGAGTCCGAGCCGCCGACGTGCTCCAACGACTGAGCACGTACGACTGAGCGAACTCCAGGAACGACGGTCCGGTGGACTTGGCGGCGAGCATCGACACCGGCAAACCCGTGGCGATGTCGAACTCCTCCCCCATCTTGGCGGCCTGGCGCAGGTCGGACATGAAGGCGTTGGCGAGGCCCTTCGTCCGGAAGCTCTTGGACTTGGATTTGCCCGCGACTCGCCAGCGGGCGATGAACGTAGGAGTCTCGCGGTCCGTACGGTGCTGGATCACACCGAGCTTCACGTCGTAGGTGGTGTTCACGCGGCCTCCCGTCGCGAGTCGAGCCAGGCGTTGAGGTCGCTCCGCCAGACGCGGAGTTCGAGGTTGGGCAGTTGGATGCAGACCGGCGCACGGCCGAGTTCTCGCCAGCGATAGAAGGTGCGCCGGGAGACGCCGCCCAACTCGGCGAGCACCTGCGGGATGGTCAACAGTTCGTCGCGCCTACTCATCGACGGTCACCGCCGTGTCGCGAGGGCGTACCGGTGAGCGCAGCGGCGAGGAGTTGGTCTCCTAGGGACAGGCCTTGCCCGGCGTACTCCCAGTGCGCGACGACGAGAACGGTGTCCTCGTCGAAGAGAGGCAGCCGGCCGAGGCTGATTTCCTCAGCGCGCATGTGTTCTTCGCGGTCGGCGCGGAGGTCGCCGAGGGTGGTGGAGTAGTGGCGGCTCTTGGTGGAGAAGTGGCCGCGGAAGCCGAGCATATGGGCCCAGTGGATGAGCCTCAGGTCAGCGAGGTCGGATTCGCTGCCCAGTCGCATGCAGGCGGCGATCAGCCGTCGGGCGTGGTCGCGAATGGGGAGTGCGTCGAGGTCGTCGAGCGGTTGGATGCGGCGGTCCAGGGTGCCGACGCATTCCGCGGCTTTGGTCGCGTACTTGGCGATGTAAGCGGCGACCGCCTGTTCGGTGAGGTCACCGTCCATGGTGATGCGTCGGACGTCGAGCTGCGTTCCCCAGCGGAAGGTTCGGCCTAGAGGCTTGACCTCTGCAGTGACGACGGCCGTCGCATGCTGGATGGCGTCCGCCAGAGCTTCGGCGGTGGCCCAGGCGGGTGGTGGTGAGTGTGGGCCGTCGGGTCCGTCGAGGCGGATGACGGCGTGGAAGTGGACGACGCCACGGCGCTGGTATTCGGCGACCTTGGCGAAGGCGATGCTGACCTGCTCGCGCAGGGCCTTGACGGTCAAGCCGTTGAGGCGGGCGAAGCGGCGGCGCAGGGCGAGGGTGAAGCGGCGCCACAGCTCGGGGCTTATGGCGTTGAACAGGACCGAGCCGTCGTAGTCGTAGCAGTCGGGGCACAGCGGTTCGCCGAGGTGCGGGTCAGTGGAGCTGTGCCGCTTCGTGCAGGACATCGTCCGGCCGTGCGGGCAGGTCTCGGCATCGCGGCGGGCGTGGCAGGGCAGGACCTTGCCGTTCTTCTCCCGTCGCGTGTGGACGGCTCCGAAGGACGGCGCGGTCAGGGTGATGAACAGGCATGGATGCGCCGAGACGGTTTCCGGCACGCCCTTGCCGCCGACGAGGCCGGCCCGGATGAGCTGGTAGGTGTCGCCGCGGTAGACCTCGGCGCAGGCCGGGCAGCGGGAGGCGCGGCGGGTCTTGCACGGGACGCGCATCACCCCGTCCGGCTCGTGGAGAGTGCTGTAGCGGTGGAGCAGCTGCCCGGTGGCCTGGTCGTAGTGTTCGACCTTGCCGCGCAGGTGGATGGGCTGTCGGCAGCCGCCGGTGCGCCTGATCTGGCCGGCCCAGCGGTCGTAGTTCGGGTCGTGCAGGCGGGAGATCATCCCGGCTACGGCGTGAGAATGGGCAAGGTGGGGCAAGATGGGTTCCGTCCTATCCAGTGACGCTGGTGTGGATGGCCCCCGGCCTGGCGCTGATCTTGGCGGATGTGTGGCCAGGCAGGGGGCGCTACGGCTAGGCGCCGTGGTTGTCGATGCCGGTGCCGTGGCAGTCGCGGCAGGTCTGGTCGTCGTAGAGGCCGGTGCCGTTGCAGGTGCAGCAGCGGCCCTGCGGGTGAGGTTCTTCTGGGGTCATGTGTCACTGGTCCTTGCGCGGGCTGATGGTCAGGTAGAGCCGGTAGTGCCGCGCCCGGTGCCGGGCGGGGTAGGCGCGCGACATGGAGGTGACGTTGAAGAGCTGGCGGAGGTGGATCATGCCGAGGGCGAGTTCGGCGCGGCTGCCTTCGAGGCGGATTCGCATGGTGTTGTCTCCTTACGGGTTGTCGATCTGGACGGAATCGCGGTAGCTGTTGACGGCGTCGTGGTGAGCGCGAGCGGCGGCGAGAATCGCGGTGAACTCGTAGCGGACGGGCCCGAACTCGATGGCCGTCTGGTAGTGGCCGTAGGGCGTGTGGGCGGGGTCGATCTCGGTACCGAGCAGGTCGGCGACCTTGTCGACCTTGGCGCGCATCTCGTCGTCGGTGCCCCTGTCGGGGAAGGCATGGGCGACGAGCGGCGCGACCGGTATGGGCAGCTTCGGGTTGGCCTTGAGGAGGCCGGCCAGGGCGATGAGGCCGGCGATGAGAGCGTCTCGCTCGTACTGCATGACGATGGGCCTTTCAGATGGTGTGGAGCAGGTCGGCGGCGAGCTGGTCGGACACGCCCAGGCGGGCGCGTAGTGCGTCGCGGGTGATCGGTTTGCCGTGCTTGGTGTGGTGCTCGTCGGCGACCCGGCGCGCGAAGTCGACGAGTGCCGGGGAGGGTCCGGGCCGTTCGTCCTGGCCGGTGTCGAGAGCGGGACGGTCGGCCGCGGGAACGGCGGCGAGGCGATCGGGCAGAGGTTCGGGCGGTGCCGCCTCGGTGACGTCGGCCGGCTGAGCGATCGCCGCGCTCGACGCCCGGCGTTCGAGCATGGAGACGGCGACGAGGAAGGCGGCCGGTGGTGTCGCGGCGGTGATCCAGCCCCATACGGTCGGGTCGGCTTGCTGCAGGTTGGCGGCGAGGGAAAGGACGATTCCTCCGCTCAGGACGAGGACGGGCCACGAGATCGGGCCGCGTCGGATACGGCCTGTCTTCTTGTCGCGTTGGCGTTCGCGGGCGGCCATGACGCAGGTCAGATCGATGCAGACGGCCACGGCCCAGGCCATCCAGCCCGTCTGTCCGTGTTCGCGGGCGGTGTCGCGGATGTGGGTGAAGGAGCCCGCCCCGGCTATCAGAGCGAGGACGATGACAGGACCGGTGTCGAGCACCCAGGCGGTGAAGTGGCGCATCTCGTTCCTCCTCTCGACCGGTCAGGCGGTTTGCGTGTCGGGCAGTTCGTGGGGCTGCGACGCCATGACGTCGGCCCAGGCAGGAGCGTGGTCGGCGTACGTACGGGCGGCTTGTTCGGCGGTCTGTTCGCTGACGTAGAAGGAGCGGGCGCGGTACCACTGGCCGTCCTGGTTGGCGATGACAGCGACGCCGGGTGTCTCGGCGGCGATGGCGCGGGCGGAGTCGAGCGCGGCCGGGTCGAGGTCGCCGAGGGTCATGGTGGCGGTTTCGGGATCGTTGACCCGGTGGCAGATCCGGCCGGAGCATTGGGCGCGCAGCGCGGTGACGCCGGGGCCGAGGTCGGAGCCGATGCGCTGGCCGCAGCAGAACAGGTAGATGCCGAAGGCCCGGCCGAGCTGCGCGATTCGCAGCAGCGCTGTCGAGGTCTTGGCGATCTCGTCTTTCTCCGACTTGTCGGCCATCAGGTACAGCTCGGCCAGCTCGTCCACCAGGACGACGATCGGCACCGGCCGCAGGTGCGGCGGGAGCTGCCAGATGTTGCGGGCGCCGGCCATTCGGCACACGCCCATCCGGTCGGTCATGAGTGCCACCAGGTCATCGAGCAGCCCGCCGCACTCGGCGCGCGTGGTGGCCAGCGCGGACAGTCGCGGTGTGTACGGGGTGAACTCGACGCCGCCTTTGAGGTCGAAGCCGACCAGGGCGACCGGTTGCGGCGCGAGGCCGACGATGAGCGCGTTGGCCAGGTTGGACTTGCCGGACTGCGTTGCGCCCGCGTTGATCCAGTGCGGCACGGTTCGGAAGTCGATGACCCACGGCGTACCGGTCTCCAGCCGTCCTACGGTGACCTTGAGCAGTTCGGTGGACGGTGGCAGTTCATCGACCTTGACGAGCGGGTCACGGACGGTGGCGGCGAGGCGTACCCGGCCGGGCTTGTCGGAGGAGGCGCGCACGGCGTGCACGCCCCAGGAGTGCGCGAGGCGTTCGGCGACGGCGGCGTAGTCGGCGGGGATCTGTCCTTCCAGGGTGTGCAGGGTGACCCGCCAGCCGTGCCGGGTCGGTAGCGGCAGCCACATGAACGGTTTGGTGTCCACGGCGATGCGTTGCCACTTGCGCCGGACGCGGACGACGCCGGTGGAGGCGACCAGTCCGGGGACGGTGGTGAACCAGAAGCGCTGCCGCTTTTTGGTGAGGTTGCAGCCGAGAGCGACTTTGCGCCAGGTCGCCCGGATGGTGATGGCCGTGATCGGGAAGCCGATGACGAGCCAGAAGGAGCGGTAGTGCCAGCGGCGCCAGGCCCACAGCCCGGCCGCCGAGGCGGCCAGGACTGCGAGCATCGCGTAGAACGGGTCAGACATCGGCGGCCTCCTGCAGCGGGAGCAGGGCGGTCGCGCGGTAGGAGATGCCCCAGCGGCCGGCAATCTCCCAGACGTAGCCGAGCAGTCCGACCGCGTTGACGGCGTCGCCGGCCTTGATGGGCGGCTCTCCGGTGATACCGATCTTGACGAGTTCGATCCGGCCGAACTCGTCCTCTACCGAGACGGTGACCTCGTAGACGGTGTTGCCGTGCTTGTCGGTCTTGATCTCGCCGGTGTCCTTGTTGAGCACGCGAGGGCGCGGGGCCTTCACGCAGGTGATGGTGAGCTTGCTGACGTCCACAGGGATGGGGACGGTGCGCATGGTGTTTCCTTACGTAGTCGCGTTGTAACTCTTAGTAGACATGGAACACTTGGCATCCTAAGTTGTCAAGGGATTCCACGCAGACTTGGTTGGCAGGTCATGAGAGGTGTGCTGAAGTAGAGGTCAGACGACCTCGTGAAAGGCATGGGATGGTCGAGAAGACCGGTCGCCCCGGCTACCTTCAGATCGCCGACGACCTGCGTACGCAGATCAGGACGGGCTCACTCGAGCCCGGAGCCGCGTTGCCCTCGACCGTTCAGCTCTGCCAGCGCTACGACGTGTCCGCCAGCGTGGTCAAAGCGGCCATCAGCGTGCTCCGCACTGAGGGGCTCATCGTCGGCCAGCAAGGCAAGGGCGTGTTCGTGCGCGAGGGCGCTGCGGCATCACTCGAAGAAGAGCCGGCCTCGTCGGAGATCATGGAGCAGCTTGCTCAGATGCGGAGTGCCGTGTCGGCTCTGGGCGATCGGATCTCGGAGTTGGAGAAGGCCGTGTTCCGAGAGCCGAAGCGATCTCGCTGACCCGGTAGGCCAGCTCCTCCATTTTTTCCGTTATCGCCTGAAGTTCGGCGAGAATCCGATCATTTGCGGTCACTTCGGCACCCCTTTCTGGTCGGTCGTTATCCCGGTGGGGATGCCGTTAGTTCATCGCGCATCGGCTCTGGTGAGTATCACGGAGCGTTAGCTAAGCTTCTGCATTGCTGCCTGCATGGCGGTTACACATGCGCTTACACACGCCAGCCCTCCCGACGTGCGCAAAAGGATGCGATGAAGACAATTCAGCGCCCCGGATGGCGACCCATGATTCTGCGCCAGCACCGCGAAGCGCACGGTCTCACCCTCGAAGCCGCAGGTGACCAGCTACGGCAGGTAGCCGCGCGACATGGCCTCGCCGCGCCGGCGGCCAATTTCCAGACGCTCTGGGCACACGAGCAAGGATCGGTATATCCCGGACCACACTACCGGCGTGCCTATTGCCTCCTATACCAGGCAAATGAGCCGACCCTTGGTTTCCGCCTGCCCCTACCCGGCGAAATATCCGAAGTGGAAAATTCCATCTCGGATTTGCCCCAGCCCACCGACCCCGCTGTTGACAACGCCGCCGCCCAGGTGATTGAGGAAGCGCTGGTCAAGGTCTCTGGCTCTCCCACGAATGCCGAGCAGAACGCCCTCCTCAACCGGGTGGTGGACGCCTGGCGACGCCGACACGGCCAGGGCAGCCCGAAGCCCATCCTCACCCTCGTCGGCGGTTACGCCGGCTCCGGCAAGACAGAGTTCTCCCGCTTCCTGTCCGACATCACCGGATGGGCCTTCCTCGACAAGGACTCACTGACCCGCCCCATGGTCGAACGACTGCTCATCTCCCTTGGCGGCGATCCCCACGACCGGCACACCGAGCTGTACCTCCGCGAGGTGCGGCCCCTTGAGTACCGGTGCCTGATGGAAACGGCCTTCGACAACCTCAAGGTCGGCACGTCGGCCATCCTTTCGGCCCCGTTCATCGCCGAGCTGGCCGATCCCGACTGGGTTTCCCGGCTCACCAACCGCTGCGCGGCCAAGGGCATCGACGTCGCCGCAGTCTGGGTGCGATGCGATCGCGAGTCGATGCGGGAGTACATCGAGTTCCGCGGTGCTGCCCGCGATGCGTGGAAGCTCGCCAATTGGCAGACGTACGTCAGTGGCCTCAACACCGAGACCAGCCCGCCGACCGCACACATCACCGTCGACAACCGCCTCGGCGCCGCGATCAGCCTCGCCGACCAGACCCGCGAGACCTTGAAGCGGATCCTCGCATGAGGGGCATCGTGCTGTACGGGCCACCCGCCAGCGGCAAGAGCACCATTACCGCCGCCCTCTGCCGGCTCGACCCACGGTTCGCTCTCGTCCGCAAGCTCAAAGCGGGTAACCGCCGCGGCACCGAATACGACTTCGTCAGCCCTGAAGAGCTGGAAAGGCTGCGCGCGGCCGGGCGACTGATGCTGGAGACCCATCGCTACAACAACACCTACGCCATCGACCGCTGTCACATCGCCGACCTCATCACGGCCGGCCGCGTTCCCGTGGCCCACCTCGGGAACACTGCGGACATCCGCCGCCTGGCCGAGGCCCACCCATGGTTGACGGTCCTGCTGTGGATCCCGCGCCCGGTGTGCGAACAACGCTCCGAACAACGCGGCGACCGTGACACCCCACAACGCTTGAAGGCATGGGATGAGACGCTGGCGGATCTGCAGGCGCACACCGATCTGCCCTTTCACTACCGCTTTCGGACCGATCTCGTCACACCGACTGAGATCGCCGAGCGAATCGCCGGCTCCTATGGCGAATTGACGGTGAATCCAAGCAGTCACCGCGCTTGACCGGTCAGGATGCGCATCCACAAGGTGTGAGCTGCTCCCGCCCGCATCCAAGGGCTCTCGACCATGATCTCTAGGTTCTTGCCGGTGTAGCGCCGCATGAACCACAGACCACCCGCCGTACACAGCTCGTACATCGGACGCAGGCACATGCACGTGTGGTCGCGGACCCGCACCCGAGGACAACGGTCCTGGCTCTGCTGCCAGCCCACCTGTAGCGCACGGTCGTGAGCGCGAGCCGGATGTTCACTGTGGTGGTCGAAGTGCCAGGACGAGCCGCTCATGACTGCATCCCCAACTCGTCCTGCGCCTGGAGCTGCGTGACGAAGGACTCCACATCGTCCGCGCTCACCGTTTGCTGGAATCCCGCGTCGATCTGCCTGGCGCTCAGGCGGACAGCGCGCCGGCTCCCGTAATAGGCCCCGCCGTCGCTGCGGAAGATGGACCAAGCAGGGAAGGCGGAGCGAAGCTCGTCCAGGTCTTGAGCAGGTAGTGCCATGCACTGAGCGTAGGACGACACACGGGAGCCTGTCTACCCCTAGGGGCACCGAGGGGTAGCGATAGGTACCTATAGGCGAGTGAAGACCCTTAGAACCCCCTTTCTACCCTTGACCACGTGATCGAGTTCGAGCCCGACCGCCCCCGTTGGCACCAGGTCGCCGACGTTCTTCGTGCACGGATCAGCAGCGGCGAATACCCGCCAAAGTACCTCGTATCGGAAGTGCGTCTGGGCCAGGAGTTCGGCGTGGCCCGCGACACCATCCGCAAGGCGATCCGCCAGCTTCGAGAGGAGGGTCTGATCTACACCGTGCCCAACCTGGGCAGCTTCGTCAGCCCGCCTAACGAAGCGGAAGCCGCCAAAGACTGAGAACCGAGGCGGGTGGCTAACCACGCAAGGCATGGCCCGGCGCTCGATTAGTACGACGCCCCGAGCGCACGGCCCGAACAGCCTTCCCTCGGTCAACGTCGTCGTGACGAGGGAGGCGGCGACCTTCTCATGCTGCGCCGCAACGACAACCACAACTGGGCTCTACCAAGCGGCGCCCGAGTACATCCCCGCAGCGGCCAAGCAGGAGGCCTTGGAACGCTAGACAAAGGGGTAAGCATCCACCGCTGGACTGGCGCATGATTGCGAACTGGATGAGACTTTTCTCCACGTCTTCAAGGCCGCGCCCCCTCCGGTGCCGCGGCACGCGCTGACGGCCGCGGGCCACGCTTCGGCTCTTCGGCCGGTCGTGGCCCACACCGTCAGCGCTTCGCTGGCAGTGGTGGCCAACACGAACTGGTGCCGTGCTGGGAGTCTCACCCGTCACCCTAAGCGCGCTGTTCAACGGCCGATCATCCGCTACCTTGGTCCCGTGACGAATGAACTTCCAGTCATCAGCCTGTTTGCAGGCGCCGGGGGCTTGGACTGCGCGGTTGAGCGCTGCGCGGAGCCACCCCTCGTCCACGATGGATCCGGATCGCCTCTTCGCGTTCGTGTTGCGACCGACTATGACGCAACGGCGCTCCAGACGCTCGCTCGCAACTTCCCACACACCAAGACGATTCTGGAAGATATTCGTACAGTCGAAACTACCGATCTCCTCAAGGTCGCCGGCCTAAGCAGGGGTGAGCCAACGCTTGTGGTTGGGGGCCCTCCGTGCACGCCCTTCAGCAAGTCAGGTTTCTGGATCGAAGAGAAACGCAATAGTCAAGATCCTAATGCCTCTCTCCTAGATGAGTACGTACGTGTTGTCACTGACGTCAAGCCAGAGGCCTTTGTACTGGAGAATGTACAAGGCTTGACGTACAAAACGCATCAGGAACAGCTACGAAGACTTATCACCGGGTTGCGCGAGGCCGGATACAGCGTCGAGTACAAAGTATTGCTGGCCGCGGAGTACGGTGTCCCACAGCTTAGAAGGCGCGTGTTTGTCGTGGGTAGGCGGGATGGAAAACCGTTCCGTTTTCCTCCCACCACGCACTCCGGAGAGTCTGAGCGAGACAGAGCGTACGACTCCTCGAAAACCCCTTTCGTAGCCGTCAAAGAGGTTCTCAATGATCTACTTCCCGGCATCCCGGAGCAAGGGGAGATCGCTGATGGCACATTCGGAGAACTGGCCGCCGAGGTACCACCGGGACAGAACTATCTGTGGCACACCGACCGGTATGGGGGTCGGCCTGTCTTCAAGTGGCGAAGCCGATATTGGACATTTCTACTCCGCCTAGATCCCGATCGCCCATCAACCACGGTACAAGCGCAACCTGGCCCATGGGTAGGCCCCTTCCACTGGGAGAACGTCCCCAACGCTGACGGAGACATGCGTGCACGCCGACTCCGCGTTCCTGAACTCAAGCGCATCATGACGTTCCCAGACGAGTTCGAGTTCGTGGGCGATCGCAGGGAAGTACAACGTCAGATCGGCAACGCCGTCCCAGTCGAGCTAGGGAAGGTTGTCATCCGCGCGCTCATGGAGCAGATGGGGTATCTTGATCCCCTGGACAAGGATGTCCAGCCTGACCGAGTTCAGGAGACCCTTCTCTTCTAGAGAGCGCGGTACTTCTCTTGGGCATTCATATCGACCACGCGCTGGCACGCAGCGTACTAGAAGATGCGTACAAGCTCGCCAAGGAAGACACTGAACTTCCTGCGGAGTGGATCGCCCTGGCAGAAAAGCTACGTGAAGATAAAGCGTCTGGAACCTTCACCCCTGCACTAGGAACGGCACTCCTCGCACGCTCATGCAATGACCAGGTTGATCCGCTTGGTCTCAAAGAAACACAGGGTGAGCGCTCCTATTCGGCACGGACCCTATGCCACAACGTTCTAGTTCCCGCTGCAGTCGAACTCGAGTTCAGCATAAGGCTCACGGGACGCGAGCCCATGAACAATCAGCCTTTCTTTCGCTTTGATCACTATAACGAAATAAAGCGAGAAAGGGTCCGAACCTCAGCCCTTCCATATTTCGATGCCTTGAAAGCGAGCCTCGAACGGCTTGAGAGCTACACAATAACGGAAGCCCGTCTTGCCCTAAGCGCATATCTGCGTGTTGGCATCGAAATAGCTAGCAAGAGCCAACGGGCAATAGGTTCGAGTCGGCTTCTAGAGTCGAACCTTATAGAGTTGACAGATAAGTATGTCTCCACGGGCAATCACGTGCCGCGTAAGTTGCAGGCCTGCGTGGCGGCAGGACTGGACATGCTCCACGTCGGGGTAATCTCTCGAAGAATCAACGACCCTTCTAGAGATATTCCTGGCGATGTTCAAGTGAAGGTAGACGAGAAGATACTTCTCGCAGTGGAGGTCAGGGGAAAACCAGTCACCATAGCGGAGCTGGAACAGTTCGTCCGTAGCGTGTCCGAAGCTAGCATTCCACGCGCCGCATTAGTTGTAAGCAACCCAAGGCATATCTCCTTGCTGAATTCCGAAAGAATCCCAGCGCTCGAGAAGAGCCTTGGCATCTCCATCAACGTCCATGAGAGCGTTCACGCCTTTCTAAGAAATATCTTCGGCTGGTCAGGTCTCCAAGTAGCCCAGGTCATAGGCGAATTTCCGCGCGTACTGCATCAGAGACTCACAGAAATTGAAGTTAAGCTAACGGAAATAGACCGCTGGCTCGACCATTTCAATGACGATATCGACGAAGCCTATATCGATAATGAGATTGATAGCAAAAAGTCGACTCTTTTCTAGGATCGATATCCGTGAGCCGACCTAAGGCTTTATGGAGACCGAGCTATGCCGTTCGGTCTGTCATGCGTGCGAACTGCATCACCACTAGCACCGCACTGTTCACTGCTGATGGATACCATTGCAGATATGGAAGCGCGAGGACCCATACGCCGCCGCAGCGAGAATTCCATTCAACGGGTTAAAGCGAACTACATATAACCCGTAGCGACCGCTGCAAATTCTTCCTCAGGCGGCCTACGCTGCGTCATGGTGGACTAATAGTGCTGCCGCACCGCTTCCGGTGCTCGGGCCTAACGGCCCTGCGCTCCGGGTCGGCTTGCCACCGGAAGTGGTGGTTGCTCTCCCGATCGGGCCGAGGCATTTGCGGTTGATCTTCAGTGATGCACTACCCGCCGGGATGAACAGCCAACGCTTTGGAACGCTAGTATCCGATCCATGCGCACTACCAGCCCATCCCGACCGTAGACATCAAGTGACATGGTGTACCCCTCTGCTGCCAGGACATAGTAGGGATGATCTTTGAGATGGTGCAGAGGGAGCGAAACATCTGCTCTGTTTGCAGCCCAGCAGGCTAGCCGTGCCGGCCCCACTCTCCTACAGCGGAAGTAGTACTTATACGGGATCCTTCGAGGAACCACGTAGTGGCCACCACACCTGATTCTTGTAGGTAGCCTCATAGCCCTGCAAGGTCGATGTGGACTTTGCGAGTTGGCGCGCCATGATCGACGGCGCGTTGGCACCGTTGAGTCGTGGATATCCTGTGCGATCTTCGCAAGGTTAGTGGGGCCAGCTAGGTGAGCTTCTCGTGGTCAGCCAGAGGCGGCGCGACGCTGCCCAACCTCGTCAACGGTGGAGTCAGCGTCTTGGCGAGTCCACGGCGGAACAGCGCAGCAGGGCGTCCGACGTCCGGGATTCGTCGTTCACCGATGGGGACGACGAAGCCCTCGGTTTTCATGACCTTACGGCGGAAGTTGCTGGGGTCGAGAGGGACGCCCCACACTGCTTCGTAGATCTGGCGCAGGTCGGCGATGGTGAAGGGCTCCTTGCAGAAGGCGGCGGCGATCGTGGTGTGCTCAAGTTGCGACCTCGCCCGCTCCAGCCCATCCCGAAGGATCTCCTCGTGGTCGAAGGCGAGGGTGATCTGCCCGTCGAGGATGGAAGAAACCGGTGCCCAGTGCGCGGCGGACGCATCGGTGCCCGCCTGGGGCCTAGGCAGATCGGGGCCGAGCGCGAGGTAGGCGATGGAGATGATCCGTCCACGCGGGTCGCGACCAGGGTCGCCGTAGGCGTGCAGTTGTTCCAGGTGCAGGCTGCCTCCACCGACTCCGGTCTCTTCTCGCAGTTCCCGCCTGGCGGCCGCGCCCAGCGCCTCACCATCGCGGACAAACCCGCCGGGGAGCGCCGCTTCGCCACGGTAGGGCAGGTTGCCGCGTTCGATCAGCAGAACTTGGAGTCGACCATCGCGCACGGTGAAGATCACCAAATCCACGGCTACTGCCAGGGAGGCAGGCGGGCGGCGTCGGCGACCTGTCTTGCTCATTGCCATACCCCCATTAAAGGTCCAGTTGACTCCAAGTCGTGACGGACTTATGGTCAGAATTACCTAAATGACTACCGGAGGGGCTCATGGCCCGATCGCGCACGGTACGTCTCGAGAAGAACACGGGGGCAGTCGACTCGAAGGCGACACGGTATCTCTGTGCCGGTGTCTACCTCGATCGCGACTTCCGCGAGATGGTCATCCGCCGGGTCTACAACGACTCCAAGCACATGGTCGCGCCCTCCTACGGTTTGGACCTGGTGCCAGTCGTCGTGCACGCGTGGCGGGCGTGGCGCTTGGAGACGCTGAAGTGGATGCTCCTGCTCGCGGTCCTCCTGGGGGGCATGGTGTGGGCGCCGGCCGCGACCGCCGCTGAGGCTGCGTTATTCGGCCTGTGCTGGTCTGCTGCGGTCGCAGTCAGATGCGCTCTTGTTGCGGCACCGCTGAAGGCAAAAGAGCGTGCGGACCGGTTCTTACGACGCGTCCGCTGGAACAGCGAGTCGAACGACCTCGCCGCGCACCTCCGCTCCCTAAAGCTTGCTTGTATCGGCAGTGGTGCTTTGCTCGTCGCCATTCCCATGATCTCCGCCATAGCGGGCATTCCGCTCTCCCATCTGCTGCAGCAAACAGCGATCACGGGGATGTCGACGGTTCTCGTCGCGTGCGGCTGTGGTGCCGCCCAACGCAGCGCGCTGCACCGAACAACCAAAAGTCAGCCGCCCTCCCCGGACAGCCACCGATATCGGGCGATCAACGAACAGCAGCACCACACATTCGTCATCTACCGGAGAGCCCCTAAGGAGGACCCGGAGCCGGAAAACTTCCGCGACATCCTCGCGCTCGACGACTCACATAAACCGTTCGTCGGAGCGGGACGATTGATCCATCGCTGGAACCCGCCTCTCAACATCTACTTGTTGCAGATAGGTGAAGGCAGCATGGCTGATCGGGAATTTGATCCTCTCCCGTTCAAGGCGCATGAGTTGGTCACTTACTTGAAGCACGAGATGCAACGGCTCGACGGGCAGGATGACGCCACCTGCCTTCCAGGCTTCGGAAAGGCCGACCGTATCTATGTAGCCGAGGCTGACGTCGATCCAGAGCGCGGCTGGCTGCAAGGCACCCCTGCCACAGACGAAATCAACGAGATCATCAATCGGCCGTTCGACCGCTTCCATCACTTCCTCGAGATCCGGACATCGGTATCCGGCGGCGAACTCGTCACCACTGTGTTCCTTCGCACCACAGTCAAAGGGCGCGCGCTCAGCCTCGACTTCGCCGCCTGTGCGCTGACGCGGACACCGGACGAGTATCACGTCCTGGACGAGTATGGCCAGACCGGAGCCACTGCCATAATTCGGGCAGCGGTCCGAGCGCTTATCGAACTTCCGACCGACATCATGCAGGCATGGCGTCTCATTCATGTCCCGGCCACCCTGCTCGGGGCCCTTCGAGCCCGGCGAGCCCGCGTACTCTATCCAAAGCGCGGCGTGAAGATCGGAGCGAAGCTGAGCGTACGCGAGGAAAAGCGTATGTCATGGGAGACGGCCCAACTCGACCGAACGCTGATCTCCGATCACGTGAAACTCATAGAGGATCGTCTGCTGAAGGCGGCGACCGAGTTCCTGCGTGAGAAAAAGGTCGACATCTCGGAGTTCGAAGAACGCGCCACCAGCATCATCAACACAGGGATCATGAACTTCGGCGAATCGATGAATGTGAACAACTCCGCAGTGGGCGCCAACGCGGTGAAACTAGATCTACCTGAGAACTTTAGCGGCATGTCAGGAGGAGGCCACGCATGAACGATCGGCTCAAGAACAGCGGGATCATCAATCGGGGCGGCCCTATGACCATCAGCGGCACCGCGATCGGCGACGGCGCTACGGTCGTCCACCACCACCTGACCGATGCCGTGGCCGGCAGGCGAGCAGACATCGGCGTGATAACAATCAAAGACTCGGAGGCCAGGGCGGTCATTGATACCCTCAAACTCGAACATGCCCCCGTGAACGGGGTTCCCTTCTGGCACGGCACTACCGACCTCCGAGGCGTAGCCTCCAGAGTGGCGATGACTCGATCGCTGGGCCAGGGGCAACGATCTACCATCGCCGCTTTCGAGAATCTCAGGGAGATGTTCCGCCCGGCAGTCGTCGCACTTGTCGGCATAGGCGGAGGATTCCACCCGGACATCTCCACCGGAGACGTCGCTATAGCAACGAGAGCGGTCTACTACGACCTTCGGAAGGAAACGGCCGACGGTACCCAGCGCAGAGGCGAGGACCGTGAGACATCAGCCATCGTGGGAAACGCCGTGAACAGCTTCTTCGTCGACTACGGCGAACCGGCAGAATTCGGGAGCGGAGAGGACGCGTTTCGGGTCATTCCCTGCATCGTCGGAACCGGTGACGCCGTTATCGCGGACGCTGAGTCGGAAATCAGGAATTACCTTAAACACTACAATGACAAGATCTCCGTGGTCGACATGGAAGCCGGCGGTCTGGCTCAAGCATTCCACGAGCGCGGGGATCGGGCTCAGATGCGCGGATGGGTAGTGATCCGCGGAGTCTCCGACTACTCGGACAGAGAAAAGGATGACATCCTCCAGAAAGCGGCCGCCCGGAACGCCGCAGAGGTACTGCGAGCCCTGATCCCCTACCTTCCGTCTCACGCCTGATGGGAAGTCCCCATGGGAGAGTTCGTCATCGGGGTGGTGAGTTCGCTCGTCGCCACAGCGCTCGCCGTTGTGGGAGGTATGGCGCTGTCGCCTCGTGTGCGCTCCTGGCCGGCGCTGCTTCTGTCCAGATTCACCGGCCTGGGAATCTCCCGGGTACATCCGCGACAGCGCGCCGCCACCGGAGAACTCACAGCAGAACTCGGCAAAGCCCGCTGGGTACGGGTGCTCGCAGGCCGAGGGAATGAACTCACCCGTGACGCGTTCGTGGCCCTGTGGGAGGACGAAGGACGTCGCCTGGAGTTCGTTCACGTACTGCTTCCCGATACCAATCACCCCTCCGCAGCATGGCTGGAGTGGCGCGAGGACCAGATCCGGCGTATCGACCCGGGCTTCTCCCGCGGAATGCTGGCCGAGCAAGTTGACATCAACGCTGGATACGTCAAGGAGGTCGCCGCTGACAGGGACAACATTGAGCTGCGCCGCTACAACCTGCCCAACCTCCACCGAATAGTGATCACCGACCGTGTCGCCTTCCTCACTCTCTACCGTCGAGCGGCTCACGGCCGCGACTCGCCCTGCATCGTGGCGCCCCGACCCGGCCTCATGTACGACTACGCCCTTCAGCTCTTCACCACAGCCTGGGACCACGCCTAGACATGTGTGCAGTTAAGTTGCGTGCTGGCCAGCCTCTACAGGTCCGGGGACACGTTAGGGATGATCATCTAGACGGCGCATGCGTCGCACAGCATCTGCAAAGGTTAGAGCCTGTGCGCCGGGCCACGGCCGCCCCTCTCCTGCAGCAGGTGCCACAAGCTCGACCTGGACAGGAACCTCCAACGAGCTGGATAAAGCGGCGTCCACCCCGCTGAGCCAGGGAACGGCGATTACCTTCGCCACCGCACTCTCTGCAATCCAGTACTACATCGTCCACGACGAGAACTGCCTGTATTCCGCTGGCTGTAGCCCGGCGACGCAGGCGGCTGGGGACCTTGGGATGAGGCCCCAGAACCGACGCTGCAATTGCCCTAAGCTCGCCAGCATCATTGGATCTGCCAGGAAGGTGCACCCCTTCCCGGCAGATCCAGAGGTTCGATCACCCCTCAGTGGTTGGGATCGTTGTCAGTGTCCTTCGGGTGTCGTTCGGGCTGGCGTCGACCAGCGTCTGAGTGGGCGAGCAGGGCGATTGCCAGATTGAGGGCAGCCACGGCTAGCGGGATGAGGTCGGGTAGAAGCTCCATCGTGATCCTCCTGAAAGACGGGGTGCCGCTGAGGTCGTCCCGGCCGGGCGTCCAGGCAATCGCGGTGGGGTGGGGTCCGGCATCGAATGCGAACCACCTCGGACGAACCAACCCGTAGTCGTTGCAGATCGGGCAGGCTGGGCTGTGGCTGAGTACACCCTTGGCTCCGGTTCGGGTGGTGGCCCGGCGCTGTTCGCCCGCCGTCCGGAAGGTACAGCAAGCTACGGAGACCGCTTGATGTGCGACACATGGTTGGTTGATTTGGTCCGCGAGGAGGAGTCCGCTGGTGAGTGGTAAGGCGTCCGATCCCGGATTGGTACACACCATTCCGGAGCTGATTGTCGCGATGCAGACCTTGCGCGGCGGCCGCTCGTATGCCGTGCTGAATCAAGCAGCCGACGGCAGGCTGCCAAAGTCGACGCTGTCGGATCTTTTCAACGAAGGCCGCCCTAACGCAGAGACGCTTGAGCTGTTCCTGCGCGCTTGCGGTGTGCCCCGTGCGCATTGGCAGGCATGGCAGCAAGCCCGTTTACGTGCGTTGGATGCGACGGATGCAGTAACGGCAAGCCTGACGCGTGTTGCGGCGGCCGACCCCCGCCGACTAGGCGTGCACGCGGCGATCAATGCTCCTGGCGCGACCAGTGAATTGCCGATGTATGTGGAGCGAGACGTCGATTCGGCCCCAAACGGGGTACGTGCCCTGATCGGTGAGGCCGCCACGGACGGACGGGGCGGGCTGGTGATACTTGTGGGCAGTTCATCGGTGGGCAAGACTCGCTGCGCCTATGAAGCCGTGCATGCGCTGCTAGCCACCTGGTGGCTGCTGCATCCAGACGACGCCGACCAAGTGCGCCAGATCGTCATCGACCCGCCCGCCCGGCTGGTGGTGTGGCTGGATGAAGTGCAACGTTATCTTGAAGGCCCTGAGGGACTGCGCGCTGGCACCGTACGTGGCCTGCTCGAAAAGGGCGCCGTATTGGTGGCTACCATCTGGCCGGAACGTTATCTCGCCTACACCACGCGCCCGCAGCGTGGCGACCCAGATCCCTATGCAGCTGAGCGGGAGCTGCTTGGGTTGGCCGACGTAGTCCACATCGGGGAGACCTTCACTCCAGCCGAACACAAGCGCGCCGAAGCTGCGGCCGAGGCTGGGGACGTTCGCATCGCGCTGGCCCTGCGGTCAGAGGATTACGGACTCACACAAGTCATCGCCGCAGCCCCGCAACTGATCAATCGGTGGAAAGGTGCTGACCCCTACGCGGCAGCGGTGCTGGGAGCTGCGGTCGACGCCACGCGCTTAGGAATGGCCTCTCCCCTGCCAGCTGCGCTGCTGCGTAAGGCGGCGCCCGGCTACTGCGACGCGCGCCAGCGCGCCAAAGCCGAGCCGAACTGGTTTGAGACCGCGCTCGCTTACCTGACCGAAGAACTCCATGGCGCCGCCGCCGCTCTGGCGCCGATCGCAGCTCCGGGCGCCATGGGCTCGATAGCGGGGTATGCGGTTGCGGACTATTTGCAACAAAATGCCAGCCGCGAGCGCCGTAAGTGCAAGGTCCCCGCAACTTGCTGGGAGGCCTTGGTCGACAATCTCACCGATCCAAACGACCAACGAAGGGTCGGAGAAGCGGCGAGGGATCGGTTACTGTACCGCTACGCCGAGCCGCTCTTTCGTAACAGCGTAAGCGGCGGCTCTAGGGACGCCACCAGGCAGCTGATCGATCTACTGTTCTGCCAAGGCCGGGAACAAGCGCTTCAGGCCCTTGCCGAGAGCGGCGACGAGTACGCCGGCGGTCGGTTGGCCCATCTACTCGCAAGGCAGTCTCGGGAGGGTGACCTACGTGCCCTTGCCGAGAGCGGCGACACGTACGCCGCCGAGTCGCTAGCCAACCTGCTAGCCGAGCAAGGGCGGGAACGAGAACTTCAGGCCCTTGCCGAGAGCGGCGACAAGTACGCCGCCAAGCGGCTAGCTATTCTGCTAGCTGAGCAGGGCCGAGAGAAACAGCTACGTGCCCTTGCCGAACATGGCAATGTATTCGCCGCTGTGCAGCTGATTTTTCTGTTGAATAAGCAACAACGGATAGAGGACCTACGGGGTCTCCTCGATCGGTGGCAACAAGATGGTGTTGCAGATGCGAGTGAGCGCGGCGAGTCCACTGCCGGTCAGATGACAATCTATGTCCCGCTCTATCCATGGCGCGAGGAGGACCTACGGGCTCGTGCTGTAGCCGGCGACGATTTCGCCGCAACGCATTTGGCTGATCTGTTGTTTGAACAGGGCCGAACGGAAGCACTACGAACCCTTGCCGAGAACGGAAAAAGGCACGCTGCTCTGCGATTGGCTGACTTGCTCGCGGAGCAAGGCCGGGAACGCGATCTAAGGGCACTGATCGACCACGGTGACCAGCATGCCGCCGAACGCCTTATCAAGTTGATCGCCGAGCAAGGCCGGATCGAGGAAGCTGAGCGGGTGCGCCGCTACGGGCTCTCGTCGGAGGACTAGGCGAGAACATCCCGCTGACGCCGTCGTTCATGATCTCGGGCATGTCCTCATCAGTGAGGGCGAACTTGTAGCCGCTACCTGCTTGCTGGATTCCTGGCCGTGAGCAGGCGCCAAGCGTACGGTCGCCGTCACAAGTGCTGGCCGTATGGCTATCGTCCCTTCTTCTCACTAGGCATCCAGGGGGCGTGCAAGGAAGCTATCTTGGGCTCCTGGAAGTCCATTCATGGCTGCACAAGCGCCCACACCTTGTCAGCACATTGGAGCAAGCCGTCCTCGTTCTGCAACCTTCATCGAAGGCTACTACTCAGGATGTGAGGTTTCCGGCGGCACCTTCAGCCGCACCCGCCCTAACATAGAAATCGACTTCTGCGACGATCTCCGGCTCATCAGCTATAACGATGCTGGTTCTGAAAGTGTGCTTCCCGTACTCCGCCACCTCAAATATCCCTTCAGTGGCAATACTTAAGCTACTTGGAACATCTGTCCATTTTGGATCGCCGATTTTCCCCTCGGCCGATTGCGTCATCAATCTGCGACCAGTAGGTGAAATGACGGATGTGGCGAAAGTGAGAGGTCTGCCCGATCTGAACTCGTAGGACTCTCCAGCAAGAATCAGCAAAACTCCTCGTCGAGTATTTATCGGCAGACAGGGCGCAACCAGTACATTTTGATTTATCCCAACCGCCGTTATCGCCCCACGGGCGTCATGCACGAAACCTTCGGCAAGCACGGCCCATTGCACTCTCACTGGGAAGCCTCCAAGATACCAACGGAGTTCGATGTCGAGTCATATCGAGCATCGGAGGAGCCAGCAACTTCGGCATTGGAGATATTCTGACGAGACAGAGATGGATTTATCTGGATGGGCAGTTGTCCCTCAACCAGTAGTCCGGACCTCGCGATTGAGACAAGGAGGTTGCGCGGGAGCCCCGCCATAGTGATAACACTAAGGGCATGGCTGATAATATTGGCCTGATCGGGACGATACATCCCCAACAGGTTTAATTCTAGTAGGGTCCCCTTGCGTAGCCTAAAGTCAATCTCGTTCATTTCATCTCGACTAGGACGCGCAAGCCCATCATCAAGGCCGACATGCCTTAGCCACGCGCTGACTTCTGACCAAAGCCATACCTTAGACCGCCCTATAACTCCTTCAACCGGAGGAAAATCGGGAACATCACCGCGCCGCTCTCCCGCGATCAACTGAGCGATATTCTGACGAGTCCTACCTGTGCGCTCAGCGATTTCGGATACACCAACGAGGTCGCGGTCTAGACGCACAAAGTTTATCCCAGGAACGAAGCGCTTAACTTCGATGTATGCATTGCAAGCCGCATCGATTGCATTGTTCCCTTTGATGACAAGAGAGAGCAAGTCAACGCCGGCTCCCCTGAATAGCATTGCGTCGAGATGCTCCATGAGTGCAGCGACTGCTTGATCGTCATCGACGTCAGTTCCTGTGACGACGAAGGTCATCTCGTACTCCACTTCGACCCCTCCTCTGTCACACTACAACTAGCTTCCGGCACCTGTTGACAAACGTCAACAGTCGTCTTCGGATCTCGGGTTGCGGTTGAGGCCGGTCAAGCTGCGGCGAGGATCCCCCTCTGGCAGCGGGCACCGGCGCGCCCTAACCAGGAGGTTTCGGGCATGCCTCTCCGGGGCCTGGGGTGTACCATCAACCGGGATCGTCGTGCAGCCCCCGTCCGGGCATGGACAGTACAACTTCCCCCAGTGCCCTCCTTTTCGGAGAGTCCACCCCTCCTGGACAAGCATCCTCAGAACATCACGAACCGGCTTCTTGGTGTGATCAGCTGGATCAAGCTCCACACCAGTCATCCCCACACCTTCGCGCTTGGACCAACACGCTCACCCTATGGTGAGAGATTTTACTCCCGGTTGGACCATAGCGGAGCTATGTGTCACCGCCCACGGCTCGACATCTTCCATGGAAGAGTTCTCCGCCAAAATATACTCGATGCATCAACAAATGATCATGTCAGGTGCCATGTCCACCTTTGTCCCATTCGCGACTGACGTCTTATGGGCACGCCCGAGCACTGCCCCACAAGATTTTCCCAGACTTGCGCCTTCAGCTGGTCGTGCGCCGCGAAGGCGCTTAGTTCGACCTGGTGCGGCTCGAGTCTGAACTCTCGACCTGATGATGCGCGCGCCCGCGACGCGCACATTTTGGACCAGCAATGCGAACAACCGCGGCGGCCATCTGCCACAGCTAGGGCACATAAACCGCTGTTGAGCACGAGAGCTTCTCACCGAGCAGGCTCAGTACAAGCCAGCAAGGTGACGAACGGCCTGCAGCGTCCTGCTTCTCGGAGCCCTTTTCATCCTGCGTAGCGGCCTTCTTCGATGAGTTGCAAGATGAGGATGGCCTGCACGAGTGTGGTGGCGCGGTGCGGGCAGCAGCGCAGCCGGGACAGGATCTTCCAGGTCTTCAAGGTGGCAACGGCGCGTTCTCCGCAGGCGCGGATGCGGGCGTGTGCGCGGTTGACCGAGCGCTGGTGGCGCGACAGGGGCGGCCGCAGCCGATGAGCTTTGAAGGGGGTGCGGATGCTGCCGCCCGCGCCCTGATATCCCTTGTCGGCGAAGGTCTTCACCCCTTGGGCGGTGAGCGCGTCGATCAGGCCGGTGGCGCGTGCCGCGGTCAGGTCATGTGTGGCACCGGGCAGCGCGGGTGAGGCCCACACCAGCCGGCCGGCCGGATCGGCCAGGACCTGCACGTTCACGCCGTGGCGTCGATGTTTACCGGAGTAGTACGGGCGTTCGTCGGCCAGTCGGTCGATCGGGATCAGGGTGCCGTCCAGGATGGCGTAGGCCGGCCGGCCGGCGCGTAAGACGGCGGCGTGGACATCGTCGGCGAGCGTGGCGGGCAGGTCGGCTGCTTCGCGGACGTAGCGCCAGGCGGTGCTGGTGCCGATGCGGAAGCCGGCGGCCAGGCGGGCGTAGGTGTCACCGTTGCGCAGGTGGGCTAGGACGAGCAGGGCGTGCCGGGACGCGTCCAGGTGCCGCCACCGGCAGCGGCGCTCGGCACGCCGGGTGCGGATCAGCTCGGCCAGACGGGTCAGGGTGTGATTGGACAGCGGAATCGCGGCACGGTAAGACAGCAACGAGGCTCTCCGGTAGAGGCATCGGATCTTGGTCGACTGCTGTCTTACCGGGAGCCTCTTCTCATGCCAACTCGCCCCGGCGCTGCCCCTGCTGACCAGCGCGATCAGATTGAAAAAGCCTCTCGGTATCAGTTCACAGCGGTAACAGCAGCGAAAGCATCGCATGCACATTACATCGAAGTCCATAGCGAGCCCCGACACAAGCGTACCCATAAGGGGTTTCATGGAGTAAATTGCAGCACTGTGGCACCAAAGCACGTGAAGTTGCTGCATGCACTCACCGTCGCTGTAGTACTGCTTGTGGCTACAGCCGCGGTGCAGCTCATTCTCCTTCGTCAGCAGAGCGCGGACATTGCTGCTCTTCGCGAGCAGAGGGCTGTTCCAGGGCCACCTGGCCCCTCCGGGCCCCCAGGGCCTCGCGGTGCCCGAGGACCTCGCGGGCCGAGAGGATCGCTTGTAGCGCAACCTGGACCGCAGAAGACGGTGCAGCATTCGGCTCCGCAGCGATCAACGCTAAAAACTCGGCGTACTCGGCATGAGGCACAGGCGCACTGCGAGAAGCTGGCAGAACAGGCATATCCGTCATCGACCAGGGACCCACTCGCGGCACAGACAGATCTCGGCGAAATGTACTCATCTGGGATGCACGTCAGATTTTATGATGACTGTATGGAGAAGGAGGGCTACCCTCAGGAGTAGCTGGCGCGAGACAAGCCAGCGCTGCTGCCTAGCCTCGCTACCCTCCCCGCGTCATGTTCCGCCCCAAGACTCCTTCAGCAGGGCAATAGCAGCGCATCCCGTCATTGGAGTTCGCTACCGATCCCGGCACAGATCTACGTCAGAGCGACGGTAGCTTCCCCTCCGGAGTACGGTCCATATGCCGGTCGGGGGCCGTACGATCCTCGGCTCTTCCTCGACTTCACAGAGCCGCTTTCACCGCGACATCTCAGCGAGCATGTGAAGACGCTGCTGCGGGGACATCCAAGGGATGATCTTGCGTGACTCAGGCGCTACTTACGGCGTTTCCCCAGTTCAAGGCAACCGAATAGGCGGAGAGATCTCCTCTCTCCTAAAGCGGGTGCCGCAGGTTCGAATCCTGCCGGGGGCACCAGGTTCGACCAGCAGTTAAGGGCCCTTGACCAGCGGAAACGTCGGTCGAGGGCTTTTTGATGTGTCCGGTGGTGTGCGGCTGTGGGTGATCGTTGGCGGGTGATCGTGCCAAATACGTGCGCAAAGTTCGGGCGGAGGCGAGCATGGAACTGCACCCGATCGACACGCTCACGGACGCGCTGTCGCTCAGCGGCGTGCAAGGCGTCGCCGGTCCCACAGCTCCACCCGTATCCATAGCCCTCCCAGGAGAGTGGCGGAATGTCCGATTCCGCGAAAGTGCTCAGAAATGGCCTCGGCGCCCGGTAAAACCGCAGGTCGTGGAGAGTGCTCCCCGCGCACGCGGGGATGGTCCCGTCGAGGACGTGCGAGTGCTCATCATCACGCTCAGTTCGTGCTCCCCGCGCACGCGGGGATGGTCCCCTGGGCATCGAGGTCGGTAAGGAGATCGGCCGGTGCTCCCCGCGCACGCGGGGATGGTCCCCGCCCTCCGTCCCCTCCCCCACAGTCCCGGACGTGCTCCCCGCGCACGCGGGGATGGTCCCCCGGTAATCCTCCAGGCTTTCGGACACCGTCTGTGCTCCCCGCGCACGCGGGGATGGTCCCGAGCGCTGGGTCCACCGCAAGCCCGGACACCAGTGCTCCCCGCGCACGCGGGGATGGTCCCTTCTACCGGTGCATTGTCGATCCGACCGATTCGTGCTCCCCGCGCACGCGGGGATGGTCCCAGGGTGAGCCCGTGCGCGGTGCGCCCGATCAGGTGCTCCCCGCGCACGCGGGGATGGTCCCGCCATGGCGTCCGGCACGCTGCCGGTCATGCCGCGCTCCCCGCGCACGCGGGGACGGCTCGGCGGGCTGCCGCCTCGGTTATAGGAACTACCCATATGGAGACAGGGCGTCGACATCCGAGCGAGGGACTGTAACACCGCGTCTGCCAGGTTTCGGTGGCCGCACTGTTGGCCCGTTATGCGATCAATGCCATATTCCAACTAAGTAATCGAAACGGTTACTGGAGGCTTCCGGTAGCGGCAGAGTGGCCGATGGGAACGTTCCTTGCCCGGCTGCCCGAGGCGATGCCGACCGAACTCATAGAGTTCGGCACCATGCTCGCGCCGCCGGACGCCACGCGACTCATCCGCCAGGGTGAGCCTGGCACGACGGTCTACCTGATCCTCCAAGGCATCCTCAAGATCGCTACCTGGGCGGAGAACGGCGAAAGGACGCTTCTCGCAGTTCGGGTCAGCGGTGACATCATCGGAGAAATGGCGATCTTGGGGTCAGGCAAACGCAGCGCCGATGTCACGACCTGCGGCCGAACCTCATTGTGCGCGATCGAAGGAAACGTCTTCATCGGTTACATGCAGAGACACCCGAGCGTGGCGTTCGCGCTGTCTGGGCTCCTTAGTGATCGGCTCCAGTGGGCCAATCAGCGACGCCTGGAGTTCGCGGGATACGACGCGGAGGTCTGCCTCGCAAGGATCATTCTTGCGCTTGCTACCAGGCACGGGCGCGGCGTACAGGAAGGCATGGACATCGGCCTTCCGCTGACGCAGGAAGAGCTGGGCAGTCTCATCGGTGCCAAGGAACCTACAAGGCTCTGCGCTCGCTGTCGACGCGTGGACTGATCTCGCGTGGTCACCGGCGAGTCGTCATCCACGACGTGGATGGGTTGATGAAGGTAGCCGACTATAGCCTGCCGAACCCGTAGAAATACCGGTCGTTATCTGCGTGCAAGCGTCAACGTTCTCGTACCGCCAACGACAGGAGCGAGATGAACGACGCCCCGCAGTATCGAGCGATGCTGACCTACGACATCGAGGACTACAGCCAGCGCAACAACACAGACCAGTACGCCCTGCAGTCGGCCATGATCCGGCTGCTAGACCTCTCGGCGGGAGCAGCCGGCCTGGGGTTGCTCGACTGGAAGCGGCAGCCACAAGGCGACGGAGAGTTCGTCGTCCTGCCCTCAAGCATCCACCCCGGGCGGCTCCTCGGACCGTTCACAGACGCACTGCGCCAGGCCATCGACGCTCACAACGCCTCGTCCCAGCCCCGCCTGCGCCTGCGCTTGGCCGTGAACGCAGGGCCGATCCACGTGGACGGGCCTGCAGGATCACCGGGCAAGAACGCAGTGGAAAGCGGACGGCTGGTCAACGCCGACGCTCTCCGAACCGCCCTCAAGGCCGTCAAGGATGCGAACCTCGGCGTGATCGTCTCCGACACGTTCTATTCCGACTACGTCGGCCAGGGCTACGGCGGGCCACCCGCCGACCAGTTCCGCAGGGTCAAGGCCAAGGTCAAGCAGCAGGACTACATCGCGTACATTCACCTGCCTGGGCACAATGTGCATGCCATAACGGAGCTCAAAAAGTACGACGCCGAGGGCGTCCCTGAAAAGGCTGGAGATGAGCAGCCGCCGCCAGCCCGCCAGGTCAACGTAGGCCATGACTGGTACGGCGGCAACGACTATCACATCTCGGGCGGCAGCACGGTGCACAACATCGCGGGCCGCGATGTAACCGTCAACGAGTCAGGGCGGAAACCTCAGCCATGACAGAAGAGCCGCCTGTTCTGGACCCCTCGGACGACGCCGACACCGATGCGGTTTCCGCCTCGGAGGAAGACAGCGCTTGGCCTACGCCCCCTTCCCTTGTTGAGCGCATCGAGCAGGAGCGGAGAGAACGGCGGCTACGGTCCGACATCATCGACGTAGGACGGAACTGGTACGGGGGATCGACTTATCGACTCGGCACCGGCGGCACCCTGTACGGAGCCGGTCGCGACATCATCCAGTACTTCGGCAGTGAAGAACCTCCTGTATATACCCATCCCATATCCACTGCGGAGTTCGATAAGATTCGGACGTTCCTGATCGAGACTCCCTCGCAGCACGAACTGCTCACCCGGTTGGCAAATACGCCGTTTGTTCTGCTAAGGGGCGACCCGCACACAGGACGGTGGACTGCGGCCTTAAACGCATTGCTACATCGAGGCCTCCGCTGCCATCACCTCGTCGTCAAGGATCCGAGGAAGATCCGATCTAATGAGTGTTTTCCAACCTGAAGCCGCAGGTCGCGGGCATGCTGCGCGGAAGAGCTTGATCGACAAGTAGAAGAGCCCCTGGTAGAAGGGTTGTCGA
>NZ_JBVJHP010000010.1:0-118686 GCF_055586745.1 Nonomuraea sp. NPDC049378
GACAACCCTTCTACCAGGGGCTCTTCTACTTGTCGATCAAGCTCTTCCGCGCAGCATGCCCGCGACCTGCGGCTTCAGGTTGGAAAACACTCATTGGACGATCTGCGAGTTCCTACGCAACGAGTTGGGGCTTTCGCTGGACGAAATCAATCAGATCGGCAGGAACTCAGCGCGTTCTATCGCCGCTGAAGTGTCGTGATCCTGCATCAGTAATCCAGTGCGTTTCGTATAGCCGTCTGAGTCGATCGGTCACCGCCAAGGAGCCTTGACCATGGAACAAGCGGTCGGCCGGTCCGGCTCGGTGCTGAACGGGTGTCCGGTCGCAGGCATGCCCGCACCGGCCCTCCTGCCGACGGAGTTTGAGCACCCACTCCACCCGCCGCGAAGGCTGGCCACACTCAATCGCGAATTTCCGGTGAGTCGGTTGCTGTATCCAAGCGGCGAGGTGGGTTGGCTGGTCACACGGCATACCGACGTTCGTGCGGTGCTCGCGGACACGCGGACCTTCAGCTCGAAGAACCGCGCCAGGTTCTTCAATCCGACGAGTTCGAGGCCATCGGAGCACGCCGATCGAGTGTCGCCGGCGGGGGCGTTCATAAGTGAGGACCCTCCGGCCCATGGGTTCTATCGGGGCAGGTTGGCCGGGTACTTCACCATGCGACAGATGACGGCTCTCCAACCACGTATCCAGGAGATCGTCGATCAGCAGTTGCACGAAATGGTGCGTGGCCCGCGACCGGCTGATCTGGTTCAGGCGTTCGCGGCTCCGGTACCCTCGCTCGTGATCTGCGAGTTGATCGGCGTCGCTCCCACCGATCAAGCACTGTTCCAGCGGGTCGCGGCCACGGTGTTCAGTTTGACAGCGAATCCGGATGAGGCCGAGGCGGCGACCGACGAGCTTCGTGAGTTCATGCTTGAGCTGGTGCGGCACAAGCGAGCGAATCCTGATGGGGCGCTTCTGTCCAGGCTGGTCGCCGACGAGTCCGGCGCCCGGCCACTCACCGAACAGGAACTGGTCAATATTTGCCTGCTGCTCCTTGTCGCCGGTTATGAGTCCATGGTGAATACGCTGGCTCTGGGTGTGCTGACCCTCCTATGCAACCCGCTACAGCTCCGGCGGCTACACGCCGACATGTCCCTGGTTGACAATATGGTGGAGGAGCTTCTGCGGTTTCTGCCGATCACGCGGATCGGTCTCGTACGCGTCACGACCCGGGACACCACGCTGGGGGGACAGGAGATGAAAGCCGGAGAACCAGTGGTGGCCGCCATCGTGGCCGCCAACCGTGACCCGAATGTCTTTACCGACCCCGACTTCCTGGACATCACGCGCGACACCCGCCATCATGTCTCCTTCGGTCATGGCCCGCATTTGTGTATCGGTCAGCAACTGGCTCGAACCCAGCTACGCATATCTTTCCGTGCGCTGTTGGAGCGATTTCCGAATCTCGAACTCGCAGTACCGCTGGAACGGATTCGGTTCCGCATCGATCGAGAAATCTACGGCGTCCATGAACTGCCGGTCACCTGGTGAGCCGCCCGGTGACCCGGGAGGAGTCTCACCTCTGGGCCACACGGCGCCGGCGCACGAATTACGCGGAACATCGGCTGGTGAGGGTCCGCTCGCGGTGACCGTCGCGCTGGGTGGTGCGCTCTGGCCGCGCCGATCACGCTTTCCTGGCCGACGGGCCGGCCGGGCTGCGGTGGCGGTCGTTCGTCGGGCTATGGCAGCTTGCCAGAGCTCGGCAGGGAGTTCGTGTATCCCATCGATGAGGAGATTGCTCTGGCCGCGTCCATCAGAGGGCCGGTCGCGTCCTTCATGCGGCTTTCGTCGAACCAGGTCGACGGCCCGGAGACGCTCAGTGCTGCTACCTCCGACATGGAGATGGGAATGGGTGCGGCGACCGTGTGGACCCCTCGCATGGTTTCTTCGAACGCCCAGGCGTACCCGCGCCGGCGTGTTTCCTCGATTTGAGCGAGAAGCCCGTTCAACGTCGGAGGGGTTACGTGGGTGAATGCCGCGTCTCCCACGTCGAGCGTGAACTGGATGAGTTCTTCGCGTGACAGGCTTGCCAGTAAGACCCGGCCTGCCGCACCGGCCCACAGCGGGTACGGTCTGCCGACCTCGGCCTTCGCCTTGAGCCCGGACCGCGACTCGACCTGCTCCACGTAGACCCGCGAATGCCCTACGCGCACCGCGAGAGCTATGGTCTCGTCAAGGTCGTCCCGCAGCCGCATCATGTGCGGTAGCGCCTGGGAGCGGACGTCGATTCGGTCCAGGTACGACATGCCCAGGGTCAGGGTCTTCGGGCCGAGGCCATATCTGCGTGAGGCGGAATCCTGCCGGACGAGGCCGCTCTGCTCCAGCGCCTGCAGCAGTCGCTGGACGGTGCTCTTCGGCAGGTCAAGGAGAACGCCGATTTCGCGGGCGCTGGCGTCACGGCCGACCTCGGCGAGGGCGGACAGGATATCCGCAGCTTTGCGGACGGATTCGTTCATGTTACTCCCTCGCAGCAGGCTGCTGTGATTATGGCACCTCAGGCTTTGCGGGAGGCCACCGGCGTCGTACCGGTAGAGATCGGGGCGACCGCCGGCTTCACGCGGGCTTGCGGCCGTTCTCGGCGTCGTTCCGGTGCCTCGATCACTTCCCCGCCCCGAGGGTGATGCCCTCGATGATTCGGCGCCACAACCACAGGTAAAGAGCCAGCATGGGCAGGACGAGAATGCATACGCCGGCGAACAGCCCGCCGTAGTCGGCGCCCGAGAACTGCATGCTCGACAAGAAGTTGAGCAGCGCCAGGGAGACCGTGTACTTGTCCACGGTCTGCAGAAAGACAATGCCGAGCAGCGTCTCGTTCCACATCGAGATGATGTTCAGGATCAGGACGGTTATAAGGCCCGAGCGGGCCAGGGGCAACATGACCTGCCAGAATGACCTGAACGGGGAGGCCCCGTCGATCGCGGCAGCCTCCTCGATCTCACGCGGCAGAGTGCGCATGAATCCGGTCAGCAGGAACACGGTGAATGGCACGTGCGTCGCGGTGTAGATGATGAAGAGACCCAGGAGGCTGTTGACCAGGCCGACTTTCGACATCATCTCGAACAGCGGGATGACGGTCACCTGCGCCGGGATGCCGAGCCCGAGCGCGAAGAACACGCTGAGCGGCCCGGCGGAGCGGGTGCGGATGCGGCTGAGCACGTATGCGGCGGGGGCGGAGACCGCCAGGGTACAGAAAGAAGCTCCTAGCGCGAGCCCGGCCGTGTTGAGCGTGGCGCGGGCGAAGCCGCTCTCGTTCCACGCGTTCTTCCAGTTTTCCAGGTGGAGCGAGCTCGGAATCCCCCAGGGCGCCCTGAAGATGTCAGTGGTGTTCTTGACCGATGACAGGATCAAGAACGCGAAAACCAGCAGGTTGAAGGCGACGAAGGCCCAGACCAGAACGCGGCCGAGGGCGCGGAGCGGGTCGCCCCCCGCCGTTCTGACGAGCGGGGATCTTCCACGGGACGGGCGTCGGTCACGGCCCTCGCGTACAACGGCGGGATCGCTGCGCGGCTGCAACACCCCGGCCTGCGCACCCGGGTTCTCAAAATTCAATGGGATCCCTCCGGAGCAGGCGCCTCAGGACGACGATCAGGACGGTGAACAGCACCAGCATGAGAATGGCTGACGCTGATGCGTAACCGAAGAGGTACGACGGGCTCCTCCCGCCGAACGACTCGCCGTAGACGAAGAGCGCCGAATTCCACACGGCCGGCGGTGGCAGATCATTGGTCGTTCCGCCGAAGGCGTAGATGAATTCGAAGATCTTCAGCGAACTGATCGTCCAGAAGATGGCGGCAACCGATATCACGTCCCACGACAGCGGCAACGTGACGAATCGTAGCCGCTGATATGCGTTCGCCCCGGCCAGCAGCGCGTCCTCGTAGAAGTACCGCGGAATACGGTCAACGGCGGCCAGGATGATCGTGACGTAGAGACCGGTGGAGATCCAGACCGTGCCGATGAGGATCATCAAGAAGAGATTGTCGGCGTTCAGCCAGGGGATCGGTTCCGTCCCGAACACCTTGGACAGGATGGTGTTGACCGTACCGTTGTGCTCGAAGATGAACCCCCACACGATCGACAGGACGATGGCGGACACGATGTGGGGAAAGAAGAGCACCGAACGGATGAACGACCGCCCACGCATCTCGCGGACGATCATGGTCAGGACGAAGCTGACGGCGAAGATGGCGGCGCCGGCTCCGACCAGGATGATGAGGGTGTTGACCAGCGCGGTGCGGAAGGTGGGGTCGCCGAAAAGCGCGAAATAGTTGTCAAGGCCGTTCCACCGCATCTCGCTCACGCCGTCCCACCGGTGGAAGCTGATCCACAGCGCGGCGAGGGTCGGCCCGATGACGAAGGCCAGGTACAACACGAGCGCGGGAACGACGAAGGGCAGGTACAACCGTCGGCGCGACCGGTCGAAGGCCCCCGTGCTCCGGGGTGAGCCACGCCAGAGGCGCGGCCCACCCGCAGGAGGTGTCGCGAGCGTCATGAGTGGTGTCCCGCCCAGAAGTCGCGCTGACCGGTGGTGATCTGGGCGATGAACTCGTCCGGTGTGACTTTGCCGGTCATGAGCTTGAGATTCAGCGGCTGGAAGACCTTCTTGTCGAAGTCCGAGAAGTCTCCGAGAACTCCGTCAGTGATCTTGCTCAGGTTCTTCTCCTGCAGGAGGGCGTTGACGTCCGCCAGCTGCTTGGGCACCTCGACATCCGATCGGGGGGTGAGGTTGTTCGCCTCGCTGGAGATCTTGGACAGCCGCTCCTTGTGGAGGAAGTGGGCGATGAACTTCTGGGCCTCCTCGGCGTGGCCCGCCGCCTTCGGGACAGCGAATCCGATGACGCTCGCCGGCAATGAGTCGTCATTTCCGAGCGTCGGGAAGTTGAACGACCGGTACTCGAAACCGGGTGCCGCCAGCGTCTCGGTCTCGGTCGGAGCCCAGCTGCCCATGTAGAGGAAGTCCGCCTGGTTCTGCGCCCACTTCGTCTGGATGGCGGGGAACTTGCTGCTGTCGTACCCCGGTATGAAGTAACCCTGCTTCGCGAGGTCGGCGATGGCGGTGAGCGCGTTGCGGACGTCGGCGTTGTTCCAGCCGCTTGCCTGCTTGTCCGACACGAGCTTGTAGAAGCCACCTGTGCCGAGCGTTCGGGCCAGTGCCGTCGCCGTCCAGAACTCCGCGTACCCGGCGATGTCCCCGTCGAGGGCGATCGGGTTGCGGCCGGACGCCTTCGACTTGGCCAGGACGTCCGTGAATTCCTGCCACGTCTTCGGCGGGTTGCTCGCGACGTCGGGCAACGTCTTGGCGTTGTACCAGATCGAGTATCCGATCACCTCGTACGGGATCAGGAACTGGGCGCCGTTGGCCGCGGTCGTGAACTGGTCGTATTTTTTCGGGATCACCTGGCGGACGGTCTTGCCTTCGCCAGGTATCTCCATGTCGTGTACATCGCTCAGGTCCTTGAACTGATCATTTTTGACGATCGCGTTGCTGACCGTGAAGTACTGCTGATCGATGAGGTCGGGGACGTTGTCGGTGCGCAGCGCCGCCAGGAGTTTCGTGACATTGTCGCGCCCCTGCCACTCCACCTTCACCTTGATGCCGGACTCTTTCTCGAAGTCCGCGAGCGCCTTCGCCAGAACTTCGGCCTGCGGCTCTTTCTCCTGCCACATCGACCAGTAGGTGAATTCCTGAGCCGAGTCGTCCCCCGAGCCGTCGGCGGAACAGGCCGAACCGAACAGTCCTAGTGTGACGGCGAGCATGAGGGCGGCTGCTCTCTTGCGGCGGCGCCGGTGTCGCATCTGCATGGGCGCATCCTTTCAACGCGTCCCATTCAGCGGGACAGCGGACCGTTTCCCGAGGGGGTCGAAGCTAGGCGGTGCTTGCGGTGCGTGTCAACGGCCCCACCCAAGATGCCTGCGGAACGCCACCTCCTGTTCGCATTGCCGCCATTGATGGCAGCCCACGAAGCATGATTGACTCGATCTCCGTGCCACCTATAATGGTCCACCGTCCCATAAAATGGGACAAAGCAAATGAGGATCGAGGGTATCTCGTGGTGGAGTCTGGACCGCGACCGTCGGCCGGAATCGTTCCTTCTACAGCACCTGAGCACGCCGTTCCCGCTCACGACCTCGCCGGCCACACAGTCCTTGTCACCGGGGCGTCCGGCCCCGGAATCGGCTCCGGAGTGTGTGACGCGCTCCACGCGGCAGGGGCGCGACTCGTCATCAACGACCTGGTCGATGAGCACGTAGAGAGAACGGTGCGTCGCTACCCCGGCGCGGTGGGTGTGGCCGGGGACGTCTCGCGGCCGGACGACGTGGCGCGGATATTCGAGGAGGCGATCGACCGCGCCGGGCCGCTGACCGGACTCGTCAACAACGCCGGCGTCGGGCTCATCGCACCGATGCTCGACGCGACCCAAGCCGAGTTCGACCGCGTCGTCGACATCGACTTCCGGGGTGTCTGGCTGATGAGCCAGGCCTTCGCCCGGTCAGTGGTGGCGCACGGCCGGCCGGGCGCCATCGTCAACGTCTCGTCGGTCCACGCCGACAAGACGATCGGCCAGTACGCCATCTACGCCAGCGCCAAGGCCGCGGTGGAGGGGCTGACCCGCGCCTGCGCCGTCGAATTCGGATCGATCGGCGTGCGCTGCAACGCCATAGCGCCGGGATATGTCCCGATCAACCGGGATCTGGTGCCGCCCGGCTATCCCGCGCACGACGCCTCCTGGATCGCCGCGCACACCGGCAGCGAGCAGGTGCTCCAGAGGACGATCGAGCCGATCGACTGTGGCTGGGCAGTGCGGTTTCTCCTGTCGGAGCAGAGCCGGTGCGTCACGGGCCAGGTGATCACCATCGATGCCGGGCTCACCGCCCGGCTCTACAACGGCGAGATGAGTGCTCGCATCTATGCCGATCGAAAACGGCAGGCGGCGCTACGTGCGGAAGGCCCGGACGCGCGATGAACGATCCCATGCGGATTTCACGGATCCGCGCGACCGAGGTCGTCGTGCCCGCGCATCCCGGAGTCATCGAGTCGCCATCGCTTCACCGCCCGCTGCACAACAAGCCGTGGAAGGGCGCCGCGAGCTGGTCCGTCCAGTTCGACGAGATGCCCAAGGTCATCCTCGAACTCGAGCTGCGGGACGGGACGGTGGGCCTCGGCGAGTTGTACCGCGCGCACGACTGGGAGTCCGTGGACGCGCTGGCCACCGCGCTGGTGGGCCTGGATCTGCGGTCAGTGAGCATGCAGGACGTGCCGCTTCCTCGTGTCCACGAGTTCGACGGCTTCGAGATGGCCGTCTGGGATGCGTTCGCGCGATCCCTCGGCCTGAGGGTCGTCGACCTGCTCGGCGGACCGCTGCGCGACCGGGTCGCGGTGAGCGCGTGGTCGAGCCACCGCACAGTGGATGACGTCGGCGATCTGGTCCGCTCCTTCGCGTCCGCGGGCTTCACGACCGTCAAGTTCAAGTGCTCGCTCGAGGACGACGTCGTGGCGTGGTGCGGAGCCATCGCCGAGCGGGCACCCGCCATGTCCGTCGTCCTCGATCCCAACGGCCGCTTCGAACACCTCGCAGAAGCGCGCGCCATCGGGCTGGCGCTGGCCGAGATAGGCAATGTCGCCTGCCTTGAGGATCCGATCCCGCACTGGATGCTCGATGAGTGGTCACGGTTGCGATCCGTCGTCCCGATACCGCTGGCACGCCACCTGTCGCTCGCCTACCCGCAGTTTTCCGACCGCGGCAGTGAAGCCGTCGCGGTACTCCAGCGCGGCACCGCGGACATGTTCAACATCACCGCGGGGTTGAGCGATTTCCGTCGCCTCGACCACGCCCTGGACCTGTTCAACATGCCGACCTGGCATGGATCGCAGGTCGACCTCGGTATCGCGGAGGCCGCCTATCTCCACTCCTGCGCCGCCGCACGAACGTGCGTGCAGCCCAGCGACATCTTCGGACGCCTGATCCGGTCCCACGACCTGCTCCGCCAACCACTACGGATCGAGCCCCCTTACGCGTTTCTTCCAGACGGAATCGGTCTAGGCGTCGAGCTCGACGAGCAGGCCCGCGTCGAGTTCCGGACAGCCGAGAAGGAGTACCTGCCGCAGTGAGCCCGAAGAACCCATTCCCAGCAGATCCCGATCGCGGCGCGATCTGGACGATGCTCGTCGACCGCGACATCAGCGCGTACGTCCGCAACGAGTGGACCATGGTCGAGGCCGACTATGTCAGCTCGTCGGAATTCATGTCGATCGATGCCAGAAGGACGTCGAACCCCGATTCCTGGAGAGTCGGGCAGAATCTCGCGGCCTACCGTGACTCATGGTCGGCGGGCAGCGCGGAACTGGGCGCGGCCGTTCCGGCTGACACGTTGGAGGCCGGGTTGCGGGAGGCCACGACGCTGCGGGACATCGAGATTCACGAGGCGGACGCTGTCGCGCACAAGAAGTTCGACGGGACGATCCGCCGTCGCGACGGTGGACTGGTGCACCTCAACTGGCAGACCCTCTACCTCTGCCGGCGGGACGCCGATCGCTGGCGCATCAGGGGGTTCATCGGCCGGCTGCCGAACCCGATGGGGGACAGCTCCGTCGCGTCCCCCGCGAAGGACCTTCCTGCCCATGCCACCCAACATGCCACCGCCGGGCCCTACTCCCCGGTCCTGACCGTGCGGGCGGACCGACTGGTCGTGGTGTCCGGCCAGGCCGCGATCGTGCAGGACGGCTCGGTCGTCGGGGATGACATAGAAGAGCAGACGCATCTCACTCTCCAGAACTGCCGACGCCAGCTGGCGTTCGCCGGATGCACGCTCGCCGACGTCGTGAAGGTGAACGCCTATCTCACCGACATGGCGACCTGGGGACGTTTCAACTCGGTCTACCGGACGTACATGCCGGAACCCTGCCCCGTGCGCACAGTGGTCGGAGCGGCTCTGCTCGACGGGCTCCTCGTCGAAGTGGAGATGTGGGCGGTCGCACGATGAGAGCCGCCTCATGACGTACTGGGAACAGATGACCTCGGCCCGACTCGCCACGGTCGACAGGTCCCTGCCGGTCATACTCCCGCTCGGTGCGGTCGAGCAGCACGGACCACACCTCCCGCTGGCGACGGACCGTATCCTCGTCGACCACTTCTGTCGGGGGATCGACCGGCACCTCGGTGACGACGTGCTGATCCTGCCCACCGTCTCGGTCGGCTACTCCAAGCACCACGACGACTTTCCCGGCACCTTGTCCCTGACGCACGAAACGCTGCTGCGCCAGATCGTGCAGACCGCGGACTCAGCTCTGCGGCACGGCATGACCAGCCTGCTGATTCTCAACGCCCACGGTGGCAACGAAGGCATCGCCCAGGTCGCCCTGGAACAGCTCGGGCACAGCCGGCCCGAATGCAAGATCGTCCGGACGGCGTGGTGGCAGATAGCTTCCGAGGCCCTGCTCGCCATCAGTACGACCGGCCCGGGCGGTGTCGGTCACGCATGCGAACTCGAAACCTCGCTGCTGTTGGCCATCGCCCCCCACCTCGTTGACGAGTCCGCCATACCGCCGCGCGAGAACAAGAGCTGGTTCAGCTGGGACACCGCCGACATGCTCCGCTCGGGGAGCGCCATCATCTACCGCCGCTTCGCCGACGTCTCGTCCACGGGCGTGTTCGGCGACCCCCAGGCCGCCTCCGCGGAAAAGGGGCAGCAGATCAGCGAGATCGTCACGCAGCGCCTGGTTGACCTCGTCCGGTCCATGACGGTCCGGTGAGGGCAGACGTCATTCGTGCAGGACTTCCGGGCCCCACTGACGAGAGGAACCCCGTGCGAGGCGACAACGAGTGCAGGCGCGCTGGCCGGACCGTGCGCCCCGGCGCGCGCCGGGGCGCGTACCGGGCCGTGATCTGCGACCTCGACGGCACCGTGTATCGAGCGGGCCGGCCGCTGCCGGGAGCCGTCGAGAGCTTGGAGCGGATGCGCGCGGCGAACGTGCCCGTTCTCTTCGTCTCCAACAACCCCACCCGCTCCTCGGCATCGTACGCCGAACGGCTGCGGGCGCTGGGCGTGGCCGCAGCGCCGGAAGACGTGCTGACCTCTGGTGGCGTGGTCATAGATTGGCTCCTGGCCGAGGCGGCGGGCGCACGGGTCCTGCTGGTCGGCGAATCGAGCCTGCACGCCGAACTCGCCGGACACGGCATCGGTCTCGTCGACAGCGGCCGCGACGCGGATGTGGTCGTGGTTTCGTTCGACCGTACCTTCGACTATCGCAAGTGGATGGAGGCGTTCCGCGCGCTGCGGGCCGGAGCCCGGTTCGTCGCCACGAACCCCGACCCGACCTGTCCCGTCGACGATGGGGAGGTCCCCGACTGCGGGGGAATCATCGCCGCTCTCGAGGTGACCGTCGGACGCCGGGTCGAGGTCGTCGTGGGCAAGCCGTCGGCGATGATGGCGCACGCCGCACTCGATCGGCTGCGGGCCGCCGCTCATGAGGTGCTCGTCGTCGGGGACCGGCTCGAAACAGACGTTCGTCTGGGCACGCGCAACGGCCTGGACACAGCGCTCGTCCTGACTGGTGTGACCGATCCGGCCGACCTGCACACGGCACCCGACCAGCCGACCTTCGTCCTGGACGATCTCGCGGCGCTGCCGTCCCTGGTGGGGCTCACCGAACCGGAGGCCGGCTGAGCATCCTCAGCACCAGGCTTCCGGCCGGCACCGGCTTGCCGCCGAGGTATCCGACGAGCAGGTCGCGAACCATAACGGGGCCCGGAAGACTACGGGGACGCCCGCGTGCCCGTAATTCAGCGGTCTGGAAGAATCTTGGGTGAGCTGACATGGGTACGGCCGGGTCGGTGATTTAGTTCGTCACGGCCGTGCCTTTATGTCGATACAACACGCTGGTGGACGCGCACTGCCGTCGGCCGCAAAGAGTGTCAGAAGATCGCTTGCGTGCGGCATTCAGGAAAGTGCGGTGGCCGGAAATGGCGGCCAATTCCAGCCGCGCGACCGCCGCTAATCGACCCTTTTGGAAGGTAGAGGAATTGGGTCCTTGACGCGGCACCTGTCCCTATATACGTTGATCGCAACAACCTTCCATGCCGCCCCCGACGCCGCACCTCACCGGTGTCAGGCGGGCATGGAACGCGTGCTATTCAAGTTACTCAGAATGACTCGGGGGCCGCGCAGTGGCTGGGGGTTTTGGAACGCCGTTCCGGATCCTCGGGCCCATCGAACTCTGCAACGGCGACACCGTCGTGCCCATCGCACCCGGGCGGCAGCCGATCGTTCTCGGGGCGCTGCTGCTGGAAGCCAACCACATCGTCAGCACCGAGCATCTCATCGACGCCGTGTGGGACGAGGATCCTCCGTCGAGCGCGCGCAGCCAGGTGCAGATCTGCATTTCGGCACTGAGGCGGCTGCTCACGCTCTTGCCGGTCGAGGCCGAGATCGTCCGGCGCTCGCCCGGCTACCAGCTCAGCATCACGCCGGAGGATCTGGACTCGTACTGCTTCGAGAGCTTGGTGCACGAGGCCGGGAACCTGGCGCAGGCGGAGGACATCCTCGGGGCGGCCGAGATGTTGCGGGAGGCGCTGTCCCTGTGGCGGGGACCCGCGCTCAGCGGGGTCGCGAGCCAGGTGCTGGAGAGCAAGGCGCTGCGTCTGGACGAGTCCCGGCTCACCGCCCACGAGACCTGCATCAACCTCGAACTGGAGCTGGGCAGGCACCGCGAGCTGATCGGCGAGCTGACGGACCTGGTGCGGCGCAACGCGCTGCGCGAGCGGCTGCGCGGCCAGCTGATGCTTGCCCTGTACAGATCGGGACGGCAGGCGGAGGCCCTCGACGTCTACCGGGCCGGGCGTACACACCTCATCGAGGAACTGGGCCTGGAGCCGGGCGAGGAGCTGCGCCAGCTCGAATCGGCGATCCTGGCGGGCGACGAGTCGCTGCTGCTCGACCGGCCGGCTCACGCCACCGCCACCGCCGCGTCCGCGTCCGAACAGCCCGCGGTGCTCCTGTCGGTCACCCCGCACCAGCTCCCGACCGACATCCCGGACTTCACCGGGCATCGGTCCCTGATCGAGACGGCGGAGAACTTCTTACGCGGAGGCGATGCCGAGGCGGTCCGCATCGTCGTGATCAGCGGCAAGGCGGGGGTGGGCAAGAGTTCCCTGGCCGTGCACCTCGCTCACCGCCTGTCCGGCGAGTTTCCCAACGGGGAGCTCTACCGGGACTTACGGGGCAGCCAGCCTCAGACCGTGCCACCCGCCGACACGCTTGGCACGTTCCTGCGCTCGCTCGGGATCCCGGGCCCTGCCGTGCCGAGCAGCGTCGAGGAGCGTACCGCCACCTATCGCAGCATGCTGGCCAACACGCAGACGCTGGTGATGCTGGAAGACGTGGAGAGCGAGGCCCAGGTCGTCCCGCTGCTGCCGGGCAGCGCCGGATGCGCGGTGATCATCACCAGCCGTGCGCGGCTGACCGGGCTGCCCGGCGCGCTGCAGCTCCCCGTGGAGGTCATGGACCAGGAACAGTCACTAAAGCTGATCGGGAAGGTCATCGGCCCCGACCGGGTGGCGGCCGAGCCGGAAGCCGCCGCCGCGCTGACCCAGGTGGTGGGCGGCCTGCCGCTGGCGCTGAGGATCGTGGCGGCCCGGCTCGCCGCCCGCCCGCACTGGTCGCTGGCCTCGATGGTGGGCCGCCTGGCCGACGAGCGGCACCGGCTCGACGAGCTCGCTCACGGCGAGATGGTCGTCAGGAAGAGCCTTTCGCTCACGTACGAGAGCATGGACGAGCGCACCCGCAGGCTCCTGCGGCTGCTGAGCGTGGCGGAGTCCGTGACGATCCCCGCCTGGTTCGCCGGGGCCCTGCTCGACGACGACGTGTACCGCGCCATGGACCGGCTGGAGCAGCTCGTCGACGACCAGATGCTCGACGTGGCCGGGGTGGACGCGGGCGGCGATCCGCGCTACAAGTTCCACGGCCTCATCCGGGTGTTCACCCGGGAGCGGCTGCACGAGCACGAGGACGAGCCGACCAGGCTCACCGTACTCGGCCGGGTGACGGGCGCATGGTTGCACATCGCGGAGGAGGCGCACCGCCGCCTGCACGGGGGCGACTACACGCTCCTGCACGGCTCGGCCCCGCGCTGGACACTCCCGGGCCACCACCTCGACCGGCTGCTGGAGAGCCCGCTCGACTGGCTCGAACGCGAGCGGGGCAACCTGTGCGCCGCCGTGATGCAGGCCGCCGACCACGGCCTGGACGAGGCGTGCTGGGACCTGGCGGTCACCCTGGTGTCCCTCTTCGAGACCCGCAGCTATTTCGAGGACTGGCAGCACACGCACGAGAGGGCGTTGATCGCCACCAGGTCGGCGGGCAACGTGCGCGGCATGTCGGCGCTCATGTGCTCGCTCGGCTCCATGCATCTCAACCAGCGCCGCACCTCCCTGGCGCGCCCGCTGCTGGAGTCGGCGCTCGCCCAGTTCCGCGAACTCGGCGACGAGCACGGTACGGCCCTGGCCTCGCGGAACCTGGGCCTGCTCCACTACCGGCAGGGGGAGCTGGACAGGGCCGCGGAGCTGTACCGGCAGGCACTGGCCGGGTTCCGGCTCCACACGGACCTGGTCGGCGAGGCCCACGTCCTGGCGAACATGGCGCAGATCGAGCTGGACCTGCAGCAGTACGCCGCGGCGGAGGAACGGCTGAACCGGGCCCTGGAGATCGTCAGGGAGACCAGCAGCCGCCGGGTGGAGGCCCAGGTGCTGAACAAGCTCTGCAAGACGCACCTGCTGAGCGGCGACTACGAGCGGGCCGAGCAGGTCGAGGGCACCGTCCTGCGCATGGTGCGCGACATCGGCGACATCATCGGCGAGAGCTACGCCCTGCAGAACCTCGGCATCGTGTACGGCCGGCAGCGGAAGTTCGACACGAGCGAGCGCATGCTGCGGCAGGCGGTGGAGGTCCGGGAAGGGATCATGGACCATCTGGGCGCCTCGCAGATCCGGCTCGACCTGGCCGAGATCCTGACGGTCAAGGGTGACACCACCGAGGCGCTGGCGGTCGCGGAGAAGGCGCTGGCCATGTTCCAGGAACGGCAGGCCGAACAGTGGTCAAGGAGGGCCGACGAGATCGTCGCGGCCCTCCTTGACCGGGGGTGACCCGGCTGCCGGGGTCGGCTGCCGGATTCGGGCGGGTTCAGCCCACGGGGGCGGGAGTGGGCTGGTCCCACGGCGTGTCGTTCGTGGGGGTGGAGCTAGTCCCAGGGCGTGTCGTCGTTGGTGGGGGTGGGGCCGTCCCAGGGGGTGTCGCTGGTGGGGGTGGGTCCGTCCCAGGGGGTGTCGGCGTAGGCGATGGCGGTGGCGGGGCCGAGCAGGGTGGCGAGGGAGATCGTGGCGGTGATGACGATCTTCTTGATCTGCATGGCGGGGACCCCTTCACCTGGGCTTTCGGCTGGTTGCTGCGATGCCTCAGAAGGTATGGAAGGAGTCATTCGCGGCCCTATCGCGCGGCTTATCGCCGCCGGGTGCGTCCCGTGATGGCGCGACGATAGGTTCGTGACAGCAGCCTCGTGACGGCTTCGCCTACCTGAACACCACCACCCGGTTGCCGTTGAGAAGGAGCCGGTGCTGGATGTGCCACTGGACCGCCCGCGCCAGCGCCAGGCACTCGACGTCGCGCCCGGCGGCGGCCAGGCGGTCGGGACAGAAGGTGTGGTCGACGCGGACGACCTCCTGCTCGATGATGGGCCCCTCGTCCAGGTCGGCGGTCACGTAGTGCGCGGTCGCGCCGATCAGCTTCACCCCGCGGACGTGAGCCTGCCGGTACGGCCCGGCGCCCTTGAAGCTGGGCAGGAACGAGTGGTGGATGTTGATGGCCCTGCCGTCGAGCTGCTTGCACACGTCGTCGCCGAGGATCTGCATGTACCTGGCCAGAACGACCAGGTCGATCCGATGCTCCTCCACCAGCGCCAGCAGCCTGTCCTCCGCGTCCTGCCTGGTGTCCGGGGTCACGGGGACGTGCTCGAAGCGGATCCCGTGGGAGGTCACCAGGTCGGCCAGGTCGGGATGGTTCGACACCACGAGCGGGATGTCGGCGGGCAGCTCTCCGATGCGCCGGCGGAAGAGCAGGTCGTTGAGGCAGTGGCCGTACTTGGAGACCATGATGAGGAGGCGCGGCCTGGCGGAGGCGTCGGCGAGCCGCCATTGCATGCCCAGGCTCTCGGCCGTCGGGGCGAAGTCGGCCCGCAGCTCCGCGAGGTCGCCCGGCGCGCTGAAGTGCACGCGCATGAACAGCCGGCTCGAGGCGTTGTCCCCGTGCTGCTGGCTCTGCAGGATGTTGCCGCCGTGCCGCAGCAGGAATCCGGAGATCGCGTGAACCACGCCCGCGCGGTCGGGGCAGGCGAACGTGAGCACATACTCCTCCGACATGCCATCCTCCTAGGTCAGCCAGGGGCGATGAAGTAGAACGTCTGCTGGGCGGAGAAGAGGCCGCTGGCGGAGAGCGTGAAGACGTCGGCGAACTCCAACGGCCCCTCGCCGGGCTCGTCCGGCTCCCGCGTACGGCTTCCGACGACGGCGATGTGTTCCGTGGAGGCGATGACCGTGCTCACCGTGTGGTGGCAGCGCCCGACCCGCTTCTCCTGGAAGCGCTCCAGCTCGGTCCGGCCGCGCACGGTCAGGCCTGGCCTGCTCAGCACCACGTCCTTCTCGAAGAGCGAGGCGTAGGCGTCGACGTCGCCGGCGTCGAGGTACTCGTAGCTGAGCTGGGCGTGGTCCACGGCGATGGAGGCGAGGCCGGCGCTGCGGACGCATCCGGCCCGCGGATCATCGTGAGACATGGTTGCGGTTCCCTCTGTCTGCGGCGGGCGGGGCGGGCCGGCGGTCAGGAAGCTCCGTGCCGCTCCCGGACCATCAGCAGGAAGAGCTCGTCCTTCTGGTCCAGGGCGTGGATGCGGGAGAACATGCCGTCCAGGTCCCGCGGGCAGGACAGGCGGCGGTGGTGGCGGCTGCGGAAGGCGTCGCAGCGCTGCTCGATGACCTGGCCGTAGTCGTTCATGGGTGTCCCTTCTCGCCGCTAGCCGCGGCTGAACTGGAGCTGGCCGAGCAGCTCTCCCACGGACTCCAGCACCGTGGGCAGCTCCTCGTGGATGAAGAAGTGGTCGCCCGGCAGCACGCGCATGCTGAACGGCCCGCCGGTCAGGTCGCCCCAGGCGGCGACGTCCGCCACGGAAACGGCGGCGTCGGCGGCGCCGCACAGCGCGTCGATCGGCACCGGGATCGGCGTGCGGGGAGCCCAGGACTGTCCGGCCACCACGGCGAAGTCGGCTCGCAGGGTGGGCAGGGCGAGGTCGACCAGCTCGGGCGAGTCGAAGAACGCGGGCGGCGTGCCGCCGAGCCCGCGCAGGTGAGCCAGGAACTCCTGGTCGGGCAGCAGGTGGGCGGCGGCGGGCGGCCCCAGGTGCGGCGGCGGCGAGCCGGCCGCGATGATCCGCTCGGGCAGCGGCCAGCCCCGCTCCAGCAGGGCGCAGGCGACCTCGTACGCGATCCGCGCGCCCATGCTGTGCCCGAAGATCGCGAACGGCCGGTCAAGGTACGTGCGCACGCCCGCGAGGAGGTCGTCCACGAGAGCGCCCATGTCGTGGTGCGGCGGCTCGCTGAACCTGCTCCCCCTGCCGGGCAGCTGGAGCGGGATCACCGCGGCCCCGTGGATCTCCCGTGGCCATTCCTGGTACACGTTCGCGCTGCCACCCGCGTAGGGCAGGCAGAACAGGATGCGCTGCGCGTCGCCTACGGGCCGGGCCGTCCAGCGGCCGGGCCGGGTTCTGAGGGACATGGGTCCTCCTTGACTTCCCTGTGTCTCCAAGGTCCCCGCAACAGCCGCGGGACACAATCAGGGGAAATCCCCTGATGCGCGGACCCAGGGGGAAGTCCCGCAGGTCGCTTGCCCCGTCCGGGGTGTTCGGCATATCACCGATTTCAGGCCGCTCTCACGGAAAGGTGTTCGGCGATGTGTGGAATAGTCGGATGGGTCGACTGGCAACGTGACCTACGCGACCACCGCGACGTGCTGGCCGCGATGACCGAGACGCTGGCCTGCCGGGGCCCTGACGGTTCCGGCGTGTGGACCGCCCGTCACGTGGGGTTCGGGCACCGCAGGCTGGCCGTGCTCGACGTGGCGGGCGGCGCCCAGCCCGCGGTGGCGGAGGCGGTCGCGATGACCTACAACGGCGAGGTCTACAATTTCCGCGAATTGCGCGATGAATTACGGGCCAAGGGCCACCGCTTCACCACCACGTGTGACACGGAAGTGGTCTTGCGTGCCTATCTCGAATGGGGAGAGGATTTCGCCGGACGGCTGTCCGGAATATATGCGCTGGCCATCTGGGACGGGCGTACCGAAGAGCTGGTGCTGGTGCGGGACCGGCTCGGCGTGAAGCCGCTGTACTTCACCGGGACCCCGCACGGAGTGATCTTCGGCTCTGAGCCCAAGGCCCTGCTGGCCAACCCCGGCTTCGCGCCCGTCATCGACGCCGACGGGCTCGCCGAGCTCTTCGCCGCCGCGTCGGCGCCCACGCCCGGCCGCTCCCCCCTGCGCGGCCTGTCCGAGGTCCGCCCCGGAACGCTGGTACGGGTGAGCAGGCGGGGCACGCGCCACCGCACGTACTGGAGCCTGACCGCGCGGCCCCACGAGGACGGCGACGAGGCGACCGTGCGGCGCGTGCGCGAGCTCCTGAGCAGCGCGGTGGACGAGCAGCTCGTCTCCGACGTGCCGCTGTGCAGCCTGCTGTCGGGCGGCCTGGACTCCAGCGCGGTGACGGCCCTGGGCGCCCGGTCCTACCGGGGCGGCGCGTACGGCGACAAGCTGAGCAGCTACGCGGTCGACTTCCACGACAGCGGCAAACATTTCCAGGAGACCACGCTGCACCACAGCCTCGACGCGCCCTACGCCCGGGCGGTCGCCTCCCACGTCGGCACCAGCCACACCGAGGTGCTGCTCGACGTGCCCGACCTGCTGGCCTGGTCCGACGCCACGACCAGGGCGCGCGACCTGCCGGGGCTGGGCGACGCCGACATCTCCCTGCACCTGCTCTTCCGCAGGGTGGCCAGGGACTGCACGGTCGCGCTGTCGGGCGAGTCGGCCGACGAGGTGTTCGGCGGCTACCCGTGGTTCGCCAGGGAGGCGGCCGAGCCCACCGGGTTCTTCCCCTGGTACCGCGCCGCGCCGCTGGGCCTGGCGGGCCTGCTCGGGGCGGAGGCCGCGGCCTGGTGCCGGCCCGGCGCGTACCTGGCCGAGAGTTACGCGCAGGCGATGCGGGAGGTGCCGCGGCTCGGCGGGGAGAGCTCCGCCGAGCGGCGGCTGCGCGAGGTCGGCCACCTGTACCTCACGCGTTTCCTGCCTCTCCTGCTGACGCGCATGGACCGCATGAGCATGGCGGCGGGGCTGGAGGTCCGGGTGCCGTTCTGCGACCACCGGCTGGTGGACTACGTCTGGAACGTGCCGTGGCGGCTCAAGAACGCCGGCGGCATCGAGAAGGGGCTGCTGCGCCGCGCCGTGGCGGATCTGCTGCCCGCCGAGGTGCTCAACCGGCCCAAGAGCGCCTACCCCGCCATGCAGAACCCCGCCTACGTGGCATCGCTGCGCGCCCGGGTGCGCGACGCGGTCGCCGATCCGGCCGGTCCGCTGAAGGACCTGCTCGATCCGGGCGCGGTCAGGGCGCTGCTCGACCCCGGCGGCCCGCAGCCCGCCACCACCCTGGGCAGCGTCCGGGCGCTGGGGTTCCTGGTGCAGTTCGACCACTGGTTCCGTACGTACGGCGTGGCGTTCGCCTGAACGCCGGCGGCCCGGCTCGTCGTTCACGAGCCGGGCCCTCGTGCTCTTCAGTAGGGAAGTCTCCGCCCGGAGGGCGTGCGAAGATCGGGCTGCTGCTCGCGCAGGTGCTTGGAGGGGCGCTTGGGGAGCTGGATGCGCTTCATGGTCCGGTCCTTCCCTGGTTCCGGCGTTTCCTCTCACCTCCACGATGCGAAGTACCCTTATCGTCGCGGCATCATCCCGCTCTCATGGCGGGCCGGGAACTCGGCGCCACGGGGGCCCGGGGCCAGCAGGTCGGCGAAGATGGCGATGGCCCGGTCGATGGCCTCCCGCCCGACGTACGCGTGCGTCACCGCCCGGATGCGCCCGCGACCGAGCTCCTCCACCCGCACGCCCCGCCGGGCCGCGGCGGCGATGAACGACCTGGTGGTGTACCGGTCGTCGCGGATGCGGAAGAAGACCATGTTGGTCACCGGCGGGCCGGGGTCGAGGCGTACGCCGGGCAGCCTGGACAGCCCTCTGGCCAGCCGGGTCGCGTTCTCGTGGTCCTCGGCCAGCCTGTCGGTCATCTCGGTGAGCGCGATGATGCCGCACGCGGCGATCATTCCGGACTGGCGCATGCCGCCGCCGAGCATCTTGCGCATCCGCCGGGCGTGCGCGATCAGCTTGCGGTCGCCCACGAGCACGGATCCGATCGGCGCCGAGAGCCCCTTGGACAGGCACACCTGGATGGTGTCGGCGTAGTGCCCGATCTCGGCGGGCGTGACGCCGAGCGCCACCGCCGCGTTGAACAGCCGGGCCCCGTCCAGGTGCAGTCCGACGCCGTGACGGCGGGCGAGCTGGCCTACCTCGGCCAGGTAGTCGAGCTGGAGGGGCAGCCCGCCGCACCGGTTCTGCGGGGTCTCCAGGCTGATCACCGCGGGCGGCGCGATCTGCGGGTCGGAGCGGTCGACCGTGCAGGCCTCCTCGATGTCGGCCAGGTCGATCGTGCCGTCGCGCTGGTTGGGCAGTGCGTCGTAGACGATGCCGCCGCACAGTGAGGCGCCACCAGCCTCGTAGACGTAGATGTCCGACTCATGGCCGACGATGGCCTTGCCTCCGCGCGGGCAGTGCGCCAGCAGCGCCGTGAGGTTGGCCATGGTGCCGCTCGGCATGAGGCAGCCGGCCTCCTTGCCCAGCAGGTCGGCCGCCAGGGCCTCCAGCCGGGTCACCGTGGGGTCCTCGCCGTAGACGTCGTCGCCGAGCGGGGCGCGGGAGGCGGCCTCCAGCATGGCCGGGGTCGGCAGGGTGAAGGTGTCGCTCCTCAGCTCCACATGGCCGGAGGACTCGGGAGAGCCCGCGCCGCCGGCCGTGAGGATCGGCGCGGGGTCGTGCATCACGTCGTACGTAGGGTTGTGCAGCAGGCTTGTCATGGGATCTCCAGGGGAGCAGCGCGGCGGCGGAGGTGCCGGCCGCCCCGGACGTCCGGAGCGGCCGGCGGGGAAGGGCTAGCGGGCGGTGGCGGCCATGTGCTCGCGCAGGCTGCGCGGGCGCATGTCGGTCCAGATCTCGTCGATGTGTGCCAGGCAGTCGTCCTTGGGCCCGGCGAACCCCTGGGCCTGCCAGCCCTCGGGCGGCTGCCGGTCGGCCGGCCAGATCGAGTACTGGTGCTCGTCGTTGCGTACCACGGTGTACTGGCGCTCGGTCATGATGCTCTCCTCATGCGGTTTTCTGGTGGTTGGTGAGAATGTCGTGCACGGCCGCGTCGAGTTCGGCGGCGGCCTCGGCCCACCGCCTGCGACGGCGGGCCGCGCGGCGGCGCAGGTCGGTCAGGCGGGCGCCGACGTCGGGCAGGGCCGCTTCCAGCGCTCCCGGCCCCGGCCCGCCTCCGTAGTTCGCGGTGGCCGCGACGGCATCGGGGTCGAGCCCCGACCACACCGCCGGCCCGTACTGGGGCAGGCGCTGCCGGGCCACGTCCTCCAGCGGCCGGCCGGTCTCCAGCGCCTCGACCGCGATGGCGCCCACCCGGTGGTGCGCGCTGCGGAACGGCATGCCCGCGCTCACCAGGCGCTCGGCCAGGTGGGTGGCCACGGTCTGCCCCTCCACCGCGCTCTGCCGCATCCGCGCCGCGTCCGGCTCCGCGCCCTCCAGCACCAGCCGGAGCAGGACGACGGCGTCCGTCGCCGCCTCCAGCGTGGACCAGATGTGCGCGACCGCCTCGGTGCCCACGGCGATGGCGTTCGTGAAGCGGGAGGTGCACATGGCGCTGACCGCGGCCGTGAAGGCGCCGAGCGCCACGGTGGCGCGGCCCTGCACGTGTTCGAGCAGGAACGGGTTGCGCTTCTGCGGCATCATGGAGCTCGACCCCACCACGTCGTCGGCCAGGTGCAGCAGCCCGGACTCGACGCTGGACCAGTGCTGCACGTCGTGCGCGACGCGGCACAGCAGCACGCCCAGCACCGCCGCCGCCGACGTCAGCCGCAGCACGACGTCCCTGGAGGCGACCGCGTGCACGGAGTTGGCCAGCGGCTCGGAGAAGCCCAGCAGCCGGGTGGTGCGCCGCGGGTCGATCGGCAGGGACGTTCCGCCCACGGCCCCGGCGCCCAGGGGATTCTGCTCGATCTCCTCCCCCGCGTTCCACAGGTCCGCCATATCCCTGACCAAGGCGGCCGCCACGCCGACCAGGTAGTGGCCGTACGTGATGGGCACCGCGGGCTGGTGGTGGGTGTAGGCGGGCATCGTCACGGCGGCGTACCGGCGGCCGTCGCTCAGCAGCCGCCGGCCCAGCAGGTCGCACTCGGCCAGCAGCCGGTCGTACGGCTCGCGCAGCCGCAACCGGATCACCGTGGCGTTGAGGTCGTTGCGGGAGCGGCCGCTGTGCAGGATGCCGCCGACGTCGGGCCCGAGCGTGTCGATCAGGTACGACTCGTAGGCCAGGTAACGCCCGCGCGGCGCCGGGAGGTCGATCAGCGGCCCGAAGTGCGCCTTGCGCAGCCGCTCGATCCCTTCGAGCAGCCGCTGGGCCGCCTCGGGCGCGGCGATGCCCTGCTCGACCAGCATGACCAGGTGCGCCCGGTCCACCTGGCTGATGAGCTGCAGCTCGGCCGCGACGGGCTCGGCCGACGGCCGCAGGTGCCGGTCGAAGAGGATCTCCTGCGCGGCCGCGCACACGGGACGCTTCAGCCGGCCGGAGTCCCAGGACGTGGGAGAGGAAGCGGGGATCGACGTCGTCGGGCTACTCATGGTGACACTCCTTCGGGGAGCGGCCGGATGGCTGTCCTGAGACAGTCCAGGGCGGCGGCCGCGGCCGCGCTGCTCTCTTCGGCCCGGTCGGACACGGTGAGCACGTGTCCGATCCGGTCGCGGAAGTCGCGAGCCGGCCGCAACCGGTCGCCACGACCGCGATACAACGTGATCTCTTCCACGCCGGGCAACCGCGTGGCCGCGCCGAGCGTGTCAGGAGGGCCGTCCAGGACGGCCGGGAGGTCGCTGACCAGGAAGCGGATGCAGGCGTGCCGGTCGTGGACGGGGGTCAGCCTGACGCGCGCGCCGAGAGCGGCGGCCACCTGCGCGGTGACCAGGTCGAGCCCGCTGGCCCTGCGGACCATCTCGGGGATCATGCCGCCGGCCAGCCTGCAGTTGACCTCGATCACCCGCGGGCCGTCCTCGGTGAGCCTGAGCTCCACGTGTGCGGCGCCGAAGCCCAGGCCGAGCCCGCGCACCGCGTGCTCGGCGGTCTGCCGCATCCGGGCGGCCTCGGGGTACGGCAGTCCTGCGGGCAGGTCGTGACCGATCTCCACGAAGTACGGGGCGGGCCCGAGGTGCTTGGCGACGACGGCCACGGCGAAGCCGGCGAAGGTCTCCACCGAGAACTCCGGGCCTCGTACGTACTCCTCGACCAGCACCAGGGGCTCGACCGGCAGGCCGCGCTCGTTGGCGGTGACGGCGAGCAGGCTCTCGGCGTGGCCCGCCACGTCCTTGTCGTCGGAGCACTTCAGCACGCCCGTGCTGCCCGACCCGGCGGCCGGCTTGACGACCACGGGATAGCCGATGGCCCGCGCGGCCGTCACCGCCTCCCTCGCCGAGGCGGCGGCGGCGTGGCGCGGCGAGGGCACGCCGGCGGCCGCCATCGCGTCGCGCTGCCGCCCCTTGTGCCGGCAGGCGGTCACGGCGGCGGGGTCGGGGCCGGGCAGGCCGAGCTCGGCGGCCACCTGGGCGGCCGCCGGCACGTAGTACTCGGAGCTGGTGGTCACGCCGGCCAGGTCCGGCACGTCGCGCGCGGCGCGCAGCACCGCCTCGGCGTCGCCGGTGTCCACGCGGCGGGTCTCGATCCGGTGCTCGCGGGCGTAGCCGTAGCGGTCCGGGTCGGCGGCCAGCAGCAGCGGCCGGGCGCCGAGCTCGCGGGCACGCCGGGCGAACAGCGGGCCGGTCCCGGTGCTGTTGCTCTCGACGAGCAGCAGGGTCGCGGTCATGGCCGCACCCCGATCAGGTCGTGGAGCCGCCGCCGGTTCCAGTCGATACGCGACCAGCCGCCGAGCTCCTGTGCCGGATGGGCGACCTCGACCGGCTCGGGGGCCACGGGGGCGTCGAGCAGATCGATCGCGCGCAGCCACTCGTCGTCGTAGACGGTGTCCAGGTAGCGGTAACCCTCGTCGGGGAGCAGGGCGACCACCTGCGCGTCGGGGTTGCACCTGGCCCACCAGGAGGCGACCAGGAAAGCGGCGCCGCTGGTCGGGCCCATGAACAGGCAGTGCCTGCCGTAGAGCCGACGGGTGGCGTGGAAGGCCTCGGCCGGGCCCACCCAGTGGACCTCGTCGTAGCTCTCGTGCTGGACGTTGCCCGGCACCAGGCTGTTGCCGAGGCCGCGCAGGAGGCGGGGCCGGTCGGGCTGCCCGAAGATGATGCTGCCCGGCGTGTCCACTCCGACCAGGTGCAGGTCGGGCGACACGAGCCTGAGGAAGGAGCTGGTGCCGAGGGTCGAGCCGCCGGAGCCGACGGCCCCGACCAGGCAGTCGATGGGCCCGATGGCCTCGGAGAGCTGCTCGGCGACGACGGAGTAGGCCGCGGGGTTGTCCGGGTTGCCGTACTGGTTGGGGATGTAGTGGTCGGGATGCTCGTCACGCAGCTCGGCCAGCCGGTCCAGGCGGGCGCGCTGGTAGCCGCCCTCGGGGCTCGGGTCCTCGCAGATCTCCACGCGGGTGCCGAGCTGGTTCAGCCGCCGCCGCAACCCGGGGTCGATCGCGGGATCGCCCACGATCGTCAGGGCGTTGCCGCGCAGACGGCACACGATCGCCAATCCGAGCCCGAAGGTGCCCGAGGAGGTCTCCAGCACCGTGGTGCCCCAGTCCAGCTCGCCCCGCTCGGCGGCGCGATCGAGCATGTAACGGGCAGGCAGCAGCTTCATCAGCCCGAACGCGGCGACATGCAGGTTGTGCCCGATCCGGATGAGCCTCGGCAACTGCGTCGCTTCGACAATGGATCGGCTGGGCGCGACGGATCGCATGGTTGATCATCCCTTCGTGCTGAATCTCCAGGTTTCGGTGATGCCTAGGCAGCGCAGCCGCTCGCCGGCCCGCTCCACCCGGTCGGCGGTCGCCGGGCCGGATGCCGGGAACAGCAGCCCCGCGATGTCGCCGCTGTGGGCGACCTCGACGCCGGCCGCGCCGCACTCGCGGGCCACGCGGATGATGTCGTCGAGCTGGGGCACCCGCAGGTGCCGCTGGTTGAGCAGGGCGCTGGCGGTGGCGACCCTGCCGAGCAGGTAGGCGTCCCGGGTCCGCACGGCGCGCCGCAACATCCCGAGCATGGGCCGGAACGCCTCGATCTCCCATGAGGAGTAGCGCGCCGGCGGCATGTCCAGGGTGTTCACGCCCTGCCCATGGGAGCTGGTGCCGAAGCCGAGCACCTCCAGCGGCATCAGGTCCTGTCCGAGGTCCTCGATGACCACGCCCTCCCGGTGGGCGAAGAGCACCGCGCGCCTGCCGTACACGAGCGAGTCCGACGCCCGCTCCGCGCTGACAGCGATCTTGGCCACGGCGGCGGGCGGCAGCGCGCGGCCGGTGGCCACGACGACCGCCTGGATGGCGGCGGTGACGTCGGCGGTGGACGATCCGAACCCGCGCGACAGCGGGATGTCGCTGGTCAGGCTGAGCAGCCCGCCGGGCACCGGCCAGCCGAGCGCGGACAGGGTCAGCTCGGCGGCCCGGGTGGCCTTGGTCCGCCAGCCGGGCCGGACCGTCACGCCGTCGTCGCCGGTCGGCATGAACGTGGCATGGGTGCTGTAGAGCGGGCAGGGCAGCGTGACCAGGCCGCGCCGCAGCCGCTCCCCGTCGTGGAAGACGCCCTGGAGTATCTCGCCGTGGTGGGCGTTCACCCGGCTGCCTGCGGTGTCCGGCAGGGGGAGCAGGTCCTCCAGGAGCCGGGGCCCTTGGTCGACTCTCATCGGTGTTCCTTTCCGAGCAACGAGGCGGCGATGATCCGGGCGAGCGTCGCGGCGTGCGGCGGTTCGACGACGTTCCAGTGGTTGGCGGCGATCTCGGTGGCCTGGAAGCCGCCGCGCGTCCTGCTCTCCCAGCTCTCCGCGTGCACCTCCGGCCTGCCGTGCTCGGAGTGGCGCTCCGTCGTACGGATCAGGTGCAGGCCGGTGTCGAGCACGGCCCCGCACCGGTAGCGGGCGGCGGCGCGGCTGTTGGCCAGGTAGACGGCGGCCATGCGGGCGACGACCTCGCTCCTGGCCGCGTCCGGCACCAGCTCGCGGGTCCTGGCCTGGGACAGCAGCTCGCTCATCGCCTCCTCGGGCGACAGCCCGGCCAGCGCGGCGGGCTCGACGTCCAGCATGGTCCTGCCGAACAGGGACAGCGCGTCACCGGTCTCGACCTCCGGCGCCTGCTCCAACCGGTCCACGCCGAGCACCGAGGAGTCGATGACCCACAACCCCGCGACCTGCCGGCCCGCCTCCTCCAGCAGGCGCGCCATCTCGAAGGCCACCGATCCGCCGAAGGACCACCCGGCCAGCGCCACGGGCCCGTCAGGCAGCTCCCGCACGTAGCGGGCGGCGATGGCCTCCACCGTGTCCAGGGGCTGCTCGCCGCCTTCGTAACCGGGGGCCTGCAGGCCGTACACGGGCAGGCGCGGATCCAGCTCCTCGACCAGCGGCAGGTAGGGGAAGGGTGTGCCCGCGGTGGGCGGCACCAGGAACAGCGGCACACGATCCGGCTCCCCCGCCCGCATCCGGATGAGGCAGTCCGCGGCGGGCGGCGCCTGCAGCGCCTCGCACAGGCCGCGCACGGTCGGGTGGCGGAACAGCGACGCCAGGCCGACGTCGAGGCCGAGCTCGGAGCTCAGCCGGTCGACCAGGCTCACGGCGAGCAGCGAGTGGCCGCCGAGCTGGAAGAAGTCGTCGGTGACGCCGATGCCGAGCTGCCCCAGCGACTCCTCCCACGCGCGCAGGACCGCCAGCTCCAGCGCGTCGCGGGGGCGGGCGCCCGCCGTCGCCGCGGCCGGCTTCGCCTCGGGCGCGGGCAGGGCGGCCCGGTCGATCTTGCCGTTGGCGGTGAGCGGCAGCTCGTCGAGCACGCTCAGGTAGGCGGGCACCATGTACTCCGGCAGCCGGGCGCCCAGGTGCTCGCGCAGCGCCCGCTCGTCCACCCGCGCCTCGGGGCCGGCCGCCGCGTATCCGGCCAGCCCGTCCCGGCAGGGCACCACCACCGCCTCGGCCACCGCCGGATGGCTCAGCATCGCGGCCTCGATCTCGCCCAGCTCGATGCGGTATCCCCGGACCTTCACCTGGTGGTCACGGCGGCCCACGAACTCCAGGGTGCCGTCGGCCAGGTACCTGACCAGGTCGCCGCTGCGGTAGAGCCGCCCGGGGCCGAAGGGGTTGGGCACGTACCGGTCAGCGGTCAACCCCGGGCGGCCCACGAAGCCGCGTGCCACGCCGACACCGCCGGCCAGCAGCTCGCCGGTCACGCCGATCGGTACGGGCCGCAGGTCCTCGTCCACGATGTAGATCTCGGTGTTCCAGATGGGTCGCCCGACGGACACGGGGGTGCTGGTGGCCTCGGCGGCGGGCAGCAGGTTGATGACGTTGGCCACGGAGGTCTCGGTGTGGCCGTACTCGTTGGAGACCACGACGCCGGGGGCGTTCGAACGCCAGAAGGCCAGCGCCTCGGCGGTGAGCTGCTCGCCGCCCACCACGAGGTAGCTCGCCGCCGCGGCGGCGTCCGGATCGTCCTGGAGGCAGCGCTGCAGCGGCTCCAGGTGGGCGGGGGTGAGCTTGACGAAGCTGAAGCGGCGCCCGCTGGACAGGGCGTCGGCCAGCCCGGCGATCGGATGCTCGTCCTCCGGGATCAGGGTGACCGTCGTGCCGCACATCAGCGGCAGGAACAGGCCCGTCACGGTGAGGTCGAAGGAGAGCGAGGAGTGCACGGGAGCGCCGTCGCCCCGGTCGGCCTCGTACGCCTGCCGGCACCAGCTCAAATAGTGCACCACGCCGCGATGGCTGATCATCACGCCCTTGGGCCTGCCGGTGGATCCGGAGGTGTAGATGATGTAGGCCAGGTTGTCGGGGTGCACCGGCGACTCGGGCGGCAGCTCGGCGCTCTCGTCGGGCCGCTCGTCCAGGAAGAGCTCCCGCCCCTCGTAGCCAGGCAGCCGGCCGCCGTAGCCGGAGGTGGTGAGCAGGACCGGGGCCCCGGCCTCCGCCAGGACCCAGCCCAGCCTCTCCTCCGGGTAGGCGGGGTCGAGCGGGACATAGTGGCCGCCCGTCTTGAGCACCGCCAGCAGCGCGGGCAGCAGCAGCGGCGAACGGTCGCACAACACGCCGACCGGCGTCTCCAGGCCCACGCCCGCCTCGCGCAGCCGGTGGGCCAGGGCGTTGGCGCGCTGGTCCAGCTCGCGGTAGGTGAGCTCGTCCGCGCCGCACCGCACGGCCACGGCCTGCGGCGTGCGGGCCGCCTGCGCCGAGATCAGCTCGTGCAGGCACGCCACCGGGTACGGGGCCGCCGTGGCGTTCCACTCCCGCAGCAGCAGCGAGCGCTCCTCGCCGGCGAGCAGCTCCAGCTCGCTGAGCCGGGCCCGCGGCCGGGCCGCGACCTGCGACAGGAGCTGCGCGATGTGGCTGCCGAGCCGCTCGACGCGGCCCCGGTCGAACAGCGCGGTCGCGTACTCGATCAGGCCGCTGACGGAGCCGTCCTCGGCCTGCTCCATCCCGATCGTCAGGTCGAACTTGGCGCTGACCGACGGCGGCGTCAGCTCGGAGACCGACAGCCGCCCCATGGGCGTGCGATCCGGGCCGGCCTCGCCGGTGACGAACATGACATTGGTGAACGGGGTCCGCGACAGGTCGCGCGTCACGCCCAGCTCGTCCACGAGCTGCTCGAAGGGCAGGTCCTGATGCGCGAAGTCGGCCAGCACACCCTGCCGCACCCGCTCCAGCAGGTCGGCGAAGGCCGGGTCGCCGGACAGGTCCGCCCGCAGCACCAGGGTGTTGACGAAGAACCCGACCACGTCCTCGGTCTCGCTGCGGTCGCGGCCGGCCACGGGGGTGCCGACGGCGAGGTCGCGTTGCCCGCAGTGCACGGCGAGCACGGCCAGGACAGCGGTGAGCAACGTCGTGAACGGCGTCGCGCCCTGCTGCCTGCCCATCGCCAGCACGGCCTGGGCGACGGGGGCGGGCACGGTGAAGGCGACCGCGTCACCGCTCGTGTCGCGCCGGGCCGGCCGCGGCCGGTCGGTGGGCAGCTCCATCGGCTCCAGCCCGGCCAGCCGGGTGCGCCAGTAGCCGGCCTGCCCGTCCAGGGCCGCGCCCGCCGGCCGCCCGCGCTGCCAGTGCGCGAAGTCCGCGTAGCGGATCCTGGGCGGGGGCAGCGGGCTGTCCTGGCCGGCCAGCAGCGCGGGATAGATCTCCGCCAGCTCCCTGCGCAGGATGCTCAGCGACCAGCCGTCGCAGGCGATGTGGTGCACGGCCAGCACGAGCACGTGCTCCTCGGGTGCCAGGCGCAGCAGCAGGGCGCGCAGCACCGGCCCGCGTTCCAGGTCGAACGGCTCGGACAGGTGCTCGGCCACCAGCTGGTCGAGCCGCCCGGCCGCGTCCGTCAGCGGCAGGGGCACCGGGCCCGGCGGATCGACGATCTGGTGCGGGCCCTCCTGGCCGCCGGCGTAGCGGGTGCGCAGTGTCTCGTGCCTGGCGACGAACTCCTCCAGGGCACGGCGCAGCACGTCGTGGTCGAGAGGGCCCTCCAGGCGCAGCATGAGCGGCACGGTGTACTCGACACCGCCGGGCTGCAGGCGGTCGAGGAACCACAGGCGCCGCTGGCCGTACGAGAGCGGGATCGGGACGTCGTCCGGGCAGGGCGGGATGGTGGTCGTACGGCTTCTGCCGCCGCGCAGGCGCCGCGCCAGCAGGGCACTTCTGAGGTCCGCGGAGCTGGGGCCGTTCGGCGGCGTGGTGGTGACGGTCATGACGAGACCTCTCGTTCGAGCGAGGCGAGCAGTTCGTGGTCGGACAGCCCGGCCAGTTCGTCCTCGATGGCGCGTTGCACCTCGGCGGCCTGCTCGGCGATCGAGGTGGCGGCGAAGAAGCCGTGCATGGGGAGGTCGACGCCGAAGTTGTCCTGCAGCCGCATGCGGAGCCGGGCGACGAGCAGGCTGTGGCCGCCGAGCTGGAAGAAGTCGTCGAAGGCGTCGCGCACGGGCCGGCCGAGCAGCTCGTGCCACACGTCGGCGATGATCTCCTCCGCGGGTCCCTCGGGCGGGCGGGACGGCCGCGCGGGCTCGCCCGGCGCCGCGGTGGCCGAGTCGTCGCCGCCATCCCGCGCGATGCCGCCGAGCGGGGCGTACGGGCTGCTCAGCGCCGTCGCGAGCAGTTCGCGGAAGCCGTTGGCGAAGCTCGCCACGGTGTCCTCGTCCAGCAGGATCGGGGAGTACTCGATGACGCCGGCCAGCCCGTCGGCGGTGCGGGTCAGCCCCATCGCCAGCTCGTACCGGGCGGTCAGGATGCGTTCGGGCAGGCGGCGTACGTCCAGACCGGGCAGCGTCCATTCCTGGGCCGGAGCGGTGTCGAGGGTGAAGTGCACGGGCGACAGGGGCGGCCTGGCCGGATCGCGGTCGGTGACCAGCTCGCTCACGACCCGCTCGAACGGCAGTGCCCGGTGTGCCAGCGCGGCCGTCACCCGCCGCTTGGCCTGCCGTACGACCTCGGCGAACGTGGGGTCGCGCGACAGGTCGGCGCGGATCACCAGGGTGTTCACGAACATGCCGACGAGGTGCTGGATCTCGACGTTGTCACGGTTGGACACGGGCGTGGTGACGGCCAGGTCGCCCTGACCGGACAGCCGGGCCAGCGCCGCCTGGAAGGCCGCCAGCAGCACCACGAACGGTGTGGTCGCGTTCGCCCTGGCGAAGGAGTCGACCTGGGTCGCCAGCGCCTCGGGAAGGGTGAAGGCGTGACAGGCGCCCGCGGGCCGCCGCACCGCGGGCCGCTCCCGGTCCACGGGCAGCTCCAGCGGTGGCAGCCCCGCCAGCTCGGCGCGCCAGAAGGCCAGGTGCTCGTCCTCGCCGGTGAAGTGGTCGCGCTGCCAGGCGGCCACGTCCGCGTACTGGACCTTCAGCTCCGGCAGGTCGGCGGGCGCGCCGTGCGCGGCCTCGGCGTAGCGGCCGGCCAGCTCCTGCCTGAGCAGGTCGATGGAGGCGCCGTCGGCGCCCGCGTGATGCATGGTGATCAGGAGCAGGTGGTCGTCGGCGGCCAGCCGGACCAGCCTGGCCCGCAGGAGCGGGTCCTGGCCGAGGTCGAACGGCGCCGCGGCCGCGGCGGCGACGATCTCCTCGGCCGCGGCGGCGGGGTCGGCGGCGGCGGTCACGTCGTCGACGGGCAGGGCGACCTCGCCCGGCGGGGCGATCTCCTGGACCAGCACGCCCTGCTCCGACAGGCGCAGCCGGGTACGCAGGGACTCGTGCCGGCCGATCACGGCGGTCAGCGCCGCGCGCAGCGCCTCGACCTCCAGCGGACCGCGCAGCGACAACTCCACCGGCAGGTGGTAGTCGGGCACGCCGGGGAACATCTGGTCCAGGAACCACATGCGCTCCTGCCCGAACGACGCCCGCGGCGGCCGGTCGCGTGGCACGACGGCGATGTGGTCGCCGGCCAGGCCGTCCTCGGTGGCGAGGCGGGCCGCGAGCCCTGCCACGGTCGGGGCGTCGAACAGCGCCCGCACCTCCACGGCGGTGCCCAGCTCGGCGTTGACCCGGTTCATCGCCTGGACGGCGAGGAGGCTGTGGCCGCCCAGGGTGAAGAAGTCGGCGTGCACGCCGGGCACCGCCACCCCGAGCACGTCCGACCACACCTCGGCGACGAGCTTCTCCAGCCCGCTGCGCGGCGCCTGGTCGGCCTCCGGCGCGGCGGAGACGGCCGGCGAGGGCAGCGCCTTGCGGTCCACCTTGCGGTTCGGGGTGAGCGGGAAGTCGGGCAGCGTCATGTAGACGGTCGGGACCATGTAGTCGGGCAGCTTGCGTGCCAGGTGGGCGCGCAGGTCCGCGGGGTCCGGCTCGCGGCCCGCGGCGGTGAGGTAGGCGACCAGGCGGCGGTCACCCGGGGCGAACTCGTGCGCGACGACGACGGCCTGCGCCACGTCCGGGTGCTCGGCCAGCCTGGCGTCGATCTCGCTGGTCTCGATGCGGAAGCCGCGTACCTTCACCTGATGGTCGTTCCTGCCCAGGAACTCCAGGTCGCCGTCCGGCAGCCGGCGGACCAGGTCGCCGGTGCGGTAGAGCCGGGTCCCTGGCGGGCCGTAGGGGTCGGGGACGAACCGGTCGGCGGACAGGCCGGGCCGGCCGTGGTAGCCGCGGGCCACGCCGTCCCCCGCGATGTACAGCTCGCCCGGTACGCCGGTGGGCACCTGCCGCAGGTCGGCGTCCAGCACCAGGCAGCGGGTGTTGGCGATGGGGGTGCCGATCGGCAGGGCCGCGGCGCCGCGGGTCAGGTCCCGCCCCGCGATCGGGCGCACGGTGGACCAGATGGTGGTCTCCGTGGGGCCGTACATGTTCCACACGCCGCGCGCGGCGGCGGTGAGCGGGCCGGCCACGTCGGGGGTCAGCGCCTCGCCGCCGACCAGCACCGTCAGCCCCTCCAGTTCGGGGCAGTCGCCGAGCAGCCGCCACGTGGCCGGCGTCGCCTGCATGATCGTCGCCCCGCTGGAGGTGATCAGCGCGCGCAGCCGGTCGCCGTCGAGCGCGGTGTAGCGGTCGGCGATCACCACCTTCCCGCCGGTGACGAGCGGCAGGAACAGCTCCAGCGCGGCGATGTCGAACGACGGCGTGGTCACCGCCAGCAGCACGTCGTCCCCGGTGATCCCGGGCCGCTCGGCCATCGTGGCCAGGAAGTTGCTCAGCGCCCCGTGCGGTACGGCGACGCCCTTGGGCCGGCCGGTGGAGCCGCTGGTGAAGATGACGTACGCGAGGTCGTGCGGGTGCCTGTCCAGCTCGGGCGGCGTGTCCGGCATGGACGCGATCGCGGCGGCGTGCTCGGCCGCCACATGGATCTCGGCGGCGCCACCGGGCAACTGCGGCAGCAGCTCGCGCTGGGTGAGGATCATCGCGGGCGCGGCGTCCTGCAGGATGAGCGCGACGCGGTCGGCGGGCTCGCCCGGGTTGAGCGGCACGTACGCGGCTCCCGCCCGCTGCACCGCGAGCAGGGTGACGGGCAGGTCGAGCCCGCGTTCCAGGAAGACCGCCACCAGGTCGCCGCGGCCCACGCCGGCGCGCCGGAGGTGGTGGGCCAGCCGGTTGGCGGCCTGTTCCAGCTCGGCGTAGGTGAGCCTGGCGTCACCGTACTGGACGGCCTGCCTGTCGCCGTGCCCGGCCGCCTGGCGCGACACCATCTCGGGCAGCGGCACGCGCTGGTACGCGCGTACGGTGTCGTTCCAGCCCTCCAGCTCGCGCAGCTCGTCGTCGGGCAGCAGCCGCAACGAGCTCAGCGGCAGGTCGGGCGCGTCGGCCGCGGACTCCAGCAGCCGTACGGCCCGGCTCGCCAGCCGGTCCGCGGTGGCCGCGTCGAACAGGGCGGTGGCGTATTCGAGGGTCAGGACGAGGTCGTCGCCCCGGTCGCGGAAGAAGAACGACAGGTCGAACTTGGCCACGTCGTTGGCCACGGCCAGCTCCTCCACCCGCAGCCCGGGCAGCCGCCAGCCCTCACCGGTGCCCCGGCCGAGCTGGACGAACACCTGAGCCAGCGGGTTGCGGGCGGTGTCGCGCTCGGTGACCAGCTCGCGTACGAGCCGTTCGAAGGGCAGGTCCTGATGGGCGAACGCGTCAAGGACGGTGGCCCGCTCGCGGGAGAGCGCGCCGGCGAAGGACGGGTCGCCGGACAGGTCGCCGCCCAGCGCCAGGGTGTTGACGAAGCAGCCGACGACCTCCTCCAGCTCGGGCCGGTCCCGACCGGCGATGGAGGTGGCCAGGATGAACCTGTCCTGTCCGCTGTGCGCCCGAAGGAGTGTCCTGACCGCGGTGAGCAGCAGCATGTAGAGGCTGGCGCCGCACCGGTCGGCCAGCTCGCGCAGCCTGGCGGTCAGGTCGGGCGGCACCGTGACCCGGGTCTCGGCGCCGTCGTGGCGGAAGGTCGCCGCTCTGGGGCGGTCGGTGGGCAGCTCCAGCACGTGCGGCTGGCCGGCGAGGGCCGAACGCCAGTGGTTCAGCTCGGCGCGCAGCCGGTCGCCGCTCAGCCGCTCGCGCTGCCAGACGGAGAAGTCCCGGTAGCGGGTCCCCGGCTCGGGGCGGGAACGGCCGGCGTACCCGGCGGCCAGGTCCTCGGCCAGGATCTCGGTGGACCAGCCGTCGGTCACGATGTGGTGCAGGACCAGCACCAGGACGTGCTCCTCGGCGCCGCGCCGGAAGAGCGCCGCCCGGCACAGCGGGCCGCTGGTGAGGTCGAACGGGGTCCGGCATTCCGCCAGCACGCGCCGCTCCAGCTCATCCGGCGACAGGCCGCTCAGGTCGCGCTCGGTCAGCGGCATGGTCGTGCCGGAGCCGACCACCTGCACCGCGGCGGGCTCGCCCGGGGCGAACGTCGTGCGCAGCGCCTCGTGCCGTTCCAGCAGCCCGTCGAGGGCCCGCCGCAGCGCGGCCCGGTCGAGCGGGCCGGCGACGCGGAAGGCGTGGTAGACGTTGTACGTGTGGTCCTGGCCCTGGAGCTGGTCGATCAGCCAGAGCCGCTCCTGGGCGAACGACGTGGGCGCGGGTTCCGGGCCGTCGTGGCGCGGGATGACCGATGACGGGGCTGCCTGGGCGGCGCGCACCCGGTCGGCCAGCAGCTTGCGCCGGGCCGAGGCCGGGAGGTCCTTGGGCCTGATGCTCATCTCTCCTCCGTCTCCATCAGGTGGGCCAGGTCGTCATCGCTCAGGTCGTCGAGCTCGGCCAGCAGCACCCGCTCGACCGCGTCGGCGGCATCGGCCAGGGTGGCCGCCTCGAACAGCAGGCTGAGCGGCAGATCCGCGTCCAGCTCTGCCCGCATGCGGGAGATGGCCCTGGTCGCCAGGAGCGAGTGGCCGCCGAGATCGAAGAAGTTGTCGTCGGCGCCGACCCTCGGCAGGCCGAGCAGGTCGGCCCAGATGCCCGCGACCAGCTCGGCGACCGGGCCGTCGGGCGCGCGGTAGGCGCTCGCGGCGCTTTCGCCCTCCTCCGGAGCCGGCAACGCCTTGCGATCGATCTTGCCGCTCGTCGTGGTGGGCATCTCCGGCAGCAGCGACAGCGCGGCGGGCACCAGGTAACTCGGCAGCCGTTCCTTCAGCCGCTCCCTGAGCAGGGCGGGCGTCAGGTCGCTGCCCGGCTTCGGCACCGCGTATCCGGCCAGCCGCTTGTCCCCCGGGCTCGGCTCCCAGACGGTCACCGCGGCCTCGCGTACCCCGGGCAGTTCGAGCATGGCCTGCTCGACCTCGCCCGGCTCGACCCTGATCCCGCGGATCTTGACCTGGTCGTCCTGCCGTCCGAGGAAGACGATCTCGCCGTTCGGGCGCAGCAGCCCGCGGTCCCCGGTGCGGTAGAGCCGCTGTCCGGGCCGGAACGGGTCGGGCCCGAAGGCGCCGGCGGTCTTGGCGGCGTCATTGAGGTAGCCGCGGGCCAGCGCGTCGCCGCCGATGTAGAGGTCGCCTGGCACCCCGATCGGGGCCGGGTTCAGCTCGGGGTCCAGCACGTACACCTGGTTGTTGGCGATCGGCGTGCCGACGCTGACGGAGGTGTGGGCGCGGACGTCGGCCGGCAGGCAACGGTGGGCGGTGGAGTCGATGGAGACCTCCGTGGCGCCCCACTGGTTGTTCAGCGTCGGGCCGTCGTCGCCGAAGCGGTCGAGGAACAACCGCAGCAGCTCGGGCTTCAGCGCCTCGCCGCTGGAGATGACGTGCCTGAGCGCGTCCAGCCGGGACAGCCGCTCGCCGTCCAGGGCCTCCAGGAACAGCGTGAGCATGCTGGGGACGAACTGCAGCACGCTCACCCGGTGCCTGGCGGCGTACTCGGCGATCTCCGCCGGGTCGCGGTGCAGGCCCGGCGGGATGAGCGCCACCCTGCCGCCCACCAGCAGCGGCCACAGGCACTCCACTGCGGCGTCGTCGAAGACCAGGGTGGTCTTCTGCAGCACGGCCTCGCCCGGACGCAGGCGGTAGGTGTCCTGCATCCAGCGCATCCGGTTGACCCAGCCGCCGTGCGTGCTGGCCACGCCCTTGGGGCGGCCCGTCGAACCGGAGGTGTAGTAGATCGAGACGAGGTTGTCCGGGCTGAGCTCCACCTCGGGCGGCGTGGCCGGAGCGTCCGCGGGCGCGTCGTGCACGGCGACGAACGTGACCGGTCCTGGGTCCGCCGGCGCGCGGCCCGCGTCCACCAGGCAGACGGGGGCGGCGGCGTCGGCCAGGATGCCCATCATCCTGGGCTCGGGGGCGTCGGTCTCGATCGGCACGTAGCAGCCGCCGGCCTTGAGTATCGCGAGCAGGCCCACGATCAGCCCCACCGAGCGGTCCAGCCGCAGGCCGACCGCCGTGTCCGGGCCGACGCCCAGGGAACGGAGGTGATGGGCGAGCCTGTTGGCCCGTGACTCCAGCTCGGCGTAGGACAGGCGGTCGTCGGCGTACTCGACGGCGATCGCGCCGGGGGTCCTGGCCGCCTGGCGCTCGATCAGCTCGTGCATGCACTCGCCCGCCGGGTAGTGGACCTTGGTGTCGTTCAGCGCGTGCACGAGCTCGCCCCGCTCCCCCGAGGTCAGCAGGGGGATGAGCCCGACGGGCAGGCCGGGCCGCGCCGCCGCCTCGGTGAGGAGGGTGACGTAGTGGCGGGCGAGCCGGTCGATGGTGGCCGCGTCGAAGAGCGCCGTGGGGTATTCGACGGTGCCTTCGAGCGAGCCGTCGGGGGTTTCGCGTACCGCCATGAACAGGTCGTACTTGCTGGTGCTGGTGTGCGCCGGGATACGCGCGACCGACAGCCCGCGCAGGTGCCAGGACTCCGTGTCCGCGGTCTGGAGCGCGAAGACGTGCTGGACGAGGGGGGTGCGGGTGAGGTCGCGTTGCGGGTGGAGTTCTTCGACGATGCGGTCGAAGGGCAGGTGCTGGTGTTCGTAGGCGGCCAGCGCGCTGTCGCGGACGCGGTCGATGAGGTGGTCGAAGGTGGGGTCGCCGGTGTGGTCGGCGCGCAGGACGAGGGTGTTGACGAAGAAGCCGATCAGGTGGTCGAGGTCGGGGTGGTCGCGTCCGGCCACGGGGGTGCCGACGGCGAAGTCGTGCTGGCCGGTGTAGCGGTGGATGAGGGTCTGGAAGCCGGCCATGAGGACCATGAACAGGCTGGCGTTGTGACCGCGGGCCAGGGCGTGCAGGCTGCGGGTGGTGGCGGCGGGGATGCGGAAGTCGCGGCGGTGCCCGCGGATGTCGCGGCTGGCCGGGCGGGGCCGGTCGGCCGGCAGTTCCAGGGTGTGCGGCATCCCGGCCAGCCGCTCACGCCAGTAGGCCAGCTCGTGGTCGAGCGCGCCCTGCTCCACCTGGGTGCGCTGCCAGGCCGCCACGTCACCGAACTGCACCGGCGACTCCGCCACGTCCTCGTGGCCGGTGGCCAGGTAGCCGGCCGCGATCTCCTCGGCCAGGATGCCGACCGAGCGGCCGTCGGCCAGGATGTGGTGCAGGACGAGCAGCAGCACGTGTTCCTCCTCGCCCACCCGGCCCAGCACGGCGCGGAAGACCGGACCGGTGGCCAGGTCGATCGGCCGCCGCGCGTGCTCGGCCAGAAACGCCTCCACGTCGCCCACCGGCACCACGGGCAGCTCGAAGGCGCCCGGCGGATCCACCACCTGCACCGGCACGCCGTCCTGCTCGACGATCCGCGTCCGCAGCGCCTCGTGGCGGCGCGTCACGGCCTCGATGGCGACGCGCAGCGCCTCGTGCTGGAGCGGGCCGCCGACGCGCAGCGCCATCGGGATCACGTACTCGGCCGTGTCGGGGGCGAGCCGGTCGGTGAACCACAGCCCGGCCTGGTTGTACGTGAGCGGCGCCGGGGTTCCGGCCGGCCGCCGGGGGATGGCCGAGGAACCGGTACGGGCCGCCTGCTCCACGACCGGAGCCAGCTCGGCGATCGTGGGATGCTCGAAGATCGCCCGAACCGGAAGGTCGGCCTCCATCCGCTGCCGCAGCACGGACAGCACCTTGGTGGCCAGCAGGGAGTGGCCGCCGAGGTCGAAGAAGTCGTCGTGCACGCCGAGCCCGCCGGCGCCGAGCACCTCGGACCAGATCTCGGCCAGCGCGGTCTCGACCGGTGTGCGCGGCGGGACGTACTCGGCGGCATCGCCCTCCCACGACGGCGCGGGCAGGGCGGCGCGGTGCACCTTGCCGTTCGGATCCAGCGGGAACTCCGGCAACGCCACGAACGCCGCAGGAACCATGTACTCCGGCAGAGCCACCCGGCAGAACTCCCGCAACTCCGCACGACCAGGCACCTCCGCACCCGGCTCCGCCACCACATACGCCACCAGCCGCTTGTCCCCCGGCGTGTCCTCACGCGCCAGCACCAACGCCGCATGCACCGACCCATGAGCCACCAGCCGAGCCTCCACCTCCCCCGGCTCGATCCGATGCCCGCGAATCTTCACCTGATGATCCGCCCGACCGACGAACTCCAACTCCCCACCCGGCGACAACCGCGCCAGATCACCCGTCCGATACAACCGGCCAGGACCGAACGGATTCGGCACGAACCGTTCCGCGGTCAGGCCGGGGCGGCCCCGGTAACCGCGGGCCAGGCCGGGCCCGCCGATGTACAGCTCGCCGGGGACGCCCACCGGCTGCCGGTTCAGCGCGGCGTCCAGCACGTACACCTGCGTGTTGGAGATCGGCCCGCCGATCGGGATGGCGGACTCGGTGTCGGCGCGCGTGATGCCGCTCTTCACGCAGCTGAACGTGGTGCACTCGGTCGGGCCGTAGCCGTTGCTGACCTTGACCCGGGTGCCGTCGAGCACGGCTCTGACGTGCGCGGGCGAGAGCACGTCACCGCCCGCGACGAGGTGCCTGAGCTCCGCCAGCGCCTCCAGCCGGGTCTCCACCAGCAGGTGGAACAGGCCGGCCGTCAGCCACAACACCGTGACGCGGTGCCGCCGGATGGCCGCTTCGAGCCCGTCCGCGGTCGGCTGCCCCACGGGGTAGATCGCCAGTGTGGCGCCGTTGCACAGCGCTCCCCACAACTCGAAGGTGGAGGCGTCGAACGACAGCGGAGCGAGCAGCATGAACACCTGGTCGGGCCCGAACTCGACGTAGTCCGCCCGGTGCACCAGGCGCACGATGCCCCGGTGGGTGACCTGCACGCCCTTGGGCCGGCCCGTCGAGCCGGAGGTGTACATGATGTAGGCGAGGTTGTCGGGCCGCACGCGCACGTCGGGCGGCTGCGCGGGCTGCTCGCACAACATCTCGCGCACGTCCTCCCAGATCAGCCTGCGGACGCCCGAGGGCGCCTGGAGTCGCTGCGCGAGATGGCGCTCGGCCAGCAGGATGGGCGCCTGCGTGTCGGCCAGCATGTGCGCGATGCGCTCGGCGGGATAGTCGGCGTCGAGCGGGACGTAGCAGCCGCCGGCGCGCAGGATGCCGAGGAGCACGACCGGCACGTCGAGGCCCCTTTCGAGGCAGACCGCCACGGGCGTCTCCTGGCCGACGCCGCACTCGCGCAGGTGGTGCGCGAGCTGGTTCGCCTTCCAGTCCAGTTCGGCGTAGCCGATCCACTCGCCTTCGTACTCGGCGGCGACCGCGTCGGGCCGCTGCCGCGCCTGGTCGGCCACCAGGTCGGGCACGGTCAGCTCGCCGAGGTCCTGTGCGGTGTCGTTGACCAGGGCCTCGAGCTCCTGCCGCGCCGCCCGGTCCATGAGCTGCGCCCGGCTCGCCGGGGCGCCCGGGTCGGCGGCCAGCTGGCCGAGCAGCGTCACGAAGTGCTGGGCGAGCCGGTCGACGGTGGCCGCGTCGTACAACGCGGTGGGGTATTCGACGGTGCCTTCGAGTGAACCGTCCGGCCGCTCCTCCAGTGCCATGAACAGGTCGAACTTGCTCGTGCCCGTGTGCAGGGGCAGGCGGCGGGCCTGCAGCCCGGGAAGCTGCCAGGACTCCGTGGCCGCGGTCTGGAGCGCGAAGACGTGCTGGACGAGGGGGGTGCGGGTGAGGTCGCGTTGCGGGTGGAGTTCTTCGACGATGCGGTCGAAGGGCAGGTGCTGGTGTTCGTAGGCGGCCAGCGCGCCGTCGCGGACGCGGTCGATGAGGTGGTCGAAGGTGGGGTCGCCGGTGTGGTCGGCGCGCAGGACGAGGGTGTTGACGAAGAAGCCGATCAGGTGGTCGAGGTCGGGGTGGTCGCGTCCGGCCACGGGGGTGCCGACGGCGAAGTCGTGCTGGCCGGTGTAGCGGTGGATGAGGGTCTGGAAGCCGGCCATGAGGACCATGAACAGGCTGGCGTTGTGACCGCGCGCCAGGGCGTGCAGGCTGCGGGTGGTGGCGGCGGGGATGCGGAAGTCGCGGCGGTGCCCGCGGATGTCGCGGCTGGCCGGGCGGGGCCGGTCGGCCGGCAGTTCCAGGGTGTGCGGCATCCCGGCCAGCCGCTCACGCCAGTAGGCCAGCTCGTGGTCGAGCGCTCCCTCCTCCACCAGGGCGCGCTGCCAGGCCGCCACGTCACCGAACTGCACCGGCAACTCCGCCACGGGCCGGCCCGCGTAGAGCTGGTGGATCTCGTCGGCCAGCACGGAGATGGACCAGTCGTCGGCGACGATGTGGTGCAGGACGAGCAGCAGCACGTGCTCCTCCTCGCCCACCCGGCCCAGCACGGCGCGGAAGACCGGACCGGTGGCCAGGTCGATCGGCCGCCGCGCGTGCTCGGCCAGAAACGCCTCCACGTCGCCCACCGGCACCACGGGCAGCTCGAAGGCGCCCGGCGGATCCACCACCTGCACCGGCACGCCGTCGTGCTCCACCACGCGCGTGCGCAGCGCCTCGTGCCGCGCGACCACGGCCGCCAGCGCCCGGCCGAGACCGGGCACGTCCAGCGGCCCGCGCAGCTCCAAGGCGATGGGCACCACGTACTCGGCCGAGTCCGGTGCCATCCTGTCGGCGAACCACAGCCGCGTCTGCGCGGGGGAGAGCGGCGCGGAGGAGCCGTCGGGCCTGACCGGGATACGCTCGCCGGAGCCGGCCCTCGCCGTACGCACCACCTCGGCCAGCTCCGCCACGGTCGGAGCCTCGAACACCGAGCGCAGCGCGAGGCGCGTCCCCAGCCGCTCGCGCAGCCGGCCGACCACCTTCGAGGCCAGCAGGGAGTGGCCGCCGAGGTCGAAGAAGTTGTCGTGCACGCTGGCGACGCCGGCGCCGAGCACCTCGGACCAGATCTCGACGATCAGGGACTCGACCTCGTCGCGCGGGGCATCGCGCAGCTCGACCAGGCCGAGCGAGGTCTCGGGGGCGGGCAGGGCGGCGCGGTGCACCTTGCCGTTCGGATCCAGCGGGAACTCCGGCAACGCCACGAACGCCGCAGGAACCATGTACTCCGGCAGAGCCACCCGGCAGAACTCCCGCAACTCCGCACGACCAGGCACCTCCGCACCCGGCTCCGCCACCACATACGCCACCAGCCGCTTGTCCCCCGGCGTGTCCTCACGCGCCAGCACCAACGCCGCATGCACCGACCCATGAGCCACCAGCCGAGCCTCCACCTCCCCCGGCTCGATCCGATGCCCGCGAATCTTCACCTGATGATCCGCCCGACCGACGAACTCCAACTCCCCACCCGGCGACAACCGCGCCAGATCACCCGTCCGATACAACCGGCCAGGACCGAACGGATTCGGCACGAACCGCTGCTCGGTGAGCTCCGGACGCCCCCAGTAGCCGCGGGCCAGGCCGGGCCCGGCGAAGGCCACCTCGCCGACCGCGCCGGGCGGCACGAGCCGCATCCGCTCGTCCACCACGTACATGCGCATGTTGGGGTTCGGCCGGCCCAGCGGCACGATCTTGCGGTCGGGCGGGCCGTCGAGCACGTACGAGCAGCCGCCGACCGAGGTCTCCGTGGCCCCGTACTGGTTGAGCACCATGGTGTCCGGAGCCAGCCTCCACCACTCCTTGACCAGCCCGGCGTGCAGAGCCTCGCCGCCCACGAACAGCGCGCGCACCGAGGGCCCGGCCTCCCGGTCGGCCAGTTGCCGGTTCAGCACGGCCAGGTGCGAGGGGGTGAGCCGGACGAAACTGAAGTCCAGCCCGGCGGCCAGCGCGTCCCCCAGCTCGTCCAGCCCGTCGCCCTCCGGCAGCAGGACCACGTCGCTGCCGGAGATCAGCGGCAGGAACATCGACGGCACGGTGAAGTCGAAGCCGAAGGGCGAGTGCATCACGGTGCCGTGCCGGCCCGTCATGGGGAACCGCTCGGCGGCCCACATCAGGTAGTTGACGATCCCCCGGTGCTCGATCATGGTGCCCTTCGGCCGGCCCGTCGAGCCCGAGGTGTAGATCACGTACGCCAGGTCGTCCGGACCGGCGACCGGCTCCGGCCGGGCGCCGGCCTGCCGCGCGATCAGGTCGGCGTCCTGGTCCAGGCAGACGGCCTCGCACGCGGGCAGCCGGTGGCGCAGGTCCGCCGTGGTCAGGATGACGCGCATGGCGGTGTCGGCGATCGTGTACTCGATCCGCTCGTCGGGGTAGCCCACGTCGAGCGGCACGTAGCAGCCGCCCGCCTTCAGCACGGCCATCGTCGCGACGAACGTCTCCGGCGACCGGCCCAGGAAGATGCCCACCGGCGTCTCCCTGCCGACGCCCCGCTCGCGCAGGTGCCGGGCGAGCTGGTTGGCCCGCCGGTCCAGCTCGGCGTACCGAAGGGTCCTGTCGCCCTGCCGTACGGCCACCGCGTCGGGCGAGCGGTCGGCCTGCCGTTCCACCAGCTCGTGCAGGCACAGGTCCAGGGGGTAGTCGCGGCCGGTGTCGTTCCAGCGCACGACCAGCTCGTCGTGCCCCCGCTCGCCGAACAGGTCCAGCTCCGCCAGCGGGCGCGACGGGTCGGCGGCGACCTGGTCGAGCAGCAGCGCGTACTGGCCCGCCAGCCGGTCCGCCTCGGCGGGCTCGAACAGGTCCACGTCGTAGACCAGCAGCAGCCTGCCCCCGGCGGTCAGGTGCGCGGCCAGATCCACCTCGGTCGTCGTGGGAGGGGCGTCGATCCTGGTCGCGGAGAGTCCCCCGGCCGCCCAGTTCTGCTCGCCCGGCTCCGCGGTGACCACCTGTGCCTGCACCAGCGGCGGCCGTCCTGGGTCGCGGGCCGGCTGCAGCAGGTCGATCACGGCCTCGAACGGCAGGCGATGGCGCATGCAGGCGGCGAACTCGGCGGCGTACCGGCCGAGCAGTCCGCGCAGGCTCACCTCGTCGTCCGCGACGCACCGTACGGGTACCAGGTCGCTGAGCGGGCCGACCGCCTCCCCCGCGCTCTCGGACCTGCACCGCACGCCGAGCGCGAGGTCATCGGCCGCGCCCAGCCGGCGCAGCAGCAACTGCAGCGAGGCCGCCAGCACCAGCTCCACACCCGCACCCGCGGCCGGGCCGGCGGAGTCGCGCAGCCGATCCAGCGAGTCCGGTGCGACGGGCACGGCGGCGGCCGCCGCCCTGCCTCGCCGATGTGACGGGCGCGGCAGGGCGCAGGGCAGCTCCAGCGTCGGCAGGCCGACCAGCCGCTCGGTCCAGAACCGCGTGCGTTCCTGCGGCGTTCCGCCCTGTGCGGGCTCGACGGCCACCGGCGCGGGCTCGTCCAGGCGGCCACCCGACAGCAAGGTCCACAACTCGCCCATCAGCAGCTCGGCCGAACGGTCGTCGGCGACGATGGCCGAGGCCGTCAGCACGAGGAGGTGGTCACGGGCGCCGAGTTTGATCAGGCGCACCCGCATGAGCGGCGCTCGGTCGAGCTGGAAGGGCTCCAGGGTCTGCGCGGCCACGAGCTGTTCCAGCCCCGTGTCGGGGGGCGGCTCGACGATCGCGACGTCCGCCGCGACGGCGGGCTCGGTCACGGCGACGGGGCCGGATTCGCCCGCGGTCAGCCGGGTGCGCAGGACGTCGTGCCGGGCGAGCAGCGCCTGCGCCGCTCTGCGTACCTGCTGGAGCTCTAGGTCACCGCGGACGCGGAGCGCGCGGCAGGCCGTCACCTGCACGTCTCCAGGCCGCAGTTCGTCCAGGAACCAGAGCCGGCGCTGCGCCGCGGTGACGAGGGACGGGGTCGGGCTGGTGTACAACGTATTCACCTGGCTCTCGAAGAGAAGTTCGCCTGCGGGGCCGGGTCGAGCCTGCGCCGGTGGAACGACAGGTCGGCCAGGAAACGGCGGGAGCCGATGCGCCCGCCGCCCAGGCCTGCGGGAATGGGCATGGCGCCCGTGTCGCTCCACTGGAGCCCGTCGGCGCCGATCACGGTCCGCGTCCGGTTGCGGTTGTCGGGGTGCAGGCAGTACGGAACGTCCAGCAGCCCGCGCTCGAAGGCGGCCGGCAGGGCCTGCGTGAGTGAGGGGGCCAGGCCGCGTACCTCGTCCACGAGCACCTTGGCCTGGTGATAGATCTCCGAGTCCGCGTCGGCGGACGGGGTCGAGGCGGGCCCGGCCTGCTCCCGAGCCGCGTCGTGGGCCAGGCGCAGCGCCGCCGTGTTCTCCTCGATGGAGGGGATCCGATGCGCCTCGGCGACGGTCTTCACGATGAGCCGTTCGGTCCCGGTGGCCGCGGCCAGCCGGGCGCTTTCCCTGATGAGCTGCTGCGCGCCGGTGACGCTCTCGGGGAAGAGCCCCATGAACGTGTAGAGCACCACGTGCCAGTCGACGCCGGTCAGATGCTCGGCGCACAACCGCCGCAGCGCCGTCAGGGCCTGGGCGTCCTGCCGTTGGTGGGTCTGCTGGGCGTAGCTCGCCGACACGCTCGGCACGCCGTGCTCCTGGAAGAACAGGCATTCCAGGACGGAGAGCGCGACCAGCAGGCTCGGCGGGCAGAGCTGGCCCAGCATGCAGCCGCCGAACGATTCGAGATGGCACGACACGCCCCGCTCGCGCTGCTCGGCCAGCAGCCGGGCGGCCTTGGACCACGCGACGGCGGACTCGCGCAGCGGCATCCTGCTGTAGGGCAGGCAGTAGGAGACCGGCCCCCCTTCCGAGGCGTCCACGCCGGCGTCGAGCATGGCGCGGAAGATCTGCTCGGGGAACGGGGAGCCGTGCCGCACCTGGACCGGGAAACCGGCGCCGATGACGCCGTCGAGCATGCGCGCGGTGGTCTCCGCCCCGTGCGCGACCAGCGGGTAGCCGTTGAGCCGCAGGCCCGACTCGACCGCCATCTCGGCCCGGTCGTGCTCCCCCTGGCGCGTGTAGCTGTCCAGCGTGACGGTGCCGATCGCCGTCACGCCCGCCGACCGTACGGCCAGCAGCCCTCGTCGCATGAGAGCCGGATCGTCGAAGCCCATCCTCGGCTGCACGATCAGCGTCCCGGCCTTCCTGACCAGGGCGACGAACTCGGTGAACAGCGAGCGCACCATCACGTCACCTGCTGCACATGCGAGCCGATGTAGCGGCGGAACGCCTCGATCGCGTGGGCGGAGTCTCCCGCGCCGACGTGGAACACCGCGTCGAACCCCAGCTCCAGCAGCTCCTGCTCGAACTGGCTGTTCGCCTCGCCCTCGACGCCGAGCTTGCCCCCGATGACGACGTTGAGCCCGGCGAGCCCGGGGTCGGCGCGCAGGGCGGTGATGAGCCGGGCCCCGTCGATGTGGCCATGGCCGTTGACGCTGCTGATGACCACGCAGTCGGGGCGCTCCGCGTGGCACTGCCGCAGCAGCAGGTCCGTGGGAACGCAGGCGCCGAGATTGACGACCTCGTGTCCCATCTCCTCCAGGAGGATCTGTAGGGCGACCAGGTTCCACATGTGCGAATCGGAGGGAACACTGGACACCAGGAATTTGCGGGTCCGGGACACCAGAGGGCCGAATGCGTCCCGCTGGCCGAGGTCTTCGAATATCTCTACGCTCGTCATTTCCGGTCGCTCCTCGTCAGTGGTCAAGAGGCCGATGAGACCAGGTTCTCCGGGTATTCAGCCCGGCAACAGCCGGGGAATCCCCTCGTCCTGCCGGGTCAGGGAATTCCCCTGATCAATGGCCGGGTCGCCGAAATGCGACCGGGTGAACAATGTCGCCAGGGCGGCGCGCGAGGGAATGTCCAGTTTTCTGTAGACGCGGGACAGGTGCCCTTCCACGGTTTTCTCGCTCACGCCCAGGCGGCGGGCCACCTGGCCGTTGGTGACGCCGCTGCTGACGAGCTCGGCGATCTCCAGCTCGCGGCAGGTGAGCAGGTCCATCGTGGTGCCGTCGGGCGTACGGGAACGCTCCTCCGCCTGGCCGCGTACCGACTCGGCCAGGGCGCGGACGTGCGCGGCCGAGCCGGAAGCCCCCTCCCGGTCCATCAGGTCGGCCGCCGCCGCCGCTCTGGCCGCGGCCTTGGCCGGCTGGCCGGCGGCCAGCAGCGCCGTCGCCGAGGCGACCATGCTGAGGCCGATCCGCCCGGCCAGCCCCGTCGCGTCCGCCTCCTTCTCCAGGAGCTCTCCCCAGTGCGCGAGCTGGTCGGTCAGCCCCAGCGCCCTGCCCGCCGTGATCACGGCCAGGTAGAAGTCCGCCCGGTACAGCGCCGGCAGCGCGGACAGCCGCGGGCCGCCTGCGTGCCGGAGGAACTCCCCCGCGTCCCGCTCCGGCGCCTCCCCCGCGCCCAGGCGTGCGGCGGAAAGGTGCGCGGCCGCCAGCCGGTCGGGCGTCGCGGCCAGCGCGCGCCCGGCCCAGCGTGCCGCGGCCGGCAGGTCACCGCCCCGCCGCGCGGTCGCCGACCGCTCGATCAACGCGTGCGCCCGCAGGTAGGCGTGATCCTCGCCGGCCAGTACGGCCACCGCCTCGTCCAGCGCCGCGGCCGACTCGGCCGGACGGCTCAGGTACCCCGCCGCGCTTCCCGCCACCGTGAGCAGCAGGCCGAGCGGCACGGCACGGCCGGCGGCGCGAGCGAGGGCGGCGGCCCTGCGGCTGTGGCGCAGCGCGTCCGCGTGCCGCTCCAGGCGCAGCTCCGCCCAGCACAGCCAGGCGACCAGATCGAGCCGGCCGGCGAGCTCGGCGTCCGGCGTCTGGTCGACCAGCCGGATCGCGGTACGCAGATCGTTCGACGTGCCGCCCTCGCCCATGAGGGCCTCGCACACGGCGTGCACGGCCGAGCAGAGGGCGCGGGTGACCCGGCAACCGTGCGCGGCGAGGTGGCCGAGCTGCTGCCGCAGCCGGCAGAGGTCGAGCCCGGGCTCCACGTCCGAGAGCTGCGTGATCGCCAGCCACAGCGCCGTCTCGGCCCGATCTCCCGGCTCCTCGGCGACGTCCAGCGCCTCGAACAGCAGCGCTCCCGCCTCGGCCGTCCGCCCGAGCAGGCGGCCCGCGTACGCCGCCATCCGCAACGCCCGCACGCGGTCCGGCGAGCCGGCCTCGAGCGAGGTGTCGGACGCCTCCAGGGAGAGCCGGTAGGCCCGGCGGAGGTGGCCGGCCTCGAGGGTCGCGGCGGCCCGGTCGAGCAGAAGGCCGGGGCCCTGGCCGGGGGCGTGCTGGACGGCCAGGTCGAGCCAGTGGGCCGCGAGCGCGGGACGTACCGCAAGCACGGCGCGGCCCGCGGCGGCGAACTCCCGCGACAACGACGGCCCGTCCTCGCCGGCGGCCCATTCCAGGTGTCCGGCGTACTCCTGGGCCGGAGCCCCGCGGGCCTTGAGCGCGTCCAGCGCGCGCCGGTGCGCGGTGATCCGCCAGGCGTGCCCGGTGGTCTCCAGCGTCGCCTTCCAGGTCAGCGGGTGGCGGAAGGCGTAGTTCCGCTCCGAGTGGCGTACCACGTCCGCGCTGACCAGCTCGTCCAGCCCCAGCAGGACGCGTTCGCCGTCGATGCCGCAGATGGCCGTGACCAGCCCGAGGTTGAACCGCTCGCCGGCCACGGCGGCGGCACGCGCGACGAGTTGCGCCGTCGCACCGAGCTCCGCCAGGTCGCGGGTCAGCTCGGCGGCGACGCCCGGCGGCAGGAGGGGCTGCCGCCAGTCTCCGCCCGGCGGGACGAGATCGAGTCCACGTCCCTTGGCCAGCGCGGCGAGATACAGCGGGTTGCCCTCGCAGAATCGGTTGACGGGCCTGACCCGTACGTCGTCGGCGTCGGCGCGAAGGAGGCGGGCCGCGGTCGCGTCGCAGGCGGGCGCGAGGGAGAGACGGGTGTCCTCGCGGTCCAGGCCGGCCAGCACCGAGGCGAGCAGCGCGGGCGCCTGTCGCGGCCGGTAGGAGACGCAGACGAGCAGCGGGCCGGAGGGACGGTGCCTGGTCAGGAAGCACAGAGCGCGCAGCGATGCCTCGTCGGCGGCGTGCGCGTCGTCCAGGACGACCAGCAGGGGGCCGCCGCCGGCGCGCTGTCCGAGCCGGTCGCGCATGAGCCTGCCGACGGCGTGGGGGTCGTGGGGGTCGCACTCGTCCAGGCCGAGGTCCTCACCGAGGCACTCGCAGGCGTCCTGCAGCAGCGCGTACGGGCCGCGCGGTACGGATCGCGCGCTGGCCAGCACCGCGGTCCCGCCATGGGAGCGCACGTGTTCGGCCAGCAGGCCGAGCAGATGGGACTTGCCGAGTCCGGGATCGCCGGCCACCTCGGCGAACCGGCTCGCGCCCGTGGACGCGTGCTGCCACGCGTGCTCCAGAGCGTCCCACGCCGGCGGTCTCGGCGGTTCGTCGTCTCTCGTCCTCATCTCCATCCTTGGCCTCCCTCTGCCGGCGACGCGCCCACGGCGATAGGACTCATGCCTCTTATGTTGGGAAGTTGGCCATCATGGCCCCATCGTGGCGCTATCACGGGAACCGCCCGGCGGCGATAAGCCGCGCGATAGGGCCGCGAATGACGCCTTCCATACCTTCTGAGGCATCGCAGCAACCAGCCGAAAGCCCAGGTGAAGGGGTCCCCGCCATGCAGATCAAGAAGATCGTCATCACCGCCACGATCTCCCTCGCCACCCTGCTCGGCCCCGCCACCGCCATCGCCTACGCCGACACCCCCTGGGACGGACCCACCCCCACCACCGACACCCCCTGGGACCAGCCCACCCCCACCAACGACACCCCCTGGGACGGCCCCACCCCCACCAACGACGACACGCCCTGGGACTAGCATCGGCTGAACCCGCAGGTAGAAGGGGCGGACCACCACGGTCCGCCCTTTTTCGTGCCAAGATCGCAAAATTGTATTTGCAAAAATGTCTTTGCGAATCTATCGTGAAGACATGACAGCGGACTCAGCCACCACAGCGCCCCTCACCGCCCGCGCCGCAGCCGGCCGCTACGCCCTCATCAGCTTCCTCGCCTGGCTGCCTGCCGGCCTGATGGGAGCGCCCATGGTCCTGCTGATGCTCCAGCGCGGCATGGACGTCGCCACCGTCGGCCTCGTCATGGCGATCCACTCCATCGCGGTCGTCTCCCTGGAGTTGCCCACCGGCGGGCTGGCCGACGTCATCGGCCGCCGCACGACGATCGCGGCCTCCGCCGTCTTCGCCCTGGCGAGCCTGCTCCTGATGGGCCTGGCCACCGGCTTCGGGCTCTTCGCCGTCGCCTTCGTGCTCAAGGCGGTCTCCCGCGCCCTGGCCAGCGGCCCCGCCCAGGCGTGGTACGTCGACACCATGCACACCATCGACGGCCCCGACGCCAACCTCAAGCCCGGCCTGGCCCGCGGCGCGTCCATGTCATCCATCGCGCTGTGCGGCGGCACGCTCGTCGGCGGCATCGTTCCGCTGGCGCTGCCCTCGTCCTGGTCGTTCGGCCCGCTCGTCCCGCTGTCGGTGCCCATGCTGCTGGCCGCCGCGGCCGCCGCCGTGCAGTTCGTCGTCACCCTCGTGGCCATGCCCGAGCCGCCGCGCCGCCGCGCCTCGTTCGCACACGTGCTGCGCGGCGTGCCGGTCGCGATCACCGGCGGGCTGCGCAGCGGGCTGCGCGAGCGCGCCATCACCAGGCTGCTGCTCGTCGCGGGCGGCGTGGGAGTCGTGCTCACCTCCATCGAGATCTTCACCCCGAGCCGGCTGCAGGACCTCACCGGGCAGCCGGAGAGCGCGGGCATGATCTACGCCGTGGTCGGCGCCATCGGCTACGCGGGCAGCGCCCTCGGCAGCGCGCTGGCCCCCCTGGCCGCCCGGGTGGCGCGCGGCTCGCGACGGGGAGCCGTCATCGGCACCTGCGTCACCGCGGCGGCCCTGTCGATCCTCGCCGCCTCCACCCCGCTCGGCGGCACCCTGGGCATCGTGCTCGCCGGGCTCGGCTACGTCACCCTCTACCTGGGGTGCGGCATCAGCGAACTGCTCCGCGGCGAGATGCTGCACCGGCGTGCCACCTCGGCGGAGCGCACCACGCTCCTGTCGGTCGACTCGCTGCTCCTGCAGGCCGGCGGCGCCGTGGCGGCGGCGGGCCTGGGCTGGGTCGCGATGCACCTGGGCCTGGCCACCGCCTGGTGGATCACCGCCGCCACCATCCTGGCCACGGTCGTGCTGTTCCCCCGCACCAAGCCCTCCCGCCGGGCGCCCGCCTCCCCCGCGACGCCGCAGGCCGCGCCCGAGCCGGTCGGCGCGCAGGCATAGTTCCCGTACGTCGAGGGTGGTGGCGCGGACCTGGTCCGCGCGAGTCGAAGGCGGTGGCGCGGGCCACCGCCTTCGGCGTGCGTGGGAGGGTCACGCGAGATCGAGCCCAGCGGCCCACAGTGCCCGGAACCTGCGCCCGGAACCTGCGCCCGGAACCTGGCAAAGGTTGTCAAGGGTGCGCTCTGCCGCCCTCTTTCAGGCGTCCGGCCGTTTCCACGAGTTCGGCCAGTGCCGTGGATCGCACCCCGGCGGGCCAGGCGAGCAGGGTCGTGACCGGAGGAGCGTCGAGAACGGGGACCGCGGCGTGTTCCGGCCGCTGCCAGGCGCGGCTGGACGCGGGAATGACCAGGAGCGTTCGCCCGAGAGCGACGAGTTGGGCCAGCTGGCTCTGGCTGTGGACCTCTGGTCCTGGGCCGGGCGGATAGGTGTCGTCATGGCGTGGCCAGCGGGCGATCGGCAGGTCGGGGACATCGCTGACCTCGGCCATGGTCAGGCTGGAGCGCCGGGCGAGCGGATGCGACGCCGGCACGATGGCGACCTGGTCTTCCGTCAGGATCTCAGCGCTGTCGAGGCCGGTCATCACGTCGAAAGGAGCGTGCATGATCGCCACGTCGGCACGACCGTCGCGCAGGAGTCTCCGCTGCTCACCGATCTCGCACAACACCACGTCGATGTCCACGGCACCGGGCCGTGCGGCGTAGGAGTCGAGAAGCTCTTTCAGCAACTCGTGGGAGGCGCCTGCCTTCGTGGTGAGCACCAGGGAGGACTGCGCCGATGCGGCGCGGCGGGTGCGGCGTACGGCTGCGGCGACGGCATCGAGTGCCGCTCGGGCTTCCACCAGCATGGTCTCACCTGCGGTGGTGAGCGAGACGCCCCCGCGGCCCCGGTCCAGCAGCACGACCCCCAGGCGGCGCTCCAGCTGCTGGATGGCGCGGGACAGCGGCGGCTGGGCCATGTTCAGGCGCTCCGCGGCACGGCCGAAGTGCAGCTCTTCGGCCACCGCCACGAAATACCGAAGTTCGCGAGTTTCCAGCCCGTCCACCAACGCAGGATACCGGTGGGGTATCAGGCCTGATCGAACCGGTCTTGGACGGCGTCGCCTCCTCACCAGCACCATGTGGTGCCGGGAAACGCCCGGACGGCGAGCGTCTCCCCCTCCTACGAAAGGCCAGAACGTGAGCACGACCTCTGACTCCCTACCCGGCGGCACCTGGACCCTGGGCGACCTGACCGTCACCCGATTCGGCTACGGCGCCATGCAGCTCGCCGGGCCCGGGGTGATGGGCCCGCCCGCGGATCGCGACGAGGCCCTCGCCGTCCTCCGCGAGGCCGTCGACCTCGGCATCACCCACATCGACACCGCCGACGCCTACGGCCCCCGCGTCACCAACGAGCTCATCCGCGAAGCGCTGCACCCGTACCCCGGCTCGCTGCACGTGGTCACGAAGGTCGGCGCGACCCGTGACGAGCAGGGCGGATGGCCGCCGGCTCGTGAGCCCGACCAGCTGCGCCGCGCGATCGACGCGAACCTCGACGGCCTCGGGCTCGACACGCTGGACCTGGTCCACCTGCGCCTCGGCAACGCCGAGGGGCCCCAGGCGGGCTCGCTTTCCCGCGCCCTCGAAACGCTCGTCGAGCTGCGGCAGCAGGGCCTGATCCGGCACCTCGGCGTGAGCAACGCGACAGCGGAACAGGTCGCCGAAGCCCAGGCGATCGCGCCGATCGTGAGCGTGCAGAACATGTACAATCTCGCCTTCCGCCACGACGACGAGCTCATCGACCGGCTCGCCGCCGAGAAGATCGCGTACGTACCCTTCTTCCCGCTCGGCGGCTTCAGCCCGCTCCAGTCCGAGGCGCTTTCCGCAGTGGCGGCCCGACTGAACGCCACACCGATCTCCGTCGCGCTGGCGTGGCTGCTGCAGCGCTCGCCGAACATCCTGCTGATCCCGGGGACCTCCTCCGTGCGGCACCTGCGGGAGAACGCCATCGGCGCCGGACTCGCGCTCAGCGATGAGGACGTCGCCGAACTGGAAAAGATCAACGACCAGGCCTGAAGGCCCTTGGCCACCCCGTCGGCGTAACGCCGGGTCACGGCCAGCGCACCTCCGGGGTGCGTTCCACGAACCGCGTGTACTGCTCGAACGCCCGCTCAACCTCCGCCCGTTCGCTTCTGTGGAGTGGTACGAGCGGCTGCACGGCGATCCGCACCCGGCTCTTCGTGAGGGTGCGTTTCCAGGTGGCCACGACCCGGCCGGCGCGTACCACCGTGGACTGGAAGACACCGTTGTTCCCGGGGATGATGGCTGCCTTGTGCTCGTCGGCGACCATGAGTGAGCGGTCTTTGTAGCCCAGCAGGTATTCGTCGAACCCGGGCAGCACGAGCACCTCGTCGTCTCCGGCTGGGAGAGGGGCGGTGTCGAGGAGCGCGGCGTCGAGGTGCGTCTCCACCCCGTGGACGGTAACCCTGGCCAGCGCTTCTCCGGCCACGGCGATGCCGCGTTTGGCGTCGGCCGCGGTCAGGCCGGTCCATCCCGCGAAGTCGTGCCGGGTGGCCGGCCCGCGGCCGCGGAAGTAGCGCAGGGCGATGGTGCCCAGCGCCTCGTCGCGCTCCGGCCGGTGCGGGTCGGGAACCCACTCGTCGAGCAGGACGAAGCTCTGCTCGTTGCCGATGTTGGGGGCGATGCACAGCAGGCCCCGCTGGCTGGCGTACCACAGCAGGTGGTAGCCGCGCTGCCCACCGGTGTCGATGCCCTTGTCGGCCAGCACGGCCAGGCACTCCGACCGGCTCAGCCGCCCGCCGCCGGCCAGGGCCGCGCCCAGCACCTCCATGGCCTGAACGGCGGTCTCCTCCGAGAGACCGAGGTATTCGCGCCGCCTCGCCGCGCCGTTCAGCACCCGGACGCCCATGAGCTCGACCATCCAGCGGGCGTCGCGGGACGGGACGAAATGGATGGTGCCGCGCATCGGCCACGTGCGCAGCGCCTCACGCCGCTCCAGAGCGGCGGTGACGTCGGCGGCGGTGAGTCCGGGCAGGCGCACGCCGAACGACCACAGACCGCTGGCCAGGTCTTGCGCCTGCATCGCCCCGAGCCAGCTCACCACCTCGGCCACGCTCGTCGCCCGCCTGGCATCGCCGGGCGACGCTCGGAGCAGCAGGCTGGACATCCGCAGGCGGAGCACCTGCTGGGGGGAGAGTTCCACCGCTCAACCGTATCCTCCGCCACCGACAATCCCGCCGATGTGACCGCCTGCCGTCCCGCCCGGAAGGGGGCGTGCGGGCGGGACCTACGGGCCGGCGACCTGAACCCCTGGGCGTACGCCAGGCCACCCGTGGCCCCGCCGGCCGGGCTCGACCCCCCGACCGGCGGGGCGGGCCGGCCGCTCTCCCCGCGGCTTCGCCGGCGTTCAGCGCCACTGAGCGCGAGCCAGAGTGAGCCCGTACACGTGCACCGCGCCGCTCGCCTTGAGCCGCATGGCCACCGCGTTGAGGCTACTGCCGGCGGTGAAGACGTCGTCGTAGACCATGACGCGTCGGCCTCGCACGCGGGCCGGGTCCGGCACATGTAGCGCGGCGTACAGCTCATGCGACGCGATCTGACGCTCAATAAGCGAGGTCGTGTCTCGCATGCGGGGAGTGGCTCGCGTCTTCTCGATGAGCGGCGGATCCAGCACGAATGGGAGATTCTCATCGTCTTCGAGGATCGCCCGTTCGATGACGTACCCAGTGTGATCATTGCCTTTGCGTGCCTGGTGTGGCCCAAGATAGGCGGGCATCGGGATGATGGCGTCCACCTCGTCGACGAGTTCGGGGTGGGTGTAGAGGTGGCCCAAGATGATCCGTGCGAAGATCATCCCCCAGCCGTATGCCCCGCGCTTCAGTCGGAGAACCCCCTGCTCCAGGGTGCCGGCCTTGACCCCGACGACGGCCGTCCACTCGAAAGCACGTTGTGGGTCGCTGCAGAGCCTGTTGGAGCAGGTGAGCTCGCCACTCCGCAACGCTTGGCGGCAGATCCGGCAGTTGGGTTCGTTCGGCGGCTGCAAGCTCTCCGATGCGCACTCGTGGCAGATGCGGACGTGCCCCGCTTGCAAGTAGGGGCATTCGCCGCAACTGCCGAACCCGGCGGGGGGTGGGCCGTCGCCGTAGGCCAACCGCCCTGGTTTGGTCACCACAGCGCCCCGGGCGACGGCTCCTCCAGGTTCAGATCTTCGAAGTCGAGGGTCAGTTGAGCGCGGGACTCGTTGACCGCTTGGATGCGATCCGGGCTGGACAGGCTCTTCACGACATCGTCCACGTCCTCCACCATGAGCGCCCCGCGCGTCTTGACATACTCCTGTGCCCACGGTTGAGCCTCGGTGAGGCTACGTAGCAGGAACACCCTTTTGCCATGCTCCAGCGCCAGCCGCGCCTGCATCTTCGCCCCGGACGTGCTCGCGGCTTCGATCACCACCGTGCCTTGCGCGATGCCGGACATGGTGACATTGCGGCGGGGAAAGGTATAGGTCGCGCCGTTGGCTTCCGGCCAGAACTGGGAGACCACGGCCCCGTTCTCGGCGATCCGGTCGGCCAGGGCGCGGTTCTCGGCCGGGTAGCAGCGCAGGATGCCTGTCCCCACGACCGCGATCGTCCTGCCGCCGGTATCGAGCGCCGCAGTATGCGCCGCGGTGTCAACGCCTCGGGCGAGGCCGGACACGACGGTGACCTGACGTTCGGTGAGCAGGGCGGACATCCGGCGTGCCCGGCGTAGTCCATCATCGCTCGCCTGGCGGGTGCCGACGACGGCCACGCTGCGCAGGTCCTCTTCGCGCAGCTCGCCCCGGACGAACAGGAACGGTGGGAGATTGAAGATCAACCGGAGGGTGGCGGGGTACTCCTTGTCCAGGACAGTGACGAGTCGAGCCCCGCTGTCGGCCGCGAGTTCGGCCTGCTTGACGGCAGAGTCGACGTAACGATTGAGCTCCTGGGCGCTGTTGGCGATGAGGGCTCTGGCTTTGGTCGCCTCAGGGGAGGACTCGATGATGTCGCCCGACCACAGGCGCGCCAAGCCGTTGGGACGTTGAGCCTCTCGCGCGATGAGGTACCAGCTAACGCCTTTGACCATGCATATCGCGAGCAGTCGTGACTGCTCTTCAGTGATCCGCATCCTACTCTCCAAACAAATGTTCGAATGCGTGTCTTATGGTACTGCAGATGCCCATGCCGCTCGAAGATATGTCCATATTGCCAGGTAGTACTAGATGTCCCACGAGCTGCATCGATGGTCGACATGGCGGCGAGTGTGATCGATATCCGCCCGTAGCTTGAGTAGCGCAAAGGCACTGAGCTCTTACGGTGAGTATACGAAAGACGTGTTCGGATGGCGGCTCATCGGGCCTGGCCGGCGAGCAGACGGCGCCACCACTCTTGCGCTTCCCCACGGCGCCACCACTCAGCCGTCCAGGACACGGGCGGCACGCCCTGGCGGGGAAGGGTCCGGCGGCGGATCTGGTAGACGCCGCCGCAGGCGACCAGCTCGTAGGCGGTCATCTGGCAAGAGCAGGTGTACGCGACGACCCGGCCGGGCCCGAGACCCTGCTCGATCCACCGCAGCGCCGTACACCCGGAGCGCGGCACGGCCGGATACGGTGAAATCCCCGGGCAGTCCTCGTCCGTGAGGACCTCAGGCGGAGCGAGAACGACGGCGAACGCGGTCACCGCGTTGTCCGTACGATCCGGCACTTCCGCTCGGCGATGCCCTCCTGGTCCGCGATGGCCTGGCACAACCCCACCAGGTCGTCGGCGTCAACCGTCCGGTGCGCGCCCGCGTCCTCGACGGCCCGGGGGAACGGTCGCTCGCGGGTCGCCCAGAACCGCCCGGCGTCGCTGCGCATGATGCGCCACCCGGCGAACACCGGACTTGCGACGGCTACAGCCCTATCGTGTGTCATGGGTCAGGACCACCATCCTGATCAAGGGGTCCGTACGGCGGTTCCAGCGCCTACGGACCCCGGCTTCGATCACGTCACCTCCGATTACAACAGCGAGTAATTCTTTGATCACAGGTGTGATCGGGGGACACTAAGGGCGGTCAGAACGTCCCCAAGGTCTGACAGCGAGGTGCTCACGATGGTGACCGAACTTCCGGCATGGGCCGTACGGCTGCGCGCCGAGCGCCGCAACCGGTTCTGGAGCCAGAAGGACATGGCCCGACGCCTGGCCGAGGCGGCTGACGACGACGTACGCGCTCGGCTCCCTTCCCGGGAGAGCATCGTGCGCCGGATCAAGGCGTACGAGGCCGGGCACAACCAGCCCGACGACCCCTACCGCCTCCTGTACGCCCGCGCCTTCGACCTCACCGAGGACGAGTTGTTCGAGCACAACCATGGAACCCTCGGGTTCGCCGGTGACGACGAGTGGGACGCTCTGGAACTGGCTCGCCGCGCCGCCGCCACCGAGGTCGGGCGGGAGACACTCGAACGGCTGGAACTGGCGGTCGATGACCTGGCCGTGGCCTACCCCGAGACTCCGCCCCGCGAGTTGCTGGTGCGGGTGCGCCGTCACCTCTACTACGTCTCCCAACTCCTGGACTCCAAGAAGACGCTCACCGAGCATCGGCGGCTCCTGGTGGCCGGCGGCTGGCTCTCTCTCCTCGCCGCGACCTGCCTCATCGACCTGCGCTGGTTTCCGGCCGCCGCCGCGCGGCTTCGGACGGCTGCCCAGCTCGCCAAGGAAACAGAGCATCGCGAGATCGCCGCCTGGTGTCTGGAGACGGAGGCGTGGCAGGTCCTCACAGAAGGCGACTTCGGTCGAGCCCTGACCTTTGCCCTGGCAGCGCAACGAGTCGCGCCCAGCGGAAGTTCGGCGTACATCCAGGCGACCGCGCAGGAGGGCCGGGCTTGTGCACGCCTCGGCGAGGCCCGGGAGACCCACGAGACGCTGAACCGGGTGATGCGGCTCGTCGCGCCTCTGCATGTCCCAGACCGGCCCGAACACCACTTCCGGTACGATCCCGCCAAGTCCGACGCCTATATCGCGACCACCTTGTGCTGGCTCGGTGATCCATCGGCCGAGCCGTACTCCCGAGGAGTGCTCGCCCGGCTGGAGTCGACGACAGACGGCCCGCCACGGCCACGCAGGGCGGTGGCCGCGCGGCTCGACCTGGCGCTCGCGCTCCTGGCCGCCGACCAGCCCGACGAGGCTGGACACCTGACTCTCACCGCGATGACCAGCGGACTCCTCGTTCCGTCCAACTACTGGCGGGCAGCCGAGGTGGTCAGAGGTTTGGAAACAAGACGCGCACCCGAGGCCGCCGAACTGCGCGAGGCATACCGCGAGCTCTGCGCCCCTGCCGCCCAGCCTTCATGACAATTGCTCGCGATTTCCCCGTGACCGCCATCTGGCCCGAGGGCGCCGCGAGAGAAGGTCACGTGACCCTGCCGTCCTTCGACCAGACTCTCGTGCGATCTAGTCCTTCTTCAGGTTGGCCGGCTGGTCAGGGGCTGGCTGGTCAGGGCCGGTTGTCCTTGCCGTCGAGCCACAGCGTGTCGGACTCGTCGCGATGGGAGCCCGAGCTGCCGACGTGTTTGGCGTCGATCTGCGGACCCTTCTTGATCACGTGCACCAGGGCCATCGCGTGTCCACGTCCGAGGCCGTAGTCCTCCTTGAGCCAGTCGATGATCGCACCGGCTTTCACGGACGGGTCGTCGAAGCCGCGCCCCTTCGCCAGGGCGATGAACTCCCGTGGCGTCAGCCCGGTCTTGCCTTCAATGTTGTCCAGATACGCCTGGAAGGACATGAGGTTCTCCATTCTGTGGGGTTATGTCGGCACATGACAGGTCCATGTGCCGCCCGCAACCCCTGCGAACAGTAAGCTTGCATTTTGCAAGTCCGATATGTCAACTGAAGTATGGGATGAGATCACGGCCTTGCACGGCGCGCTGGGGTCCGGCAAGAAGCCAGGCGAAGGTGCTCATCCCACCTTCGCCTGCGACGACGCGCTCGCTCCCCGGCTGCTGGGGTCCTGGAAGCCGGTCAGGCCGGGGGTGTCGTCCGTGGTCAGCACGATCTGGTTGAGCACCAGCCCCGCCTCACGAGGCGCCAGCGAGATCGTGTGCTCGCCCGGCTCGAGCGCCAGCGCGGCGGCGGCGACGCTCGTGCTGCCGTACCAGGTCTCGAACCCGGTCTCCGGCCCGGACTTGCTCGAGTGGTATCTCCACTGCCCGTCGACGAGCACGTGGTAGGAGTCGGCGTCGGGGTTCGGGTTGCTCGTGTTGGCGAACAGGTAGTACGTGCCACCGGTCCGGATGTCGACGGTGAAGTCGAGCCGCGGTGGTGCGCCTGCCGCGGAGCTTCCGTTGACCTTCTCTGCCGGGCCGGCCTCGAACAACGCCTCGGCCTGGGCCGCGGTGGTCGCCAGCCAGTTCGCCTTGGCGCCGGCGTCGGCCGGCGGGACGACCTGGAGGCCGTTACGGGCCAGCGCCCAGGTGTGCGTCCCGTTGTTGCTGTCGGTGGCGTGGGCGGCGGCACTCTTCTCGAGCGCGTCGGCCGCGTCGATGACCGCCAGGCCGTCCCGCTCCTCGTACGGGCCGGTCGGCGAGCCCTCGGCCCTGCCCACCGTGACCGGCGCCACCCAGGCCTGCCCGCCACCGGCGGTGATGGAGAGCTCGGCCGTCCCCACCCTGTGCCCGGTGACCCGGATGCGGCCGTCCTCCACGGCGACCGACGCGGCGGTCGTGTTGTCGGACCCCGCGGCCTCCACGTCCCGCACGCCGTCGACCGTGCTCGTCTCGCCCACCGACGTCTGGATGGCGGGCAGCCGGTGGAGCTCCGGCATCGCGGGCGGAAGAGGCGCCACGGTGGCCTTCTGGGGAGCGGCGATGTTGTTCGGGCTCTCGGGCGGGCCGACCAGGCCGTCACCGGCCGCGCCGGCGCGGGTCTCGATGATGATCCGGTCGAAGAGGATCGCCGCGTCCGAGCGGTAGACCACGAGGTCGTGCCAGCCCGGTGTGGTCACGTCTACGGTGAACCGCAGGGGTTCGATGGCATGCATGATGTTGAATCCCCAGGGGCTGGTGCTCGTACCGGCGACGGAGTTGCCGCGCAGCAGGCTGGGGGCCTGCTTGTCGAGCCCGATCGCCGTGCGTGCGGTTCGCGGCGTGCCGTCGTCGTCCGTGCCCTCGTTCAGCGTCGGAATGCGGTAGAAGGTCCCGGTGAACTTCCCGGTGGAGGTGAAGTGGACCCGGTATCTCAGGCGGGCGGTCGTCTCGAAGCCCGAGTCGACCCGGGGCGCGATCTCCGGGAAGCTGCCCATCGATGCCCCGCGCTGGCCCACGCCCTGGAGTGGCGCCCAGCGGCTGCCGTCGGCGCCGGGCACGTTCTCGGAGAAGTGCTCGGCCTCGATGGTCACGTGTCCGCCGGCCTCCAGGTGCGCCGGCTCGGCGGCACGGCGCAGATCCACGGCTGCCCGCTCCGCCTTGACCGTGAACGTCGCGACCGGGTCGCCGGCCTTGACGCCGTCGACGGCGTTGAAGACCCGGATCGTCCCCGTCGTGGCCGGGTTCTTCTTGGCGACCGTCACCGTGACGCGCTGTTCTGTCGCGGTCTTGCCCGAGCGCCGGGAAAGGATGATCCACGGAGCGTCCGCCTCGGCGACCCACTCCTGCGGGTCGGCCACGTCGTCCCGGGAGAACACGTCGAAGAAGCGTTTGTCGTCGGGCGCGGCCGAGTTGAACGTCAGCGTGCCGCGGCCGGGCTCCTTGCTCCCCTCGGCGGCGGCGCCCACCGCGTCGGCCGGTGTGGCCACCCGGGCATACCGGTCGTTGGTGAGCATGACGGCGCCCTCGTTCGGGAAGCCTTCGGGATGGCTGTGGCCGATGGCGTCGTCCCACTTGCCGTCGCTGATCGTGTTCCAGTGGTCCTCGTCGGTGAAGACGCGCTGACGGGCCTGCTTCGAGAGCAGCTCGTAACTTCCCGCGCTGGCGTAACGGCCCTGGGCGGCGGCGAGCTGGTTCTTCCAGTAGTAGCCGATCTGCTCGGCCATGTTGCGGTAGGACCGGACTCGGTGGAGCACCTGCTGGTAGAACGTGGAGCGATAGCGGGGGTCGAGCTTCGCGGAAACGCGCTCGAGAACCGCCACCAGTTCGTTGGACTCGTTGATGTAGCGCTGGAGCTCGTCCCCGTCCGAGGTGGCGCTGAAGGGGAAGACCTGACCGTTGTGGATCCTTCCCGAGTTCGCGTTGGAGGAGTTGACCTCCCCCCAGGACTCGGCGCGCTTGGTGTTCTCGAGCACGTCGAACCTTTCCAGCGCGTCGACGACCGCGGCCGCGTCGCCGCCCTTCAGCCGGAAGTCCCTCTGCACGTGCTCGGTGAGGAACTTCTTGCCGATGTTCGTGTCGTCGTAGCCCTCGACGTGCCACGCGAGCTTGGCGAACAGGTCGAGCTTGATCTCGCCGGGCTTGATGTCCCCGACGTTGAGGATCCAGTAGCGTCCCGCACCGGAGTTCCACGCCCGGTGCAGTTGCTGCACCATGAGGGACATGGGCGTCGAGTTCAGCCACAGGTAGCTCTTCGGCTCGCCCCAGTAGGAGATGTGGTAGTAGACGCCGTTCCCGCCGGACCGGGCCGCTTCTGTCCGCGTGGGCACCTGGCGCAGGTAACCATGGTTGTCCTCGGCCCACATCAGGGTCACGTCGCCGGGGATGTGGTCCTTCAGTCCGGCGTTGTAGAGATCGTTCATCTCCTTGTAGGGGATGAACACCTGGGGCACGGCGTCGGCTCTGCCGTAGATCTCCGCGATCAGCCGGCGCTGCTCGCGGATGACGTCGGCCAACATCTCGATCTTGTCCTTGAACCCGTACGGGTTACCGGGCGTGAACACCGGATCGCTGTCGTGCACGCCGCGGATGCCCAGGGCGAGGATGTTCTCGAAGCCGGCGTTGGCGACCACGCGCTGGCGCCAGTACTCCAGGATCGCGGGCTTGTTGATCGAATAGTCGAAGGCCGCCACGGCGTCCGGGCCCTTGATGTCCCACGCGTCCTTGTTGCGGTCGTACCACTGTCGCCATTCGCCCTCGTTGTTGCGCAGCATCAGCTCCGCGTGGGAGGAGGACGCGACGATGCCGAACGCCGCCGCCTCGCGCGCGTTGACCGGTGTTCCGTTGTCGTACGTCCCGGTGTCGGTGACCGCGTTGAACGCCGTCGAGGCCAGGTGCATCGCCGGCCAGAGCGTGTTCAGCCTGAGCCGCAACATCAGCTCGAAGACGTGCCGGTAGTAGTTGACCTCAGGCGTGCCCTTGCCGGTGGGGAACTTCTTCTTCGCCCACGCGACGGTGCGTTCCTCGTCGTTGACGAAGATTCCGCGGTATTTGACGTCCGGCCCGTCGTCGACCCTGGCCTTGCCCTTGACCTTGATGTCGTCGCGCTGCCTGACCGGTACGTCGGCGTACCAGTACCACGGCGAGACCCCGATCTCCTCGGAGACGGAGTAGATCCCGTAGATCGTCCCGCGGGCGTCGCTGCCCGCGATCACCAGGGCCTTGCCGACCCCGGGGACCGGGTTCTTGACGGTCTTGGCCGCGTACGCCTCCCACCTGCCCTCGATCCCGGCGGCCTCGTCGAACTTGCCGGCTTCGACGATCTCGTCGATCAGCCGGCTCTGACCGAGCTGGCCGACGATGATCGCGGTCTTCTGGCCCGCGGCCTCGGTCAGCAGGGCCGGCGTCTTCCTGCGGTCGGCCTTCGCCAGCCGCGCTTCCTTGGCCGGCTCGTCGTCGACGAACAGGCTCTGCACCTCGCCGGGGTCGATCGCCCCGGTCACCATGGCGACGTCCTGGCGTAAATCCTGGACCGCGCGACGCACCTGTCCGTAGTCCCGATCGGCGTGATCGCCGCCATAGGACGGGTCGATGAGGATCGGCGCGGTCGTGCGGCCGTCGAAGATGGTGAAGTCGGTCGATGCCGCCTGTGCCGGCGTCACCCCCACCGACGTCAGTGACACGGCCAGCATGGCGCCGGTCGTCACGACCGCGGACCACCGCCTGACCCGACTGCCGATCGTGCGCTGCTCGTGCTGCACAGCTTGACCTCTTCGCCCGGGCTGCGACATCCCTCGCTCCTCTCGCCCGACACGTCACCGTGTGGCCGGCATGATCGCAACGTAGGTACGACGCGACAATTTCTGCAAGGTGTTGCCAGAATTTCCATATTCGTGGCTAGATGCGTTCGTGCAGCCCACCATCTTCGACGTCGCGCAAGCCGCCGGCGTGGCAGCGTCGACGGTCTCCCGGGCGTTCAACAACCCCGGCCGGGTCAACGAGGCGACGCGACAGCGGATCGTCGCGGCCGCCGCGCAGCTCGGCTATCAGCACAGGCCGCAGAACCGCGCTCTTGCGGGTCTGCGCCACCGCACCATCGCCCTGGTGCTGTCCGACATCACCAATCCCCACTTCTTCGAGCTGATCCGCGGCGCCGAACAGCGCGCGCGGGCGTCCGACGCCACTCTGGTGATCGTCAACGCCGAGGAGTCCCGGCGCATCGAGGAGAACCAGATCCGCGGCCTGGCCACCGGCGTGGACGGGTTCGTGCTGGCCTCCAGCCGGCTCGGCGACGAGGTCCTGCGTGACCTCGCCAAACTGCACCGGATCGTCCTGTTCAACCGAGAGCTGCCCGGGTTGACCAGCGTGACGTTCGACACCGTCACCGGCTGCCAGCAGATCCTGGAGCACCTGGCCTCGCTCGGGCACCGGAGCCTCACCTACTGCGCCGGGCCTCCCAGCTCCTGGATGGGCGCGACGCGCTGGGCGGCACTGGGCGCCGAGGCCGGAGCGCAGGGTCTGACGGCCCACCGGATCGGTCCGTACGCCCCCAACGTCGCGGGCGGCGGGGCCGCCGCCGACGGAGCGCTGCGCACCGATGCGACGGCGGTCATAGCTCACAACGACCTCCTGGCGATCGGCATCATCCGGCGCCTCGCCCAGCGTGGTGTCCGCGTCCCGGCCGACGTCAGCGTGATCGGGTTCGACGACATCTTCGCCGCCGACTTCGTCCATCCCTCGTTGAGCACCCTGGCCGGGCCCGGCTCGCACGCCGGCCGGCTCGCGGTGGAGCTCCTGATCGAGCAGCTCGCCGCACGGTCACCACGCGAGGGCGAGGCGATCCGCCTGCCCACCGAGCTGGTGATCCGCGAGTCGTCCGGACCGGTGGAACGCCGCGGCTGAGCGGCCCCGGCCGCACGAACCGGGAAATCGCCTCGGCGCCGGGTGAGTACCGTGGCGTCTGCGGGCAAGAGCCTTCGAGACGAGGGTAGTGAACCGGTGCCGGCTCACATCTGCGACGGAGGCCGAGCCGGGTCGGACAACCACGTGAGTGATCATCTGCCGCGAAGTGGCTTGCGCTTCAGGGGGCCGCTCATGAGAACGGATCTCTCATCCGCCCGTGCGGAGCACGGCGGAAGCCCCACCCTGACTCTGGGCGTGGAGGAGGAGTTCGTCCTGCTGGACCGCTCCGACGGGCGTCCGGCCGACCGGGCGCCCGCGATCCTGGCCCTGCTCGGCGGCGAGCCGCTGGTCAAGCATGAATTCCTGCGCTACCAGCTGGAGACCGTCACCGGCGTGTGCACGGATCTGGGCCAGGTGGGGAAGGAGCTGGCGCGGAGTCGACGGCTGGCCGCCCGCGCGGCGGCGGAACTGGACTGCCATCTGGTCGCCACCGGCATACCACCGCAGCCTGGCCCCGGCCCGTGCCCGGTCACGGCCGATCCCCGCTACCTGCAGCTGATGGCCCGCTACGGTTTCCTGGCCGCCGGCCCCGGCACCTGCGGGTGCCATGTGCACGTCGGCGTGCCCTCACGGGAACTGGGCGTGCGGGTCCTGGCGCGGTTGCGGCCGTACCTCGCCACGCTGCTGGCGCTCAGCGTCAACTCTCCCATCGCCGACGGCTGCGACACCGGTTGGGCAAGCAGTCGCTACCCCTGGTGGACCCGCAGGCCCTCGGCGGTGCCTCCCCGGGTGTGGCGATCCGCGGCCGCCTATGACGCCACCGTACGCCGCCTGATCCTCCGGGGGGATGCGCTGGACGAGCGGGGTGTCTACTTCCACGCTCGCCTGTCACCGCGCTACCCCACGGTGGAGGTGCGCATCATGGACGTCTGCCTCACGGTCGATGACACCGTTCTGGTCGCCGGACTGGCACGGGCCCTGGTCGCGTTGGCGATCGACGACGAGCGACGCGGCGTGCCGGTCAAGGTCATCAGCGGCCGGCGGATCACCGCCGACCTGCGCGCCGCCGCCCGGCACGGCCTGGCCGCGCACGCCGTCGATCCGTACACCGGATTCCTGGCGCCGCACCACCATCTGGCGGATGCCGTCCTGAACCGCCTGCCCGAGCCCGAGCCGATCGCCGGCCTGCTCCGCTGCCTCGTCCTTCACGGTACGGGTGCCGACAGGCAGCGCGCGATGCTGGCCCGCGCCGGCACGCCGCAACGCTTCGCCCAGTTCCTCGCCGAGGCGACCCTCCGGTGAATCCGCGCCGTCCACGGACCCGGGCCGGGCGCCTTGCCGCCGCACATCGCGCCTGACGCGACGGCGCATGTGCCGCGGCTCATCTCAGGCCACCGACGGACAGCCCTCCGCGCCAGTGTCGTTGAAGAGTGAAGAAGGCGATGACGAGGGGGATGACCGACACGAGCGCGCCCATGATGATGAGGCTCCAGAGGGAGGTGCTGCCCGCGTTGTTCGCCGAGGCGATCCCCTGCCAGAGGCCGAGTCCGACGGTGACGGGGAAAAGGCGGTTGTCGGAGAGCATGGCCAGGGGCAGGAAGTAGTTGTTCCAGGATGCCACGGCGGACAGGAGCAGCACGGTGACCACCGCAGGCCGCATCAGCGGGAACGCGACCTGGAGGAACGTTCGTATCTCACCCGCGCCATCGGCCCGCGCCGCGTCCAGGATCTCGTCGGGAACCGCGTCGCGCGCGTACACGTGCATCAGATAGACCCCGAAGGGGTTGAGAAGCGAGGGGAGGATCACCGCCCAGATCGTGTTCGTCAGTCCGAGCTGGGAGAACATCATGAAGGTCGGAATCACCAGGGCCGTCGCGGGCACCATCAGCGCGCCGAGCACGAGTGCGAAGCTGAAGCGTCTGGCGGCGAATCGGTATTTGGCGAATCCGTAGCCGGCCATGACGGCCAGGATCGTGGCGCCGATCCCGCCCGCGACGGCGTACAACGTGGAGTTCAGGATCCACCTGCCGTAGATCCCGTTGTCGTAGGTGAACAGCTGCTGGAGATTGCCGACGTAGTCGATCTCGGTGGCGAACCACAGGGTGTTGCCGCCGCCGAACAGGCCGGGGGCGTCTTTGGAGCTGTTGACGATGACCCACCAGAACGGCACGAGAAAGTACACGACCAGAAAGCCGAGGAGCACCTGCAGGGGGAGATGGCGTTGTGGCCGGCGGCGGGCGCCGGCGCGGGAGGGGGCATTCGTCACAGGAAGCTCCTTCGCTTGCGGGTGAAGAACAGAAAGGCGTAGACGCCGACGAACACGATCCCGCCGAGAGCGAAGGAGATCGCCGATCCGTAGTTGAAGTTCGCGAGTGAGAACGCCTGCTGGTAGGCGTACATGTTGGGGGTGAAGTCCGGCCCGATGGTGCCGGCCGCGAGCGACCGCAGAATCTGTGGTTCGTTGAAGAACTGCAGGGTGCCGATGAGCGAGAAGACCAGGATCAGGATCAGCGCTGGGGCGATCAGCGGGATTTTGATCCGCAGGGCGATCTGCCACTTGCCGGCGCCGTCCATGCGGGCGGCCTCATAGAGTGCCGGGTCGATGCCCTGGAGCGCCGCATACAGGATGATCATGTAGTAGCCGGCCCACTGCCAGGTCACGACGTTGACCAGACCGTAGAAGATCAGATTGCTGCTGAGGAAGTCAGGCGGGGTGGCGCCGAACAACCCGAAGATGTCGGAGAACGGCCCGAAGCTCCTGCTGTACAGGAACCCCCACATGACGGCCCCGATGACCGTGGGAATCGCGTAGGGGAGAAAGATCATGAGGCGGGAGAAGCGGGTGAACAGGGAGGTCACCGCATCGAGGATCAGGGCCATCGCGAGGGCGATGATGATCTGCAGCGGAATGGAGACCAGCGAGAAGCGGATGACGAACCACGACCCCGACAGGAAGCTCGGGTCGCTGAACGCCTTCACGTAGTTGTCGAGGAAGACGAAGCTGGTGCCGCCGATCAGCTTCTTCTGAAAGAGACTGAGGTACAACGCGTACCCGAGCGGCGCGATGAGCAGGGCGAGGAAGACGATTCCGAATGGCCCGACGAAGAGCCACCCCATCAGATGCTCGCGGAGGCGAACCGTGCCGCGGGTTCTGCGTGTCCTCTCCTGGGTGGGTGGTGTGCTCTTCTCGATCAGAATGGTCACGTTGGGCTCCGGAATGTCGGTGCTGGCAGATCACGGGTGGGCCGGCCGAAGACGGGCGCGGCCCACCCTGCTCGTCACTTGACGGTGAAACCTTGTTCCTGGGCGTAGCCCACCACGTCCTCCTGCAGCCGGTCGGCCGCCTGCGCGCCGGTGTCGGAGCCCTTGATGAGCGCGCTGACCTGCTTGGTCATGGCGTCGAAGTAGTACTGGCCGAACGGGCTGTAGGTGACACCCTTGTAGGCGTTCGCCGCGGGGACGTAGACCTCCTTGTTCGCCTGCTGGCCGTCGAAGAAGTCCACCTTCAGGTTCACGAACTCGGGGTCGTTGAGCGCTTTGAGGTTCAGCGGGAAGATGATCTGGTTGGTCCAGCCGTGGGTGAGCGACTCCTTGTCGGCGTAGAGGCCGTACGCCACCTTCGCCGCGAGTTCGGGGTTCTTCGCCTGGCTCGTCACGGAGAAGGCCGACCCGCCCCAGTTCACCTGCACGGGGTTGTCGGCATCCCACTGCGGCAGCGGGGCCACCGCGAACTTGCCGGTGTCCTCGCCCTTGCCGACGCCGGCGCCGGTGAGGTAGCCGGGCGCCCAGGCCGCCGAGATGTACGTCGCGTACTTCCCGTTGATCACTCCGGAGATGTACTCGGGCGTGAACTGGTCCTGCGTCCCGACCAGCCCCTTGCGCGCGAGGCCCGCCCAGTAGTCGAGCACGTCCTTGGAGCCCTGGTCGTTCAGCGCGATGCCGATCGTGCTCTGCTGCGCCGGGTCGTAGGTGAACGGCACGGCGCCCTTCTGGATCTGCAGCGCCATCGTGAGGGCGGACACGTTCGCGGCGAAGTCACCGAACTGCGGGCCACCCGCGTCCTTCATCTTCTGCGCCGCCTGCTCGTACTCGGCCCACGTCTTCGGCGGCTTGATGTCGTACTTGTCGAAGATGTCCTTGCGGTAGATCATCGCCATCGGGCCGCCGTCGACCGGAACGCCGTAGACCGCGTCACCGACCGAGACGTCCTTCCACGCGCCCTCGCTGTAGTCGGCCTTGACGCCGTCGAAGCCGTACTTCTTGATGTCCACGAGCGCGTTCTGGATCTGGAAGGTCGGGATCCGGTCCATCTCGATCATGATCACGTCGGGTGCGCCCGTGCCCGCCGAGATGGACGTCTGGAACTTGTCGTACTCGTCACTGCCCTGGCCGACGTTGGTCCAGCAGACCTGCACCTCGCCGTTCTGCTTGTTGAAGTTGTCGACGACGAGTTGCATGTTGGGATACCAGCCCCACATCGTCACGACCGGAAGGTCCTTCTTGGGGATCGTGTTCGTGCAGTTGCTCGCGTCGTTTCCGCTCGCGTCGTTCCCGCCTCCTTGCTCGCTGGAGGAGCAGGAGGCGAGCGCGGTCGCGGCGGCGAGCATGGCTGCCGCGACAAGGAGCGTTTTCTTCTTCATTGGCATGTTTCCCTCTGGATCGCAGCGCACGGAGGTTCCTGCGCTGCCGCTGTGATCGAGCGACCGACCGGGACGGGGCACAGGTGACGCGACCTGTGCCCCGCCCGTTCGTGTCGCCCTTGTGTGAGCGCTAACATCATCGATGTCCGACAGCGCCCGGGAAGGCCCCCTAGCGCTTGAACAGGCGTGGCGCCAGGTCGATGAGGTTCTTCTGCCACACGTCCCAACCGTGCGGCCCCGGGGTGACCCCGTCGAACTCGTAGCGGATGCCGAGGTCGTCCAGGGTGGCCAGGGACGTCGTGAACGACGGGTACACGAAGTCGGTCTGGTCGCCGACGTACAGGCGCAACAACGTGGTCCCGTTGTTGATCGCCTCCGCGTCGACGCCCGCGCCGCTGCCGAAGCCGGCCGAGAACGCCGCCACATAAGCGAACGTGCCCGGGTGCGCCTTGAGCACCCCGAACGTCTGCCCGCCTCCCATCGAGAGGCCGGCGAGGGCCTGCTGCGACGGGTCGCTGGAGACGTTGTAGCGGTCACGGACAGCCGGAACGATGTTCTCCAGCAGTTCCTTGTTGAAGTCGGGCACGTTGCCGTTGCCCATCACGACCACCATCGGCACCAGATCCCCGTCGAGGAACTGGTGGTCGAGGATCTGCTTCGCACGTCCCATCTCGACCCAGTCCGTGTAATTCTGTCCGCCACCGTGCTGGAGGTGGAAGACGGGGTACGGCTCCGCGCGGTCCGGGTCGTAGCCGGGCGGGGTCCACACCAGCGCGGTCCGGTCCTCATTCGCCACACCGCTCCGGTACGTCATGCTCTCGACCTTGCCGCCCTTGCCGGCGGGAACGTCCGAGAGCAGGCGCGCCCTGTCGCCGGGGACGAAGAAGGTGCTCCACGTCGGCTCCGAGGTCACCTTCGTCGGGTTCGACGCGTCCTTGACCGCGACCCGATCCACCATCAGCCGGTAGTAGTAGAACCACGGGTCGAGCGGACCCACGGTCGCTCGCCAGCGGTCGCCCGCACGGGACAGCGGGATGCGCAGCCAGCTCCCGTTGGGAGCCCAGTTCGCCCACACCGTGACCTGCTGGGCGTCCTGGAAGTCCGTGGTGGTCTCGAAGGTGACGAACCCGTCCTCGGCCACGAACGGCGTCGGAGTGGTGCCGGGCGCCGGCGGGGTGAACTCGCCCTTCAGCCGGCCGTGACCGTCGCTCGGGCCGTGATCCGACACCTTGCGGAACAGCCGCGGCACGAAGTCGATCAGGTTCTCCTGCCAGGCGTTCCAGTTGGCCCCGGCGTCGGGGTTGACCCCGTCGAACTCGTACGTGACGTGGGCGCGGTCCAGCGCCTTCGTCAGGCGGTTGGTCGCGTTGTACGCGGGATCCGTCACGTTCCCCGTGTACAGACGCAGCAGCTTGACGTGGCGGTTGATCGTGTTCGCGTTCGCCCGGCCGACGCCGTCCGCCAGGAGGCCTGAGAACGAACCGGCGTAGGCGAAATGGGTCGGGCGGGTCAGCGCGGCACGCAGAGCCCGCGTCCCGCCCTCGGTCACACCGGCGATCGCCTGATGCGCGGGGTCCCGGTGGATGCGGTAGCGGTCCTCGACCGCCTTCCGGAGATCCTTCACCTCCTTGTCGCCGGCGGACCCGTGCCCGTCGCTGATCACGACCACCATCGGCTCCATGTCCCGCTGAGCCGACAGATTGTCGAAGATCTGCTTGGCCCGGCCGAGGTCGAGCCAGTCGGTGGCGCTCACACCGTCACCGGACTGCAGGAACAGCACCGGATACGCCTTGGGGCCAGGAACGGGGTAGCCGGGCGGCGTCCACACCAGAGCCGACTTCTCCTGCTTCCCGGCCCGGTAGGTCAGGGTCTCGACCTTGCCGCCCTGTCCCTCGGGCACGTCCGCCAGCGGGCGCACCGCGTCGCCCGGCACGAAGAAGGTGCTCCAGAAGGGCTTGGACGCCACCTTGGTGCTGTTCGTCGGATCCTTGAGGCCGGTGCCATCGGCCGTGACCTGGTAGGAGTACAGGCCCGGCTTGAGCGGGCCGAGGACCCCCGAGTAGACATCGCCCCGGCGGGTCAGGCCGAACTCCGCCCAGGCGGCAGAGGGGCCGAAGTTCCCCTCGATGACGACCTGCCCCGCGGCGCCCTCGATGGCGGCCGCCGGGACGCTGAACGACGCGTAGCCGTCCTCGGAGACGGTGAGCCATGGCGTGTCGGCCGCCGCCACCGGCCCCGGCGCGAGCAACACCGCCGCGATCGCCATGACGCCGGCGGCGATCACCGACGTGAGCCGGCGCACGCCCTGGGGGCGCGACCTGCCGTGATAAGGTAAAAAAGGCATGCAGAAACTCCCTTGATGGCCTGGCCACGGATGGTTACCTGCGGGCCGGCCTAGATCAGCGATGGTTGTGTTGGGTTCTGTCAACACCTCCGTCCGTAGGGGTTCGACTTGCCCACCTGCCGTTCGTTGCCGCGAACGTTCAGGTGTGCTGAGACGCCGCACCTGTGGGTGGCGTCACGTTCTCACGCAGTACTCGGCGCCGCGGTCGAGCCGCGCACCACCAGGCGGGTCGGGAGCACGATCTGGCCGGGGCCCTCCCAATCGCCGCGCACCAGCGACTTCAACATGCGCGCGGCCTCGTTCCCGAGCAGGTACATCGACTGGTCCACCGTGGTCAGCCCCGGCTCGGCCAGCGCGGAGTCCGGGATGTTGTCGAAGCCGGCCACCGACAGGTCGCCGGGAACGTCGAGCCCCAGGTCTCTTGCGACCTCCAGGGTTTTCAGCGCCATGCCGTCGTTCGCCGCGAAGATCGCCGTCGGGCGGTCCTGCCTGTCCAGCAGCGCCCGCGCGAGCGGCGCCGCCGACTCGGGAGTGAAGTCCCCTCTCGCGATCAGCTCCGGATCGACGGGGATGCCTGCGTCGGTCAGCGCCCTCCGGTAGCCCTCCTCGCGCGCCACCGCGGAGGCCAGGCTGGAGCGGCCGGCGATGAAGGCGATCCGCCGATGCCCCAGGCCGAGGAGATGCCCGGCCACCGCGGTGGCACCGGCGAAGTTGTCGGCCGTCACCGACGGCGCCGTCGAGCCCACCGCCGGATCGATGACCACGACCGGAGTGCCGCTCCGCACCTCGCCCGAGGGCGTGACCACGATGGAGCCGTCCGTGAGCGTGCCCGCCAGGCGGGCCAGATGCCGCTGCTCCCAGCCCTCGGAATAGGACCCGTAAAGGTCGCTGTTGGCGTAGATGATCAGGTCGAAGCCCGACTGGCTCAGCTCGTCCATCACGCCCTTGAGCACCTCGGCCGTGTAGGACTGGAAGCTGTGGGTCACCAGCCCCAGGACGTTCGTACGGCTGCGCCGCAGGCTCGTCGCCACCAGGCTCGACTCGTAGCCGAGCTGCTCGATGGCCGAACGGACCTGCGCGATCGTTCTCGCGCTGACGCCGTAACGCCCGTTGACCACCCGCGACACGGTGGCGGTGGAGACGCCCGCCGATCGTGCGACATCGCTCATCGTCACCGGTGCGCCACCCTCGGCCATGCCGCCCTCACCAGTTGCAATCGTTATCGGTTACGTTTGCAGCGTCACGGTAAGCGATCACGATTGCAGAAACAAGACCTTTTCGGACGGCCGTTCATCAGGTATAACGTTGACCGGATCGTGCGGGCTGGACCGGGCGTGGCGCCGCCCTGGTCCGGCCAGGGCGGCCGGTGCCCCTGCCGACCTGGGGCTAAGCGAGCGGAGAGACAGGCCCCGTCGAGTCGTGAATGCTGAGGGTCGTCGCCAGCTGGAGGTGCCGGGAGGCGGGCTGGACACCGCCCGCCATGCCGAAGACGGTCTCGACGGCCATCCGGCCCATGCCGAGCAGGGGCTGCCGGACGGGCGTGAGCCGGGGCGTGGTCCACTGGGCCTGCGGCGTGTCGTCGAACCCGGTGACCGACAGCTCGCCGGGGACGGAGACGCCGAGCTCTATGGCCGCGGCGATCGCGGTCGGGTCGCCGGCTCGCTCGGCAGGTTCACGCTGACCGTGCCCGACGACGGCGTGCTGAACGTCGACGTCGAGCTCGCGCCCTGGGCGGTGATGTCGCTGCGGCAGTCGAGGACGGCGGCCGGGCGCTAGCGTTGCAGGCGCACTGGGGCGCTCGGCGCGTTGCGCCGGACGAGCCAGGCCTCGGTGATGTGCGTGAACATCGCTTCGGCGGCGCCGTCGGGGTCGTGGGCGGCGATGCGCTCGTAGATCCGGCGATGGCCCTGGTTGGACGCCACGCACAGAGCGCGCTCCGGCTTGCCCATGTAGCGGGCGGTGTTGATCACCTGGCTCTCCAGCGCTCGCACCACGCCCCGGGCGATGCGGTTGCCGGACGCCTGCATGATCACGTCGTGGAAGGCTCGGTCGTGGTCGGCGTAGGTGACGTGGTCGTCCACGAGGTCGTCCATCCGGTCCACGAGCGCGCGCAGCTGCTCGACGGTCTCCTCGCCTGCCACGCGGGCGGCGAGGTGGGCCATGTCGGACTCGAGCAGCCGGCGGGTGACGACGAGGTCGTCGAGGATGCCCAGGCTCTCGTCCATGTCGATGGTCGCGGCGAGCACGAGCTCGTCGAGCATGTCCCACATCGTGGGCGGGGTGACCATGGTGCCCGCGCCCTGGCGGACCTGGACGAGCCCCTTCTCCTGGAGGATCTTCACGGCCTCGCGCACGACGGTCCGGCTCACCGAGAAGGTCTCGCACAACACGGGCTCGGGGGGAAGGGGCGTGCCGGACGGGTGCACGCCTCGGACGATGCGCTCGACGAGCTCCGCCGTCACCGCCTTGGCGAGGCTGGCCGGCCGCCGGACCCATGCGGGCGGGACGGCGTCGCTGCCGGTCGATTCCCGCGATGCCGTCATAGCCCCTCCAGTGCCTCGACCGGCGCCAGTATATGGCAACCCTGTTGACGTCATACATCATACGAGTTACGTTTCCGTGGCAGACGGCCGAGGACGCCGGCCGCGTTCTGGAGAGGCAACACCCATGAAGCAGCGAAGACTATGGTCGGCCGTCCTCGTCACAGGCCTGGCCGTGACCGGCTGCGGGAGCGCCGCACCGACGCAGCCCTCCTCCGGGGACACCGCGAGCACGATCGTGGTGTGGGACTGGAAATCCGGCGAACCCGGCGTGGCCTCCTACCTGGAGAAGGCCAAGGCCGATTTCGCCAGGAAACATCCCGACGTCACCGTCGAGTTCGTGGCCCAGCCGTTCGACCAGTACTACACGCTCCTCGGGGCGGCCACCCAGTCGGGGAAGGGCCCCGACGTCATGCTGTTCAACGGCGGCGGGCAGATCCGCGACCGGGTGGACACGCTGCTGCCGCTGGACCGGTACGTGGCCGACGACAGGCAGCGACTGGCCGGCTGGGACGCCTTCAGCAAGGACGGCAAGGTCTATGCCGCCCCGGTGACGTTGCAGGGCCACCCGATCTACTACAACAAGACGATCTACCAGAAGGCCGGGCTGGACCCCGCGGATCCGCCGAAGACGTGGAACGAGTTCGTCAGCGGCTGCGCGGCCATCAAGAAGGCGGCCGGCGCCAGGTGCCTCGCCCTCGGCAACAAGGAAGGCTTCGGGATCCAGTTCTTCATGTCGGGCCTCGGGCCGGGAATCCTGACGCCCGAGGAGTACGACGACTGGATCGCGGGGAAGCGCGACTGGACCTCTCCCCACGTGAAGGAGATCTTCAAGCTGTGGAAGAAGGTCAACGACGACGGCCTGAACAACGAAGGGCCCAACTCCACCGCGCTGTTCAACGACGCCTTCGCCCTCTTCAACACCAGTAAGGCCGCCACCATCATCGGGCTGATGTCGGATGTCGGGCACTGGAAGGACTTCGGCGAGTTCCTGGGCGCCGGTCAGGTCGGCGTCATGACGGCCCCGGTGGTCACCGGCGAGGCCACGCCCGTCCTTCCCTACGACGGCGGCATCGGCTACGCGGTCGCCAAGTCGGCCAAGGATCCCGAACTGGCAGCCGACCTGGTGCGATCGCTGACCTCGACCGACGCTCTGGCCGCCTTCTACACCGGCGCCGGCGCGATCACCTCCGACACCACGATCGACGTGTCGCAGGGCGCTCCCGCCGTGGCGGCGATCGTGCCCCAGATCAAGACCGGCAAGCCCGCCCTGCACGTCGCGCTGTCCAGCAAGACCCTGGAGCTGATGGGCAGGCTGTCCCAGCAGCTTCTGAGCGGGTCCGCGAGCGTCGACGACGCGGTGAAGCAACTGGCCGCCTCGGACAAGGCGAGTTGATCGCGTGCCGATCGGAGGTCCCCCCGGGGCGCGGGCCGAGCGTTTCGCGCCCTTCGTCCTGGTGGCTCCAGCCGTACTGATCATCGTGGCCCTGCGGTTGTGGCCGCTGGTGCTGGGCGTCAACTTCTCCTTCACCGGAGACGGCGAGCGCAACGGGATGGCCGTCGGCTTCGACAACTACGCCGAACTGCTGAACGACCCGTTGTTCCGCACCGCGCTGGGCAATGTCGGACTGCTGGTGCTCCTGCTTCCCGTCGCGGTGGCGATCCCCGGCCTGCTGGCGACGTTCATCTATCTGCGGGTGCCCGGGCATCGGCTCTTCCGCGGCGTCTACTTCTTCCCCGCCGTGCTCTCGCCGGTGATCGTCGGTGCGATCTTCAACCTGATGCTCGGCTTCGACGGCCCGTTGAACACCGCCCTGGGACAGATCGGCCTCGGCCCCGTCGACTGGCTCGGCGACCCGGACCTGGCCATGTTCACGGTCATCGGCGTGCACGTCTGGGCGACGTTCGGGATGGCCCTGGTGGTCTTCCTCGCCGGCTTCTCCACTCTGGACGCCGCGCTCCTGGACGCCGCCCGCATGGACGGCGCGTCGCTTCCCCAGACCATCTGGCACGTCATCGTCCCGGGCCTGTCGCGCACCATCCAGTTCGTCTTCGTGACCACCATGATCGGAATGCTGACCTCGATGTTCGGCCTGCTGTACGTGATGACCAGCGGCGGACCGGAAGGTTCGACGTACCTGCCGGAGTTCTACGTCTGGATCCAGCAGGGACAGATGAACCGGCCGGCACTCGCCTCGGCCGCATCGACGGTGTTGTTCCTCATCATGCTCGTGGTCGGAATCCTTCAGGTGGCGGTGCTGCGCCGGGCGGGGAGGGAGGACTGATGCGCGGCAGGCGCCTGGGCAGGTGGCTGGCCGCCGTCCCGATGGCGCTCCTCGCGCTGGCGACCGTCTATCCCCTCGTGTTCACCACCAACGTCGCCATGAAGACCCGGCGGGAGTACATCTTCGACCGGTTCTCCCCGGCGAGCTCCCCGCACCTGGAGAACATCGCCGCGGCGTGGAACAGCGTCGGCATGGCGCGCTACTTCGCCAACTCGCTCTTCGTGGTGACGGCCGCGGTCGTCCTGCTGCTGCTCTTCGGGTCGATGGCCGGCTTCGCACTGGCCCAGTTGCGTTTCCGCGGCTCCTCGGTGTTGTTCCTCGGCTGCCTGGCGGCGTTGTTCGTCCCGTTCCAGGTGATCATGGTGCCGCTGACCCGGGTCATGGCGGCCGGGGGCCTCATCGACACCTACCCCGGACTGATCCTGACCTACGTCGCGCAGTTCCTCCCCTTCACCGTCTTCCTGATGACCAGCCACTACCGGACCATCCCCGTGGAGATCATCCACGCCGCGAAGATCGACGGGAACTCCACCTACGGCGTCTACCGGCGCATCATGATCCCGCTCGGCGCTCCGGCCCTGCTGTCGGTCGGCATCCTCGACGCTCTGTTCTGCTGGAACGACGTGCTCATCTCCCTGCTGATGACGCCGTCCCCGGAGCATCGCACCCTCATGGTCGGGGTCACCGCGTTACGCGGCCAGTACTCGGACAACATCCCCCAATTCGCCTCGGGAGTTCTGATCGCCGCGGTACCGGTCCTGTTGATCTATCTCTTCCTGCAACGCCAGATCGCCGACGGTGTCACCGCCGGTTCCACGAAGGGCTGACATGCGCATCTCGGGGTATCGGACGCTGACGACAGTGCATGAATGGGGCCGCACCGTCGGCGACGCCAACGGCGTCCACACCGACGGGATCGTGCCGGTGCCGATCATCCTGGTGGACACCGACGAAGGCATCACCGGCGTCGGTCTCGGGCCGCACGCCCACCTCGACACCGTCTTCGCCGCCATCGAGGGAGAGGATCCGCGCGGCGTGACGGCGCTCTACGACCGCATGCTGCGGCAGACGTTCAAGGCCGGTCACGCGGGCGCCGTGTTCGGGACCATCGGCGCGCTCGACACCGCTCTGTGGGACATCAAGGCGCAGGCCGCCGGCGAGCCGCTCTGGCGTCTGCTGGGCGGTCGCGACAGGCGGGTCCCCGCCTACGCCTCCGGCCTGGACATCAGCCAGACCGACGACGAACTCGCCTCCCTCTACCAGGAGTACGCCCGGCACGGACTGCGGGCGGCCAAGCTCAAGGGCGGCCTCGACCTCGAACGTGACCGGCGCCGCCTCGCCCTCGTACGAGAGGTCCTGGCCGAGGCCGCGCACGGATCGCGGCCGGGTCTGATGCTCGACGTCAACGAGTCCTGGACCCGGAAGCAGGCGGTCCGGCACGTCTGCGAGCTGGAACGCACCCTGGACCTGGTGTGGATCGAAGAGCCGGTCCGGCGGTGGGACGCCGAAGGTCTCGCCACCGTCGGCCGCGGGATCCGCGCCTCGATCGCCACGGGCGAGAACCTCACCGGGCTCGATCAGTACCGGCCCCTGCTGGCGGCGGGGGCCGTCGACATCGTCCAGACCGCCGCTGTCTGGGGAGTCACCCATTTCCTGCGCGTATCCGCTCTGGCGCACGCCCACGACCTGCCGGTCAGCCCGATCGGCACCACTCCGGCCGGGCTGCTGCACGCCGCGACGTCGGTGCCGAACCACCTGGTCAGCGAGCTGCAGGACCTGCGGCCACCGCTCGGGGTGTCCCTCGATCTGACCGTCGAGGACGGCGCGTTCATCCTCGGCTCCTCCGCTGGACTGGGCGTCACGATCGACGAGGACACCATCGCCTCGCTCGCCCGCCGGCCCGGCGACGCCATGGCGGCCGGCACCCCCAACGTCCGGCCCGAGCACGCCGGACGACGCCTGCTGACCGGGACCGATCACGGCGCCGGCCCGCCCTCCGGCCCTTGACCCCGCACGACCGGGCCGCGACGTCAACGCGCGCCATTCGTCCACGTCACGGGCGCGCGAGGCGGCGGCCGAGGGCCGGTCGCGGGACCGGCCGACGGAGCCTGGCTCCGTCGGCCGGTTGACCTGCGTGCCCGCGGCGCCGGGTCAGGAGGCGTCGCAGGAAAGGGCGGGCGTGGCCGGGGAGCCGCCCGCGGTGAAGCCGAACGTGGTGGTGCCGTTGGGGGCGATCGAGCCGTTGTAGGCCTCGTTGCGTACGGTCACGCCGGTTCCTGAGCCGGAGCGGACGCCGTTCCACAGGCTGCTGATCGTCTGCCCGCCCGGCCAGGTCCAGCCGACCGTCCAGCCGTTGACGGCGCTGCCGCCGGCGCGGACGGTCACGGTGGACTGGAAGCCGCCGCCCCAGGAGTTGACGGTCTCCATCGTGGCCGTGCATCCACCGGGTGCGGGGGTCGGCGACGAGGAGCTCCCGAACTGGGAGAAGAATTTCCACACCTCCGCCTTGGTCCAGGTCGTGACGCCGTTGTCGGTGTAGGTGCCGTCCACCGGGGCGGGGGTGTGGCCGTTGTCGAACGCGGCCCAGACGACCGGATAACCGGCCCGGCACCCGGAGTAGGCGGTGACGATGTGGCCGCGGCTGCCCGAACTCGGCTCGGGCGGGTTCTGCGCGGTACAGCCGTTGTTCCGGACGAACCTGTCGCGCAGCGCCCGTCCCTGCGCGATGCCGAGCACGGTGTCTCCGAGGCCGTGCAACCCCATGTACGCGACGGGCTGGGTTCCGCCGCTGCACCCGCTGAGCTGCGCGCCGGAGAAGACCGCGACCGCCCGGAAGACCTCCGGCCGCGAGCACGCGAGAGAGAAGCTCATGCCCCCGCCGTAGCTGAAACCGGTCGCGAAGCGCTGCGAGGTGTCGACGCAGAGGTCCCCCTCGATGAGCCGGATCAGGTCGTCGACGAAGGTGACGTCCTCACCGTTGTTGTTCGCCCAGCCGTTGTTGAAGCCCTGGGGCGCGACGAAGATCGCACCGTTGCCCGACAGCTGCCTGAGGCCGTAGAAGGACCAGGGGTATCCGCTGGCTCCGCCGGAGTCGACGTCGGCGGCGGTGCCGCCCAGCCAGTGGAAGCCGAAGATCAACCGGTAGGGGGTGGCGTTGTCGTAGCCGTCGGGCAGCCGGAGGATGAACGAGCGGTTCCTGCCGCTGGTCTGGATCGAGTGCGTGCCGCTGCTCAGCGTCGGGGTCTTGCCGCATCCGTCGGTCGTCGCGAGGGCGCCTGCGGGCGCCGCGGCTGTGCCGGCGTCGCTGCTCATCGCCGCGCCGCCCGTCGCCAGTACGAGAAGCGCCGCGGCGGCGACCGCGATGGTGGTGAAAAGGGAGCCGCGTCCTGACATCACGTCACTCCGTTCTTGGTCCGGATGGCGATGCGTGTGGATGGAGGAGCCATGGCGGGAGCATCGGCAGGCTCGGTGCTACTGGGGCGAGGCGTCGTTGCCGGAGGAGCCGCCGGTGAACTGCCACCAGTTGACGTTGAACAGGTAGCCGCTGCCGCCGGTGTACCTGAAGTACAGGTCGCGGGTGCCCGTCGCGCCGTTCACCGGGCAGGTGACCGTCGTCCACGCCTGCCAGCCGCCGGTGCCCGGGACGGTGCACGTCCCCACCAGCGTGCCGTTGGCGCCGTCCAGGCGGAGCTCCATGCGGCCACCGCTGGTCGCCGATGCCACCCGCGCGCTGAAGGACGTCGCGCCGGAGCCGAAGGCTACGCCCTTGACCTTGATGTGGTCCCCGTTCTCGATCCACCCGACGTTCATGCCGCCCTCGCCGGCGGGTTCGGTCTCCACGCCGGACGCCCAGGCGATCGTCTCGGCCTCCTGGCGGGCGTAGGGGTTCACCGTGCCCACCTGGGGAGCTCCGGCCGTGGTCATGGAGATCGTGGGGATGCTTCCGTCGGCGTTGTAGGTGAACTTCTCGACGGCCACCGAGCGGGTGAAGCCGCCACCGCCCGGCAGGGCGCCGTTGTGGTAGAAGAAGTACGATCCGCCCTTGAAGTCGATGACGCCGGGGTGGTTGGTGAAGCTGCTGCCCTGGGTGGGCATGACGGTCCCGCGGTAGGTCCACGGGCCGGTGGGGCCGGGCGCCGTCGAATAGGCGACGAACTCCGAGCAACATCTCGCTGCGAAGACGTTGTAGTAGAGGCCGTTGCGCTTGTAGACCCAGGGGCCCTCTTCGTACAGGGTGGGACGGTTGCTGTCGCCGGTGCGGGTGCCGAAGCCCGCGGTGGTGAGCGGGATCTGGGTGGGGCTGCCGGAGTACGAGATCATGTCGGCGTTGAGCTTGACGTACCAGAGGTTGGGGTTGCCCCAGTACAGGTAGGCCTGCCCGTCGTCGTCGATGAAGACGCTGGGGTCGATCTCGCCGTTCCTGACGAGGGGGCGGCCTAGGGCATCCGTGAAGGGCCCGGTGGGGCTGGTGGAGACCCCGACGCCGATGGCCATCTGGCCGCTCGCCCGGTCCTTCACGGGGACGTACCAGTAGAACTTGCCGTTTCTGTATACGGCCTGGCCCGCCCACGCGTCCGCGCTCGCCCAGCTGAAGGTGGCCACGCTCATCGGCGAGCCGTGGTCGGTCCAGTTCACCATGTCCGCGGACGACCAGACCCGCCACTCCTTCATGGTGAACCACGTCGAGCCGTCCTCGTCGTGTCCCGTGTAGAGGTAGACGCGGCCGTTGTGCACCAGCGGAGCGGGGTCGGCGGTGTAGATCGTCTGGACGATCGGGTTGTCCGCCCTGGCCGTGCCCGGAATCGCCGCCACGACGCAGAGCAGCGCCACGATCACCATCGCGCAGCGCCTCGCCATGACGCCGAACCGAAGGGGGGATGCGACTTTCATGGTCACCTTCCGAAGTCGGGCGGGCATTTGTGCGAGGCGCGGCGGTCAGGTCATGGGTACGCCTCTTCGCTGTTAGCGCTAACAAACCGTTGTCCGGTCGAGCTCCCTCCAGGGCCGTGGGATGTGGTGGCGCAACGGAGCAAATACGAGACGGAAAGCTACTGTCAAGAGCTTCTTAACGTGCAGTTGGCCGGCGGACGCAACGCTCCAGCGCACTCACCTCGATCGATCGGGCCCGAGCGCCGCCCAGCAGCGAGAGCGTCGCCATGAAACTTTCAGCCGAGCCCCACCCAGGCGCGTCCGGCCGAAAGCATCGAGGCCGCGCGCCACGCGTCGAGCCAGGACGACCGGCACTGACGAGGCAGATGCTCCGAAACATTTCACTAGATTCTTGACAATTTTCGGTGCGCTTCCCACACTGAGTGCCCAAGGTGATCTCCCTGACCAGGTCGGTGGCGCTGAGCAGGGGGACGCCGTCCCGACGCCTGTGGTGTGCGTCCCCACCGGGGCGCGGCGCGGGTCCCGGGGGATCCTTCCCCATGGTTCGCTTATGGAGGCTCAAGCATGCGTGTCAACGCCATGTCCCCACCCCCCGCCCGACGGTCGCCCGGCGCGCGCCGCCGGGCACTGATCACCGGCGCACTCGGCGCGATCGGCCTGGTCACAGCCCTGACGACGGCGATTCCCGCCAGCGCGGCGGAGAGCACGCTCGGCGCGGCGGCAGCGCAGAGCGGCCGCTACTTCGGCACCGCCATCGCCTCGGGCAAGCTCGGCGACTCCCAGTACACCTCGATCGCCGGCCGCGAGTTCGACATGGTGACGGCCGAGAACGAGATGAAGATCGACGCCACCGAGCCCAACCGGGGCCAGTTCAACTTCAGCCAGGGCGACCGCGTCTACAACTGGGCCGTGCAGAACGGCAAGCGGGTGCGCGGGCACACCCTGGCCTGGCACAACCAGCAGCCGAACTGGATGCGGCAGATGGAGGGCGGCTCGCTGCGCCAGGCGATGATCGACCACATCAACGGCGTCATGAACCACTACAAGGGCAAGATCTACGCCTGGGACGTGGTCAACGAGGCCTACGCCGACGGCAACTCCGGCGGGCGGCGTGACTCCAACCTCCAGCGCACCGGCAACGACTGGATCGAGGTGGCCTTCCGCACCGCGCGCGCCGCCGACCCGAACGCCAAGCTGTGCTACAACGACTACAACATCGACAACTGGAACTGGGCCAAGACGCAGGGCGTCTACAACATGGTCCGCGACTTCAAGTCACGCGGCGTGCCGATCGACTGCGTCGGCCTGCAGTCGCACTTCAACAGCAACAGCCCGTACAACAGCAACTACCGCACGACCATCCAGAGCTTCGCGGCGCTGGGGGTCGACGTGCAGATCACCGAGCTGGACATCCAGGGCGGCTCGGCCACCACGTACGCCAACGTCGTCAACGACTGCCTGGCGGTGCCGCGTTGTACCGGCATCTCGGTCTGGGGGGTTCGCGACAGCGACTCCTGGCTGGGCGCCAGCGCCTCCGCGCTGCTCTTCGACGGCAACGGCAACAAGAAGGCCGCCTACACCGCGGTGCTCAACGCGCTCAACGGCGGCGACACGACACCGCCTCCCGGCGGGGGCGACGAGGGGCAGATCCGGGGCACGGCCTCCGGGCGCTGCGTGGACGTGCCCAACGGCAGCACCACCGACGGCACCTCGGTACAACTGTGGGACTGCCACGGCCAGAGCAACCAGCAGTGGACGCAGACCTCGTCCGGAGAGCTGACGTCCGGCGGCAAGTGCCTGGACGCGGGCGGCTCGGGCAGCGGCGCCAGGATCCAGATCTACTCCTGCTGGGGCGGCGACAACCAGAAGTGGCGCGTCAACTCCGACGGCACGATCGTGGGCGTGCAGTCCGGGTTGTGCCTGAACGCCAACGGCTCCGGCAACGGCGCGCAGTTGCAGTTGTCCAGTTGCTCAGGCAGCAGCAACCAGAAGTGGACCTACAACGCGGGCAGCGCGTGAGCCGCACCAGCCCGTCGCCCAGGCGCCTGCTGACCCAGGCCGGCTCCATCTGCTGACCGCACCACTGGTGCGACCCTTCTTCAGCCCCGGTGGGGAGGCCGGGGAAGGCTGAGCCGCACCCGGCCGAAGCGGCGGGTGCGGCTCGACAACGTTCAGCATCCCGAGGCGGCAAGTTAACCGGCGTTCGCCGCAACTTACCGTGGCGACAGCCGGTGGAGCCGGTGAAACTTTCACCGGCAGGTGCAGCACGAAACCGCAGGCGGGAAGGGGCTTCATGGCATCGCCCAGGCCGGCGAGGCACACCCCTCGTTGACGCCGTGCCGGACCGTCGGCTGTACTCCGCGACAACGTGCTCAACGATCCGTCCACCGCCTTCCGCGAAGGAATGTTAACGCTAACAAACGTGGCCGGCGGCGGCCGGCCACCCCCCACCTCCAAGGAGCCCCATGTCCTTGAGCCGCCGTCAGCTCTTACAGGCCGCAGGCGCGACCACCGCGCTCTCGGTCGCCGGCCAGGTAGCCGGCGCCTCCCCCGCCCTGGCCGCACTCCCGTGGGCCAGATCCGACATCGGCGTCTCGGCCTACGCGTTCGACCTCGGCCAGGTCCGGCTGACCTCGGGCCGCCTGCTGGACAACCAGAACCGCACCCTGAACTACCTGCGCTTCGTCGATGTCGACCGGCTGCTGTACGTCTTCCGGGCCAACCACCGCCTGTCCACCAACGGCGCGACGGCCAACGGGGGCTGGGACGCGCCCAGCTTCCCGTTCCGGTCCCACATGCAGGGCCATTTCCTGACGGCGTGGGCGCAGGCCTACGCCGTGCTCGGCGACACCACCTGCCGGGACAAGGCCGAGCACATGGTCGCCGAACTGGCCAGATGCCAGGCCAACAACGGCGCCGCCGGGTTCACCAGCGGCTACCTGTCCGGCTTCCCCGAGTCCGACATCACCGCCGTGGAGAACCGCACCCTGACCAACGGCAACGTGCCCTACTACTGCATCCACAAGACCCTGGCCGGGCTGCTGGACGTGTGGCGCCTGATCGGCGACACCCAGGCCAGGACCGTGCTGCTGAGCCTGGCCGGCTGGGTGGACACCCGCACGTCGCGGCTGAGCTCGAGCCAGATGCAGGCCATGCTCGGCACCGAGTTCGGCGGCATGAACGCCGTGCTGACGGACGTGTACCAGATGACCGGCGACTCCCGCTGGCTGGCCACGGCCCAGCGGTTCGACCACGCGGCCGTGTTCAACCCGCTGGCCGCGAACCAGGACCGGCTCAACGGGTTGCACGCCAACACCCAGGTGCCCAAGTGGATCGGGGCGGCCCGGGAGTACAAGGCGACGGGCTCCACCCGTTACCGCGACATCGCCGCCAACGCCTGGTCCATCACTGTCAGCGCGCACACGTACGCGAACGGCGCCAACAGCCAGGCCGAGCACTTCCGCGCCCCCGACGCGATCGCCGCCCACCTGACCAGGGACACCGGCGAGGCGTGCAACACCTACAACATGCTCAAGCTGACCCGGGAGTTGTGGCTGCTGTCGCCGACCCGGGCCGACTACTTCGACTATTACGAGAACGCCCTGCTCAACCACCTGATCGGGCAGCAGGATCCGGCCGACGCACGCGGCCACGTCACCTATTTCACTCCGCTCAACCCGGGCGGACGCCGCGGCGTCGGCCCGGCCTGGGGCGGCGGCACGTGGAGCACGGACTACAACTCCTTCTGGTGCTGCCAGGGCACCGGGATCGAGACCAACACCAAGCTGATGGACTCGATCTACTTCCACAACGGCAGCACGCTGTTCGTGAACCTGTTCGCGCCCTCCACGCTCGACTGGAGCCAACGCGGCATCACGGTCACGCAGACCACCTCCTATCCGGTCAGCGACACCACGTCGCTGCGGGTCACCGGTGACGCGGGCGGATCGTGGACGATGCGCATCCGCATCCCGGCCTGGACCCAGGGCCCCACCATCAGCGTCAACGGCGTGCAGCAGGACATCTCCGTCACCCCCGGCGCGTACGCCGATCTCACCCGATCGTGGACGCCGGGCGACACCGTGACCGTGCGGCTGCCCATGCGCGTGGTCATGAAGGCCGCCAACGACGATCCGAACGTGCAGGCCGTCACCTACGGCCCGGTCGTGTTGTCAGGCGACTACGGCAACAGCAGCCTGTCGGCGGCTCCCGCCCTGACCCCCTCGTCGATCAGCCGGACCAGCACCTCGTCCCTGGCCTTCACGGCCACCGCCGATGGGGCGCCGGTGCGGCTGGGGCCGTTCTACGACGCCCATGACCACAACTACGTCGTCTACTGGAACACCGGTGGTCAGGGCGACACCGGCGAGGCCACCTTCCGGCTGCTCAACGCGGCCAGCGGGCTGGCCCTCGGCATCCAGGACATGTCCACCGCCGACGGCGGCCTGGCCCTCCAGTGGACGGACAACGGCACCGCCGACCACGACTGGGTTCCGGTCGTCGACGGCAACGCCCTGCGATTGCGCAACGCGCACAGCGACAAGGTGCTCGGCGTCGAGAACATGTCCACCGCCGACAACGCCCGGGTGCTCCAGTGGGGTGACACCGGCACCGCCGACCACCGCTGGACGATCTCGGACGTCGGCGACGGCTCCGTCAAGATCCGCAACGTCCACAGCTCCAAGCTGCTCGGCATCCAGAACGGATCGACCGCCAACGGCGCCCAGGCGGTCCAGGACTCCGACGACGGGAGCGCGGACAACCAGTGGCGGTTCGTGCCCAACGGCGCGCGGCGCGTGCAGAACGTGGGCACCGGGATGGTGCTCGGCGTCACCGGCATGTCCATGGCCGACGGCGCGCTCGTCATCCAGTGGGGCGACACCGGCACCGCCGACCACCTGTGGACGGCGATCGTCGACACCGGCGGCTACCTGCGGCTGCGCAATTCCAACAGCCAGAAGGTGCTGGGTGTGGAGAACATGGGCACCGCCTCGGGGTCGCGTGTCCTGCAGTGGGCCGACAGCGGCACCGCCGACCATCGCTGGCGGCTGCGCCACGGGTCGGCGGCCGCCTTCCGGATCCAGTGCGCCAACGGCGGCCGGGTGCTCGGCCTCGCCGGCACCTCCCAGGGCGCGCAGGTCGTGCTCGCCGACGACAACGGCTCGAACACCAACCTCTGGAGGTTCCTGTGAGACGCGTCCTCGCGGTCCTCTCGTCGCTGCTTCTCGTGGGCGTGCTCCTCACACCCCAGGCGTCAGCGGCGACGGTCGACACCAACGCGTGGTACGTCCTGGTCAACCGCAACAGCGGCAAGGCCCTCGACGTCTACAACCTCGCCACCAACGACGGCGCCCGCATCACCCAGTGGTCCCGCAACAACGGCAACCAGCAGCAGTGGCAGTTCGTCGACTCCGGCGGCGGCTACTACCGCATCAAGTCCCGCCACTCCGGCAAGGTCCTCGACGTCTACAACTTCTCCACCGCCAACGGCGGCGCCATCGTCCAGTGGAGCGACCACAACGGCAACAACCAGCAGTGGCGCCTGGCCGACAGCTCCGACGGCCACGTGCGGTTCATCTCCCGCCACAGCAACAAGGCACTCGAAGTGCAGAACGCCTCCACCGCCGACGGCGCCAACATCGTCCAGTACGACGACTGGGGCGGCGCCAACCAGCAATGGCAGCTCGTCCGGGTCGACGACGGCGGCGACCCTGATCCCGGCGGCACCTACACCAACCCGGTCGTCTGGCAGGACTTCGCCGACGGCGACATCATCCGGGTCGGCGACGCCTACTACTACTCGGCCTCGACGATGCACTACTCGCCGGGCGCGCCGATCCTGCGCTCCTACAACCTGGTCGACTGGGAGTACGCCGGCCATTCGGTGCCGAGGCTCGACTTCGGCTCGGGCGCCTACGACCTCAACGGCGGCCGGGCGTACGTGAAGGGCATCTGGGCCTCGACGCTCAACTACCGGCCCAGCAACAGCACCTACTACTGGATCGGCTGCGTCGAGTTCAACAGGACCTACGTCTACACCGCCTCCGCCGTGGACGGCACGTGGACCAAGCGCTCGCAGATCAACAACTGCTACTACGACGCGGGCCTGCTGGTCGACAGCGACGACACGATGTACGTCGCCTACGGCAACGGCACCATCAGCGTCGCCCAGCTCTCGGCCGACGGGCTCAGCCAGGTGCGCGCCCAGCAGGTGTTCCAGACTCCGAGCAGCGTCGGCACGCTGGAGGGCGCCCGCTTCTACAAGCGGGGCGGCTACTACTACATCTGGCTGACCCGCCCCGCCAACGGCCAGTACGTGCTCCGCTCCACCTCGCCGTGGGGCCCGTACGAGATGCGGCAGGTCCTGCTCGACATGCCCGGCCCCATCTCCGGAGGCGGCGTGCCGCACCAGGGCGGGCTCGTCCAGACCCAGAACGGCGCCTGGTACTACATGTCGTTCGTCGACGCCTACCCCGGGGGCCGCGTCCCCGCACTCGCGCCGATCACCTGGACCAACGACTGGCCGACCGTGCAGACCGTCAACGGCGGCTGGGGTGTCACCTACCCGAAGCCGGACATCCAGACCAGCCGGACCGTGGCCTCCATGATCGGACCCGACACCTTCACCTCGGGCAGCCTCGGGCACCGCTGGGAGTGGAACCACAACCCCGACACGAGCCGCTTCTCCACCGGCGACGGCCTGCGCCTGCAGACCGCGACCGTGACGAACGACCTCTACAACGCCCGTAACACCCTGACCCACCGCATCCAGGGCCCGTCATCGACGGCGACGATCGAGCTCGACTACTCGCGGATGGCCGACGGCGACCGCGCCGGGCTTGCCATGCTGCGCGACCAGTCGGCCTGGATCGGCGTCAAACGCGACAACGGCGTCAACCGGGTCGTGATGACGAACGGGCTGACCATGAACAGCTCGTGGCAGACCACCGGCACCGGGACCGAGGCGGCGAGCGCGAACGTCTCGGGCGGCCGGATCTGGTTGCGGGTCAACGCGGACGTCCGGCCCGGTTCGGGCAGGCAGGCCCGCTTCTCCTACAGCACCGACGGCAGCACCTTCGTCAGCCTCGGCCCGGCCTTCACGTTGAACAACGCCTGGCAGTTCTTCATGGGTTACCGCTTCGGGATCTTCAACTACGCAACCCGGTCCCTCGGCGGCGCGGTCACCGTGAGCCGCTTCGATCTCACCACCCCCTGACGCAACACATCGACACACAGGAAGGCACCAACCACCCATGGCGAAATCCAGATCCCTGTCCGTCCTCGCGGCGGTGGCCACCTTACTGGCGAGCCTGCTCGTCGGCCTGCAGGCCCAGCCGGCCGGCGCGGCCACCGTCGACACCAACGCGTGGTACGTCCTGGTCAACCGCAACAGCGGCAAGGCCCTCGACGTCTACAACCTCGCCACCAACGACGGCGCCCGCATCACCCAGTGGAGCCGCAACAACGGCAACCAGCAGCAGTGGCAGTTCGTCGACTCCGGCGGCGGCTACTACCGCATCAAGTCCCGCCACTCCGGCAAGGTCCTCGACGTCTACAACTTCTCCACCGCCAACGGCGGCGCCATCGTCCAGTGGAGCGACCACAACGGCAACAACCAGCAGTGGCGCCTGGCCGACAGCTCCGACGGCCACGTGCGGTTCATCTCCCGCCACAGCAACAAGGCACTGGAGGTCCAGGGCGCCTCCACCGCCGACGGCGCCAACATCGTCCAGTACGACGACTGGGGCGGCGCCAACCAGCAATGGCAGCTCGTCCGGGTCGACGACGGCGGCGACCCCGGCGAGCCCGGCGAGTGCGACCTTCCGTCGAGCTACCGCTGGACCTCGACGGGAGCGCTGGCGACGCCGAGGTCGGGCTGGGTCTCGCTCAAGGACTTCACCGTCGCCCCCTACAACGGCAGGCACCTGGTCTACGCGACGACACACGACACCGGCACGCGCTGGGGCTCGATGAACTTCAGCCCGTTCAGCAACTGGTCGGAGATGGCCTCGGCCAGCCAGAACGCCATGTCCTCCAGCACCGTCGCGCCCACCCTGTTCTACTTCGCCCCGAGGAACGTCTGGGTGCTCGCCTACCAGTGGGGCAGCACGCCGTTCTCCTACCGGACCTCGACCGACCCGGCCAACCCCAACGGCTGGTCGGCGGAGCAGCCGCTGTTCACCGGCAGCATCTCCGGCTCCGGCACCGGCCCCATCGACCAGACGCTCATCGGTGACGGCACGAACATGTACCTGTTCTTCGCCGGCGACAACGGCAGGATCTACCGGGCGAGCATGCCGATCGGGAACTTCCCCGGCAACTTCGGCTCGTCCTCGACGGTGATCATGAGCGACTCGACGAACAACCTGTTCGAAGGCGTTCAGGTCTACAAGCTTCAGGGCCAGAACAAGTACCTGATGCTCGTCGAGGCGATCGGCTCGCAGGGCCGCTACTTCCGCTCGTTCACGGCGACCAGCCTGAACGGTTCGTGGACGCCGCAGGCCGCGAGCGAGGGCAACCCGTTCGCCGGCAAGGCCAACAGCGGCGCCACCTGGACCAACGACATCAGCCACGGCGAGCTGATCCGGGCGAGCGCCGACCAGACCTTCACCGTCGACCCCTGCAACCTGCAACTGCTCTACCAGGGCCGCAGCCCCAACTCCGGTGGCGACTACGGCCTCCTGCCCTACCGTCCAGGGCTGCTGACCCTGCAGCGCTGACGATGTGACCCCGGCTCTGATGGTCCTGACGTTCACGGCCCCATCGGATGGGCGCTGTCACGGCACACGATCAGGACCATGAGGGCCGGGGTGGGGGGGGGGGGGGGGGGGGGGGGGGGGGGAGGGGGGGGGGGGGGGGGGGGGGGGGGGGGGGGGGGGGGCTGGGCGCCCCCCCCCCCCCCCCCGGGGCCCCGTACCCCGTGATTAGACTGCCGCCATGACCACGGAGTCGTCCCCCCTCACCATCGCCCAGCTCGCCGAGCTGGCGGGCGTGTCCACCGCGACGGTCTCCAAGGTCGTGAACGGCCGGTCGCAGGTGTCGTCCGAAACCCGCGCCGCCGTGGAGGAGCTCATCCGGCGGCACGGCTACCGGCGACAGCGCCGCCGGTCCACGCCGACGGCCCTGGTCGAGCTGGTCTTCCACGCGCTGGAGGGCGACTATCCCGTCGAGATCACCAAAGGTGTGGCGCGGGTCGCGCGGGAGCACGAGCTCACGGTGGGGATATCGGACCTGTGCTGCGACCGAAGCGCCGCGGACGCCTGGCTGGAGGGCGTGTTACGGCGCCGCCCGAGCGGTGTGATCGCGGTGTTCTCCTGCCTGACGGAAACCCAGCACGAACAGCTCGCGCTCCGCGAGATCCCGCTCGTCCTGCTGGATCCGGCCGACGCTCCCGCGCGGAACATCCCGTCGGTGGGGGCCGGCAACTGGAACGGCGGGCTCGCGGCCACCCGCCACCTCCTCGGGCTCGGGCATCGCCGCATCGGCATCATCACCGGGCCGGACTCCGCGCTGTCCAGCCGGGCCCGTCTCGACGGCTACCGCACCGCCCTCGACATGGCCGGCGTGCCCGTCGATCCGGAGCTGGTCGGGCGGGGGGACTTCCTGATCGAGGGCGGCCTGGCCGAGGGGCACCGCATGCTGCGCCTGCCCGACCGGCCGACTGCGATCTTCGCCACGAACGACGGCCAGGCCATCGGCGTCTATCACGCGGCCCACCGGCTCGGCCTGCGCGTCCCGGACGATCTCAGCGTGATCGGCTTCGACGACATGCCTTCGATGCGGTGGGCCATCCCGCCGTTGACGACCGTCCGCCAGCCCCTCGCCGAGATGGCCGCCGCGGCCACCTCCATGGTGCTGAAGCTGGTCAACGGCGAGCAGCCGCCACAGAGCCGCGTCGAGCTGGCCACCGACCTCGTCGTACGCGAGAGCACCGCGCCTCCCCCGCTCCCTCCCGCCTAGTCCTCCGGCGGCGGCGCGGCACGGTCGAAGTACCAGGCAGCGATCTGGGTGCGCGACGTGAAGCCGAGCTTGGTCAATATGTGCTCCACATGTCCCTCCGCGGTGCGGGTCGATATGACCAGCCGGGCGGCGATCTCCTTGTTGCGCACGCCCTGCGCGATGAGGCCGGCCACCTCCAGCTCGCGCGGTGTCAGCTCCGTGGCCTCAGCCGGTTGTCTCGGCGCGGCCTCGGCGCCGGCCCTGACCGGATCCGGCGGATCCGCCGGATCCGCCGGATCCGCCGGATCCTCCAAGGCGTAGGCGACGGCCTCGTCGATGTCGAGACCAGCCCCCTCCTCGGCAGCCGCCTCGAACGCCTCCTCACCCAGCCGTTCGCGCACCGCCGCCTCGCACTCCTGGTGCGCGCCGGAGTAGACCTGGAAGCCGGGCAACGACAGCCCCAGGATCTCGCGGATCGACGCGGCGGCACCGAGCAGGCGGGCGGCCCGATCGTCTCGTCCTTGCGCGGCCGTCGCCCAGGCCAGGGACTCGATGGCCCATGCCGCGCCGTAGCGGTATCCGATGGCGCGGCCGATGCGGATGCTCGTACGGAACAACTCCAGCGCGGCCTCCGTCTCCCCCGCCAGCCACCGCTCGATGCCGCTGACCCACACCCCCATGGAGATCTCTCCCTGCGCCCCGGCGTCCTCCGCTGTCTTCCGGCATCGGGCCGCGAACGCGGCGGCACGTGGGTCACGTCCGAAGGCCGCCGCCAGGGCCAGGTAGAAGGCGGGCAGGAACGGGCCCTGCAGCACGTCTTCCCTGGCGAGGACGCCGGTGTTCTCCTCATACCAGCGGACGGCCTCCTCCAGTTGGTCGACCGCACCGCGATGGTCGCCCAGCAGGAGAGCGAGCCGGCCCGACAGGCACTTCTCCATGGCCTGCGCGCTGCCGTCCTGCCAGTCGCGGGCCAGCGCGGAGCAGTCGGCGATCAGCGGGGTCGCCACGTCCACCTTCCCCTGCATCAGGGCGAACAACGCCGCCGTCGCCAGCGCCCTGAACCGCGCCGGGCGCGCACCCTGCACAAGCTGGAGCGCGCGGTCGAGCCAGTAACGCGCCTCGCTGAAGCCGCCTGAGTAGACCCAGTAGCCATAGAGCCGGGTGATGATCTCCAGCCCGGTCACGGCCAGTGCCGGATCTCCGAGCGAGGTCTCGAGCGCCACCCGGAAGTTGGGCATCTCGCGGACCACGCTGGTGTAGTGGTCGGCCTGCAGGGGGGTGAACCAGCCGGCCTGCGTCCGCTCGCTCAGCCGCCGGTAGTGGTCCAGGTGGCGGCGGCGTACCCGCGCCTCGGAACCGCCGGCGATGTGCCGCTCCGAGCCGTACTGGCGGAGCAACTCCAGCATCCTGTAGCGCAACCGGGCGCCGCTGCGCTCGGAGGTCAGGACGGACTTGTCGATGAGCGCCGCGAGCAGCGGCAGGAGCTCCTCGCGTGCCAGCCCGTCACCCGAGCACACCTCCTCGGCCGCGTCCAGGTCGAAGCCGCCGGAGAAGACGGTGAGACGCTGCCAGAGCGTCTGCTCCTGAGGCGAGCACAGCTCGAAACTCCAGGCCACCGTCGCGCCCAGCGTCTGGTGCCTGGGCACAGCGGTCCGGTAGCCCTGTGTGAAGAGATCCAGGTGATCGCCCAGCCGCTCGACGATCTGGTCGAGGGAGAGGACCCGCAGTTGCACCGCCGCCAGTTCGATGGCGAGCGGGATGCCGTCGACGAGCCGGCACAGCTCGGCCGCGCCGTCGTGGCCGGCCGCCGGCTCGAATGACGGATCGATGGCTCTGGCGCGTTCCAGGAACAGCGTCACCGCCTCACCCCGGCCCGTGTCAGCGGCCGCCGGCCCGTGACCGTCCGGCGGCAGCGACAGTGGTGGCACGACATAACGAACTTCGGACGGGATGCCCAGCGCTTCCCGGCTGGTCGCCAGGATCCGCACGTCCGGAACCGCACGGATCAGCGCATCGGCGAAAGCGGCGCACGCGTCGATCAGGTGCTCGCAGTTGTCCAGCACCAGCAGCGTCTGTTTGCCGCGCAAATGGCCGATCAGCGCATCAAGGGAGGAACGTGACGTCATGTCATGCACGCCCAGGGTTTCGGCCACCGCGCGGTCCAGCAGCTTGCCATCCTGCAGCAAGGCGAGTTGCACCAGCCACACGCCGTTGGAGAAGGCGCGACGCATCGTGGCCGCCATGTAGACGGCCAGCCGGGTCTTGCCCACCCCGCCAGGGCCCGTGAGCGTCAGCAGCCGCGTGGACGACAGCAGCCGTTTGACGTCGGCGGCCTCGCGTCGGCGCCCGACGATGTCCTTGCTGTCCGCCGGAAGGTTGTCGGTCGCCTGCCTCAACGCCGCCCGTGAAGCCACGTTTTCCCCCGCAACCTGCCCTTTCGTGCGATCCCCGCCTTCGGGCTCGCGACTCCCAATCGTCGCGGCTCTACCCGGCACGCGGTCCCCTACACACGTACGCATGCCCCAAATAGGCAATTCCCCGGTTATGCCCCGTAGCGGGCCGCCGCACGATGGAGATGTCAGGAATCCGTACAGGTCACAGGGAGTGGGCGCCATGAACAGGTTCGAGAGCGAGGCGCCTCGCCGCATCCGGAGAGAGCCGCGGCGTCATGCCACATACCAGCCAGCACATCGTCACCCGCGAACCCCGCCCTTGCGGGCCTGCGCCTGCTGCGACAGGCGCCGCCGGGCGTCGTGGCTCTTCCCGCCCATCGTCGCTTCGGTGCCGCAGGCGCGGCACAGCGTGGGTGCGCAGGCGCGGCAGTGGGGATTCGCCGACGAGAGCACCACCGCCGAACTGCTCGTCTCCGAGGTGCTCGCCAACGCGCTCGCCCACACCGACGAGCCGGTGCACGTCCGTATGAGCGACGAGGACGGTGCTCTGCGGCTGGAGGTCGAAGAGCACGGCGCGGCCACGCCGCTGCCTCCCGCCCGGCTGTCCGGCCCTGACGAGGAGAACGGGCGGGGCCTGTTCCTGCTGGAAACGCTGTCCCGCGGGTGGGGCGTGGACTGCACGAGGACGGGCAAGGTCGTCTGGTTCGAGGTCGCCGGCGAGTTCGGAGCCGAGGACGCCGCCTGAGAAAGCCGTGGCGAATGCGTATTTCCACGGTGTCGGAAGCGGCTTCGCGACCGGCATGCTGAAGATCACGACTCAGTGGAGGATTCATGACCACAGCCGATGACTGCGGCGAGATCGCCACCCTCGTCGCGCGGATGGAGCATCTGGTGGAGCGGATGCGGGCACAGAATCGACAGTTCGTCACCGATGCCTCGCACGAGCTGGGCACTCCCCTGGCCGGCCTCCGGTTGCGGCTGGAGGAAGCGCGCATGCACCCCGGCCAGACCGACCTGGACGACCTCGTACGCCATGCCCTGCGGGAGGTGGACCGGATCCAGGCCATCATCGGCGACATGCTGATGCTCGCCAGGCTGGACGCCGGCTCCCCGGAACCGCTCCTGGCCATCGACGTGGCCGATCTCGTCAGGGAGGAGGTCGGCGAGCGGCCCCACGTCCTGCCCATCCATCTGGACCTGGAAGAGGGCTTGATCGTGGGCGGCGTCAGCGGCACCCTCGCCCGCCTGCTCGGCAACCTGCTGGACAATGCCGAACGCCATGGCAGGTCGGCGGTGCGGGTCTCGGTCCTCAGCGAGGACGGCGAGGTCCTGGTCCTGGTCGACGATGACGGCCTGGGCGTTCCCCCGCAGGAGCGCGAACGGGTCTTCAACCACTTCGCCAGGACCGACAGCGCCCGCGGCCGCGGCCACGGCGGTTCCGGGCTCGGCCTGCCCATCGCCCTGGCCATCGCCGAAGCCCACAGCGGCACGCTGACCGCCCAGGAATCGGACATGGGCGGCGCCCGGTTCGTGCTGCGCCTTCCCCTGCTGTACGTCGACGCGATGACGAGCGAAGTGGCATGAGAACCTTCCGGCGGCAGCGGCCGGCCACCGGATCGAGCCCGGGCGACGGCATGGACGCGATGGACGGACCGTGCCCGGCCCGAGCGCATACGACGTTTGTTCTCCATAGCAGAATTAGGTACGCCTCTGCGGAACGTGCGGCTTAACGTGTCCCCATGTCGAGCACATCTACGCACGTAGACGGCGTGCGGAGGGACATGCCCGCCCGGTCGGGCGGCTCACCGGGATCACCGAGACAGCGCCTGCGCCACGACTTCACGACCGGGCTGCCGGCCGGCTGTCGGGGCACCGGCGTGGAGCCGTGATGGGAGGCAACCCATGGACCCGTTCGTGTCCGCGGTGCGGCTAGCCGGAGCGATCCGTGCCCGCGAGCTCAGCCCGGCCGAGGCCGCCACCGTCTACCTGGACAGGATCGACCGGCTCGATCCGGAGATCAACGCGATCGTCTGGCGCAACGACGAGGAGGTCATGACCGCCGCCCGCGCGGCCGAGCGGGCGCTGATGTCCGGCGACCGGATCGGACCGTTCCACGGGGTCCCGATACCGATCAAGGACCTGACCTCGGTGGCGGGGCAGCCCAACACGATGGGATCGCGAGGTGTCTCCGACGCCCCGAGGACGACGAACGACCTGGTCATCGACCGGCTCCTGCACGCCGGCTTCATTCTCATGGGCCGGACCAACACCCCCGAGATGGGCACGCTGCCCGTCACGGAGAACGCCCGCTACGGGCGGACCGCCAATCCGTGGGATCTCACCCGTTCCCCCGCGGGTTCGAGCGGCGGGGCGGCCGCCGCCGTCGCGGCGGGCATGGCCCCCGTGGCCCACGGCAACGACGGCGGCGGATCGCTCCGCATGCCGGCCTCCGCCTGCGGCCTGGTCGGGCTGAAGCCCAGCCGGGCGCGGATACCGCAACGCGCCCAGTCGTGGTGGGAATACTGCACCACCGAGGGGGTCATCTGCCGCTACGTCGAGGACGTCGCGACGATACTGGACGCGCTCTGCGCCCCCGATCCGCTCGCCTGGTTCCAGGCGCCCGTCCCCGGCCGCCCGTTCGCGGCGGAGCTGGGACGCGAGACGGAGCGGTTGCGGGTCGGCCTGCTCCTCGACGCCCCCACCGGGCTGCCGGTCGACCCCGAGTGCGTCAACAGCGCCCTGGCCGCCGGCGCCCTGCTCGAAGAGCTGGGGCACGAGGTCTTCCCCGTCACTCCGTTCCTCCTCAGCCCTGAAGGCGCGCAGGCCTACGTGGAGAAGGTCATCGCCGCCTCGCTCTATGTCCATCCCTTCGACGACCCGGAGGCCGCCGAGCCGTACAACCGGCACCGGTGGGAACGGGTGCGGGGCATCGACGCCGGCCAGTACGTGCAGGCCGTGGCGCGGCTGCAGGCCGAGTCGCGGCAGGTGGTCGCCCAGTGGGGACGCGACTTCGATGTGCTGCTCACTCCCACCATGGCGGGCCCGCCACCACGCCTCGGCACGGTGCTGGACGACGCCAACCGGCATCCGGACACGGCGATGCCCAGCGCCCTGGCCATGGTCTCCTTCACCGCGGTGGCCAGCGTCACAGGCCTGCCGGCCATCAGCCTGCCCGTCCACGTCGCAGCCGACGGGCTTCCCATCGGCGCGCAGTTGATCGGCGCGCCGTTCGACGAGGCCACGCTGATCAGCCTGGCCGGCGACATGCAGGCGCTGGCGGGCTGGCCCGCCGCACGCCCGCCCCGCTACAGCTCCTGAACCGCTCTCCCCTCACGCTCAACCGTCTCTCCGACGGGAGCATGGCCCCATCAAGGAATCACCGCCATGGTCAACACTCCAAGGTATTCCCGCACCCCCTTCCTCGGCCTCCTGCTCACCGCCTGCCTCGCACTGGCGGCATGCGGCACGACCACGTCGCACGGCGGCGCGGACACCTCGTCGAGCACGTCCGCCGCGGTGCTCGACGCCGCCACGAAGGCCGTCGAGAACGGCTACGCCGGGGACTACTCCGAGCCGCCGAAGTCGGGGCCCAAGCCCGCGGCGGGCAAGAACATCTGGGTGATCACAGCCTGGCAGCAGGTCCGCGCGCTGGCCTACCAGGCCGAACAACTCACCGAGGCGGCCACCGCGCTGGGCTGGAAGGCGCACACGTGCGACGGCCTGAACAACGCCAACGGCGGCATGGCCGCCTGCGTCCGCCAGGCCACGGCGGCCGGCGCCAGCGGCATCGTGCTGGTGTCGGTGGACTGCGCCCCCGTACGGCAGGCCCTCGTGGAGGCGAGGAAGGCCGGCGTGAAGATCGCCTCCTTCAGCGGGTTCGACTGCGACGACCCCACGCAGGACGGCAGCTCACCGCTCTTCGACGCCCCGGCCGGCTACAGCGCGAGCATGCCGGACCTCGCCGCCTTCTACACCCGGCTGGGCACGATGCGAGCCGATCTCGCCATCGCGCGAACCCAGGGCAAGGCCAAGGTGCTGCACATCGCCTTCCACGGCATCGCGTTCGGCGAGTACGTGGCCAAGGGGTTCGCGGACCGGATCGCCGACTGCGGCGGCTGCGAGATCGTCAGCACGGTCAAGATCGCGCCCGCGGACGTCCCGAACATCCGCCAGAAGTTCGAGACCGCGCTGGTGCAGGTGCCGCAGGCCAACGTCGTCGCGGTCGACGTCGACCACTTCTTCGTGGCGGGCATCCAGCCGGCGCTGGTGTCCAGCCCGCGCAAGGACCTGGTGGTGATCGGCAACGAGTGCCAGATCGACAACCTGGACTACATCCGCAGCGGCAAGGGCCAGCAGTTCTGCCTCGGCGCGTCGAACGCCTACCGCGCCTACACGACGATCGACGCCATGAACCGCGTCTTCAACGACGACGAGCTCGTCCCCGGAGGCGTCGGCATCCAGATCGTGGACCAGGAGCACAACCTCCCCGCCCCCGGCTCCGAGTACGTCGGCCCCGTCGACTACGCCGGCCTCTACGGCAAGACGTGGAACGGCTCGTCACGATGAAAGGCGGCCCGTCCACGACAGCCATCCGGCTGACCGGCATCAACAAGACCTTCGACGGCGTACGGGTGTTGCGGAACGTGGGCTGCACCATCGCTCCCGGGTCCGTCCACGCTCTCCTCGGTGGCAACGGGTCCGGCAAGTCGACGCTGCTGAAGATCCTCGCCGGTGTTCACCCGGCCGACCAGGGCGGCACGATCGCCATCCACGGCCGGACGCACGCCGCGGGGTCCTACGGCCCGGCGATCGCGCGCCAGGCCGGGCTCCGCTTCGTCCATCAGGACCTGGGGCTCGTCCCCGATCTGACGGTCAGCGAGAACTTCGCGCTCGAAGGCGGCTATCCGCGGCGGGCGGGGCTGGCCATCTCCTGGCGCGGGCTGCGCCGAGCGACCCGCCAGATCCTGGAACGCGCGCACGTCGACGTCGATCCGCACGCTCTGGTGCGCGATCTCCGGCCGAGCGATCGCACGCTGGTGGCCATCGCCCGGGCGCTGCGCGACAGCGACGAGGGCAGTCACGTGACGCTCGTGCTCGACGAGCCCACCGCCAGCCTGCCGCAGCACGAGGCCGAGGTCCTCCTGGAGGCGATCCGCCGGTGTCAGAGCCGGGGCCAGACGATCGTCTATGTCAGCCATCGCCTGTCGGAGGTGCTCGAGATAGCGGACCGCGTCTCGGTGCTCCGCGACGGGGTGGTGGTCGCGGAGCGCTCCACCGCCGGCCTGGACGAGGCCCGGATCGTGGCGCTCATGACCGGTCAGGAGGCGCGAAAGCCGCTGCCCCGCGGGGTGCCGGAGGCCGGGGCGAGAACGGTCCTGAGGGTCAGCGGCCTGGCGGCGGGCCCGCTGCGCGACGTCGACCTGACCGTGCGGCGCCACGAGATCGTGGGGGTCGCCGGCCTGCTCGGGTCGGGCCGTTCGACGCTGCTGCGGGCCCTCTTCGGCAGCGCACGCGTGGAGCGCGGCGGATTCGAGGTCGACGGGGCGCCCGTCCGGCTCCGGTCCCCCAGGGACGCCATCCGCCGCGGCGTCGCCCTGGTGCCCGAAGATCGCGGCAGGGACGCCGCCTTCGCCGGCCTGCCGCTGTGGGAGAACGTCTCCGCGACGGCCATCAGCGCGTACTGGTCGGGCTGGCGGATGGCGCGCGCGTCCGAGCGGCGCGACGCCACGCGCCTGATCGGGATCTTCGGCATCCGCACGGCCACCCCGAACGCCCCCTTCGCCCACCTGTCCGGGGGCAACCAGCAGAAGGCCGTGCTCGCGAGATGGCTGCGGCTCGATCCCCGCCTGCTGCTGCTCGACGAACCCACCCAGGGCGTCGACGCGATGGCGCGGGCCGACATCCACGAGCTCATCAGGGAGCACGTGGCCAGGGGCAACGCCGCGCTGGTCGTGTCGTCGGACTTCGAGGAGCTGGAGTCGTTGTGCCATCGCGTGATCGTGCTCCGTGACGGTTCGCCGATCGCCGAGCTCACCGGCCCCCGGCTCACGGAGGCCGCCATCGCCGAACTCACCCAGACCACTTCCAAGGAGCCGGCCCATGACTGACGCTTCGCCCCGCTCGGCCGTGCTGCCGGACCAGGCCCAGGCCCCGCGCGGGACGCCTGTCGCGGAAACCCGCCGTGACCGGTCCTTGGCCGGTGTCGTCGAACGCTACGGCCTGCTCCTGTTGCTCGTCGCGATGGTCGTGTTCTTCGCCCTGCTGCCGTCCTCGGGTGAGGCGTTCCGCAGCGCGGCGAACATCACCTCGGTGCTGGCCAGCCAGGCGGTGGGCCTGACCGTGGCGTTGGCCCTGCTCTTCCCCATGGCGGCGGGGTCCTTCGACTTCTCCGTGGGCGCCGTCACCGCGACGTCGTCCGTCGTGGCGGCGGCCTCGGTGTCCCATTTCGGGCTGCCGCTCGTCGTGGCGATCCTGCTGGCCGTCGCGTCCGGAGTGGTCGCCGGCGCCGTGCTCGGCCTCCTGGTGGCCAGGTACGGGATCAACCCGTTCATCGCGACCCTGGGCATGGCGACCCTGCTGGGCGGTGCCGTCTTCGCGTACACGAACGGGTTGCAGATCAGCAAGGACATCCCCGAGACGCTCACCGATCTGGGCTCCCTGTCGGTGTTCGGCATCCCCCGGATCGTGCTGGCGGCGGCGTCGATCGCCGTGGCGGTGTGGTTCGTGATGCGGCACACCCCGCTCGGCCGTCACCTGTTCGCCGTCGGTTCCAACGCGAGCGCGGCGCACCTGGTGGGCCTGAACGTCACCAGGATCAAGTTCCTGTCGTTCGCGCTGTCGGGCCTGGTCTCCGGTGTCGCCGGCGTGCTGCTGCTGGCCCGCCAGGGAGCCGCGACGTCGGACAACGGAATGAACATGTTGTTCCCCGCGCTGACGGCGGTGTTCCTCAGCACGATCGTCATCGAGGTGGGACGGCCCTCCGTGCTGGGGACCGTCATCGGGGTCCTGTTCGTCGCCGTCAGCGTCAGCGGCCTGACCCTGGTCGGGGCGCCCTCCTGGGTGAGCCAGGTCTTCAACGGCGCGGCGCTGCTCATCGCCGTCGGCCTCGCCGGGGTCAGCCGCCGTGGCGCCGATCCCGCGCGGCTCTGAACTCCGGCGCGGAAACGACGGTGCGGGCCGATGGACATCCATCGGCCCGCACCGTTCTCGACGTCAGCCGGCCACCTCGTTGCTCTGCCGGCCGGCCTGCGCGAGGATCTCGTCGGCGTCGTCGAGCGGAGGGTGGATCACGTCCAGGATCGTCCCCTTCAGCTCCTTGGCCTGCTGTCCGGTCAGCGCCACCGCGCGGTCCCATCCGGTCGTGAACACGGCGCCGGCTGCGCCGAGGTCGAGGCACGTGACGTACGGGTCGGGAGCGAACTCGACCAGCGGCAGGCCGAGCAGGTCGGCGGCGGCGTTGTGACCTGCCGCCTTCCCCATGGGGGTGGCGAACTGGCAGCTCTGCACCGTGTGGTGATCGGCGTCGGCCAGGGCGGCGGCGACGTCGCCGGCGGCGAACACCTCGCCGGAGACCCGCAGATGGCGATCGACCAGCAGCCGGCCGAGCCGGTCGCGCTCCGCGGGGATCTGCTCGGTCATGGGGTGGGCCCGCATGCCCGCCGTCCAGATGACGGCGTCGGCCTGGATCTCGCTGCCGTCCGCCAGGACGACGCCCTGGCCGGTGACCGACGCCGCGCTCACTTCGAGGCGTACGTCGACGCCCAGCTCGGCCAGCGCCGCCGTGATCGCGGGACGGGGGCCAGGACCCAGTTCTGGCGCGACGACGTCGGCGCGCTCCAGCAGGATCACCCGCCCGCGGGCGGCCAGCTCGGTGGCGATCTCCAGCCCGGTGAAGCCGGAGCCGATGACCACGGCGGTGAAGCCCGTACGGTCGCCGAGGTGAGCGTTGAGCCTGGCCACGCCGTCGGCGGTGTCGATGTCGAAGAGGTGCTCCGCGCCCGGCAGCGGGGCCCGGACGAGCCGGCTGCCGGCCGCCAGCACCAGCCGGTCGTAGCCGATCGAGCGGCCCTCGGCGGTGACCTTCGAGCCCGGCACGTCGATGTCCGTGACCTCCGCCCTCAGGTGGGTCACGCCGATCGGCTCCAGGACGCGCTTGAGCGCGACGCGCGACCAGCCGGGATCGAGCTTGTGCAGGCGCGGTCGCAGGACCATGTCCTCGTTGGGCGCGACGAGCGTGATGCGCAGATCTTTGTCACCTCGCGCGCGGGCGGCGGCGGCCGCGCTCCACACTCCGGCGAAGCCGCCGCCGACGATCAGGACTTCCGACATCGTGTTCCCTTCATCATGGCCGGGCTCGGTGCGTGCCCGGATGTTCGTGAGGCCGGCGGAGCCGCTGGACGTCGTCGCGCACGGCGATGGCCCGTTACCGCAGCTTGTCGCGGTGGATCTTGCCGGACCCGGTCCGGGGCAGTTCGTCCATGAACCGCACCGTCTTGGGGATCTTGTACCTGGCCAGCCTGCCGTCGAGGAAGGCCAGCAGTTCGTGTTCGGTGACCCGGTGGTCGGGGCGCACCCGGACGAAGGCCCGCCCCACCTCGCCCCATCGGCCGTCGGGCACCCCGATCACCGCGCACTCCTCCACCGCGGGATGGCGCAGCAGAGCCGTTTCCACTTCGGCGGGATAGACGTTCTCTCCGCCGGAGATGTACATCTCCTTCAGGCGGCCGACGACGAAGTAGTAGCCGTCCTCGTCGACCCGGCCCAGGTCGCCGGTCCGGATCCAGCCGTCCTCCGTGATGGCCGCCGCGGTGGCGTCGGGGCGGCCCCAGTAGCCCGCCATGACGGTGGGGCCCTGGATGAGAAGCTCGCCCTCCGTGGCGCCGGATCCGGCCGCGCCGGAACGTGCCACGCGGACGTCGGAGAAGAAGTGGGGAACGCCGGCCGAGCCGACTTTCGCCGTGCTCATCTCCGCCCTGACGATGAGCGCTCCGGGAGCCGCCTCGGTGAGCCCGTACCCTTGCAGGAACCGCAGCCCGCGCTGCTGGTACGCGGTGATCAGCGCGGTCGGCACGGGCGCTCCCCCGGCGAGCAGGGAGCGGATCGAGGACAGGTCGGCCGAGCCCCAGCGGGGTGATCGTGTCAGGTCCGCGAACATGGTCGGGACGCCGAACATCCAGGTGACGCCATGCCGCTCGACCAGGTCGAAGCAGTCGTCGACGTCCCAGCCGGTCATGAGCACCGCGCAGCCGCCTTTGAGCAGGGTCGGCAGGAGCGTCATGTTGAGCGCGGCGACGTGGAACAGCGGCGCGCTGATCAGGGTGACCTCGTCGCCGGTGATGTCGAGCTCGACGAGCACGTTCATGCAGTTCCAGATGACGTTGCCGTGCGTGAGGACCGCGCCCTTCGGGCGTCCCGTGGTGCCCGAGGTGTAGAGGATCATCGCAGGATCGTCGGATCCGACCGGTTCGTCGATGGGGTCGGCGGGCGAAGCCTGCAGCCGTTGCTCGAAGTCGGAGGCGGACGCGCCGCCGACGGTGACGAGCACGGGGGAGGCGGCCACCTGCAACTGCTCCACCACCCCGGTGTGACCGGCGGCGTGCACCAGCACGGACGCGCCGCAGTCGTCCAGCTGGAAACTCAGCTCCGCCGCCGTGAGCCGGGTGTTGAGCGGCACGAACACCGCCCCCAGCAGATGGGCGGCGAACATGGTCTCCACGAGCGATGCCGCGTTCGGCCCGAGGTAGGCGACCCGGTCGCCGTGCGCCACGCCCATCGAGCGCAGCGCGTGCGCGAACCGGGTGGTCCGCTCGACCAGGCTCGCGTAGGTCCGTACGTCGGCACCCGCCACGAGAGCACGCCGGTGCGGCGAGGAGCGGGCACGCCTGAGGGGCCATGAGCCCAGGCCCTGGTTAAGCATCCGAGGTCGCTTCCCTGTCCGGACGGCCCTGGCCGGAGCCGTCGAGAGCCAGGTTTCTGAGGATCGTGAGCAGCTGGCCCCGCTCGCCGGGCGTCAGCCGCGCCAGGAACTCCTGACGTGCCGCGGCCACATCGGCCCGCGCCCGGTCCCGCATGGCGCGCCCGTCGGAGGTCGCCCGCACCTCGCGTGCCCGGCGGTCGGACGGGTGGGGGCGCCGCGACACCAGGCCCCTGGCCTCCAGCGCGTCGACGAGCGACACCACCGGGCTGGGATCCATGCCGAGGAACTCGGCGATGTCGCGCTGGGACAGGCCGTCGCGGTCGCACACCAGCGCCAGGACGGAGTAGTGACGGACCCGCAGGTCGAGATGGGCGAGCCTGGCGTTGGTCATGCGCACGATCACGCCGCTGGCGTGCGCCAGCAGAAACCCGGTGTCGTCAAGCAGCCCGTCGTCTTGTCCACGCACGGCGACCCTCTCGTCGAAGGTAGTCAATGATCGAAAACTTCAATCATTGACATTATCATTCATTTCCGCGTACGGTCCAGCCCAGACCCAACGAGACCAGCGACAACGGGAGCGAGCCAATGGCCGACCTGAGAGGAAAAGTGGCCGTGGTCACCGGCGCCGGACGCGGGCTGGGACTGGCCTACGCCAGGGACCTGGCGGCCGCGGGAGCGCACGTGGTGGTCAACGACATCGACGAGGCGGCGGCCGGGGCCGTGGCGGAGTCGATCACCCGGGCCGGCGGCAGCGCCGTCGCCCAGGCCGCCGCGGTCGGCACCGGCGAAGCCGCCCAGGCGCTCGTCGACCGCGCCGTCTCCGCCTTCGGGCGGCTCGACGTCATGGTCGCCAACGCCGGGGTCCTGCGCGACACGGTGTTGTGGAAGATGAGCGACGAGGACTTCGACACCGTCGTCCACGTCCACCTCCGCGGCACCTTCACCTGCGCCCGCGCGGCGGCCGTACGCATGCGGGAGCAGGGCGACGGAGGGCGCATCATCTGTGTCGGATCGCCGACCGGCCAGCGCGGCACCTTCGGCCAGACCAACTACGCCGCGGCCAAGGCCGGCATCGTCGGCATGGTCCGCACGTGGGCCATGGAACTCGCCCGGGCCGCCATCACCGTCAACGCCGTCATCCCGGTGGCCGCCACCGAGATGACCAGGACGGTGCCCTTCCTGCGTACGCACATCGAGGCGCTGGACCGGGGCGGGAAGCTCTCGCCCTTCGCGCGCCGCGCCCTCGCCCTGGGCACGCCCGAGGACGCCGCCGGCGTGGTGACGTTCCTCGCCTCCGACGCCGCGGCCGGCATCACCGGGCAGGCCATCGGCGTCGGCGGCGACCGGGTCAGCCTCTGGTCCCATCCCAGCCAGGTCGCCAGCGCGTTCGCCGACGACGGCTGGAGCGCCGACGCGCTGGCCGAGACCTGGCCGACGACCTTCGGCCCGCACGTCCAGTCCGTAGGGGAGCCGGTCCCCCAGCCCGAGGAGCGGCGCGCATGACACAGCGGATCAGGCTCGCCTCGCTCACCGCCGTGGACACGCATGTGCACGTGGAGGTGGACGACGACGGCCATCCCTCACTCGGCGGCGACCTGATGGAGGCCTCCGCGGCCTACTTCCGATCGGACCACCGCACGCCGACGGTGGACGAGATCGCCCAGACCTACCGCGAGCGCCACATGGCCGCGGTCGTCTTCACCGTCGACCACCACCGGGCCACCGGCCACCCGCCCATCAGCAACGAGTACGTGGCCGAGGCGGCGGCGCGGCACCCCGACGTGCTCATCCCCTTCGCCAGCATCGACCCCCTCCGCGGCAGAGCGGGCGTCGCCGCCGCCGCGCGCCTGGTCGGCGAGCACGGCATCCGCGGCTTCAAGTTCCACCCCAGCCTGCAGGGCTTCGACCCGACCGACCCCGCGGTCTTCCCGCTGTACGAGGCCATCGCCGCACTCGGTGTCCCGGCCGTCTTCCACACCGGCCAGACCGGGATCGGAGCCGGACTCCCCGGAGGCGGCGGCATCCGGCTCGGCCTGTCCAACCCGATGCTCCTCGACGAGGTCGCCGCCGCCTTCCCCGATCTCCAGATCGTGCTGGCGCACCCGTCGTTCCCCTGGCAGGACGAGGCCCTGGCGGTCGCCACCCACAAGTCCAACGTGTGGATCGACCTGTCGGGCTGGTCGCCCAAGTATTTCCCGCCCAACCTCGTCCGCTACGCGAACACGCTGCTGAAGGACAAGGTGCTCTTCGGCTCGGACTTCCCCCTCATCACCCCGGACCGGTGGATCGCCGACTTCGACCGGCTCGACATCAAGCCCGAGGTCCGTCCCAAGATCCTCAAGGAGAACGCGGGCCGGCTGCTCGGCCTGCCGCAGTGATCGGAGATCCTCCATGACCAGAACCGTCACCGTCGCCGAACTCCCCGGCCTGGCCGGGCAGGATCTCGGATACAGCCCGTATCGAACCGTCGACCAGAAACGCATCGACGGCTTCGCCGAATCGACGGACGACCGGCAGTGGATCCACGTCGATCCCGTCGCGGCCGCCGCCGGCCCCTTCGGCACCACCATCGCCCACGGCTACCTGACCCTGTCGCTGGTCATCCCGCTCTGGGGCGACCTGCTCGACGTCCGGGACGCCACCACCAAGGTGAACTACGGGCTCGACAAGGTCCGCTTCCCCGCCCCCGTGCCGGTGGACGCCCGGATCCGGCTGCACGCCCGGGTCGCCGAGGCCACCGGGATCGCCGGCGGCGTGCAACTCGTGCTGGACGTGACCATCCACGCCGACGGGGTGGACAAACCCGTCTGCGTGGCCCGGCCGGTCTTCCGCTACTACCGCTGACCGCCGGAAGGGCGAGCTGATGAGCCACTACCGAAGCAATGTCCGCGACATCGAGTTCAACCTGTTCGAGATGCTGGGCATCGACCGATTCCTCGGCTCCGCCCTCTTCCCCGACCTGGATCACGAGGCCTGCCGGCACGTCCTCTCGGAGGTGGCGCGGCTGGCCGAAGGGCCGCTGGCCGCCTCGTTCTCGGATGCCGACCGCAATCCTCCCGTCTTCTCCCCCGAGTCCGGCTCCGTCACGGTGCCGGACTCGCTGAAGAAGGCGTACGCGGCCTTGCGCGCCGCGGAATGGTGGCGGCTTGAGGCGCCGCCGGAGCTGGGCGGCGTGGCCGCCCCTCGCACGCTGGTCTGGGCGGTGGCCGAGTTGATCCTCGGGTCCAACCCGGCGGCCCATCTGTACGGCACCGGGGTGCCCTTCGCCGGCGTCGTCCACCGCGAGGGCACGCAGGAACAGCGCAGGATCGCCGCGCACATGATCGAGCGAGGCTGGGGCTCCACCATGGCCCTCACCGAAGCGGACGCCGGTTCGGACGTCGGCGCCGGCCGTACGAAGGCCGTGCGGCAGGACGACGGCACCTGGCACATCGAAGGGGTCAAACGCTTCATCACCTCCGGCGACCACGACCTCACCGAGAACATCGTGCACCTCGTGCTGGCCCGCCCGGAGGGGGCCACGGCGGCCGGCACGAAGGGGCTGTCGCTCTTCATCGTGCCGAAGCTCCTGTTCGACCTGCGGACCGGCGAGCCGCTCGGCCGCAACGGCGTGCAGGTGAGCAACCTCGAACGCAAGATGGGGATCAAGGCGTCCACCACCTGTGAGCTCCGGTTCGGCGAGCGGGAGCCCGCCGTCGGCTATCTGCTCGGCGACACGCACGACGGCATCGCCCAGATGTTCCACGTGATCGAGCACACCCGGATGCTGGTCGGCGTGAAGGCCGTCGCGACCTTGTCGACGGGCTACCTGCACGCGCTGGACCACGCCCGGACCCGGATGCAGTCGGCGGACCTCACCCGGCTGGGTGACAGGTCCGCCCCCCAAGTGGCCATCATCAGCCATCCTGACGTGCGCCGCAGCCTCATGCTGAACAAGGCCTACGCCGAAGGACTGCGGGCGCTGGTCCTCTACACCGCGGGCTGGCAGGACAAGGTGGCGGCCGGCGAGCACGCGGGCTCCGACGTCGGCACGGCCAGGGCGGTCAACGCGCTCCTGCTGCCGATCGTCAAGGGCGTCGGCTCGGAGCGCTCGTACGAGCAGCTCGCCCACGCCCTGCAGACCCTCGGCGGCTCCGGCTACCTCCAGGACTACCCCCTGGAGCAGTACGTGCGCGACACGAAGGTCGACACCCTGTACGAGGGCACCACCGCGATCCAGGGCCAGGACCTGTTCTTCCGAAAGATCGCGAGGGACGGCCGGCGGGCGCTCGACGCCGTCCTGACCGAGATCGGCGACTTCCTGCAATCCCTGGCCGGCGACGACCGGCTGCGGCGCGAGCGTGCGGCCGTCTCGCGGGCCAGGGACGCCGTCACGGGCATGGCCGACGCGATGCTCGGCCACGCCCGGCGCAGCAGCGAGGACCCGCGCGAACGCTACAAGGCCGGCCAGAACACCACCCGCCTGCTCATGTGCGCGGGTGACCTCATGGTCGGCTACCTGCTCCTGCGGCAGGCCGACACGGCCCACCGCCGGCTGGACCAGGGCCACCTCTCCCCCGCCGACCGCGCCTTCTACCGGGGGAAGACAGCCGTCGCGCGGTTCTTCGCGCTCACCGTGCTTCCGCTGCTGGACGCCCACCGCGCCATCGTCGAGGCCACGGACAACGACCTGATGGACGTCCCGGAAGCGGCGTTCTGACCGCGAGACAGCCCCCTGGCCCGCCGCCCTACGCGCGCACGGCGTACAGATCGTCGATGTGGGTGTAGTCGCGGGGGTCACGGCGGCGGAACAGCTCGTTGCGCAGCAGCCTGCCGACGCCGTCCACATGCCACATCTCACCCCACGTCCTGGCCGTCTCCTGGATCCAGGCGGTGCGCGTGGTCCGCGCGGCCTCGTAGCGTTGGAGCGCCTCCGTCCAGCGGTCCCGTCCGGCCGCGGCCAGCTCGGCGGTCAGGTGGTGGGCGTCCTCGATCGCCTGGCAGGCGCCCTGAGCCAGATACTGCAGCATGGGATGGGCCGCGTCCCCGGTCAGCACGACGCGGCCGTCCGTCCAGTTGGCGATCGGCAGCCGGTCGTACATCGGCCAGCGTCGGTCGCGCCACAACGACGTCAAACCCTCGCGAACGCCGGGAGAGCAGCGCGCGAAGGCCGCGTCCAGCTCCTCGGGCCCGCCCCAGTCCCTTTCTCCCCGCTCGTAGGCGGGAGAGCGGAAGACGGCGACGGTGTTGAAGATCTCGCCCCGGCGCAGCGGGTACTGGACGAGGTGGCAGCCGGGTCCGACGTGCACGACCACGTCGGAGGCCGTCTCGGGATCCAGCTCGCGGCCGAGCCGTTCGACCGGGATGGCGCCGCGGTAGGCGACGTAACCCGAGCAGACAGGCCGGTCGTCGCTGAAGCGCGCCCGCAGCCGCGAGTGCAGCCCGTCGGCCACGATCACCAGGCGTGCCCGGTGCCGGCCGAGGGAACTGCGGACCACGGCCGCGTCCGGCCCGTCCACGACGTCGTGGACCTCACAACCCGGCACCATCTCGACCCCGGCGCGCTCGCAGGCGCGGGCCAGGATGTCGAGCAGGTCGCTGCGGTGGATGACGACGTACGGCGCGTGGTAGCGGCCGGTGAAGTCCTCGTCCAGAGCGAGGTGGGTCAGTGCGGAGCCGTCGAGGGCGTCCTTGAACTGCAGCCTCCGGGGTGTCACCCCGGCCGCCAGCACCTCGTCGAGGAGGCCCCACCCGGCGAGGACGCGGGTGGCGTTGGGCGCCATCTGCAGGCCCGCGCCGACCTCGGCGAACTCGGCCGCCCGTTCCATGACCCGGACCGTGAACCCGGCCGACGCCAGGGCGAAGGCGTTGGCGAGCCCGCCGATGCCGCCTCCGGCCACCACGACGTCCGTGGAAGCGTCCATCGTTTCCTTCCCTTCGTCTACAGCCACGGCCCGAGAGCGGGCGGCTGCGCGTTCCTGCCGGTCAACCAGGCCGCCAGGCCGGCGGCCGCCTCGCCGCTCCTGCGGGCGTGCGTGTCCAGGGCGTCCGCCACCAGCGCGGCGTTGACCTCTTCCGGCAGGTCGGCGAAGCCGACGCCGTGGTCCAGGTCCACGGCGTGCACGGTGACCTCGCGGGTGCGCATCCAGACGATCTCGGCCGCCGGGACGATGCGGCCCCTGGCCGTCACCACGAGGGCGTTCCACGCCTGCTCGGGCAGCCGGTCCATGTCGGCGGCCAGGTCGTGCGCCGACTGCGCGACCAGTGCGCGCAGGGTGCGGGCGGGCAACGTCGAGGCGGACTCGATCTCCTCGGCCCGCTGACGGGCGCCGGCGTACATGCGCCGTTCGACGCCGGTGGCGGCCCAGCTCAGCAACCGGCGCAGCGCCTCGGCGTTGCCGTGGACGTGGGCGACGACGTGCCGCCGGTTCCAGCCGGGCAGCGCCGACGGCTCGGAGAGCTGGGCGTCGTCGAGGCGATCAACGGTGCGCAGGAACATCTCGGTGCCCAGGTCCATCCATGCGCGCGAGCTCATGCCGTCCTCGCGGTGTTCTCCAGGCGGCCGACGCCCTCGACCTCCGTCACCAGGGTGACGCCGTCGCTCAGGTAGCGCGCGGGCGTGCGGGCGTGGCCGACCCCGCCGGGAGTGCCCGTGGCGATGACGTCGCCAGGGCGCAGGGTCACGATCGTGGAGGCGTATCGGACCAGGTCCACGGGCCCGAAGACCAGGTCGGCGGTGTCGGCCAGCTGCATCCGCTCGCCGTCCACGAGGCAGCGGATCGGCAGCGCAGGGCGCACGCCGCCAGGCAGCTCGTCGGGTGTGACCAGCACGGGGCCGAGCGGCGTGGTGCCCTCGAACGTCTTGCCCTGCAACCACTCCTTGGTGCGGAACTGCCAGTCGCGCATGGTGACGTCGTTCATGACGGTGAACCCGGCGATGGCGGCCGCCGCCTCCTCCGGCGAAGCCCGGCGCACCGTGGCGCCGATCACCAGGGCCAGCTCGGCCTCCCAGTCGACGGCCGAGGACTCCGGCGCGAGCTGGATGTCGTCGCGCGGGCCGATCAGGGCCTCGGCGAACTTGGCGAACAACGTGGGATGGTCCGGCAGCTCCCGGCCCATCTCCAGGATGTGCGTACGGTAGTTGAGCCCGACGCACAGGATCTTGCCCGGCCGCGGGACGACGGGCGCGAGGTCGCCGGCCCGCAGGACCGGCCCGTCGGCACGGGCGGCCAGCTCGGGCCAGTCGTCTTTGGCCAGCAGGGCTCCCACGTCGGGCAGCCCGAGATCCACGTACCCGTCGCCGGTGTGCTTGGCCGCGCGGGTGCCCCCGGCGGTGCGGACGGTGGCGAGTCTCATGGCCGGCCCCCCTCGGTCTGGACGCGGTGCAGGTGCAGCCGCTCGAAGATCGGTGTGTCGCTGAACCTGAACAGGTCCAGGCCGTGCTCGGTGGTCAGCGTCAGCGGCTGCCACGACGGCACCACGAACAGGTCGCCGCGCTCGACGCGCCAGGTGTGCTCGGCCACGGCGATCTCGCCTGTGCCCTCGAACACCTGGTAGACCGACGATCCGGCCTCTCGCGTGGCGGCGGTGGCAGTGCCCGGCGCGAGCCGGTGGAAGTCGGTGCGCAACGTCGGCATGACGTCGCCGCCCGTGGCCGGGTTGACGTAGCGTACGGCGGCGTGGCCGGGCTCGATCGTGGCCCGGCAGCCCTCGGCCTCCAGGGCGAGCTGCTCGTTCAGCGCGCGGTCGGTGTGCTCCCAGCGATAGGCCAGCAACGGGGTGGCGGGCGCCGGCTGGAGGTGCGTGAGGGGCCGCAGCCCGGGGTGCCCCCACAGGCGCTCGGAGCGGGAGCGGTCGGGCGCCTCGCGGGTCTCCACCTCGTCGGGGCCGAACTCGAAGAACGTCGCTTCCGCGAAATGCTGGAACGGGATGTCCAGGCCGTCGATCCAGGCCATCGGCCGGTCGGTGACGTTGTGGTGGCCGTGCCAGTGCCAGCCGGCCTGGGGCAGGAAGTCTCCGCGGCGCATCGCGACCGGGTCGCCGTCCACCACCGTCCAGACGCCCTCGCCTTCCACGACGAAGCGGAAGGCGTTCTGGGTGTGCCGGTGCACGGGGGCGTCCTCGCCCGGGTTGAGGTACTGGATCGCCGCCCACAGCGTCGGGGTGGCGAACGGCCGGCCGCCGAGCCCGGGGTTGGCCAGCGCGATGGCCCGTCGCTCGCCGCCGCGGCCCACCGGCACCAGCTCGCCCGCCTGCTCGGCCATCGGCAACAGCCGGTTCCACCGCCACAGGTGCGGCACGGCCCTCGATCGGGGGGAAAGCGGCATCAGGTCACCGATCTGCGTCCACAGCGGGATCAGCAGCTCCGACTCGAAGCCGCGGTACAGGGCCTCCAGCGCCGGTATGCGCTCGGGCTGGTCCTCGGCGTCGGTCGCGACGATGGGCACCGCCGGTGGATCAATGGTGGTCATGAAACCACCCTGCACTATTTTCCGTTCTCCAGATAAACTCTTTCTGCCATGAGGAATAAGCCGCCATACGCGCTCTCATCCGTGGACCACGCGCTCCACCTCGCCGCGCTGCTGCAGCAGGAAGGCCCCATGCGGGTGACCGACGCCGCGGAACGGCTCGGCGTGGCGGTCTCCACCGCCCACCGGCTCCTGGCCATGCTGGTCTACCGGGACTTCGCCGAGCAGGGGCCCGACCGGCGCTACCGGCCTGGCAAGGTGCTGCGCCCGGCCGCCGCCTCCGCCGCGCCCGTCGCCCTGCTGCGCGAGATCTGCCAGCCGGAGCTGCGCGCCCTGGTGGAACGGACCCAGGAGTCGGCCAACCTCATGGTCCCCGCAGGCACGGAGGTGCGCTTCATCTCCACCGTGGAGTCCCCGCAGATCCTGCGGGTGGGCGACCGGGTGGGGCGCTCGCTGCCGGCGCACCGCGTGTCGGGCGGCAGGACGATCCTGGCCGCGCTGCCCGAGGAGCAACTGGACGCCCTCTACAGCGAGGACGACAGCGTCGACCTTCCCCGCCTGCGCCGCGAGCTGGCACTGGTGCGCGAGCGCGGCTTCGCCATCAACGACCAGCTCACCGAGACCGGTCTGACGGCCGTCGGCATGGCCATCAAGGACGCGGACGGTCTGCCCGTGGCCGCGCTGTCGCTCGCCCTGCCGACCGCCCGCTTCGACCGCGAACGGCTTCCGGGCTGGGTCGGCGCGCTGTCGTCGGCCGTGGCCAAGGTCGAGGCGGCCCTGCCCGCCCGGTGACCGGCCCGACTCTGCTGGCTAGTGACGGCCGTCCTGGCCGATCGGGCGGAGGTGCCGGAGCAGCGTCAGGGAGACCACGGCCAGGCCGAGTGCCAGCACCGCGCTGATGGCCGCGACGACGAACAAGCCTTGGGCGAAGGCGGCCCGGGCCTCCGCCACGAGAGCCGCGGCCGGCCCCGGCGGCAGGCCCGCGGCGGCGTCGAGCGCCTCATTGAGCGAGGAGCCCGCCTGCGGCAAGGTGACCCGGCTGCCGTAGACGGCCGTGCCGACGCTGCCGAGCAGCGCGACGCCGAGGGCGATCCCCAGTTCGCCGCCGCTCTCCGCCAGGGCGGAGGCGGACCCGGCCCGCTCCCGCGGCGCGGACCCGACGATGAGGTCGAGTCCCAGCGCGCCGACGGGAGCCATGCCGAGGAAGGCGACCGTGACGCCGGCGACCAGCGTGAGGAGGCCGCCGCCCGCCACCACCACGGCGAATCCGGCGGCCGCCACCACCAGCCCCACCCCCACGACCGTCCCCGGCCGGAACGCCCCGGCGATGACAGGGGCGGCGAGCGAACCGCCCACCAGCCCCAGAGCGGGGACGGCCATCCAGAGCCCGGCCGCCATGGGCGAGAGTCCTTCGACGAGTTGCAGGTGCTGGCTGACGAACAGGTAGACGCCGCCCTGGATCACCATGGAGAGCGCGAGGATGAGCAGGGCCGCCCTGAACGCGCGGTCGGCGAACAGGCCCGTGTCCATCAGCGGCTCGGCCAGCCGGCGCTGCCGCCGCACGAACGCCACGCCGGACACGAGGCCGGCCGCGAGCACGGCGTAGGCCATCGTCTGGGCGGGGTCGTTGGCCAGCTCCTTCAGGCCGTGGACGACCGGCAGGATCGTGGCCAGCGACAGCGCGACGCTGGCCAGGTCGAGCCGGCCGGAGCCCTCGGGCGCGGTCTCCGGCAGCAGGATCAGGCCGCCCGCCACGACCAGGACCATGATGGGGACTCCCATCAGGAACACCGATCCCCACCAGAAGGTCTCCAGCAGCGATCCGGCGATCACCGGCCCGGCCGCGGCCCCGCCCATGAAGCAGGCGGTGAACACGCCGATGGCCATGGCCCGCTGCCTGGCCTCGGTGAACAACCCCGTCACCAGCGCCAGAGCCGACGGCCCCATGGCCGCGCCCGCGACGCCCAGCAGCACGCGCGCGGCGATCAGCATCGTCGTGGAGGTGGAGTAGGCGGCCAGGGCGGAGACGGCGCCGAACACGACCGCGCCGATCAACAGCAGCTTCCGCCGGCCGATCCGGTCGCCGAGCCATCCCATGGTGATCATGAAACCGGCGATCATGAAGCCGTACACGTCGGTGATCCACAGCAGCTCGGTGGCGCTGGGACCCAGGTCGGCGGCCAGGTGAGGAAGGGCGAGCACAAGAACCGTGTTGTCCACGGCGAGCAAGAGCGTGGCCAGGGCGAGGACGGACAGTCCGAGCCAGGCGCGCGCCCCGGCGCGGGCAGCGGTGATCGTCATGTGTTCAGCCTCGGGGACAGGCGTTATGGTTTGTTTCTGGCCTGTTTAGGGTGAGGTTCATGCACTTCGCCGTACTTGGCCCGCTCGAGGTGATCGCAGCTGACGGCTGCTCGGTCAGGGTTCCCGAGCGCAAGGTGCGGGCGCTGCTGGCCGGTCTGCTCGCCCACAACGGGCGGGTCGTGCCGGCGGAACGGCTGATCGAGAGCCTGTGGGGTCCGGAGCCGCCGGGCAAGCCGCTGGGCGCGCTGCGCGCCAAGGTGTCGCAGCTGCGCCGGGCGCTCGACGAGGCGGAGCCGGGAGCCCGGGAGCTGGTCGTCACCCGGCCGACCGGCTTCTCGATCGACGGCGACACCGACGTGCGCCGCTTCCAGGAAGCGGCCGGCCGTGCCCGGTCCTCCGACGATCCGGGCGAGCGGGCCGCGCTGCTGGCCGAGGCGCTGGAATGGTGGCGCGGCCCGGCCTACGCCGACTTCGACGACCTGCCCGGCGAACCGCTCGTCCGCGGGGCCGCGGATCTGCTGGAGGAGCAGCGGCTTGCCGTACTCGAAGACTATGCGGAGGTACGGCTGGCACTCGGCCAGGACGCTTCGCTGGTCGGCGAGCTGGCCGGGCAGGCCGCGCAGCACCCGCTGAGGGAACGCTTCCACGGGCTGCTGATGCGCGCCCTCTACCGCTCCGAACGGCAGGCCGAAGCGCTGAAGGTCTACCAGGCGCTCCGCGAGCGCATGCGCGACGAGCTGGGCCTCGACCCGGGCCCCGAGCTCGCCGCCCTGCACCAGGCGATCCTGGAGCAGCGGCCCGGCCTGCGCCGCCCGCCGGTCCCTCCGGCTCCCGCGCCCGGCCGGCTGCCCGAGCCGCTCACCGGCCTCGTGGGCCGGGACGAGGCGCTGGCCGAGCTGGCCACCCTGCCCGGCACGGCCCGGCTCGTGACGCTCACCGGCACCGCCGGGGTGGGCAAGAGCCGCCTGGCGCTGGAGGCCGCCCGGCGGCTGGCCGGCGACTTCCCCGACGGCGTGTACTGGGTGGATCTGCTGGCTGTGGCATCGGACGTGGCCGAGGCGATCGAGGCGGCGCTCGGCCTGCGCGACAACGGCGGGGCTGGCCTCCCGGGCGAGCGGATCGCGTCCGCCTTCGGCAGCCGCCGGGCGCTGCTGGTCCTCGACAACTGCGAGCACGTGGTCGAGCCGGTGGCCAAGCTCGCCGAGCTGCTGCTGCGCGCCGGCTCCGGACCCCGGGTCGTCGCCACCAGCAGGGAGCCGCTCGGCGTGGCAGGCGAGGTCGTGCGGGAGGTCGCACCGCTGGACGCCGCCGCCGCGGCGCTGCTGTTCTCCGCCCGCGCCGCCGACGCGGGGCGGGGTCCGGCGGTGTCGGCCGCGGACGCCGCCGCCGTCGAGGTGATCTGCCGCCGCCTCGACGGCATCCCGCTGGCGCTGGAGCTGGCCGCGGCCCGGGTGCCGGCGCTGGGGGTGAAGGCCCTGGCCGAGCGGCTCGACGACCGGTTCCCTCTGCTGTCGGCCGGACGCCGGGCCGGCCCCGCGCACCAGCGCACTCTCAAGGCGGCGATCGACTGGAGCTGGGAACTGCTGACCGAGCCGGAGCGCGTCGTCCTCCGCCGCCTGTCGGTGCAGATCGGAGGGTGCACGCTGGGTGCGGCGGAACGGGTCTGCGCGGTGCCCCTGCCCGTCCCCGGCGGTCCGCCCGGCGACGCCGCGCCGGCAACGCGGGCCGTCCTCGGTCCTGACATCGACCCGGCCGACGTCGCCGGCCTTCTGGCCCGCCTGGTGGACCGCTCCCTGGTCGTGCGGTCGGAGGGCAGGTACCGGCTGCTGGAGTCCGTGGCGATCTACGCGCTGGAGCGGCTGCGCGAGGCCGGCGAGCACGACCTCGTCCTGCGGTGGTACGCCACCTACTACACGCAGCTCGCCGAGTGCGCCGAGTCGTACCAGGCCGGGCCCGCGCGACACCGCTGGATACGGCGGCTGGACGCCGAGACCGCCAACCTGCACGGAGCGCTGGAGGCGGCCGTGCGGCTGGGTGACACGCGGCTTGCCACGCGGCTCACCGGCTCGCTCGGCTGGTACCGGGCTCAGGCCGGCCGGGCCTGGGCGGGGCCGCCGGAGGCGGGGCCGCCGCATGGTGGCCGGCCCGGGGAGGCGGGCGGGTCAGATCATCCGCCGCAGGGCGGTCTCCACGGCGTCGACGAGCGCATCGCCTTCGGTACGGGGGTGGCGGGCGAGGCCTAGTTCGACGTCCGGCAGGGCGGGCAGCGCGGCCGGGTCGTGGCAGGCCATGGCCGGCTCCAGGTTGGCCGGCAGGACCGCCGCGACGCCGAGCCCGGCCCGTAGCGCCGCGAGCACTCCGGCGAGGCTGTTGCTCTCGAACGCCACCCGCCAGGGACGCCCCAAGCCCTCCATCGCCTCCAGCACCGACGTCCGCCAGGCGCACGTGTTGGAGAACAGCACCACCGGCAGCGGATCGGCGTCGACGGCGACGCCCTGCCCGACCGCCCAGACCAGCGGCAGGCGCACCGTCCAGCGCGGCGGCCAGGGAAGGTCGGGAACCTCGTCGAGCACGAGTTGCACCCGGCCCGTGTCGTACGCCTCCCGCATCGCCGCCGTGGAGAGGCTGAGCACCTCCAGCGTCGCGTCGGGGTGCAGCCGAGCGAGGTCGGCGAGTGCCTGAGGAAGGCGGCCGGCGGTGAGATCTTCGTGGAGCCCCACTCCGCAGTGCCCGGTGAGCGCGCGTCCCGTCTCGGCGAGCGCCTGAGCCGACAGCGCGAGGATGCGCTCGGCGTAGGGCAGGAGCTCCTCGCCCACCCGGGTCGGCGAGACTCCGGACGGCGCCCGGTGCAGCAGCGGACTGCCGACAGCCCTTTCGAGCTTGCGCAACTGCTGGCTGAGCCCGGGCTGTGTGCGGCCGAGCGCCGCCGCCGCACGGCTGATGCTGCCCGCGCGAACGGTGGTGACGAACGAGCGCAGCAGCGCGGTCTCCAGATCAGGCGTCATAAGCATTCATTATGCCTGGTCCAACAGATTGACGGCTTCCTATGGCCTGCCGGGTGACCTACCGTCGCAACGGTGACCAGATTCCGGCAGGTGCTCGCGGTGCCGGGCATGACGCCGCTGCTGAGCATCTCCCTGCTCGCCCGCACCGCGATCACGGCTGACGCGATGGCACTGACGATGTACGTCGTCATCGCCCTCGACCTCAGTTACGCGGCGGCCGGAGCGGTGGTGGCGGCGCTCACCGCCGGGGTCGCACTGGGCGGGCCGCTGGTGGGCAGGGTGATCGACCGGCGGGGCCTGCGTACCGTGCTGGTGGTCACGATCGCGGCCCAGCTGGTGTTCTGGGCGACCGTTCCCGTGCTGCCGTACGTGATCCTGCTGGGCGCCTCCTTCGCCGCCGGCCTGCTGATGGCGCCGATCCAGTCGGTCACCAGGCAGGCGATCGCCGCGATGACGGCGGCGGAGCAGCGGCGGCCGGCGTACGCGCTGGAGTCGGTGGTCGGCGAGCTGTCGTACATGGTCGGGCCGGCGGTGGTGATCGTGTGCGCGGCGGAGACGTCGCCCGGCGTGGTGGCGTGGGGCGTGGGCGCCGCGATCGTCGCCGGCGGGGCCGTGATCGCCCTGCTCGACCCGCCGCTGCGAACAGAGGACGAGGCAGCCGGCGAGGCGGCGGGCCGGCCCCGGCGGCGGGAGTGGCTCGGAGCCCGCATGGTCGCCGTCCTGACGATGGGATTCGGCGTCGCGATGTTGCTCAGCGGCGTCGACCTGGCCATCGTCGCCACTCTGCGAGAAGCCGGTCAGGTCTCGTGGGCGGCCGTGGTCATCGCCGTGTTCGGGGTGACGTCCGTCGTGGGCGGTCTGGTCTACGGAGCGCTGCCCCGGCCGATGCCCACCTGGCTGCTGCTCGGCCTCCTCGGGCTGGCGACGATCCCGGCCGGGCTCGCCCATGACTGGCCCTGGTTGTGCGTGGCCGTCATCGGCGCCGGGCTGCTCACCGCACCGACTCTCTCCACGGTCGCCGACGCGGTGAGCCGGCTGGCGCCCGCCGGCGTGCGAGGCGAGGCGACCGGCCTGCACTCCTCGGCGGCGAGCGCGGGGTTCGCGCTCGGTTCACCGGTCGTGGGAGTGGCGATCGACGCGTCCGTGCCGGCGGGCGGCTTCGCCGCGGCCGGCCTGGCCGGCCTGCTCGCCGCGCTGGTGGGATACCTGCTCCTGCGCCGCTCATCCACCACCACCCCCTCTCCGCCGTCTCCACCGCCCTCGTCACAGGCGCCAGGGCCCTGCGACGCCGTCGCGCCGGCCCCGTGAACCGCATCGCCGGCACGAAACCCGACGCCGGCCAGCCGGTCAAACGTTGGTCCGGGCTCGCCGGCGGGCTCGCGCCCAGCCTCCTGTCCGGGCTCGCGTTCGGGGTCGCGTCCATGCTCGTTCTCGGGCCCGTGGCCGGGCTGGTGACGGGGCTCCTGATCGGGCTTCCGAGCGGGGTCGCATTCGGGCTCGCGCGAGGGCTCATGGCCTGGGCCGAGCAACCCGCTCCGACGTCCTTCAGCACTCCCACCTCCAGCTGGCGACCGGACCCTCACCCTCCTGCGAGGGATTCTGGTCCGGTTCGCCGGCGCGCGGGTCAATCGTCCGCCGGTTCGTGCGTGACCCGGCGGACGCCGAGCAGTACGTAGCCCAGCGTCACGAAGACGGCCAGCGCGGCCAGGGCCGCCGAGGCGACCGTCGGCCAGCCCAGTCGCTCCACGTCCAGGAACGGGTAGACGTAGCGGCGGGGGAGGTTGGGGGCGGCGAGCAGCACGAAGGCGCCGTACAGGAGCGGGAAGCCCAGCCACGCGAACGGCGCCGACCAGCGCGACCGGCGCGACCGGTCAAAAGCGACCCAGTCGACCAGCGCCATGACGGGCGTCACGTAGTGCAGCAGGAAGTTGCCCAGCCCGCGCACGCCGCCGTCCAGCAGCGCCAGCGGGTTCGCCAGGTCGCGCGAGACGTAGTTGACCAGGCAGGTGACCAGAAGGTACAGGGTCACCGCGCCTTTGACGTCGGCGGAGGCCGGCCTCCTGCGGTCGTTGACCAGCCGCCAGGCATAGTAGAGCGCGAGCATGACGTTGCTCTGCACCGTGAAATAGGCCCACGGGCGGCCGACCGACGCCGCCAGGCTCGCCAGGCCCGCGATGGCGGCCGTGACCAGCAGGATGCGCCACGCCGTCATCCGGTCCTCCTCAGCCAGAGCGTGTGCGCGGCCCACGCCGCCGCGGCGCCGACCGCGTACCAGAAGAGATCGGGCGGGTTGAATGTGCTGCCCAGCAGCGGCCGCAGCACGGCCGGGATCTCCCCGAGCTGGGCGAACTCGATCAGCCAGCTCGCGCCGGTCGACACCCCCGCCGCCACCCAGGGCTTCACTCTGGGAAGGGCCAGCGTCACGAGCGTGTAGATCAGCACGGTGTAGAGGGCGTCGCCGGCGTACTTCGGCACGGGGCCGTCGAACAGGGCCCGCACCCCCAACCCGGCCGCGACCGTCAGGACGGCTGCGCCGAGAACCAGCAGGCGGGGCATCCGATCACATTAGCGCCGAAAGCACCTACGGGGCATCCACGTTCAGCTCGCGCGACGGGCGTCGCCCCGTCAACCCCGTCGAGCAGGCGCTCCGGCATGGGGACCCCGCGGGATCAACGCAGATGCCTGACGGAGTCCCAGCCCGAGCCGACCTGGTAGCCGTTGCCGAAGGGCGCCTTGGGCGACACCCTGAAGTTGTTGCCGAAATACTGCAACGACCCATCCGACTTCACCGCAAGAACGTCCGCGAACCCGTCACCGTTGACATCAGCAGAGCTGACGTGTTTCATCCCGGCCC
>NZ_JBVJHP010000010.1:118783-371528 GCF_055586745.1 Nonomuraea sp. NPDC049378
GCCCTCGGCGACACCCTGAAGTTGTTACCGAAATACTGCAACGACCCATCCGACTTCACCGCAAGAACGTCCGCGAACCCGTCACCGTTGACATCAGCAGAGCTGACGTGTTTCATCCCGGCCCACCCCGAACCGACCTGATAACCACTCCCGAAAGGCGCCCTCGGCGACACCCTGAAGTTGTTACCGAAATACTGCAACGACCCATCCGACTTCACCGCAAGAACGTCCGCGAACCCGTCACCGTTGACATCACCAACGGCCACATGCTTCACCTCCGCCCACCCGGAACCGACCTGATAGCCATTGCCGAAAGGCGCCGTGGGGGAGGACTTGATGTTGTTGCCGTAGTAGTGGAGCGTGCCGTCGGCCTTGACCGCGAGGATGTCGGCGAAGCCGTCGCCGTTGACGTCGCCGATCGCGGCGTGTTTCATCGTGGCCCAGCCCGCCCCGACATTCCTGCTGTCGCCGTACGGGGCCTGGCGCGAGCTGTTGAAGTTGTTGGGGAAGTAGTGGAGCGACCCGTCGGCCTTGACAGCGAGCAGGTCGGCGTAGCCGTCGCCGCTCACGTCGGGAATACGGTTGCTGCCGGCGCCGCAGTTGCGGCTGACGACGTTACGGTAGGTCTGCCCGTTCTTACTGCCGTACGGCACACCGTTGAAGACGGTCTGCACCCGCTCGTCGCCTGGCGCGCCCATACCGGTCTTGCCGTCGCCGTTCTTGTCGAACCACGTCTCGAAGTGCAGGTGAGGGGTGTTGCCGTTGGAGCCGGTGCCGCCGACCGCGCCGAGCGGATCCCCCTGTTGCACCCGGTCGCCCACCTCGACCGAGCGGTACTTGAGGTGCAGGTAGGCGGTGAACCAGCCGCCCCCGTGATCGATCTTCAGCATGTGGCCACCGCCCCTGCCGAAGTACGACTTGATCACGGTGCCGGCGGCGGGTGCGATGAGCTTGGCGCCATCGGTCGCGCTCTGCGGCTCCTTCACCATGTCGAGCGCCGGGTAGTGGCCCCAGGTGTCGAAGCGCCATTTCTCCCCGCAGAGGAACGGCATCTGGAAGTCGGGACGGGCGCCGGCCTCGGCGGGCACGGCGATCGCGCAGGCCGCCAGGACACCGACGATGAGTAAGAACTTTCGCATGGCACGGGAACGTAGTGACGCCCTGTCATAGATCCGGCATAAGGATGAAGGACAGAGCAGGGAGGAACCGAGCCCCCGTCAAGCGTCGTGACCGGCCAGCAGCGGGTCACCTCGTCCGGCATGTCCCCGAGAGCGGAGCCGGGCGGGGACGCCCGCGCTGATGTCGGGGTTCACGGCCCCGATGACGGCCAGCAGCTCGCGGGCCCGCGCCTGGGCGGACGCCGCCGCGGCCTTGGCGCCGCGCTCGCTGTGCACCTCGGCCAGCTGGTGCAGTGCGCGCGCCTCCCAGATGGGGGAGTCGATCGAGATCGCAAGCCGGTGCGCCCGGCCGAGCCGGTGCAGCGCGATCTCGTGCTCGCCTCGCGCCCTGCTGGCCGCGCCGAGCGCCAGCCACGCCTTGGCCTCGACCAGCGGCTCGTCCACGGCGCTCGCCAGCTCGATGGCCTGACGGAGGAATTCTTCACCGATGGCGTGCCGACCCCGCTCGATCTCGAGGTAGCCGAGACCGTAGCGGGCGAACGCCTCGCCCCGCAGGTCGCCGAGGCCCTCCACTGTGCTGAGCAGGTCGGTGAACGCCTGCTCGGCCTCGTCGAGCCGGTCGGAGCCGAGCAGCAGTTCGCCGATCCGGTAGACGACCTCAGGATGGGCGCGCCGGTCCAGCGCCATGCTCGCGGTGAGCGCCTCGTGCAGGTAGGGGCGGGCCGAGTCGAGGTGGCCGACGTCCATGAGGAGCTGCCCGAGCAGCCTGAGCACGAGGATCTCCGCACCCGCGTCGCCCACCTCGCGGATCGCGCGCAGCGCGGTCTCGCACTGCTCGATCGCCTCGCCGTACAGGCCCTTCATGCCCGCTGTGAAGGCCGCCACCGCGCGCGCGAGCGCCCAGCCGTGCCGGTCATCGCAGCGCTCGAACAGACGCAGGGCCTCCGTGACGGCTGCGGTAGCCGGTCCGTAACGGTGCCGGTACGCCTCCAGCAGGCCCATCCCGGCGAGCAGGGCGGCCGAGCCTCGTGTGTTGCCCGCCGCGCGCGTGGCGAGGAGCGCGACGCGATGTGTCTCCTCCCAGTCGTCATAGTGGCCGCGGGTCTGGAACAGCGACACCGCGGTCACGGCCAGGTCCCAGCAGAGCTCGTCGAGGCCGAGCGCGGCGGCCTGGCGGACGGCGGCCACGATGTTCGCGCGTTCGATCTCATACCAGGACAAAGGGTCGGTGTCGACGATGTCCATGCCAGGGGGGTTCCAGCGGGGAGCCGCTCCGTGCACGACGGTGTAGTCGCCGCCCTGGGTCGCGCGGTGCGCACGGTCCACCAGCGCCAACCAGCCGCCCAGCACCCGTGTGACGTCCGCCTGGCTGACTTCGCGGGCGTAGATGCGGACCAGGTCGTGGAGGCGGTAGCGCATGTCCCCGGCCACCTGGAGCAACTGGGAGTCGACCAGGCTGTCGACGAGGTCTTGCGTGCCGTTCGCGGCCAGGGCCACCCAGCCGGGGATCTCAGAGGTGTCGGCCTGGGCGAGGGCGGACAGCAACCGGAGAGCGGCGGGGTCCAGGCCCTCGGTGGACAGCGCGATGCTGCTGCGGACCTCCAAGTCACCGTGCGCGAGCTCGTCGAGCCTGCGGCGTTCGTCTCTGAGCCGCTCCACCATGTGGCCGACCCGCCAGTGTGGCCGGCTGGCGAGCCTGGCACCGGCGATCCTGAGGGCCAGCGGGAGGTTTCCGCAGAGCCGGGCGAGCTGGGCGGTGGCCTCCGGCTCCGCCTGCAGCCGGTCGGCCCCTGCGACGCTGTTCAGGAATCGTACGGACTGGGCAGGCTCCAGCTCCGCCAGCTCCACCCGGCCCGCAACGGGCAGACCGGCCAGCCGCGACCTGGCGGTGATCAGCACCCCGCACCCCGCGTCACCTGGGAGAAGGGGACGTACCTGGGCTTCGTCGAGCGCGTCGTCCAGCACCACCAGCACCCGCCGCCCTGCGATGCACTCCCTGAACCTGGCCGCCCGCTCCTCCACGCCTCCCGGCAGGTCCTGCACCGGTTCGCCGAGGGCCCGCAGCAAGTTCGCGAGCACCTCTCCTGGCTCCACCCGCCGGTCAGGTAGGGCGCGCAGCCGGGCGAAGAGCTGACCGCCGGAGAAGCGCTCACATATGCGGTGCGCGACGTGCACGGCAAGCGTGGTCTTGCCTACCCCCGCCTTGCCCGTGACGATCGCGACCGGCACCACGGCGGACGTGGACTCCGGCAGCAGGACCGCCGCCAGCTCTGATGTCGTTGTCTCACGCCCGGTGAAGTCCGGCACGTCGGTGGGAAGCTGTCTCGGGCAGGGTTCCGCACGCAGGTCGAGGGCGGGGTCATCGGTGAGGATGGCCTGCTCCATTCCCTTCAGCCGCGGGCCTGGCTCGAGGCCGAGCTCATCCGTGAACGCCGCACGGGCCTCGCGGTAGACGGTCAGCGCCTCCGCCTTGGCCCCGCACCGGTAGAGGGCGAGCATGCGCAGCGCCCACAGGGGCTCCCTGAGCGGATGCTCGTCGGTAAGCGCGGCCAGCTCGGCCACCAGCTCTCGGTGGCGGCCGAGCCGCAGCTCAAGCTCCAGGCACTCCTCGAGCACAGCCCTGCGGCCGTCGTCGATGGCGGCCACCTCGGCCTCGACACCGACGAAGTCGACCCCGGACAGGAGCGGCCCCCGCCACAACGCCAGCCCGCGTCGCAGTGACGTGGCGGCGTCCCGGTCCCTGCCCTGCGCCGCCGCCTGGCGGCCCGCCTCCACGTGCGCGACCCATTCCAGCAGGTCGAGCGTGTCGGGTCCGGCCTCCAGGAGGTAGCCGCCGGGCATGGTTCTGATCACGTCGGGGCAGCCGGCCGCGGCCAGCGCCCTGCGCAGCCGCCCCACCGTGTTCCGGATCTGGCGCGCCGGTGACGGGACCGGCCCGGAGAAGCAGAACTCGACCAGACGCTCCACGGTCACCGTGTCGTTGGCACGCAGCAACATGAGCGCGAGCAGCCCGCGCTGGCGGTGCCCGAGATGGAGCACCTTCCCGTCCACGGTGGCCCTGACCTGCCCGAGAAGCTGGAATCTCAACGCCATGCGCGCCCACCCTTTTACCCACTTCGCCCCCGTTGGCCGATAATCGTCCTCCAAGGCCCCACGGCAGGTCCAGGCATTGCAGTCCTGGCTTAAAAGCCCAGCTTGACCGGGATGAACAGCGGGAAGGTGGCCACGATCGATGTTACGGATCCTTTTCACCAGCGAAGACCTCGCCCGTACGCGAGTCGCGACAGCCGATCCGCTGTGGGAGATCGCGCTCAGCATGTTCCGGCTGGCGGGGCGCAGAGGTAAAGGAGCGTTCGCCACGTGGCGCCGCCGGACCCGCCAAGAGCTGGCCAGGTCGGACAACCTGGCCACCGTACGGTGCGTCCTGGGCCCGCTCTTCCCCGCTCATGCGTCGTACTTTCCCGACTTCCTCACGCCACCCGCCGGCGTGCACGGGCTGGACGCGGGGGTCGACGCCGTGCTGAGCACGCCGCGCCCGCTGCTGCGCAGGGAACTGGACAAGCTGGCGAGGCGGACGGGCACGCCGTCATGGGCGTGGGGCCTGGCCGACGGCCGCATGGACGCCTTCCATGACCTGCGCGACGGGCTGCGCGGCTACTTCGATGCCGCCATCGCTCCCTACTGGGTCGAGATCCAGGCGATGGTGGACGCCGATCGGGCCAGGCGCGGGCGCGCGTACCTGGACGGCGGGGTCGGCCGCATGCTGGCGAGCTTCAGCCCGGTCATCCGGTGGCGGCCACCCGTACTGAGCATGGACCACCCGGTCCACCGGGACGTGCACCTCGACGGGCGCGGGCTGGTGCTGATTCCGTCGTACTTCTGCTGGGGCGCGCCCGTGGCGCTGGCCGACCCGGAGCTACCGCAGGTGCTGGTATACCCGATCGAGCGGGACCGCCCGCCGGCCACGCCGAGGAAGCCGTCCGAGAGCCCCAACGCTCGGCTGCTCGGCCCCACCAGGGCCGCCATACTGAAGTCCACCGTCGCGGGGGTGACCACGGGAGAGCTGGCCCGCCACCATGGGATCTCACCCTCCGGCGTGAGCCAGCACACCCAGGTGCTGCGCGAGGCGGGGCTCATCGTCAGCCGCAGGTCCGGCGGAAACGTGGTCCACACCGTCACGCCCCTCGGCGCCGCCCTGCTGACCGGCGGCCGGATGGATGCAGCGCCGGCATGAGAGGTCAGCCACGCGCTCGCCGCAGTCGGAACCGGTCGGGCAGGATCGCGGGCTGCCCCTGCCCGATCTGACCAGCCGAGGTTCCGCGCCGGGCTACACGGCGGCGGCCGTCCGCTCCTCGTCCCGGGGGAAGAAGGGCAGCTCGATGAGGACACGGCCGGCGGCGGCGAGGATCTGCGCGGCATCGTCGACCGGCGGATGGATCCACTGGTTGATCAGCAGCTTGACCTCCTTGGCCGCGGCGCCCGAGGCCATCACCTTGCGGTCCCAGCCCCTGGTGAAGACCCCGCCGGCGGCGCCCAGGTCCAGGCAGGTGACGTAGGGCCCGGCGGTGAAGTCGCGCAGCGGCAGTCCGAGCAGGTCGGCAGCGGCGTTGTACCCGGCGATCTTGCCCATGGGGGTGGCGTGCTGGCAGGCCTGCATGACCACGTGCTCGGCGTCGAACGCCGCCGCGGCCGTGTCGCCGGCGGCGAACACCTCGGGAAGGGCGCGCAGGCGCCGGTCCACCGGCACCCGGCCGAGGTGGTCGAGCCGGTCGGAGATCTGCCGGGTGAGCTCGCTCGCCCGCATGCCCACCGACCAGACCACCGCGTCCGCCTCGACCTTGGCGCCGTCGGAGAGGACGGCGTAGCCGTCGCCGACCTCGGTCACCGTCGTGCCGAGCCGGCGTTCGACGCCCAGCTGGTCCAGCGCCGCCTCGATCTCCTCGCGCGGGCCCGGGCCGAGCTGGTCCGCGACCACCTCTGACCGGTCCACCAGCAGGACCCGGCCTCCGGCGGCCAGTGCGGTCGCCGCTTCCAGGCCGGTGAAGCCGGCGCCCACGACCACGGCCGAGTAGTCCTCCCGTCCGCGCAGGTGGCCGGTGAGCCGCCGGGCCCCCTCCAGGGTGTCGATGTCGAAGAGCCGTTCGACGCCGGGCAGGCCCTGGGGCCGTACGAGCTTGCTGCCCGCCGCCAGCACCAGGCGGTCATAGCCGATCTCCTCGCCGTCGGCCACCACCACCCGGCGGCCGGTGTCGATCGTGCTCACCGAGGCGCGCAGGTGCCGGACGCCGATCGGGTCGAGGATGCCGCGCAGCTCCACCTTGGCCAGGTCCGGCTCCGGCTCGTACAGGCGGGGCCGCAACACCAGGTGCTCGCCCGGCGCGATGAGCGTGATGCGCAGATCCGCGTCTCCACGTGCCAGCGCCGCTCCCGCCGCGCTCCACACGCCCGCGAAACCGCCTCCGATGATCACCACGTGTGCCATCGTCCATGTCCTCTCTCAGCCTTCGCCCCCCGGAGATGTCCGGGGGCGGCAGGGAGACAAGACGGCGGGCTCAGATGTGACCGATGCGGGGAAGTTTCTCCGGATTGGCCAGTCTCCGGAAGACCGTGATCCGGCCGTCGGCGACCTCCAGGGTGTCGAGCCAGACCAGCTCGCCGCCCTGGTAGGTCGCCAGGGCCGGATAGCCGTTCACCTCGATGATCTCGAACGCGTCGGGACGCCTGATCCGGATCTGCCTGACCGCCAGCAGGGCGATCGTCTCGGCACCCCGCACCGGCCTGCGCGCGGCGGTCGCCTTGCCGCCACCGTCACCGACGTAGACGGCCTCTGGAGCCAGCAGCGCGACGAGCGCGGCCATGTCCCCCGCGTCGGCGGCCGCCTTGAACGCCCTGAGCACGCGTTCGGTCTCGGCCCTGGACGCCCGGGGCCGCTCCTTGACGACGGCGACCCGTGCCCGCGCGCGGGAGGCGAGCTTGCGGCTGGCCGCGGAGGTGTTGCCGAGCACCTCGGCGATCCGGTCGAACGGGAAGTCGAAGACGTCGTGCAGCACCAGGGCGACGCGCTCGGCGGGGGTCAGCCGCTCCATGACCACCAGCATCGCGGTGCTCACCGACTCGTCCATGACGATCCGGGCGGCGGCGTCGGGACCGGTCAGCAGCGGTTCGGGCAGCCAGGGCCCGACGTAGGACTCGCGCCGGACGCGGGCCGAGCGCAGCACGTTGTAGGACGTACGGGCTGCCAGCGTCACCAGCCAGGCCCGCAGGTCCCGCACCTCGGACAGGGCGGCGGCGGAGGCGCGCAGCCAGACCTCCTGCGTCACGTCCTCCGCCTCGGCGACGGTGCCCAGGATCCGGTAGGCCGCCCCGAAGACGGCGGGCCGGTGCGCGTTCCAGTCGGCCTCCGCCAGCGTGCCGGTGGGCTCCATCCTCGACCTCCTGCCGCCTGCCCCGGTGTCCGACCGCCGATGATAGGCAACCCGATCCGGGCCCTTCGCCGCGGGCGGGGTCGGTGGCGGAGCGAGCGTTTTGGGGCGTCAAAGCCTGGCCCTGGAGTCCGTTTTGCGCAGATTGTCGCATTCGCGCCCTGGGTAGCTCCCCATGTCGAGGTTGCACCCGCAGCCGCGCCGATCGCTCCACCACGTTAGGAGCAGCCACATGAGAACGCCGAGCCGCCTGACCGCAGCCAGGATCCTGTCCTTGCCCCGCCTCAGCGTGCCGACACCGTACCCGGACAACGACGACTCCTCAAGCCATCGCCGTCGCCGTCGCCACCGGCGCTGATCGGCGCGCAGGACCGTGCGGCCGAAGAGTCCTGCCTCGGGCCCTTCAGCCGCACGCCTCATCCCCCGGAAGGCGGAGCCTCCCTGACCGGAGCCTGCCGGAGGATCCCTTCACCCGCCTACGCGCACTGCTTCCTGTGGTAGACCGAGCAGTCGCTCCTCCAGCACTTGAAGACGGAGCAGCAGATGCTGCCCGTACAGGTCGTGTGGTCGAGGATGCAACGTGCCGTGCAGGCGGCCTGCGCGTCGCCGGTCGGTACGACCGCGGCGACGATCCGGTCCGCCAGATCGGTGATGAGCTTCATACGTCCCACCTTCTCTCCGGTGACTATTCGCACAGGGTGACCAAGCGGTAGCTGCAGTCGGTGTTGTAGCACCTCATCTTGTAACACCCCGTGTTCGGGTCGTAGCTGACCTGCACGCACACCGGACTGCACGCCGCGGCGGCCTTGACCGTCGGGATCAACCGGTCGATGAGCCTGTCCAGCATTCTGTTCTCACCTCCTTCGCTGCCTCGCAGTCACTGGGCGCGGTTTCATCGAGAGCCATCTCGTGATAACCGCGGGCTTGCAGGCGGAAGAAGCGGGCGTACGTGCCGTCCACCGCCATGAGGTCGTCGTGGTCTCCCCGCTCGGCGACGACCCCGTCCTCCAGGACGACGATCAGGTCGGCGTCCCGCACGGTGTTCAGCCGGTGGGAGATGAGCAGGCTCGTCTGGCCCGCGCGGTGCCGGCGCATCCGGGCGTGCACGTCCGCCTCGGCCTCCGGATCGAGACCCGAGCTCGGCTCGTCGAGGATCATCAGGTCCCGTCCGTCGCGGAGGAAGGCTCTGGCCAGGGCGGTTCGCTGCCACTGCCCGCCCGAGAGCACGACCCCGGTCGAGGAGTCCTCGCGGTCCTCCTCGCTGGTGAACATCCGGGTGAGCAGCGTGTCGTAGCCGCGGGGAAGGGACGCGAGCAGCTCGTCCACCCCTGCCCTCCGCGCGGCGGCGCGGATCCGGTCCAGGTCGTCACGGGCGCCGACGTCTCCCACGCCGATGTTGTCGCGGGCGGAGAAGTCGTAGGTCATGTGGTCCTGGAAGACGCCGCTGATCCGATCCCGCAGCGCGTCCGGCCGGACGTCGCGCAGGTCGACCCCGTCCCAGAGGATCGTTCCCCGGCTCGGGTCGTAGAAGCGGCAGAGCAGCTTGACGAGCGTGCTCTTGCCGGCGCCGTTGAGCCCGACCAGCGCGACGGCCGCGCCGTACGGGATGAACAGGTCGACGCCGCGCAGGATCCAGGGATGGTCGTCGCTGTAGCGGAACCACACGTCGCGCAGCTCGATCCCGCGCCGCAGCGGCGGCAGCGGCGCGGGTTCGGCCGGCACGACGAGGTCCGGCTCGGCCCTGACCACCGCCACGTAGTGGCCGAAGAGCCGCAGGTTGTGATCGGCGATCGCGATGCCGGTGACCAGGGTGTTGAGCCCGCCCTGGACGGCGACGACGGCGGCGGTGAACATCGACACGTCCCCGACGGTGAGCGCGCCCGACCGGGCCGCGGCGATGGCCCAGACGAGCCCGCCCCCGGCCACCACGGCGGACAGCAGGGCGAGCACGCCCTCCGCCGACAGCTCCTTGCGGTCCATCCGCCGCCTGCCCTCATGAGCCGTCGACAACTCCGCCATGAGGCGGCCGCGCAGGAATCCGCCGGTGTTGAAGAGCCTGATCTCCTTGGCCGCCTCGATCGTGCTGAGCAGGTTGCTGTAGAAGAGCTGCCGTCGCTCCGCCGGGCCGATCTCCCACATCATCGTCGTACGCTGGCGTGACAGCTTCAGCTGCGCGACGAGCGCCGGCACGGCGGCGCACAACACGATCAGCGTCATGGCCGGGCTGATCACGAGCACGGCCCCGACGAAGCCGATCACGGTGACGGCTGAGCGCACCAGGCCGAACGACTCGGTGACGATGCTGTCGGCCCTCGACGCCCCCTCCTGGGCCAGGCGCAGCCGGTCGAGGAAGCGCGGATCCTCGAAGGGCCGCAGCCCGGGGAACCGTGCCGTGGCCGCGAAGAGCCGGTCCGTCGTGGCGGCCACCATGGCCCGGCCGACCTGGTTGCCGAGATACCCCGACCAGTGCGGCAGGACCGCGGCGGCGACGCCGATGCCGGCCAGCCCTGCGGCCAGGCCCAGCAGCTCGGCCAGGGAGGCCGCCCCGGTGAGGCCGTCGATGACCAGCTTGGTCAGCCAGGCCGCCGCGACCGGCGCCGCAGCCGTGCCCAGCAGCGTGACCGCGTACCCGATCGCGGGAACGGCGGCGGCGCTCCACGCGGTTGCCGCCGCCTCGCGCGCGGAGGCGGTCAGGCGCACCCCCTCAACGGCCATGCCGCGCCACCAGCTTCCTGATGGTGACGGCATGGAGATCGTCGGCGTGGAAGAAGCCGTGCTCCCGTGAGTCGAAGCTGGCCTCGGTGTTGTCACCGATCAGGACGAACCTGCCGGCGGGGACGACGTCGTCGTCGACGGCCTCGCGCACGTGCTCCGGGACCGGGTCGCCGGGCAGGGCGGCGATACGCTTGATCAGATATTTGCTGCCGATCGGGTGAGGGCTCAGGACGACGGCGATCTGCCCGGTGCGCAGCGCCGCGAGACGCGTGCGCCGGGACAGGAGCCGGTCCCCGTCGGTCAGCGACGGGGCCATGCTGTTGCCGTGGACGCGGATCACCATGTACGTCGCGCGCAGCCGTACGGCCAGCAGGGCCAGACCCGCGAGCCCGCAAGCCGCCGCGAGGAACGCCCGCCTCACGGCGTCCCGACCCCGGCCAGCACGGCGACCAAGTACTGCAACACGCCCTCCCCCGGCCTGTCCGTGAGCAACGTGCGGATCCCCGTGACACAGCGGACGCGGTCCCGGTCAGGACCTGTCACGCGACGCGCAGGAGATCCACGAACCGGATGTTTCACGATCCCGCTAGCCCGGCCCTCGCGCGCCACTAGCCCGGCGCCGCCTGCCGCGGGCCAGGTGCCGGAACGGCTCCTTCCGCCGCCGAGCTAACAGGGATGAAACACGCGCGGGTGTTCCATGAACCTCACCAGACCGGCGCACGCGTGCTTGGAGCGAACGTGCCTGGCTGCCTCCGCTCGACTGACCCGAGGAGACGTCGTGACTCCTCCGCCCCCTGAAGGAGGCGGCTTCTCGCTAAGCCGCTTCCGCAGGTTCGCGAAGGGCAAGCCCTGCCCTGAGAATGTTCTTGGCCGCGTTGACGTCGGCGTGCGCGGTATGACCGCACGCCGTACAGGCGAACGCGGCCTGGGTGACGCGGTTCTCCTTCGCGCTGTGCCCGCAGCGGGCGCAGGTGCGGGAGGTGCCGGCGGGGTTCACCGCGATCAGCTTGCGACCGGCGCTTTCAGCCTTGTACGACAGGATCGTCAGGAACACCCCCCAGCCAGCGTCCAGGATGCTCCGGTTGAGGCCGGACTTCTGCGCCACATTCCGGCCGGGGACTTCGACCGTGCCGGACGCCGAGCGGGTCATGTTCGCGATCCGCAGGTCCTCGTGCACGATCACATCATAGGCGCGGACCAGGGCGAGCGCGGCCTTGTGCGCGCCGTCCAGACGTTGCCTGCGCACCCTGGCGTGCAACGCGGCCACGCGGGCCACCGCCTTGCGCCGCCGCTTGGAACCCCGTTCCTTGCGGGCCAGAGCCCGCTGCGCGGCGGCCAGCCGGTCAGCGGACGCGGCCAGGTGACGGGAGTTAGTCAGATGCTGTCCGTCGGAGGTGGTGACGAGCGAGGCCACGCCCATGTCGATCCCGGCCACCGCGCCGGTGGCGGGCAGCGGCTCGGCGGGCACGTCGTCGCACGACAGGACCACGAACCAGCGCGAGCCTTCACGCGTGACGCTGATCGTCTTCACCTGGCCGCGCACGGGCCGGTGCTGGTGGACGCGGACGTGCCCGACCCCCTGGAGGCGCATGTAGGTGGCGGTGGGGTGGCCGGGCTGGGAGTTCCACCGGCAGCCGTCGCCGTCCTTGGGCCACTCGACGGTGTCGAACCGGCCGCGCCCCTTGAACCGGGGGAAGCCCGGGGTGCGACCCGCGCGGACCCGCGTGAAGAACGCGGCGAACGCCTTGTCGAGCCGTCGCAGGGTGGCCTGCTGGGAGGAGAACGACCAACGCGCCTGCCCGTCCGCATCACCGGCGCGGATGTGTTTCAGCTCGGCCGACTGATCGCCGTACCGGACGCTCACCCCCGCCCTGGCATAGGCGGTGCGCCGGTGCTCCAGAGCGGCGTTGTACAGCTGCCGGTGGTCCTCCAGGCACGCCGCCAGCGCCGCCGCCTGCCGGGCGGTGGGGCGCAACAGGAACCGGAACGACCTGCGCACACCCCACCCCCCCATCACGTTTCGTAACGACACCGCCACGCTACCGGCTGCCGCCGACAAAATCAGGAAGGACATCCGTGATGCGCAGACCCGACCGGTCAGGGCACACTCGGGCCTTGACGGCCCTCCCGCTCCCGATTCACCCGTCGCCTCAAGACGACGGTCCCCTCGGGAGGATCTGATGGACACCAACCCGCCTCGCGAGCATGGCTCCTACGGCCGGAACCAGGTCGGCGACACGCAGCCCACCCGTGAGGGCTTCCACCCGCCGGGCCCGATGTTCATCCCGCCCGGGTTCCCGCCCCCGCCTCCTCCCGCTCCCCTTCCCGCCCCGCAGCGGCGGGCGGGGATCGTCCTCACCGGCAAGGTGGCCACCGGACTGGCGCTGGCGGCGTTGATCACCCTCGCGGGGGCGGCGCTCGGAGGCGGCGCCGTGGGAGCGCACCTGGTCGCGGCCGGCCGGCCGGCCGCGACCGCCACCGTCGCCGGCCCCAACCCGGTGTTCCGTACGGCTTCCGCCCCGTACACGGTCGCGCAGGTCGCCGAACTCGTGCAGCCGTCCGTGGTGATGATCCAGGGCCAGACCGCCGGAGGCTCCGGGGTGGTGCTGTCGGCGGACGGGCTGATCCTCACCAACAACCACGTCGTGGCCGGGCAGGATCGCCTGGCGGTGAAGTTCAGCGACGGCAGGACCGCCCAGGCCGGCGTGGTGGGCACCGACCCGGCCACCGACCTCGCCGTCATCCGCGCCGAAGGCGTGACCGGGCTGGCCAGAGCCACGCTGGGCGACAGCGACCAGCTCAAGGTCGGTGACGACGTCCTGGCCATCGGGAGCCCGCTCGGCCTCGACGGCACGGTGACGGCGGGCATCGTCAGCGCGCTGGACCGTACCGTGACCGCCGGGAACGGTCCGGACGGACGGCAGCCGCCTCCGGGCATGGGCGGGCAGGAGCAGGAGAGCGGGACGACCACGCTCGGCGGCATGATCCAGACCGACGCGGCGATCAACCCCGGCAACTCCGGCGGCGCCCTGGTCAACGCCGCCGGCGAGCTGGTCGGCATCAACAGCGCCGTCGCTCCCGAAGGGGTCAACCTGGGCTTCGCCATCCCGGTGAACACCGCCAAACAGGTATCCGAGCAGCTCATCAGCAAGGGCAAGGTGAGCCACGCGTACCTGGGGGTGAGCGTCACCGACGCGACGGGCCAGGTGGCCGGCGCGCTGATCCGGCAGGTGGTCCCGGGCAGCCCGGCCGACAAGGCGGGACTGAAGCAGGGCGACCTCCTCACCAAGATCGGCGACACGCCGGTCACGGGCGGCGACACGGTCGTCGGGCAGGTCCGTGGCTTCACGGTCGGCCAGCGGGTGCAGATCACCTACCAGCGGGACGGCGAGCCGAACACCGTGACCGTCGTCATGGCGGAGAAGCGGTAGCCCGAGGCCGGCGCGCGACCGTGGCCGGCAGCTCCATGCCGCCTTCCCGGCCGGTCCGCGGGTGCGGGCCTCGATTTGGCTGACTCACTGGATATCTGTTATACAGTTAGCCATGTCGATTCATCCGGTCACCGTGGCGGACGCGGTCGCCGACCAGCTGCGCCGCCGGTTGTTGTCCGGCCACTACCGAGGCGGAGACCAACTGCGCGACACCGAGCTGTCGCAGGAGTTCGGCGTGGCCCGGCCCACAGTGCGCGCAGCCGTGCAGACGCTGGTGGCGGAAGGGCTGCTCGATCGCGGGCGCGGACGCAGCGCGCAGGTCCGGACGTTCACCGCCGAGGACGCCATCGACCTGGGCCGGCTGCGCCGCCCGATCGAGACGATCGCCGTCGAGATGATCATTTCGCGGGCCCGGCCCCTCGCCGGCATCGCCGCGGCGGCGCGGGCGTTCTCCGCGCTGGGCGACGACGTCTCGTGCGACGTGGTCGCCGGCCATGACGTGGCCTTCCACCGGGCCGTGTTCGTCGCCGCGGGCTCGGCCCGCCTGCTGCGCACCTTCGACGAGCTCAGCGCCGAGCTGCGCCTGCTCATCGCCCAGCTTCGCCCGGCCTACGACAGCGTCTCCGACCTGGCGCGCGAGCACGAGCTGCTGCTCGACGCGTTGCGCTCCGGCGACGTCCAGCAGGCCAGGGCCGCCTGGAACGCCCACTGCGACGACTCGGAACGTTTCTACCTCGACCTCATCCAGGAGCACTCACGGTGAACTTCAACGACTTCGACGCCCTCAGCTTCGACTGCTACGGGACCCTCATCGACTGGGAGGCCGGCATCGCCACCGTGCTGCGCGCGTGGGCCGGCACGCACGGTCTGCGGATGAGCGACGAGCACCTGCTGACGGCCTATTCCGCGCACGAGGCGCAGGCCGAGGCCGACCACCCGGGCGACCTCTACCCGCGGATCCTCGCGCGGGCGATGCGTGGCCTGGGCGCGCAGCTCGGTGTGCCGGTCAGCGACGGCGAGGCCGAGTCGCTGGCGGTCTCCGTGCCCGACTGGCCGGCGTTCCCCGACTCGGCGGAGGCGCTGGAGCGTCTCTCGCGGCGCTACCGGCTCATCATCCTGTCCAACGTCGACCGCGCCTCCTTCGCCGGCTCCAACAAGCGCCTCGGCACCACCTTCACCAGCATCCTCACCGCCGAGGACGTCGGCTCCTACAAACCCGATCCCCGCAACTTCGAGGCGCTGGCGCGCGAGGCCGAGCGGCTCGGAGTGGCCGAGGGCAGGCTGCTGCACGTGGCGCAGAGCCTGTTCCATGACCACGTGCCGGCCAAGGCCGCGGGCCTGCCCACCGTGTGGATCAACCGCCGTCACGACAACGCGGGCTGGGGCGCGACACCGGAGCCGGCGGCCGGCGTCACCCCGGACTGGACCTTCACCTCCATGCGCGCGTTCGCGGACGCGGTCGACGCCGGCAACGCCTGACGCCCGCCCGAGCACGGTCCCGGACGAGCATGCCGGTCGTCGCCCAGCACGTCCCGCCTCATACGATGATCGACGCCCCGGCGCCGACATTGGAGGCTGAACGTTGCTGGATCGAGAACGCGTACGCGCTCTCCTCGCCCACCCGCGCTTCGAGCGGGCGATCATGGCGGTCATCGTGCTCAACGCGATCACGATCGGCTGTGAGACCTCCTCCTTCGTGATGGGGTGGATCGGCGAGCCTCTTCACGTCGTGGACCGCGTGGTGGTGGGCGTGTTCGTCCTGGAGCTCGCCGCCCGCCTCTACGCCCACCGGGGCGCGTTCTTCAAGGATCCGTGGAACTGGTTCGACACCGCCATCGTGGGGATAGCGCTGGTGCCCGCCTCCGGGCCGGCCTCCGTGCTCCGCACCTTGCGGATCATGCGGGCGCTGCGCCTGGTCACCGCGGTGCCCAGCATGCGCAGGGTCATCTCGGCGTTGATGGCGGCCATTCCCGGCATGGCCTCCATCCTCGGCCTGCTGATCATCATCATGTACGTGGCGGCGGTGATGGCCACCCAGTGGTTCGGGCGGACGGCGCCGGCGTACTTCGCCGAGATTCCGACCTCCCTGTTCACCCTGTTCCAGGTGATGACCGGGGAGGGCTGGCCGGACATCGCCGACCAGATCATGGATGCCCATCCGTGGGCATGGATCTTCTTCGTGACCTACATCCTGGTGTCCTCCTTCGTGGTGCTGAACCTGTTCATCGCGGTCGTCGTCAACGCCATGGACGACGAGAGCACCTCCGCGGAGGAGCAGCGCACCGACGACCGGCTCAGGGCGATCACGGAGGAGCTGGCGCGCCTGCACGCCAAGCTGGACGCCCTTTCCCCGCGGGCCGAGAGCAGGACCGGCGGGCAGGAGGACGACCCCGAAGCGTCACCCAGCCTGTCGAACGCGAGCTGACCGGCTGCGTCACCGGCAGAGCGTGAGGGCGTCCAGGCTGGGATAGTCGGTGTACCCGGCGGCTCCGTGCGTGTACAGGTGGGCGGTGTCGATCGGCTGGAGAGGGGCGTTACGGGCGAAGCGGGCCGGCAGGTCGGGGTTGGCGATGAACGCCCTGCCGTAGGAGACCAGGTCGGCCAGTCCGGAGGCGAGCGTGGCCTCGCCGGCCTCCTTGCTGGTGGCGGGGCGGTTCTCCCCGACGTTGGCGATGAGGGTGCCCCGCCAGCGGGGCCGCAGGTCGGCCAGAGCCGGATAGCGGTCGCCGTCGGTGAGGTGCAGGTAGGCCAGGCCGAGGCCGTCGATGCGCCCGACGAGGTCGCGATAGACGGGGCCGGGGTCGCTCTCCACCATGCCGAACTGCGGGTTGCCCGGCGACAGGCGCAGCCCTGTGCGGTCGGCGCCGATCGCGCCTGCCACGGCGGTGACGACCTCGACGGGGAAGCGGACGCGGCCCCCAGCCGTGCCGGGGCCGTACTCGTCGTCGCGGAGATTGGTGTTGTCGGCCAGGAACTGGTGGATCAGGTAGCTGTTGGCGCCGTGCAACTCGACCCCGTCGAAGCCCGCCGCCATCGCGTTGCGGGCGGCGGCGACGTGGTCCAGGACGGCCTGCCGGATGTCCGCCCCGGTCATCACACGGGGCGTGACGGGATCGGCCTTGCCGCCGTCCCGTACGTGGACCGGACCGGGCGTGGGCACGGCCGACGGGCCCGAGGGCACGTCGGCGGCCAGGCGCGACAAGGGGTGACCCTGCCGGCCACCGTGCATGAGCTGGGCGAAGACGCGGCCCCCGGCCGCGTGCACGGCCTCCGTGACGGCGCGCCAGCCGCGGACGTGTTCTGGCGTCTCCAGGCCCGGCATGCGCCATCCCGACTGGCCGCGGGCACTGGGCCAGATGCCTTCCGTGACGATGAGGCCGGCACCCGCTCGTTGCGCGTAGTGGTCGGCGACGATCGGCAGCGGGGTGCCGTCCTCATGAGCGCGGAAGCGCGTCATCGGGGCCATCACCATACGGTTGGGGAGCGTCAGGCGGCCGAGCCGGCAGGGCGTGAGCAGCAAGGAATCAGTCATGCCGGTACGGTAAGAGTTGACATGGATGTCAGGTTCAACCCGAGGTACGGCATGCGGATCGGTGAGCTGGCCCAGCAGACCGGCGTGAGCGAGCGGTCGCTGCGCTATTACGAGCAGCAAGGGCTGCTCCAGGCGGAGCGCACCCCTGGCGGCCACCGCGACTACGCCGACGGGGCCGTGGAGCGGGTCATCCGCATCCAGGAGTTGTTCGCCGCCGGGCTGTGCAGCACCAAGATCGCCCAGCTGCTCCCGTGCCTGGGCGACGGCAAGGGCGGCGCGGCCGTAACGGCCACACCGTGGCTGGCCGACCAGCTCACGAAGGAACGTGAGCGCATCGACCGCATGATCGGCGACCTCGTCCGTTCCCGGGATGTCCTCGACGACGTCATCAGGGAAGCCCAGGATCGCGGGTGATGATCCACCCAGCGCCCCGCCGGCGGAACGACGCGCCCTCAGCCTTTCCAGCCGCTCGCGTCCAGGAAGTCCTGCCAGGTCATGTAGGGCGCCTCGGGATGCCGCTGGTGCAGGATCTCTCCCGGCAGGGTCATGGGCGGCGCCTTGCGCGGATCGGCGAGGCCCTGCTCGACGATGGCGTCGGTCAGGGCACGAGCACCGCCGTGGCGAGGGTAGACGGCGTGCACACGATCGGCGTACCCCGCGGGCAGTTCGCCGGGGCCGCCGGTCAGGTCCAGGCCGATGCCGGTGTGCGCGACCACGATCTCCGGCGGGCGGCGGCGGGCGAACACCGGCGAATCATGGAAACCGAATGAGGTGTGCAACGCGATGCCGTCCCAGACGGTGTCGACGCGGCGGTCGGTGATGCCCTGCCTCTCCAGGAACCGGGCGGCGAAGTCGGCGCCGTCGACCTCGAAGCGCTGGCCGGTGTCTGCGCGATCGGTCAGGCCCATGTCGTGCAGCACGCAGATGAGAAACATGACCTCGGCGTCGTAGTCGCGGCCCGGCCGGCGTCCGGCCCGCGCGGCGGCCGCCCGGGCGAACAGGTAGCTGCGCAAGCTGTGGTTGCGCAGGTACGGCTGCTGAGCGTCCGTCACCAGTTGCCTGGCCGCCTTGGCGACACGGGTGGAGGGGAAGGACAGGTCGGCGTGCCCGCTCGCGGCGGCGGGAGGTGCGCCGGTCGCCAGGGCCGCCGCACCGGCCAGGCCGGCTCCCAGCACGGTCCGGCGGTTGGGGGACGAGCTCATGAGGTCTCCTTCGGGGTCATCAGCGAATGGGAGGTGTGAAAGCGATGGCGATAGGCGCTGGGTGTGATGCCCAGGGCCTTCAGGAACGCCCGGCGCATCGTCTCGTCGGACCCCAGACCGCACCTGCGGGCGATCGCGGACACACCGTCGGCGGTGGTCTCCAGCAGGATCTGGGCGGCCTCCACTCGTATCCGCTCGACGTACTGGCCAGGGGTGAGCCCGATCTCGCGGCGGAACAGCCGGGTCAGGTGGCGTTCGCTCACCATGACCCGGGCCGCCATCGCGGTCAGGGTGTGCTCTGCCGCGGGCTCGGCGGCGATCGTGTCCAGCAGGCGGCGCAGCGCCGGGTGACGCGTCGCGGGGACGGCCCCGCGCATGCTGAACTGCGACTGACCACCAGGCCGCTGCAGGAACACGACCATGTACTTCGCCACCGCACGTGCGAGTTCCGGCCCGTGGTCCTCTTCCACGAGGGCCAGCGCCAGGTCGATGCCGGCGGTGATGCCCGCCGAGGTCACGACAGATCCGTCACGCACGAAAATGGCGTCCGGCTCCACGGTGACCCGCGGGAAGCGGAGCCCCAGCTCGGCGCAGGCCGCCCAGTGCGTGGTGGCCCGCCGCCCGTCGAGCAGGCCGGCCTCCGCCAGCAGGAACGCGCCCGTGCACACCGACGCCACCCGGCGCGCGTGACCGCCGACGTCATGCAACAGGTCCAGGAACTCCTCGCCGGGACGGTCGCCGTCCGGCGGCGCGTATCCCGGCACCAGCAGGGTATCGATCGGCCGGTCGAGCTCGGACAGAGCCAGGTCCGCCCCCAGAGGCACGCCGACGTCCGTGCGCACCGGCCGCCCGTCGACGGAGGCGTGCCTGACGCGGTAACCGGCGGAGTTGTGCAGGACCTGAACCGGCCCCGCCACGTCCAGCAGAACCACACCCTCGTAGAGGGCGACCACCACGTCTTTCACGACGTCAAGCCTGCGGCCTCGCGGAGATGTCCGCAAGGACCACCAACCCACAGATCCAGACATACAGCGCTCGACTCGGCTTCGGAGGGAACGCATCTCCGCGGACCGCCGGCGAGCGAGCGAGCTCAGGCGGCTGCCCCGAGGGGAGCGAACCGGCGCGGGCGGCGGAAGCTGTCAGCGCGGTCGGCGGCCGCGGTACGTACGGCGGTACGCCGTGGGCGTGGTGGACGCGTCGCGTGACAGGTGTTGCCGGAGGTTGGCGGCCGTGCCGAGGCCGGAGCGCCGGGCCACCTCGTCGACCGGCAGGTCGGTGCCCTCCAGCAGCCTGCGCGCTTCGAGAAGGCGCTGGGCGGCCAGCCAGCGCAGCGGGGTGGTGCCGGTCTCCGCGGCGAAGTGGCGGGCGAACGTCCGCGGCGCCGATCCCGCCTGGCGGGCGAGGTCGGCGACGGTGACGGGTTCGGACAGGTGGTCCAGCGCCCAGGCGCACACCGCGGCCATGCCCTCGCCGCTGGACGGCAGCGGCCGTTGCAGGAACTGGGCCTGACCGCCCTCCCGGTGTGGTGCGACGACCAGCCGCCGCGCGACCCGGATCGCGGCCTCCGGGCCGTGGTCGGTGCGCACCAGATGCAGGCACAGGTCGATGCCTGCGGCGAATCCGGCGCTGGTCAGCACGTTCCCGTTGTCGGCGTACAGGGTGTCGGGGTCGACGTCGACAGCCGGGTAGCGGGCGGCGAGGTCGGCGGTGTCCATCCAGTGAGTGGTCGCCCGCCGGCCGTCCAGCAATCCCGCCGCGGCCAGCGCGAAGGCACCCGTGCAGACCGAGACGATCCGGGCACCGCGTGCGGAGGCGGCGCGCAACGCGTCGAGCACCGGCAAGGAGGGCTCCACCAGGGGTGCGTAACCCGGCACCACGATCGTGCCGGCCGTGTCGAGAGCGTCGAGCCCCAGCGGTGCGTGAAGGTCGAAGCCCGTGGTCGACGGGACCGGCCCCGCCGATTCGGCGCAGACGGCGAACGAGTACTCCTCGCCGCCGAACACCTCCGCGGGGATGGCGAGGTCGAAGGCGACCACCTTCGGCAGGGCCAGACCCACAACACGATGCATGGCAGGATTCTTACGCTAATAGGCTTTTCTGTCACTCGTCACCGGTCCGTCGCCCGGCGAGGATGACGATGCACGTCAAAGCAGGGAGAAGCCATGTTGTTCCTCGACGCGTCCTCGTTCACCGCCGAACGTCCATGGGGCGCCCTCGACATCACCGAGATCGACAACGCCACCGTCCGGCTGCACTGGACCGACGAGCCCTACGTCTGGCACGTGAACGACGGGCCGGAGGTCTTCGCCGTCATGGACGGCGTCGTCGACATGCACTACCGCCGCGACGGCCGGGAACATGTCGAGCGGCTCACCCCCGGCCGCATCTGCTACGCCGAGCCGGGTGACGAACACGTCGCGCATCCCGTACCCATGGCCCGCATTCTCGTCATCGAGCGCAAGGGCAGCATCTAGCCGGTCCCCACCTCGGGTGTGACGCGGCGGTTGCGCTTGATGACAAAGGCGGCCCCGCTCCTGGCAGGCACTTTGACATTTGTCACGAGGACATGTCCGCCGTCTCCGGACAAGCTGTTGCTGCTTGCAGCACGCCGGTGAACGCAGGCGGCAAGGGCCGCGTGAAAGGGCCGGCACAACTCGATGGAGGAGCACCCAATGCGAGGACGGATCACGAAAAAGGTTGCCTTACTGATCGGGTTCGCGACAGCGGCGGCCCTCGCTGTCGGGCCGGCGGGAACCAGCCAGGCGGCGAGCTCCCCCTCGGCCGCGGCCCTCTCGCTGCGGGCGTACGGGATCACCGACGACGGCCGGCTGATGGCCACGTTCACCACCGACAAGCCGGAAGAGCTCAACTGGGTCAGGCGCATCACCGGGCTGGTCACCGACACCTTCGTGATCGGGATCGACTTCCGCGTGCAGGACGGCAAGTTCTACGCCGTCGGCAACCACGGCGGCATCTACACGATCTCGCTCCCGACGGGCAACCAGGACGTGGTCGTCACGAAGGTCTCCCAGCTCCAGATGGGGCTCAAAGGCACCGCGTTCGGCGTCGACTTCAACCCCGCCGCCGACCGGCTGCGCGTGATCAGTGACAACGGCCAGAACCTGCGGCACAACCTCAACGACGGCACGACGGTGTCGGACACCTCGCTGAGCAACGGCCCCGGCTCGCCGGCCTCCGGGGTCACCGCCGCCGCCTACACCAACAACGACCTCAACGGCGACACCGCGACCACGCTGTTCGACGTCAACACCACCACCGCGCAGGTCGTCGTCCAGTCACCGGCCAACAACGGGCTGCTCGCCCCGACCGGCGCGCTCGGCATGCCGGTCGCCACGAACGCGGGCATCGACGTCTACAGCGACCTGAGCAACGGCAAGACCGTCTCGAACTCGGCCTTCGCCACCCTCGTCGTGAACGGTGACGCGACGCTCAACACGGTCGACCTGCTCACCGGCGCCGCCACCCCGATCAGCGACCCGTTCCCCCTGACCATCACCGACATCGCCGTCGCTCTCGACACCCACTGAACTGCCTCGTCCGCCCGCTGATGTGAGCCCGCGCCGCCTTCCGCGCGGGCTCACCTCCACGTGCTGTCCAGCCGCCCGGCCGGCCCGCGAGCAGGACCGGCGTCCGCCCTCCCCGATGCGAGGGCCGGGCCTGGGTCATTCATCGCGGTTCCGGCGGGCGATGTCGGTGTTGAGTGCGGTGGCGAACACCGTCCAGCCCGCGTAGGGCAGCAGGAACAGGCCCGCGCGGCGATCGGCTGACCATCCCCGCCGGACGAGCACCGCGTTGGACGCGTTGAGGACGAGGATCTCGGCGAGCGCCAGGCGCGGGTTGCGGGCCCGGAAGAACAGGGCCGGCCATGCGGCGTTGAGCACCAGGTTGCCGGCCAGGGCACTCCGGAACGCCCGGCTTTCGTCCTGGTCACCGCGAGAGATGGCCCGCGCGCCCGCATAGGCGATGAGAGCGTACAAAGGGGTCCAGACCAGGCCGAAAGCCTGGGGCGGCGGCTGCCACGACGGCTTCTTCAACCGCTGGTACCAGCCGGAGCGCGCGTCGGTGGCGAGCGCTCCGGCGACGGCGGTGGCGGTCACCGCGAGAGCCGTTTTCAGGAGGAGTTTTCCTGTCATCGCCGTCTCCTGCCCAGGTGCGACGCCACCGCACGTGAAGCCTGCGCGGTCAGCGCACGTAGACGTCGGGCTGGGGCGGGGTGCCCATGGCGTCGCCGATGAAGAAGCTCGGGTGCGGCGGCTGGTTGTAGGCGGTGTTCTGCCAGGCGAGGGCCACGCGGTACTGCGGGTCGTGCAGCAGGGTGTGGATCTTGGTGGTGGTCGCGTGGGGTGTGGCGTAGATGCGCAGGGCGCGGTCGTCGGTGGTGGGCCAGATGACCTCCTCGCGCCAGTCGCCGAGGATGTCGCCCGACAGTGACGGGGTGGCCTTGGTGCCGTTGTTGCTGTGGACGCCGGAGGCGGTCAGCAGGCGGGTCTCGCCGCCGGTGCCGTACTTGTCGATCCTGGTCTGGTCCAGCAGCTCGCGCACAGGGTCGGCGTCCCACCAGGACAGGAAGTTGGCCGAGGACGGCTGGCGGCCGACGACCGTGCCGGAGGTGTCGCGCAGCCCGTTCTGCCCCGCCCCCGCGGCCCAGGACTCGGCGCCGGGGCTGCCGGCGTAGATGTCGCCGGCCACGCCGCGCCCGGGCCCCTCGCCGTCGGAGCCCGAACCGGTGCCGGTCTGCCACAACACCTGTCCGGTACGGGCGTCGACCATGTACAGGCCGGGCCGGTCGGCCGGCTCGGAGATCTTCACGTACTCCAGGCCCGCGCGGCGGGGGTCGAGGTCGCCCAGGTGGGCGGCGTCACCGTGGCCCCATCCGACGTTCCACAGGCGGCCGCCGTCGTCGTCGATGGCGGCGGCGCCGTAGACGATCTCGTCGCGGCCGTCGGCGTCCACGTCGCCGACGGTGAGGCTGTGGTTGCCCTGGCCGGCGTACGAGCCGTTGCCCGAGGCGTTGCTGTCGAACGTCCACCGCTTGACGAGCCGGCCGTCGCGGAAGTCCCAGGCGGCGATCACGGCGCGGGTGTAGTAGCCGCGGGCCATGATGAGGCTCGGCCGCTGCCCGTCCAGGTACGCGGTGCCGGCCAGGAAGCGGTCCACCCGGTTGCCGTAGGAGTCGCCCCAGGAGGAGACGTTCCCGCGGGGCGGGTCGTAGTTCACCGTGGACAGCGCGGCGCCGGTCCGGCCGTCGAACATGGTGAGGAACTCGGGCCCGGACAGGATGTAGCCGGAGGAGTTGCGGTAGTCGGCGCTCGCGTCGCCGATGACGGTGCCGCGGCCGTCGACGGTGCCGTCGGCGGTCTTCATGGCGACCTCGGCCCTGCCGTTGCCGTCGTAGTCGTAGACCTGGAACTGCGTGTAGTGGGCGCCTGCCCGGATGTTGCGGCCCAGGTTGACGCGCCACAGGCGGGTGCCGTCCAGCTTGATCCCGTCGATGTAGACCACGTCGGTGGTGCCGGACTGGGAGTTGTCCTTCGAGTTGTCGGCCTCCCACTTCAGCACCAGGTCGAGGCGGCCGTCGCCGTCCAGGTCGCCGACGGAGGCGTCGTTGGCGTGGTGGCCCGAGCTGGGCGGGGAGAGGGGCACGTCGAGATAGCCGTTCGCGAAACGGAGCGAGGGTTCGGAGGCCGGGCCCTCGGCGCCGCCGGTGACCGGTCGGACCGTGTAGGAGGCGTCCTGCGCCGCCCCGGAGTCCAGGTAGTTGGTGGAGTCGGTGACGGTCGCGACGCGCGTGCCGCCTCGATAGACGGTGAAGGACGTGTCGCGCGGCTCGGTGCCCAGCAACCGCCAGGAGACCAGGTTGCCGTTGCCGGAGCGGACGCTGATCAGGCCGCGGTCGAGGTCTTCCGCCTGCTTGGCGTCCGCCGGGCCAGTGGGGGTGACCGTGGGGGTCGGCTCTCCGGAGTCGCCGGTGCAGGTGACGCCGTTGAGCGTGAAGGAGGCGGGCGCCGGGTTGCCGGAGCCGTTCCATGAGGCGTTGAAGCCGAACGTCGTGCTTCCGCCCTGCGGGATCGCGGCGTTGTAGCCCGCGTCCTCGGCCCTGACGGCGGAGCCGTTCTGCGTGGCGGTGGCGTTCCACGCCTGCGTGATCCGCTGTCCGGCGGTGAACGACCAGTCGAGGTGCCAGCCGTTGACGGCTTCGCCGACGTTCCTGATGGTCACGTTGCCGGTGAACCCGCCGGACCACTGGGCGGCGACGGCGTAGTCGACCTCGCAGGCCACCGCGGCGGAGGCCGGCGACTGCAGGCCGACGGCGGCCGCGGCGACCAGGCACACGGTGCTGCCGAGCGTTGTGACGAGCAGCGCTGGACGGGATAAACGTTTCATTGAACGTCCAATCGGTGTACGGATCCCGATGAGGTGCCGAGCGCCCACACGGTAAGAAGGCACTGACCAGGGTGTCAACGAGACACCGCCGGCCAGCCGGCGGGTGATTGTTACCTTTCAGGTCAGTGGCGGAAAGCGCCTTCCACGCCGCTGAAACTTTCGTGACCCGAACGGATCAGCGGCAGGGCGGAGCGGTGGACTCGCGAACGACCAGCCGCGGCCGGTAGACCAGCTTCTGATGGCGGTGCCCCGGCCGGGTCTCGTCCAGCAGCAGTTCGGCCGCGACCCGGCCCAGCTCGCGCTTCGGCTGCCACACGGTGGTCAGCGACGGGGCCAGCTGCGCGGCGAACGCCACGTCGTCGTACCCCACGACCGACATCTCCCCCGGCACCGCGATCCCCCGCTCCTTCAGGCCGCCGATCACTCCGAGCGCCGCGGTGTCGTTGAGGCAGATGATCGCGGTCGGCGGATCGGCCGCGCCCAGGACGTCCTCCAGCGCCGCCGCGGCGGTCACCGTGATGTCGGGCGACGGCACGCGGACGTCCAGCACGCCCCGGTCCGGGTCCAGGCCGGCCTTCAGGAACGCCTTACGCACCCCGGCGTGGCGCTCGGCCGTCTGCTGCACCTCGATCGACGCGCTGAGCAGGGCGATCCGCCGATGCCCCAGCGTGATCAGGTGTGCCGCGACCTGCTCACCGCCCCACTGGTTGTCCATCGACACCGAGCACAGCCGGCCGTCGGACCTGTGGTCGAGCAGCACCACCGGGACACCGCGCCCGGCCAGGGAGACCAGCGGATGCAGGTCGGCCTCGACCGGGGTGATGAGCACGCCGCGCACGCGCTGCTTCTCCAGCTCCTGCAGGTAGTGCCGCTCCCGCCCCGGCTGCAGGTCGGTGCTGCAGGTCATGAGCATGCAACCGTCCTGGAGCAGCCGGTCCTCCACCCCGCGGCACACCTCGGTGAAGAACGGGCCGGCGATGTCCAGCGTCACCGCGCCGACCAGCGGGCTGGGCATCCCTCGTAACCGCCTGGCGGCGTTGTCGGGCAGGTAGCCCATGCGTTCCATCGCCGCGTGCACGCGCCGGCGGGTCTCCTCGGCGACGAGCTCGGGACTGTTGAGGACGTTGCTCACCGTCGTCGGCGAGACCCCGGCCTCCCGGGCGACCTGGCGCATGCCGGGGCGGCGCGGCTCGGTCGAGGCGTCCCCACTCACCGCAGCACCATATCCGGCGCCTTCGACGGAGACCTCGTTCGCGTTCCCGATCGGTCAGCGGAACACCACGCGTGATCGTCTCTGCGGCGTAACGCACCCACGCTCCGCGTTCGGCCACTCGACGACCTCCTGAGAGGCTGGTGGGGTGCGGATCGAGTTGCTGGGGCCGGTACGGGCCCACGCCGATGACGGGACGCCGATCGAGATCGGAGGTCTCCGTGTCCGCATGCTGCTGGCCAGGCTCGCCCTCTCCCCTGGACGGATGGTGCGGGCCGAAGTGCTGATCGACGCGCTGTGGCCCGCCGGCCTGCCACGCGAGGCCGCCAACGCGTTGCAGGCGCTGGTGTCCCGGCTGCGCAAGGCCCTGCGGGGAGCCGGCGAGCTGGAGTCGCGGGCGGGCGGTTACCGGCTCGTGGTGCGCGGGCAGGACGTGGACGCGCACAGGTTCGAGGAGCTGGCGGCGCGCGGAAGGCGGGAGCTGGCCGCCGACCGGCCGCAGGCGGCGGCCGCCACGTTGGGCGAGGCTCTCGGGTTGTGGAAGGGCACCGCGCTGGCCGACATGACCGATGTCCCGTTCGCCGACGAGGCGGCCGCGCGGCTGGAGGAGTCGCGGGTCGCGGCGGCCGAGGACCGGTTCGAGGCCGAGGTGAGGCTCGGCAGGCACCACGAGGTCCTGGCCGGCCTGGAGGCGGCCGGCGGGCGGCACCCCCTGCGGGAACGGCTGGCCGCCCTGCGCATGCGTGCTCTGCACGCGGCCGGACGGCAGTCCGACGCGATGGCCGTGTACGAGGAGACGCGTGCCGCACTGGCCGAGCAGCTGGGCGTCGATCCCTCCCCTGAGCTGCGGGAGACGCACCTCGCGATGCTCCGCGGCGAGCTCGACGGGCCCGTCCGGCGCGCCGAGCCCCGCCTGCCACGGTGGCTGACCAACTTCGTCGGCCGGCACGATGAGGTGAAACTGCTGCTGGAGCTGCTGGAGACCTCCCGGCTGGTCACCGTCGTCGGTCCCGGCGGAGTGGGGAAGACCAGGCTGGCGGTGGAGGCCCTGACCGGGCACCCGGCTTGCCGGAGCGGCCGAGTGTGGTTCGTCCCCCTGTCCGGGGTGGACACGCCCGGCCGGCTCACCGACGCCGTGCTCGGCGCGCTGAGCTCCTCAGGTCCGCGCCGTCCCGAGCAGCGCGCCGAACCGCGGGAACCGGTAGACGCCATGGCCGCGCTGCTCACGGGCGGTGCGGCGGTGCTCGTGCTCGACAACTGCGAGCGCCTGGTGGCGGACGTCGCGGAGCTGGCCCACCAGTTGCTCGGCCGCCTGCCGTACCTGACCGTCCTCACCACCAGCAGGGAGTCCCTGGGGATCGTCGGTGAGGCGCTGTGCCGGCTCGGGCCGCTGGACGTCCCCACGACGGCAGAAGAGGCCGCCGCTACGGCATCGGTGCGGCTGTTTCTCGACAGGGCCGCCCGCGTGCGGCCCTGCTTCGCGCTGGACGAGTCGACGGTGGGCTCGGTGGTGGACGTCTGCCGGCGGCTGGACGGGCTGCCGCTCGCGCTGGAGCTGGCCGCGGCCCGGCTGCGTTCGATGAGCATCGGCCAGATCGCGAGCCGGCTGGATGACCGGTTCCGCCTCCTCGCCTCGGGCAACAGGGCGGCGCCCGCGCATCAGCGCACGCTGCGCGCGGTGGTCGAGTGGAGCTGGGCGTCGCTGGCGGAGGCCGAGCGGACGCTGGCGCGGCGGCTGTCGGTGTTCCCCGGCGGGGCCGCGGAGGCCGCGGTGGAGGCGGTGTGCTCCAGCGACGACGGGGACACCGGGGACACCGCGTACGTGCTGGGTGCGCTGGTCGAGAAGTCCATGGTGGAGGCGGACGGCGAGCCGCGGCCCCGGTACCGGATGCTGGAGACGGTGCGGGCGTACGCGGCGGAGCAGTTGCTGGAGGCTGGTGAACGGGAGGCGGTGGAAGCCCGGTTCGTACGGCATTTCCGGCGGCTGGCCGAGCAGCACGAGCCGCTGCTGCGCACGCGCGACCAGGTGTCGTCGATGGCGGTCCTCGACGCCGACTACGACAACCTGGTGCTCGCGCTGCGGATGGCCGTGGCGGCCGGCGACGCCTGCTCCGCGTGGCGGTTCCTGCCCGCCCTGACCTGGTACTGGAACATGGCGCGGTTCGATCCCAGGGCCGAGTCGCTGCTGGAGGAGGTGCTCGGCTTCGGTGACCTGCTGCCCGGCGACGTCAGGGCCGCCTTCGCCGCCGTTCGCGTGCTGGCCGGCAACAGCGGGCTGCTGCCCGGAGCGGAGCGGGCTCGCTCGCTGATCGACGATTGCGTGCGCACCGGTGCGATGGAACGCTTCCCGATCCTGGTGCCGGTGGTTCTGCCGACCGCGTTCTTCCTCGGCCTCGACGACCTGGCCGAACGCGAGCTGCGGCGGGCGCGCGGCCACGAGGACCCGTGGGCGCGGGCGTGCGCCTGCTGGGTGGAGGCGTACGTGCGCGCCGACCGTGGTGACTGGCAGGGCGGCGCGTCGGCGCGGGCGGAGGCGCTGCGCCGGTACGAGCGGGTGGGCGAACGCCAGGGGCTGGCGCTGGCGCTGGTCAGCACGGCGCGGGCCCACTCCGTCCAGGGCGAGCACGACCGGGCGATCGCGGCCGCGCACCGGGGTGTCGTCCTGGCGTCCGAGCTGGGCTCGGAGGAGGAGACCTGGCACCGGACCTGTCTGGCGACCGCACGGATGCGCGGCGGCGACCTGGAGGGCGCCTGGCGGGAGGTGGCGCAGGCACGACGGCGGATGAGCGGCCGGGCCCACCGGCACGCCGAGCTGGAGTTGCAGCGCTGCGTCGCCGACCTGCACCGCCGCTGTGGCGACGGAGCGCGGGCGGACCAGGCGCTCGATCAGCTGGAGGCGCTGGCCGGGGAGTTGTCCGTCCAGCCGGAGACGGCCGAGACCATGGTCGCGCCGGCGCGGGTGGCCACCCTGCTGGCCGCGGAGCGGACGGCAGAGGCACGGCGCATGTTCCCCGGCGCCGTCAGGGCCGCGTTCGCCGCGCGCGACGTCGCCCCGGCGGCGGAGCTGCTGGCCCGGTTGCTCCTGGCCGAGGGAGATCCGGCCGGGGCCGCCACCGCCCTGGGGATGAGCCAGGCGATCCGCGGGGTGTTCGACCAGGGCGATCCGGAGCTGCGCGACCTGGTCGCCGAGCTGGCCGAACGGCTCGGCGCCCCGGAGTACGGCCAGGCGTACCGCCGGGGCGCTCGGCTGCCCAGGGATCGGGCGCTCGACCGGCTGGCCACGTGAGCCTCAGAACCACGCCGCCAGGAAGTCGGCGTCGAAGACGAGAGGCTTGATGCGGTGCCCGGGTGGTTCCGCCCTCATCAGGTGCCGTACCAGGAAGTCCCACCTGCGCCGGTACACATGGTGTTCGTAGCCGAGGAAGAGGTGCTCGGCGCCGGGCACGATCAGCATCTCGACGTCCTTGTCCAAGGTGATGAGCCGCTCGGCCAGGCGCATCGTGTGATCGGGCAGGACGTTGGGATCCATGCCGCCGTGGATCAGCAAGAGCTTGCCCGCCAGGCGGTCGGCTCTGTCCACATTGGACACCCGGGCGTAGTCGGCCTCGCCGGGCATCCCGTGGTACAGCTCGGCGTGCCCAGCGTGCACCTGCCGTAGCTCGTGGGTCCCGCAGCTGGAGATCCCGGCCTTGTAGAAGTCCGGATGATCGAGCATGGCCCGCACGGCCTGGTGGCCGCCGGCGGAGATGCCGACCACGCCCACCCGGTCGAGGTCCATCCACGGCCGGGTACGCGCCAGGTGCCGCAGCGCGGCGACGTGGTCGGAGGCGTCGCCAAGGTTGCCGAGCGAGGCGTCGGCGAACGCCTTGTCGCGTCCCGGCGATCCCCGCCCGTCGACGGCGACCACGACGAAGCCGAGCGCGGCCATCGCCTCGGCCTCGTGGCCGAGCAGGCCGGGGTCGAAGGTGGGGTGGACACGGTTGGTCTGCGGTCCCGGGTAGGGGGTGTCGATGACCGGGTAGCGCAGGCAGGGATCGAACCCGTGCGGCCGGTACAGCACACCGTAGAGGTCTGTGACCCCGTCGGCGGCCTTGGCGCGGAACCGCTCCGGGGGCGTCCAGCCGGTCGCCAGGAGGCCGGCGATGTCCGCGCGTTCCAGCTCGACGATCACCTCACCGTTCCAGCCGCGTACGGTCGTCACCGGCGGCGTGCCGGTGGTCGATGCCGAGTCGACGAAACAGGCCCCGTTCGCCGCCACCGTCACGTCGTGGTCGAGATCGTCGTCGGTGAGCCGGGCGAAGCCGCGGCCGTCCAGCCCGGCCCGGCACACCGAGCGGCGATACGGGTCCTGCTCGACGAGCCCCGCGGCGCTGAAGTACACCACCCGCTCGGCCTCGTCGACGTGCAGGATCTCCCGGACCGCCCAGTCGCCGGAGGTCACCTGAGCGCGCAGGGCGCCGGTGCGGGCGTCGTACAGGTACAGGTGTCCCCAGCCGTCGCGCTGGGAGTACCAGAGCACCTCTGTTCCGCCGCCGAGCACCTCGACCATCGGCGGCTGCCCCTCCGCCCACTGGTTGGGCTCCACCCTGGTCCGGCCGGACTCGGTGAGCAGCGTGCGCGCCTGACCGGTGGCGGGGTCGAGCCGGTGCAGCGAGAGGCTGCGCCCGTCACGGGACTGGCGCAGGTAGTGGACCGCCGAGCCGTCGGCGGCCCACCACGCCCATCGCGTCATCACGGGCGAGACCACGGACATGGGCAGCGGTGGCGCGTGGGCCGGCACGACGGCGCCTGTCACGATGTCGAGCACGACCAGCTCGGCCAGCGGCACCCGTTCGTCGCCGGGGTGGGCGTAGCGCTGGGTGTGCAGCCGTGGGGCGCCGCCGTCCGCGGGCAGGGCTTCGACCCGGTGGTTACGGCGCACGCCCCGCTGGTCGGTCCGGTGGGTCAGCACGCGTCTGCCGTCCGGCGACCACGCCGCCGCCGGAGGCATGGCCGGGAATCCCAGTTTCCGGACCAGGACCGAGTTCTGCCACCAGTCGGGCGCGGTGGCGTAGTCGCGGTCCGCCTCCCCGTCGGACGTCAGCGCCCACTCGCGGCCGTCGGCCTGCCGGCGAACCCACAGGTTGTGGTCGCGCAGGAAGAGCGCGTGCCGCTGATCGGGAGAGGCGACCTCGACGAAGGCGGCGGCCGGGCGCGGCTCGGCTCTCTCCACCGTGCAGGTCTCCGGATCCCAGCGCCAGTACGCGCAGAAAGCGGCGAACTCGACGGCCCGGCCGGTCAGCTCGATCGTGCTGAACGGCAGCGCCGCCACGTCCACGTCCTGCCCGGACTCCTTCGCCAGCGCCGCGGCGAGCCGCTCATGGTCGAAGGCGTCGGCACGCGTGCCCGCCGCGGGGTCTACGACGACGAACCGTGTACCCGCCCGGTACCAGAAGCGGGCGCCGCCGTCGATCCACACCGGCCTGACCCTGCCACCGGACACCAGCGTGGAGCGGTGGTGCGGCAGCAGTCGCTCCGCCGTCCGGTAGGCCGTCACGTCAAGTCGTCGCATGAGTCTTCCTTTCTCTGTCGGACGGTGATGCGGGGGCACGGCCGCGCAGGACGGCGAAGGCCAGCAGGGACCCGGCCACCGACAGCAGGGCGGCGGCGGCGCTCACTGACGACATGGAGGACAGGAACGCCTCCCGCGCCACCCGCGCCAGATCGGTCGACCCCGTCGCGGCGGCCGTGGCGAGCCCGTCCGTCAGAGACGTCCTCGCCGCCTCCGGCACGCCCGCGGGCAGAGCGGCGGCGTAGCCGGCCGACAGCAGGCTGCCCAGCACCGCCACGCCCAGCGCCATGCCACCCTGCTGGATGGTGTCGTTGACCGCCGAGCCCACCCCCGCGTGCTCCCGCGGGACGGCGCCCATGAGCGTGGCGTAGACGCTCGGGGTGGCGAGACCGGTGCCGGCGCCCATCGCCGCCAGTCCCACGGCCAGGAGCGGGTAACCGTCACCCGGGCCGATCAGCGCGAGGACGCCCTGCGCGGCGGCGATCAGCAGCATGCCCGCGACGATCAGCGCCTTGTTGCTGAGCCGCCTGGCCAGCGTGGCGCCGACGAGGTTGAAGCCGGCCACGGCCACGGCCAGCGGTAGGAAGGCGAGCGCCGCCGCCATCGCCCCGTAGCCGAGAACGAGCTGGAGGAACTGCGTCAACGCCAGCTGCACCGCGGCGGTGGAGAACACCAGCAGCACCACCGACAGCGCGGCCCCGGTGAACTCGCGGTCGCGGAACAACACCGGCGGCACCATCGGATGCCGCGCACGCGACTGCCACCACGCGAAGGCGGCGAGCGCGACGACGGCCACGCTCATGGTGATCACGACCGGCGCCGACCAGCCGGCGTGCGGCAGGGAGATGATCGCCCACACCAGCGCGGCCATCCCGGTGACCGACGACAGCACTCCCAGCGGGTCGGCCCGCCGCGCCGGCCCCCGTGACTCCGGCACGACGGCGTACGCGCCGATGATCCCGAGCACGGCGAGCGGCACGTTGAGCAGGAAGACCGATCCCCACCAGAACTGCTGGAGCAGCAGGCCACCGAGCGTGGGGCCGGCCACGATGCCGGCCATGCCGACCATGCCCCAGGCCGACATCGCCTTGCGCCGCTCGTTCTCGTCGAAGACGACGATGAGGACGGACATGGTGCTCGGCATGGCCAGGGCCGCGCCCGCTCCCATCAGCGCGCGGCACGCGATGAGCTGCCATGCCTGAGTGGCGAACGCCGCCGGCAGCGAGGCCCCGCCGAGCAGGACCAGCCCGACGATCAGGAGCCTGCGGCGGCCGTACCGGTCCGACAGGCTCCCGGCGGTGACCAGCAACCCCGCGAACACCAGGATGTAGGCGTCGAGGATCCACTGGACGTCACCAGGGCCCGCCCCCAGCTCGCGCATGAGCGCGGGGATGGCCAGCGTGAGGATCATGTTGTCGACGCTGAGCACGAGCAGCGTCATGCAGAGAACGCCGAGGATCCACCATCGGCGTGGATGGGCCATGAATATCGCTCCCGCGGAGTTGGGTGGCAGGACCGCCACCGCGGTCCGTTCCGAACGCCCCCAACACTGCGCACGCGGGCTGACAGCGGCCTGACAGGCTCCCCTGAGGGGCTGTCAGGCGGCGGTCATGCGCTCTCCCACACGAAGCCGTCCGGATCGGTGAAGGACCCGGCGTCGCCGCCGATGACGAGCCGGTGCGATCCGGTGCCGTCAGGAGCGACGCCGGCGGCCTTGGCGAGGGCGCGCCGCTTGAGAAGGGAGAGCTTGACGGGGCTGGACGGAGCGGCGAACTCGACGTATCTGCGGCCGTAGCTCTTCGTCACGGCGAAGCCGCGGAAGCCGGTCGCCGCCGGGGACCGCAGCCGCACCAGGTCGCCCAGATCGCGCGCTCATGGGGCCTCACGTGGCGGCGAGCAGGGTTTCGGCCTGTTCGCGGGCGTGGCCGATGGGGTCGGCGAAAATGCTAAGGCCCTGGCCGACGAGCGCTCCTTCGTGGAGCAGCATGAGCGTCCGGCCCAGGTGAGCGGCCCTCTCCGGGGCGAGGTCCCGGGCGAGGTCGGTGAACAGGGTGAGCATCCACTGCTTCTGCCCCGTGATGATCGGATAGGCCGGGTGGGACGGATCGCTGATCTCGGCGTGGGCGTTGACCATGCTGCACCCCTTGTGGCTGTGCTGCGCGGCCCACTCGCGTGACGCGTCGAAGACGGCCAGGACGCGCGCCGCCGGCGCCGGCTCCGCGGCGTCCAGGTGGCCGGCGAGGAAGGCTCGCCAGCGTTCGTCGCGATCCGCGAGATACTCCACGACGATCTGCTCCTTGCAGCCGAACCGGTCGTAGAGGGTCTTCTTCGTCACCCCGGCCTCGGCGGCGATCAGATCCACCCCGACGGCATGGATGCCGCGCTCGTAGAACAGCCGCGCGGCGGCCTCCAGGACGCGCCGCGCGGCGGGCGTCATCGTGATCCGCTGGAGCCTGTCGCTGCTGCCCATGACACTGATTATACCGATCTGTATAGTGAAGGGAAAGGTATACAGATCGGTATAGTTAAGGACGCCGTCGTGAATCTCCTGCTCTCGATCGCTTTCGTGCTCTGCTGGAGCTCCGGCTTCATCGGGGCCAAGCTCGGCGTGGGCACCGCCTCCGCGGTCACGATCCTGATGTGGCGTTTCCTGCCCCTGGCCGTCGTCCTGGTGGCCATCGCCGCCCTCTCGGGAACGTCGTGGAGAGGCCTCACCGCGCGCGACGTCGCCCGGCAGGCCATGATCGGCGTGCTCTCGCAGAGCGGCTACCTGCTCACCGTCTACTACGCGATCCAGCTCGGGGTCTCCAGCGGCACCACGGCTCTGATCGACGGCGTCCAGCCGCTCGTCGCCGGAGCACTCGCCGGACCGTTGCTGCATCAACCCGTCGCACGCAAGCAGTGGCTCGGCCTGGGGCTGGGAGTGGCCGGCGTGACCGTGGTCACCCTGGCCGACGCCACGTCCGGCGCCGGCGCTTCCTGGTGGGCCTATCTCATCCCGCTCCTCGGCATGTTCTCGCTGGTGGCGGCCACGCTGCTGCAAGGCCGCTCCCGTACGCAGATCGCCCCCGCGGTGTCGATGACCGTGCACTGCGCCACCAGCGCCGTCATCTTCACCACGCTGGCCGTGAGCGCGGGAGCCGCGCTGCCGCCCGCCGACACCTCGTTCTGGATCGCGATCACCTGGCTGGTGGCCTTGTCCACCTTCGGCGGGTACGGGCTGTACTGGCTCATCCTGAGGCGCTCCGGAGTCACCAAGGTCAACACGCTCATGTTCCTCATGGCCCCGGTCACGGCGGTGTGGGGAGCGCTCATGTTCCGTGAGCCCTTCCACGTGCAGACCGCTCTCGGCCTGGGCGTCTGCCTCGCCGCGGTCGTGATCGTCTACCGCGGCGAGGTCTCGCCGGCCCGCGAGAACTCGCTCGTATCGAGCACCCGCGGGTGAGGGCGAGACCTCCTCGGAGGCCGCGCCGTCTCGGTCAGGGATTCTTGCCCATCGCCTGGCGAACCACGTCACGGACGCGGTCCATCATCGCGACCGGTGTCCCGACCAGGACGTTCTTGACGGCCGACTCGGTGCCCGGGTGCGGGTGCGTGGGGGCCATGGCCTCGGCGGCCTTGACCCCGGCGGCCATGCTGCGCCGCTCGGCCGGGCTGGTGTGGGCCCGGAGCTGGAGGAACTCGTAACGTTCCTCGCTGCGGGCGTGCGCCTCGACGGCGGCGCGCAACGTCGCCAGGTTCTGCAGGAAGTCGGGGGCGTCCGGGCCCGCCTCGTCCATCCGCGACAACATCTCCTTGGCTTCGTTCTCCTCGGCGAGCCGGTCGTCGACCACGGCGTCGCCGCCGTCGATGGTGCGGCGCGCGTGGGGGTGGACGATCTCCTCCTCGGCGGTCTCGTGCACGGCCAGCATCCGCACCAGCCGGCTGAACGCCTCGTCGCGCCGGCCGGCGGGCGCCTGCTCGACCTCGTCGAACAGGTCCCGGATCATTCCGTGCTGGGCCTGCAGCAGGTCGATGACGTCCGTCTCGTCCATCGTCTCCGGCGCCGTCTTCTGGTCGGTCATGGCGATCCTCCTCCGAGTCCAGGCGTGGCCTACCCGACGGAAGGAGCGGCACGCCGGCGCACGTCAAGGACTGCGGAAATGCTTACCGAATCCGGAATCTCGGGCGGGAGCGCGCAGAGACCGGACCGGGAAGCCTCGGGTAGGGCGGGGCCTCCGCACCTCTCTGACCAGCGCGAAGGAGCGCACGCACATGACCTTCAATCCGCTACAGGAGCGGGGTATCCCGCTGGACAAGCAGCTGCGCAACTGGCGTGAGCTCAACGTCACGCCGACCGATCCCGATCACGCCGACCCGTACACGCGGTGCCGGATCATCACGATGAACGGCATCGAGGTGGAGGCGATCATGTTCAGCCACCACCTCGCCCGCCACTGTCCCGACGTGGAGCTGAAACAGCAGCTGGCCCGCGTGCGTTACATCGAGGCGCAGCAGCAGAAGGCGGTCAACTGGCTGCTGCCCGGCCTGGCGTCGGTGCTGGAGACCACCATGGCCTACGAGCAGGTCGCCGTCGACCTGACCGCGTGGGTGGCCCGGATGGAGCCGGACGCGTATCTGAAGCAGGCCTACCAGTTCGGCGTGCTGGAGGACTTCGACCACCTCTACCGCTACGCCAACCTCTACGAGATGATCGAGCACCGCAAGGCCGAGAAGATCGTCGACCAGCTCACCGAGGTGATGCCCGGCCGGCCGACCTACCTGCACCACCGCAACCCCGTCGACAACGTACGCGAGCCCTACGACAGGAGCTCGGCCGCGCCCATCTCCAAGCTGCACGCGCTGACCATCATGTCGGCCGAGCAGCAGACCATGAACTTCTACATGAACGTCGGCCCGATGTACATGGAGCCCATCGCCCGGCAGCTCTACCAGGAGATCGGCCTCGTCGAGGAGGAACACGTCACCCACTACGAGTCGCTGGTCGACCCCGGCGAGAGCTGGTGGGAGATGCTGCTCAACCACGAGTACAACGAGTGCTACCTCTACCACTCGTTCATGGAGACCGAGTCCGACCCCAAGGTGAAGAACATCTGGGAGCTCCACCTCAACATGGAGCTGGAGCACCTGCGGCTGGCGGCCGAGCTGTTCAAGCGGCACGACGGCCGCGACCCGGAGCAGGTGCTCGCGCCCGAGCTTCCCGCTCCGGTGACGTTCGAGCCCAACAAGCAGTACGTGCGCGAACTCATCGCCACCCAGATCGACTACACCACCCTGGGCACCGGCTACGTGCAGGAGGCGCACGAACGCTTCGAGAAGATGCAGGAGGCGATCATGGGCGGCGAGAAGGCGCCTTCCGAGCGGGTCATCGACGACAACCGTGCCAAGTCCGGCCACGAGTACCGGCTGCAGACCGAGGGGGAGCACCCGGTCCACAGCCTGGCGTCCAACCGCTGATGCCCTTCGAGGCGGCGTCATCGCGCACGGCCGGGCAGCGAGGGGTGCCCGGCCGTCCCTCGAGGCGCCGGTCGGTCGTTGGCCACCGGTCCGTCCGGCAGGGTGGGCTGGGAGGAGGGGGCCCGGCGGCTACGGGAACGTGACGGGGACGCCGGTCAGGCGCTGGCGGCCGCTCGCCAGCGCGCCAAAATGCTCTCGTCGTCGGTGTTGCCGTGCCACGCGGCTCCCTCGGGAATCACGTACGGGAGCCAGGTCGCGTAGTCGGGGGCGTCAGGGGCGATGTCGCGCGTGCCGTCCACGCGGGTCCCGTCCGGCAACACGCTCGACTCGGGCACCCGCAGGACTCCGCCGGCCAGCATGATGGCGGTCATGAGCTGCGTCCCTCCCGTCTCACCGGTCACCGGTTCCCCCCTCAGAATAGCGCGCGCGTTCAGCAGGGCAAGGAGATCCGGTCAGCCCATCCCATAGCGTCCCGAAACCCATAGATAGGCACGCTGGGCGGCGTCCTCGTCGCCGAATAAGCTGATCAGGCGGCGGGCTCTCCCGGTGAGCACGCAGGCGAAGGCCTCGGCATAGAGCTCGGCCGCGTCCTGCCGGAAGGGCGGCGCCAGATGCGGCGCGCGCGACGCGTGCAACCGCGACCAGAACACGCCGCGCGACGGCATGCCTTCCAGATGATCCGTGGCGTGCCCCAGCTCGTGCCCGGCCACGCTGACCGACGGAGACGGCACGCTGCCGACGCCGACGCGCCGCCGGTTGGGGTCGTAGACGCCGGCGCTGCGCTCCCAGCCGCCCTGCTGGACCGGCAGCGCGACACCGCGAAGAGCCTCGAAGCCGGGCAGGTCGGGCACGGCGCCGGGCCCGACCACGATGCCGCCGTCCAGGTGGGCGGCCAGGCGGGCCCCTAAGGCTCGCGGCACGGCGGACAACGTCATGATGGCCAGGAGGACCTCGGCGGGCGGGAAGGTGCCGGGATTCCAGGCCCGGGTCAGCCGGCGCTCGAGCGCGCCCACGTGGAGCCAGCCCGGCCGCCCTCTGCTACGGCCGGCCAAACCCATCTCCCCCGGTGTCCACCCTGCACGACCGCCCAGCCGTGCCCGCAGCCCCACAGGGCGAGAGCCATCGATGGCGCGATCAACGTCGATGATCGCAAAGAACTCTAGCGAGGGTTGCGGTGCCGCGCATCCGCGCTACCCAGGCCCCCATCCGGGTGGCCGCAGGTCCACAACCGGGGCGGCCGGTCTAACCCTGCGCACGGCCGCGCTCGACCCAGGTTCGATGACCCGGTGACCGCGCGTCCTGTGGACTTGACGCGTGATCGAGTTCGACCACGTCAGCCAGTCCCCCGAGGACGTGAGGGCGCCTGACGGCGTGCCCTTCACCGTCGGCCCGGCATTCCCCGGACGTCAAGGAAGTGAATTCACATGAGCCGCAAGCTCGCCCGAACGCTCGCCGACCTCTCCCTGCTCGCTCTGCTGGCCACCGGCTGCGCAGGCGTGGACACCTCCCGGGTGACGCCCGACGCCGTGGTCCCCCTCGACCGGGCCCCGCTCTCCGACGCCGCCGGCAAACGGGTGGTCGGGATCGGCGAGGCCACGCACGGCAACAAGGAGTTCGTCCGGACCCGCGCGCTCATCATCAGGAAGCTGGTCACGGACCACGGCTTCCGCACGGTCGCCCTGGAGGCCGACTTCGGCGGCACGGCGGCGGCCAACGACTATGTCATGAAGGGCGAGGGCAGCGCGCGGGCCGCGGCCGCCGCGCTCGGCTTCGACATCTACCGGACCCGCGAGATGGCGGACCTGATCGAATGGATCCACGACCACAACACCGCTCTCCCCGACGCGGCCAAGGTGCGCCTCTACGGCTTCGACATGCAGCGCTACGACCGCAACAAGGAACGGCTGCTGCGCTATCTCGCCACGGCCGACCCCGCCCGGGTCCGCCACGCCGAGGAGTCGCTGGCCGACCTCACCGACGCCACCAGGTCCAGCCAGGACAAGGCGAAGGTGACCGCGGCCGCCACCGCCGCCGAACGGCTCGTCTCCCACATGAAGGACCATCGCGACACGTACGTGAGCCGCACCTCCGAGGGATCGTTCGTGCTCGCCGTGCACCACGCCGAGACGATCCTGCGCGGCGCGCGGTTGCAGGTGTCCGGGGGCGACTACTCCCGCAAGCGGGACGCCTGGATGGCCGAGAACGTCGGCTGGATCGCCGCCCTGGAGAGATCCGAGGGACGGAAGAAGATCATGGTGTGCGGCCACAACGGCCACATCGACAAGAGCGGCGCCGCGTTCTCGTTCGCGTCGATGGGGCGGCGGCTGGCCAAGACGTACGGCAAGGACTACTTCACGATCGGCACGGAGTTCGGCGAGAGCACCTTTGTGGCCAAGGACGAGGATTCCGGGCAGCGCAAGCGGTTCACCGTGAGCCACGACTCGCCCCTGGCCAAGCTGTTCGGCGACGAGCCGCTGGGCTACGTCAACGTCGCGCGGGCCTCGGCCAGGCCCGGCAACCGCGAACTGCTCGCCTCGGAGATCCCGATGGGCAGCGTCGGCGACGCGTTCCGGTCGGTCTACAGCCACCTGAGCTCGGCCTACACGGTGACGATGACACCCGCCCTGGCCTACGACGCCCTGGTGTACGTGCCGAAAGCCGGCCCGGTCACGCCGTTGTGACGGACGGCGGGTCACCCTCCGGCGAACGACGCCCCCTGCTCACCAGGTCTCGCCGGCCTGCCGGCGCCCATCGCCGGCGTCACGGTCCTGGCCGACCGGACGCGGCTGGCGACGATGAGCCTGCCCGATCCGGTGTGAGCTCGCCGCCGGGGCGGAAATGGCCCACCTGACGAGCAGACCGGGCGAGGCGGTCACAGCGAGCAACATCAACTTCACATAGGGTAACTCGATAATTACTTTCCGTTACTGCCTGTGGAGGCACCATGAAGTCCACCGCCCGTATGACCGCCATCCTGGCCACCGGCGCCATGCTGACCGTCGTACTCGCCACTCCCGCCGCCGCCGCTCCGGCCCCGTCAGAGGACCTGCTCAGCTCGCTGCTCGCCCTGGTGGGCAACCTCCTCGGAGGAATCCTGGGCGGCGGAGGGTCGCTCGGCATCCTTCCCGGCCTCCTCGGCTGAGCATTCACGGCCGCGCGAGGGGCGACGCCGCCGGGTCGGCTCCTGGCCTCAGGTGGGCGGCGAGAAGCTCGGCCAGGTGCAGCGGGCGGCGTTCGGGCGCGGTGTGGTTGATCTGGGTACGGCAGCTGAAGCCGTCGGCCAGGATCACCGTGTCCGGGCCGGCCCCGCGAATGGCGGGCAGCAGCTCGTGCTCGGCGCAGGCCAGTGACACCTCCATGTGCCCGGCCGTGAAGCCGAAGTCGCCCGCCAGGCCGCAGCAGCCTCCCACGGTGCTCAGCCGGGCCCCGGCGCGGGCCAGCAAATCCTGGTCGGCCTGGTGGCCGAGGACGGCGTGCTGGTGGCAGTGCGGCTGGCCGAGGACGTCACGGTCGATGGCGGGCGGCTGCCAGCCGTCGGCACGCGTGAGCAGTTCGGCCAGCGTCGTGGTCTGCTCGGCCAGGCGTGCGGCGTCGCGGTCGTGCGCCAGCAGGGCGAGAGCGTCGTCGCGGAAGACCGCCGTGCAGCTGGGTTCGAGGCCGACGACGGGGATGCCCTGCCGCAACAGCGGGGCGAGCGTGCGCAGGGTGCGGCGCAACATCCGCCTGGCGATGCCGAGCTGGCCGGTGGAGATCCAGGTGAGCCCGCAGCACAGGGTCCGCGGCGGAATGAGCACCCGGTAGCCGGCGGCTTCGAGCACCCTGACGGCGGCGGCCGCGATGCGCGGCGCGAGGTTGTCGGTGAAGGTGTCGGGCCACAGCAGCACGCTGCCGCGCTCGCCGGTGCCGCGCGGGCCCCGCCGCCGGTAGGAGTCGCTGAAGCGGGTACGCGCGAAGACCGGCAACGATCGGCGGGGTTCGATGCCGCCCAGCCGCTTGACCAGCCCGGCCAGGCCGGGAGCGTGGGTCAGCGCGTTGACCGCGCCCGGCGCGAAGGCGGCCAGGCGGGCCCACAGCGGCAGCCAGCCCATGCTGTAGTGGGCCGCGGGGCGCAGCCGGTGCGCGTAGTGGTGGGCGAGGAACTCGGCCTTGTACGTCGCCATGTCCACGTTCATCGGGCAGTCGTGCTTGCAACCCTTGCAGGCCAGGCACAGGTCGAGCGCGTCACGTACCGCATCGGAGCGCCAGCCGCCGGCGACTGGCGTGTCGGCGTGACCGTTGAGCATCTCGAACAGCAGCCGGGCCCGGCCGCGGGTGGAGTGCTCCTCCTCGCCGGTGGCGCGGTAGGAGGGGCACATGACGCCGCCGGTGTGGCTGCGGCACTGGCCGACGCCGACGCAGCGCATCACGGCCCATTGGAAGCTGCCCTCGTCGTGGGGGTAGCCGAATGCCGTGGCGGGTTCCGCGGGCGTCCACGCGCTGCCGAGGCGCAGGTCGTCCGTCGCCGCGTTCGGGGGCCCGTCCGGGGCGACGATCTTGCCGGGGTTCATCCGGTTCTCGGGGTCGAAGAGGGCTTTGACCTCGCGGAAGGCGGTCATGACGTCGGGGCCGAACATGACGGGGAGCAGCTCGGCCTTGGACTGGCCGTCACCGTGCTCGCCGGACAGGGAGCCGCCGTAGGAGACGACCAGGTCGGCGGCGCGGCGCAGGAAGGCGTGGAAGGCGGCGACGCCGTCGGCGGTGACCAGGTCGAAGGGGATGCGGGTGTGCACGCAGCCCTGCCCGAAGTGCCCGTAGAGCGCGGCCTCGCCGTAGCCGAACTCGGTGAACAGGCGGCGCAGGTCACGCAGGTAGTCGCCGAGCCGCTCCGGTGGTACGGCCGAGTCCTCCCACCCTTCCCAGGTCACCCGCATGTCCGGGACGCGGGCGGTGGCGCCGAGCCCGCCTTCGCGCAGGGCCCACAGCTGACGTTCGGCCTTTTCCTCGTCGAAGGAGGACACGTGCGGCTCGTGCCTGCTGCCGCGCAGGTCGCCGATGAGGGCGTGGGCGTGCCGGTCGGCCTCCTGCCGGGTGCGGCCGGCGAAGGACACCATCAGCCAGCCGCCGCCTTCGGGCAGCCGGGCCAGCGCCTCGGCGTTCATGTGCCGGCGGCGTTCGTCGCCGATGAGCCTGTCGTCCAGCCCTTCCAGCTGCAGCGGGCGGTGGGCGGCGACGCGCGGCACGGCCTCGGCGGCGGCGACGACGTCGGGATAGCCGAGCAGGACCAGCGTCTCGTGCTCCGGCACGGGCACGAGCTTCAGCTCCGCCCGCAGCACGGTCACCAGCGTGCCCTCCGAGCCGACCAGCGCCCTGGCCAGGTCGAAGGGCCCGCCGGGCAGCAGCTGGTCGAGGTTGTAGCCGGACACCCGGCGCGGGATGTCGGGGAAGCGGGTCACGATCTCGCCGGCGTGCTCGCCGGCGATCTCGCGCAGCCGCCGGTAGAGGCCGGCGCGGCGGCCGCCTTCCGCGAGGATGCGCTCGTACTCCTGCTCGCTGGTGGGCCCGACCCACATGCGCGTCCCGTCGTAGGTGAGGACTTCCAGGCGGGCGACGTTCTCGGAGGTCTTGCCGTAGGCCTGGGCGGTCGAGCCGCACGAGTTGTTGCCGATCATGCCGCCGATCGTGCAGTGGGAGTGGGTGGACGGGCGCGGCCCGAACATCAGGCGGGTGCCCGCGAGCCGCCGGTTGAGCTCGTCGAGGACGATGCCGGGCTCGACCACGCACGTCGCGGCCTGCTCGTCGACGGAGACCAGGCGGTCGCAGTACTTCGACCAGTCGATGATCACGGCGACGTTGCAGGCCTGCCCCGCCAGGCTCGTGCCGCCACCACGTGAGGTGATCGGCGCGCGGTGCTCGCGGCAGACGGCCACGGCCTCGACGGCCGCCTCCACGGTGCGGGGCACGACCACGCCGAGCGGGACCATCCGGTAGTTGGAGCCGTCGGTCGAGTAGGCGCCGCGGCTGCCGGGATCGAAGCGTACCTCTCCGTCCACGCGGGACCTCAGGTCCCGCTCGAGGTCCCGCACGCGCACGTACGGCTGGCCGTCGCGGCGGCGTACGGGGGTGGGAAGGTGCTCGGTCCTGGCCATGGCCATCACTTCCCCGGCTGGGACGACGTGTCATCGGATTGCCGCCTGCCCCCTCGCGCGGGCCTGAATCCCGGCCTCACGGGAGATCGCTTCTTTACGGCCCGGTCCGCTCCCACGGCTCGCCTATCCTGCGACGACAGGGAGGACGACATCGCGGGCCAGGGCGACGGGCGAGCAGATCTCGTCCGAAAAGTTCCGGCGGGGATGTCAAGGCGACGGCGGCGGCTCCGACCAACCGGTCGAAGGGGTCCCGGCCGGGGCCCCGCGCGACACGAGGAGTACGACATGAAGTTCCTGATCGGCATGCACATCAACCCGGCCGTGCTGGACGCGCTGACCGACGAGGAGAAGGCGGCGATCGGCGACGGTCACGCCAGGTTCATCGAGGCGCTGAAGGAGTCCGGCGAGCTGATCAACACGCAGGCGCTGGTCGACCCGTCCCAGGCGGCCGTGGTGTCCGTGCGCAACGGCCAGCCCGTGGTCACCGACGGCCCGTTCCTGGAGTCGAAGGAATTCCTGGGCGGCTTCTACCTGATCGACTGCGAGAACAAGGAGCGGGCGATCGAGCTGGCGGCGCGGATCCCGGACGCCGCGATCCAGGGGCTGGGGGTCGAGGTGCGGCAGGTCATGTTCGCTGACGGGCCGTCGGAGGCATGACGGCGCCGGCCGTCGAGGACCTGCTGCGTGAGCTCGCGCCGCAGGTCCTCGGCACGCTGGTACGCCGGCACGGCCAGTTCGAGGGGTGCGAGGACGCCGTGCAGGAGGCCGTGCTCGCCGCCACCGTGCAGTGGCCGGCCGAGGGGGTGCCGGGCAACCCGCGCGGCTGGCTGGTGACCGTCGCGTCCCGGCGGCTCATCGACCAGGTGCGCAGCGACCACGCGCGCCGCGAGCGGGAGTCGGCGACGGCCGCCGAGGTGGCGCCGCAGGACGTGCCGGACACCGACGACACGCTCCTGCTGCTGTTCCTGTGCTGCCATCCGACGCTGACCGCGGCCTCCCAGACCGCCCTGACGCTGCGGGCGGTCGGGGGCCTCACCACCGCCGAGATCGCCCGCGCGTTCCTGGTGCCGGAGGCCACGATGGCGGCCAGGATCAGCCGGGCCAAGCAGCGCATCAAGGCCGCGGGCAGCTCGTTCAGCCTGCCGGACGGCGCGGAGCGGGAGGAGCGGCTGCGGGTCGTCCTGCACGTGCTCTACCTGATCTTCAACGAGGGTTACACCGCCTCGTCGGGCAGCGAGCTGCACCGCGTCGACCTCGCGCACGAGGCGATCCGGCTGGCCAGGACGGTCCACGCGCAGCTGCCCGGCGACGGCGAGGTGACCGGGCTGCTCGCGCTGATGTTGCTGACCGACGCCCGCAGGCAGGCGCGTACGACGGCGGCGGGCGACCTGGTGCCGCTGGCCGAGCAGGACCGCTCGACGTGGGACCGCGCCCTGGTCGACGAGGGCATCGAGCTGGTCAAGGCGTCGCTGGCCGCCCCGGCGCTGGGGCCGTACCAGCTGCAGGCCGCCATCGCCGCGACGCACGCCGACGCGGCGACGGCGGAGGAGACCAACTGGCCGCAGGTGCACGCGCTCTACCTGATCCTGGAGCGGATCGCGCCCAACCCGATGGTCACGCTGAACCGGGCGATCGCGCTCGCCGAGACCGAGGGCCCGGCCGCGGGGCTGGCCCTGCTGTCCACGTTGGACGGCGACGAGCGGATGGCCGGCCATCACCGGCTGCTGTCCGTCCGGGCTCACCTGCTGGAGCAGACCGGCGACACGGCCGGTGCGTACGAGCATTACCGGCGCGCCGCGAAGGCCACCGCGAGCATCGCCGAGCAACGCCATCTTGAGTCACGGGCCGGGCGGGTGCGACCCTAGCCCCCCTTGACCGTGCGGAACCACGCGTTGCTGCCGGGCAGGAACTGCAGCACGATCGCCGGGACGACGAAGAGCACGGTCCAGATGCCGACGAGCGCCACGACTCCCAGCACGGTCAGCGCGGTGCGGGCGCCCGTGCTGCCCTGCCGCATGAGCTTGGCGAGGACGATCATCGCCACGGCGACGCCGATCCACAGGAGCAGGGCGAACGGGCCCGTGCTCAGAGGGGGCGAGTCCGGGCTGAGGGCGGTGAAGATCACGCCTGCGGCCAGCAGCCCCCCGAAGCAGATCCACACCGTCGAAGCGATCGTCACGGTCCGCGGCGCAGGCGTCCAGTAAACGCTCGCGTCCTGCTCGAGCGGCTCGGGCTGTGGCGTGGCCGAGCCGTCGGGTGGCGGCGGTTGGTGACCGGACGGCGTGGGCTCGGGCTCGCTCGTCATGGTCAAGCAGTTTTCCACAGGACTGCCGGGACCGGTACCGAGCCGTTTCAGAGCGCTTTCAGCGACGGTTCACCGCACCTCCTGACGATGGTCGCCCGATGCCGTGCGATCGAGCGAACAGGGGGAGCCGCGTGCCCCGTGAGACGACGACCGTCCCGGCGGGCGTGGCGCCCTGCGGAGCGGCCAGGGCTGCGGCAAGGTGATCGGGACGCGGCGGCTTCGGCTCGGCGGGCTGACCCTGGTGGGCGACCCGGAGGTCCCGGTCGTGGAGGAGGACGCGTACGCGCTGGTCGTCCCCTTGGGGCGGCAGGAGGGCGGTGCGTTGTTCCTGTACGGCCCCGCGCGCGGGACCCGGTGGGCGCCGGGGAGCGCCTGCGTGATCGTCCCGAAGGCTCTCGTGCAGCCGCCGGCCGGGTTGACGTGCCGGGAGGTTCCCGCCACGAGCGGGATCGCCCGGCTGCTGGCCGATTTCGTCACCGACGTGTGGAACGACCGGGAGGGCTTGCGGCCCGCCGACGGCCCGCGGGTGGGGATGGCGCTTGTGGGGCTGGTCTCCGCGCTGCTCCACCATCTGGGGGAGGGCGGTCACGGCGGCATGCGGCAACGGTCCGGCAGGGACGTGCTCGACCAGCGCATCCGTACCTTCATCCAGTGGCATCTCCGCGATCCCGATCTGACGCCCGGCAGGGTGGCCGCCGCCCATAACATCTCGCTCAGCCACCTGCACGGGCTCTTCGCCGAGCAGGACCTCACGGTCAGCGCCTGGATCAGGCGGCAACGGCTGGAACGCGCCCGGCGTGACCTGGCCGATCCGGCGCTGCGGGGCGTCTCCATCCAGGACGTCTCCGCGGCCTGGGTCTTCTCCCACCCGGCTGACTTCAGCCGGGCCTTCCGCCGCGCGTTCGGCCTGTCGCCCAGCGGCTTCAGGCGCCGGGCGCTGGCGGAGCCGGGGTGAGGTCCGCCCCGGCCGGCGCCTCCTGACCGGCATCTCCTGAGCAGCAGGGCGTGCGCGGCGGCCTGATGCAGCTTGCTGGCAATTGCGGCATATGTGCAGAATGAGGTCGTTCGTCGCACCATCGCTCGACCTCTCACCTCCGGAGACTCACCACATGAGCCGCACCCCAGCCATGCCGATCACTCGCGACAGCGTACCGACGAAGGCGGCCGCCGGATCATGAGAAGGTTGCTCGTCCTGGTGGCGGCCCTGACGCTGACCGCCTGCGGGCAGGCGCCCGCCACCCAGGAGACCGGTTCCGCCGCGGCGCCACCGCCCGGATTCCCCGTCACGGTCGAGAACTGCGGCCGCACCCTCACCTTCGACCGGCCGCCCGCCAAGGTCGTGACCGGCTACCACCCGTCTCTGGAAACGCTGCTCGCCCTCGGCCTGGGCGACCGGATCGCCGGCCGTACGAACTTCTCCGAGAGTGCGTTCCTGCCCGGCCAGAAGGAGCCGTATGACAAGATCCCGGAGATCTCGCCGACGATCATGCTCCCCCAGAAGGAGGTCATGCTCGCCCAGGGCGCCGACTTCGTCCTGGACAACGCGATGGCCTCCTTCGACGCCGGCGGCGGTTACGCCACCGTGGAGGAGCTGGACGCCGCGGGCTCGCCGGTGTACATCCTGGGCGGCTGGTGCAGCCCCGAGGAGACGCTCGAGTTCACCCTCGAGGACACCTTCACCGACCTGCACAACCTCGGCAAGATCTTCGGCGTGTCCGACCGCGCCGGCAAGCTGGCCGCCGAGCTGCGCGGCCGGCTCGACGACGCGCGCAAGCGCGTCTCCGGCCGGCCACCGGTCAAGGTGCTGGCCACCGACGGCGGCAAGGGCCCGGTCAACGCCTACGGCGGCGCCGGCATCACCAACCAGATGATCACCGCCGCCGGCGGGGTGAACGTGCTGGCCGACGTCAAGGGCGACTACACCGAGGTCAGCGTGGAGCAGATCAGCGCCGCGCAGCCCGACGCCATCCTGGTCAGCGAGTACGCCACCCTGCGAGGCGAGACGATGCCGACCGTGCAGGCCAAGACCGCCGACGCCCTCGCCATCGCCAGGAACAGCCCCGCGGCCAGGGCCAAGCGGGTGCTCCCCGTGCCGGTCGCGGCCCAGCATCCCGGCTACCGCAACCTCCTGGCCATCACCGACATCGCCCGCTTCCTCCACCCCGACGCGTTCCCCTCATGACCAGCGAGACACGGCAGGCGCCGGCCCAGGCCGCGAGCGCCGGAACGCCTCGCCGGCGCGGCGGCCGGTTCGCGGCGCTCGTCGTCGCGCTGGCCGTGGCCGTGGTCGCCGCGACGTGGCTGGCGGTGAGCATCGGCGCCGTGCACGTCGCGCTGCCGCAGGCGTGGGGCATCGTCGCCGACCGGCTGGTGCCCGGCCTCCTCCCGCGTACGTGGACGCCGGTGCAGGCGCAGATCGTGTGGGAGTTCCGGCTGCCGCGCGCGCTGCTGGCGCTCCTGGTCGGGGCGGGGCTGGCGGTGGTCGGAGCGGTGCTGCAGGCGCTGGTGCGCAACCCGCTGGCCGACCCGTTCCTGCTCGGGATCTCGTCCGGCGCGTCCTTCGGCGCGGTGCTCGTGCTCATTCTGGGCGCCTCCACGCTGGGCGGGCTGTCGCTGTCGGGCGCCGCCTTCGCGGGCGCGCTCCTGGCCCTGGGCCTGGTGTACGCGCTGGCCCAGCGCTCGGGCCGGCTCACCCCGTCACGGCTGGTGCTGGCCGGGGTCGCCCTGGCATACCTCTTCCAGGCCCTCTACAGCTTCGTGCTGCAGCAGGCGCAGAGCGGACGGGCGGCGCAGCAGGTGCTGTTCTGGCTCATGGGCAGCCTGGGCGGGGCCCGCTGGCACATGTTGCCGCTGCCGACCGTCGTCCTGGTCGCGGGCCTGGTCTACCTGCTGCTGCAGCACCGCCAGCTGAACGCGCTCACCGCCGGCGAGGAGACGGCCGTCTCCCTCGGTGTGAACGTGCACCGCCTGCGGATCACGCTCTTCGTCCTCACCTCCCTGCTGGTCGGCGTCCTGGTGGCCACCAGCGGCGCGATCGCGTTCGTCGGGCTGATCGTGCCGCACGCGGCCCGCCTGCTCGTCGGCGCCGACCACCGCAGGGTGCTCCCGGTCACGGCGCTGCTCGGCGCGGCGTTCCTGCAGCTCGTGGACGTCGCCGCGCGGACCGTCAACGCGCCGCAGGAACTGGCCCTCAGCATCGTCACCGCGCTGTTCGGGGTGCCGTTCTTCCTGTGGCTGCTGCGCCGGCGCTCGGTCGACCGGGCGGTGACCGTCGCATGATGCTCGACCTGCGCGGCGTCTCCGTGCGCCTCGACGGCCGCCCGATCGTGCACGAGGCCGACCTCCTGGTCGACGCCGGCGAGTTCGTCGCCCTCGTCGGCCCGAACGGATGCGGCAAGTCCACCCTGCTGCGCACGATCTACCGGGCGCTGCGTCCCTCGGCCGGGCTCATCAGCGTGGACGGCGACGACGTGCACGGGCTGTCCTGGCGCGAGTCCGCCCGGCGAACCGCCGTCGTGGCCCAGGAGACGCCCTCCGAGCTGGACTTCACCGTCGGCGAGGTCGTGCTGATGGGGCGCACGCCGTACGAACGGGTCCCCGCCGCCGACGAGGAGCGGTGCGCGCGGGCCCTCGACCGCGTCGGGCTCGCGGGCGCGGAGGCCCGCGTCTACGCCACCCTGTCCGGCGGCGAGAAACAGCGCGCGCTCATCGCCCGGGCCCTGGTCCAGGAGACCCGCCTGCTCCTGCTCGACGAGCCCACCTCCCACCTGGACATCCGCCACCAGCTGGAGATCCTGCACCTGGTGCGCGAGCTGGGTGTCGCCACGCTGGCCGTGCTGCACGACCTCAACCAGGCCGCCGCGTTCTGCGACCGCCTGTACGTCATGAGCGCCGGCCGCGTTCTCGCCGGCGGCCCGCCCGGCCAGGTCCTCACCCCCGACCTGATCGCCGAGGTGTACGGGGTGCGCGCCGTCCGCCGCACCCAGCTCGTCTTCGAACGGCTCAAGGAGGAGGAGTGATACGGCTTGAGACTTTCAACCCTTCCAGCAGGCGCCGGCGCGGAAAAGTCTCCACCTGAGGTTCAGCGATACCGTTGAAGGCATGGCTACTGGCATCCAGGACATCGCCCATGCCGTCGAGGCCGCCGCCGTCATGAGGCTGCTGCCGGCCCGCCCGCGGCTGCTCGCCCTGGGCGAGCCCACCCACGGCGAGGACATCCTGCTCCACCAGCGGAACGACCTCTTCCGGCAGCTCGTCGAGCAGGAGGGTTACCGCTCGATCGCGATCGAGAGCGACTGCATGGCGGGCCTGGTGGTGGACGACCACGTCAGCTCGGGCACGGGCAGCCTCGACGAGGTCATGGAGCGCGGGTTCAGCCACGGGTTCGGCGCGTCCGCGGCCAACCGCGAGCTCGTACGCTGGATGCGCGCCTACAACGACGGCCGGCCCGCGGCCGAGCGGCTGCGCTTCGCCGGTTTCGACGGCCCGCTGGAGATGACCGGCGCCGCGAGCCCCCGGCAGGCCATCACCGCGCTCCACGGCTACCTCGCGGCCCGGCTGGAGCCGGATCTGCTCCCCTGCTCCGCGGAAACGCTCGACCGCCTGCTGGGCGCCGACGACCGGTGGACCGAGCCCGCCGCGATGATGGACCCGTCCCGGTCCTCGGGGCGGTCGGCCGAGTCCAGGGAGTTGCGGCTGCTCGCCGACGACCTGGTGGCGCTGCTCGACGCCGAGACGCCGCACCTGATCGCGGCGTCCTCGCGCGACGACTGGGACCGGGCGCGCCTGTACGGGCGCACCGCCACCGGCCTGCTGCGCTACCACTTCTGGATGGCCGACACCGCACCGGGCCGGGTGGCGCGGCTGCTGGGCCTTCGGGACTCGATGATGGCCGCCAACCTCCTCGCGCTCGCCGAGCGGGGCCCGACGCTGGTCCACGCCCACAACGCCCATCTCCAGCGGGAGAAGAGCACGATGCGGCTGGGCGACCTGCGGCCGGAATGGTGGAGCGCCGGCGCGCTCGTGAGCGCCCGCCTGGGCGAGGGGTACGCCTTCCTGGCCACGGCCATCGGCACGATCCGGCACCAGGGGGTGGGCGCCCCTCCCCCGGACACCCTCGAAGGGCTGCTCTCCACGACCCCGCACGACCACTACGTCGTCGACGCCCGCCTGCTGGCCGCCGCTGTCGGCGACCAGCCGCCCGCCCCTCGCCTGTCCCCCTGGTACGGCTACTTCCCGCTGAACCCGGCTCACCTGACCGGGAACGACGGGATCGTGTTCGTCAAGGACGTGCCGCGCAACCCCTGATCCTCGCTTCCGCCGTCCTCACGCCCGGCGTCGCGGGGTGAGGATCACGACCGCCCGATGCCTACGGCTTGACGCATGCCCATATCGGCATATGATTGCTGCCCATGGCACGAGCAGCGACGACGTCGGACGTCTTCAACGCGATCGCCGAGCCGCAGCGCCGGGAGATCCTGGTGCTGCTGCGGGCGGGTGAGCGGCCGGTGACCGAGTTGGCCAAGGAGCTCGGGATGACCCAGCCGCGCGCGTCCAAACACCTGCGGGTGCTCCGGGAGGTCGGGCTGGTGCGGGACCGCAAGGCAGGCAAACAGCGCCTGTACGGCCTGGACGCCCGCGGGCTGCGACCCATCCACGAGTGGACCGGCGGGTTCGAGCGGTTCTGGAACGAGAGCTTCGACCGGCTGGACGCGTACGTGCAGGACCTCAAGCAGGCAAGGCAAGAAGGCGGTAACCGATGAGCGAGCAGGGACACGGAGCGCCGGCGCAGTCGGCGACGGCCGACCGCGAGATCGTGATCTCCCGGGTCATCGACGCCCCGCGGGAGCTGGTGTTCGAGGCATTCACCGAAGTCCGGCACCTGTCGCGGTGGTGGGGGCCGGAGGGGTTCACCACCACCACGCGGTCCTTCGAGTTCCGCGTCGGCGGGGAGTGGGACTTCGTGATGCACGGACCGGACGGGACGGACTACCAGGAGTGGATCACCTGGACCGAGATCGCCACGCCGGAGCGGATCGCGCTGCTGCACGGCGAACACCGCGGCGACCCGAACGCCTTCGAGTCGGTCCTCGCGTTCGCGCCCGACGGGGCGGCGACCCGGATCGAGATGCGCACGGTGTTCCCCACCAAGGAGCTGCGCGACGAAGCGGTCGAGAAATACCACGCGATCGAGGGCGGCCGGCAGACCCTGAGCAACCTGGCCGCCTACGTCACCGAGATCGTTCGGAAGGGAGCTGAGGACTGATGCCCGGGAAGGTGTTCTTCAGCGTGTCGATGTCGCTGGACGGTTTCATCGCACCCGAGTCCCTCGGGGATCTGATGGGGCGGCAGTGGATGGAACTGCAGCGGTGGATCTTCCCGCAGCGCTTCTTCCGGGAGAACTTGAAGCTCGGCGAGGGCGGCGAGGAAGGGCGCGACAACGACATCGTGCGGGAGACGTTCGAGCGCACCGGCGCGAGCGTGATGGGCAAGCGCATGTTCGACGCCGGCGAGCGGATGTGGCCGGAGGAGGCGCCGTTCCACACGCCGGTCTTCGTCGTGACGCACGAGAAGCGTGACCCGTGGGAGCGGCCGGGTGGCACCACCTTCCACTTCGTCAACGACGGCATCGAGACCGCGCTCGACCAGGCCCGCGAGGCCGCCGGCGACCGGGACGTCCGCATCGCCGGCGGCGGCGCGACGATCCTGGAGTACGTGAACGCCGGCCTGGTCGACGAGTTCTCGATCGCGCTCGCACCCGTGCTGTTCGGCTCCGGAATCCGCCTGTTCGAGGGCGTGGACGCGGGCCGCGTGGCCCTGGAGCCGGTCCGCGCGGAGCCGACGCAGCGGGTGACCCACCTGACCTACGCGGTCCGGGGGCGGTGAAGGCGCGCTCCTCCTGATCCAGACAACAGCGCTCAGGCCTTCGGGGCCTGCGCGATGCGCACCATGGTTCCCGACGGGTCGCGGAACGCGCAGTCGCGCGTTCCCCAGGGGTGGTCGATGGGCTCCTGCAGCACCTCGGCGCCGGATTCGCGAACCGCTTCGAAGGTCGCGTCGAGATCGTCGGCGCGGAAGACGATCATCGGCAGCAGGCCCTTGGTGAGCAGGTCGTGGAGGGCGTCGCCGTCGGCCTCCGACCGTCCGGAGTGCGGGGTGGAGAGCACGTATTCGGGGGCCGGCAGGCCGGGGCTGCCGAGGGTGACCCAGCGGCCCTCGCCGGAGGGCACGTCGTTGCGCACTTCGAGGCCGAGCGCGTCGCGGTAGAAGGTGAGCGCCTCGTCGACGTCGTGCACGGTGATGTGGCAGTTGTGGAGTGAGATGGTCATGCGGAAAACGTTAGGTAACCGGCTCGCTGTCCGCTTCTTCGATCCTGCTCGGCGCGTCCTTGGTCGGCCGGGTGTGCACCTTCGCCACGCACGGGGGCATCGCCGCCACGGCGCGGTGCTCCCGCGCGCGGTAGGCGCTCGGCGTCTCCCCCACGAGCTGGGTGAACCGGGAGCTGAACGAGCCGAGCGAGGTGCAGCCCACCGCCATGCACGCGTCGGTCACGCTGACGCCCGTGCGCAGCAGCGCCATCGCGCGTTCGACGCGGCGGGTCATGAGGTAGTTGTACGGCGTCTCGCCGTAGGCCTCCCGGAACTGCCGCGAGAAGTGCGCCGGCGACATGAGAGCGTGGCGGGCCAGCGTCGGCACGTCGAGCGGGCGGGTGTATTCGCGGTCGATCAGATCCCGAGCCCGCCTCAGGTGCACGAGGGTGGCGAGGTCTTGCCGGGTCATGGGGAAAGGGTATACCCGCCCTACCGGACCTGCGGGAATGGCGGTACGTCACCGGCGGGGCTCCCACCGGAAGATGCGGGAGGCCAGCGTGACGGCCACGATGACCCAGCCCAGCGTGGGCCCGAGGAGAAGCAGGGAGTCCGCGAGGGGGACGCCGCCGTTCCAGGCGTTGACCACGAGTTCGGTGGCCGAGCCGCCGGGAAGCAGCCGCTTGAGCAGGGCGAGCTCCTCGGTGCCGGAGATCCCCACCCAGCTGGCCACGGCGATGGTGCCGATGCTGACGGGCAGCGTGGTCACCTGGGCGTGCTCGGCGGAGTTCGTCAGGCCCGCCGTGGCGAGTCCCAGGCCGAGCATCATGATCACCATCGCGAGCACGGCCGCCGCCAGGAGGAGAACGTTGTCGGGCGCGCCCGCGACCGTGGCCAGCACGGTCATGATCGCGGCCACCTGGAGCAGCGAGATGACGGTGATCGGGAGGAGCAGCCCGGAGAGGATGCCGGTGTCGCCCGCCGCGGTGGAGCGCAGCCGCTTGAGGAAGAGGTTCTGCCGGCGTGCCGCCAGCGTGGTCACCGTGGTGGCGTAGAGCCCGAAGGCCCCCACGGTGAACATCACCACCGCCGCGATGTATCCGAGGCTGCCCAGAGCGGCGAAGACGTCGTGCCGGTAGATGAAGAACGAGCTGACCGCCACGGGCATGACGAGGCTGGTGACCAGAACCAGCCGGTTCCGGAAGATCTGGACCAGCTCGCTGAGAGCGATCGAGAGCATGGTGAAATGTCCCTTTCTCGGTGAGAGGGGTGGTCTAGTCGCTGCCGAGGGCGCGGAAGACGTCGTCCAACCGGGTCGGCCCGGCTTCGAGCCCTTCCAGCTCCACGGCGTGGTCCTGCGCCCATCGGAGCAAGGTGTGCAGGTCCTTCTGCAGGCCGAAGGTCTCGATGCGGAACGTCCCGTCGCTCTCGCGCGTGGCCTGCAGCGGCAGCACGGGTGCGTGAGCGGCCAGGGAGAAGCGGATGGCGGCGGGCAGGGTCCGGGTCAGCTCGGAGACGGTCCCTTCCCTGTGGAAGGCCCCTCGGTGCATGAGCCCGATGCGGTCGGCGCGTTGCTGCGCCTCTTCCAGGTAGTGCGTGGTGAGGACGATGGTCGAGCCGTCGTCGCGCAGCCTGTCCACGGCGTCCCACAGGTCGTCCCTGGACTGGATGTCCAACCCCGTGGTGGGCTCGTCGAGGAAGACCAGCTGGGGCGTTCCGTACACGGCGGTGGCGAAGTCGAGCCGCCGCTTCTCGCCGCCGGAGAGCTGCGACACCCTGGTGCCGGCCTTGCGGGTGAGGTCGACGACGCCGAGCACGCGTTCGACCCTGTCGGTGCGCTGGGAGAGCTTGCCGAACAGCCGTACGGACTCCCTCACCGTCAGGTCGGGAGAGAACCCGCTCTCCTGCAGCATGATGCCCATCCTGGACCGCACCGCCCGCCGGTCGCGCGGGCTCTGCCCGAAGACCCGCACGGTGCCCGAGCTGGGCGTACGGTGGCCTTCGACGACCTCCAGGGTCGAGGTCTTGCCCGCTCCGTTCGTGCCGAGCAGGGCGTAGAACTCCCCGGGCCGCACGTGGAAGGACAGGTCTTTCACGGCGTGGAAGTCGCCGTACTTGAGGTTCAGACGTTCGACGTCGATGACTGGTGTGGAGGCCATGCACCTGATCCCATCCGTTGCCACGCTCGTCCACCAGTGGGACTGCGTCATGACAGGACCATGACGTTTCTTCCGCGATGACATGACGCAGCGTCACTGTCGAGACGGACGAAACGGCAGAATACTGGCGGAAGACCCTTGTCGTTGGAGCCCGGAGCCGCACATGATGAGCCTCTTCGTCCCCGGTCGGACGCCGGCCACTGACGCGTGAAAGGACGACGATGACCACCGTGGTGCTCGCCGACGACGAGGCCCTCCTCCGCAAGGCGCTGGCGTCGCTGCTGCCCCTCGAAGGCGAGATCACCGTGCTCGCCGAAGCCGAAGGGGGCGAGCAGGCCGTGCAGGCCACGCTGCGGCACCGGCCCGACGTGCTCGTCATCGACCTGGAGATGCCCGGCATGGACGGGCTCGACGCGGTCGCGGAGCTCCGCAAGGAGCGTCCTGACCAGGTGATCCTCATGGTGACCCGCCATGCCAGGCCCGGCGTGCTCCGCAAGGCGCTGAAACTCGGGGTGCAGGGCTTCGTCAGCAAGTCCGCGGAACCGGCGCACATCGCCTCGGTCATCACGACGCTGCACGAAGGCAAACGCTGGATCGACCCGGACGTGTCCGCACTCGCCGTCGTCGACGACTGCCCGCTGACCGACCGGGAGATCGATGTGCTGCGGGCGACCGGCGAGGGCTACGCGGTCGCCGACATCGCCGCCCGGCTCCACCTGGCGGAGGGCACGGTGCGCAACTACCTCTCCAACGCCATGCAGAAGACCCAGACCAGGACCCGGCACGAAGCGGCACGCTACGCGCGCGAACACGACTGGTTGTGAGCGGTCCGGCGCGAGCCCTCGCCTGGCCCCGGGGGTCCGCCGGCAGACCCCCGGGCCGCGAACCTCACGAGATGCTGCGTCCTTCCACCGCGTCGAGCTGCAGCGGGCCGGCCCCCGCGTCGCCGCGCACGCCGAATCCGTACCGGTAGCCGGCCCGCACCTCCGGGTCCGACAGCGCGGGCAGGTGCTCCAGCGTGGCGGCGGTGACGAGTTCCCAGCCTGACCCGGTGTCGGCGTAGACGGCGGCCCGGTCGCCCACCAGCGACAGCGCGAACCGGCCGCCGTCGGGAATGCTCACGCCCTGCTTGACGCCGAAGACCGCGAGCCCGCCCGGCACCTGGGGTCCGCGCACCTCGAAGCCCACGGACTTCTGGGTGTTCACGTAGAACGCCACCACGTCCGTCCTGCCGTCCTGGACCAGGCCCGCGTAGACGGTGTCCATGTCGGTGGAGTCGCCCTGGAACTTCCTGATGGTGATCGCCGTGCTGAACGCCGGGTTACGCGGCGACACGCTCGACGACATCAGGCCGAACCAGCCCGCCGACGGGTGGGCGGCCGACAGCGCGCCGTCCGCGTACGTCACGTGCGGCAGCTCCTTGTTCTCCGGCTCCGCCCGGTGCACCTGGTAGTCCCCGGCGCCGTCGAAGGTCTCGTCGAGCTCCAGGTTGGCGAAGGCGTCAGGGGATGGCGGCACGGAACCGGCCTCCGGCGGCAGCCGGAACGTCACCCGCTGCTCCTGGCGCGAGTAGGACGCGCACACGACCGGATGCTCCTGGTCCGCCGGCTCGTACGCGGTCAGCCTCGTCTCGAACGTACGGCTCGCGCCGGTGCGCAGGCCGGTCACCCGCAGCGCGTCCGGGTCGACGGTCACGCCGTCGCAGGACGTGAGCCGGACCTTGCCCGCCATGGGCTGCACGTCCCGGTTGGTCACGGTGAAGGTGACCGTGGAGCCGATCCGGCCGCGTTCGGCGGTGGCGGCGGTGACGTCGATGTTGCGCCGGTCCGGGCCGGGCACCGCGGTGGTGGCGAGGCCGAGCCGGTCGATCTCGTACGAGCCCGCCCAGTCGGACCCGACCGAGCCGCGCACCCACACCTTGACCCTGGAGATCGCCTCGCGCGGGGCCCAGCGGGACAGGTCGAGCGTGAGCCGGTTCCAGCCGAGCGCGGGGTCGATCGCGCCGACGCCCTCCGCCACGGCGCCGTCGCGCCCGTACACGCGGATCTTGGCGGAGAAGGCGTTGCCCGGCTTGAAGCCGTCGTCGGCGTTCTCCGGCACCCTGATCGAGACCGAGAGCCGCGACGTGCGCGTGGCGTCGAGCGGCTCGCCGAACACCACGTCGGCGCCCTTGTACGACTTGGCGTACTGCGACCAGCCGGGCAGGTCGCGGTCGAAGCGGACGCGCAGCGCGTGCCCGCCGTCGACGGCGACGCGCTCCACCGCGGCGGCGTTGTCCGACGGCCGCCAGCCGCCGGTGTCCGTCTCGAAATCGGAGATCACCCGCTCGGCCACCGGCTTGGCGTCGAGCTGCACACCGACCGTGGCCGGCGGCTTCCTGACGGCCAGCTCGGCCGGGTCGAAGCCGGGGATGACGTCCTTCCAGTCGGAGATCCCGATGATCTCCTTGGCGAACTCGGTCACCTCCAGCGACCGCTCGGTGTCGATGCCGGCGAACACCTCGTGGATCGGCTTGCGCTCGCCCGCGTTGGACGCCGCCGCGTGCTCCTCGTCCCACGTCCACAGCCCGAGCCGGAGCCCGCCCTCCTGCTTGTGGTCGACATGCCGGTGCAGGATGAAGGAGTCGATGCCGTCGGCGAAGGCGACCTTGTAGTAGGCGTACGCGTAGGCCGCGGCCTGCAGCTTCAGCTCCTTGTCGGAGTAGTCCTGCGAGTTCAGGCCCTGCTCGGAGAGGATCACCCGCCGCCGCTCGCCGCCGTACGTCAGGTGGTCCTGGGCGAGGTAGCGCGGCAGCAGCTCGATGTTCTTGAAGGTGATCCGCATCGTGTCGAAGCCGTCCGTGGCGGTCTTGTCGTTCCAGAACGCCGGGTTGAACAGGTTCTCCGGGTACGGGTGGTAGGCGATGTTCCAGTCGAAGTCGCCCTGCCGCTTGGTGAGCGCGTTGAGCCCGTCGACCACGTCACGGCCCTTGTAGGTGTACTTCGGGTCGTCGTTGGCCGCGCCGGTCCAGAAGTGCGTGAGGGAGGTGTAGACGCGCGCGGCGGCGTCGGCCTTGCGCACGGCCTGCCAGGTCAGCCGCATCGCCCGGGTGTACTGCTCCAGGAAGACGTCCCGCTCCTGCGGACCCATGTTGTACCAGAACTGCTGGGCGTCGATCTCGTTGCCGACGATCCAGCCCCATGCCCGGCCGTGCCTGGCGTCGGCCCGGCTGTAGCGCTGGGAGAAGAACTCCATCGCGGCCGTGAAGTGCGCCTCGCCCTCGGCCGTCTTGGTGTTGAAGGCGTAGACCGTGCCCTTGCCCAGCTCGGCCTCGGGGTGGATGAGGGTGCGGGCGGCGGAGTTGGGGGCGGTGCTGTTGTAGACGAGGATGATCAGGTTGACCAGCATCCCGTTGTCCGACAGCGGCTTGACCTGGGCGTCCAGCCCGGCGACGGCGCCGCGGTCGAAGTAGTAGGTCTTTCCCTGGGAGACGAACTCGATGGTGTTGCCGGGCTCGCCGGGCCCGGCCGTCATGACCGAGTCGAGCGCGAGGTTGATGCCGGCGTGCTGGACGCCGATCTCCTCGGCATCATCGGACATCTGCACTTGCAGACCCTTTTTGCCCGACATTTCAGGATATGGGGCTTGGCTGGTGGACGCGAAGCTCAACTGGTCGGCATAGTGCACCTCGCCCAGCGGCCCCTCCGCGCCCACCGCGAGGAACTTGTCGTACAGCCGGTCCTGGTCTCCGTCCATGCGCGGCACCTCGACACGGAACTCGCCCGCCTCGACGGTCGCGACCGGCGTCTCTCCGGTGTGCGTGTCCTGCCACGTGTCGAGCGCGTACAGCTCGGCCGGCCCGGACGCGGTGCCCGTGATGGTGACCACGCTCTCGCCGACCTCCACTCCGGTCACCCCGCCGGTCCCCTCGCGCGGGGCCGCCGCGTGCGCGGGCAGGCTCACGAACATCGCCGGTACGGCCAGCGCCAGGGCGATCAATAACCGCATTGTCAACTACCTCCTACTTGGCCCAGTCCTCGTCGCCCCAGGCGTTCTTCTTGATCCCGGCCTCGATGCCGCGCTCCCACCACTTCTGCAGGTCGGCCAGCTCCGCCTCCAGCGAGCGCTCGCCCAGCAGGTAGCCGTCGAACACGTCGCGGAACGAGGTGCCCTCGGGGCCGCCGGGCAGCGCGGTCACCCGGAACGGCTTGCCCCACTCACCCTCCAGCAGCCCCGCGGTCTCGGCCGACGGCTCGACACCCTCGACGGCGGGCAGGCCGCCGGTCGCGTCCAGCCACGGCTTGATCGCCGGCGAGCTCATGTACTGCAGGAACTTGACGGCCGCCGCGTACTTCTCGTCCTTGACCGTCGACGGGATCATGTAGCTGGTGCCGCCGATCGACGCGCCGTAACGGGCGGGGGCGTCCGTCGACAGCGACGTGGTGTCCTTGGTGATCGTCGGGAACGGCATCGTGCCGAGCGGGAACTTCGCGTCCGCCTTCAGCGCCTCGACGGCGAAGTCGGTGCCCCACGACATGGCGGCCTTGCCGGAGACGAAGTCGCGGTAGCCGACCGTCGCTCCGCCGTCGGCCACGCCCGTCCAGTTGGGGGTGCCGCAGTCGAAGAACTCCTTGTAGATCTTGAGCGACTCGGCGACCTCGGGCGTCCTGGTGGTGAGCGTGCCCTCCTTGATCACCTTGCTCATCGACTTCTCGGTCACGGTCGGCGCCTTGCCGGGCTCTCCGGTGGCGTCGAACTGGTTCCACTCGTCGTAGTACTTGTCGATGAGCTGGGTGCTGACCGCCTCCCACGTCCAGCCCGCGGCCAGGCCGCCCTTGTCGAGCGCGACCGGGTCGAAGCCGGCGTCCTTCAGTTTCGAGCAGGCGGACCTGAAGTCCTCCCACGTGGCCGGCGGCTGCTCGATGCCCGCCTTGGCGAAGGCGTCCTTGTTGTAGAACAGGCCGATCGCGACCAGGTTGAACGGGATGTACTCCAGCTTGCCGCTCTCCTTGCTGAGCGCCTTGGAGACGCCGGGGCCGTAGTACTCCTTCCTGAACACGTCGATCCAGCGCTGGTTGCCCGGCACGTACGGGTTGGGCTTCTGCAGCTCGGCGTCGAGCGCGTGCACCTCGTGAGCCTTGTGCGGCGGCTGGTTGAAGACCAGCTCGGGCGCGGTGCCGGCGGCGAGTTGGGTGGTGATCGTCTGCGAGAAGCCGTCGAGGGGCAGCACCTGGGTCTTGACCTCGACGCCCGGCTCGCGTTTCTCGAAGGAGTCGACGAGCGCCTCCCAGGCCGGGCCGAAGCTGCTGCCGCTGGCGTTCCACTGGTTGGGGCCGGCCAGCGTGATCGTGATCTTGCCGCCCGCGCCGGTCGCCGACGTGTCGCCGGTGCCCAGCAGGCCGCAGCCGGTCACCGCGAGCAGCAGGGCCGAGGCCGCCAGCCCGCTCTTGGGGGGTGTTCTCATGGGGAGCCGCTTCCTTTCTTGGTTGATACGTTTCAACGAACCGCGGCCCTCACTTGCCGGAGACGATGCCGCCCTGGATGCCGGCCAGGAACCACTTGGACAGGAACGTGAACAGCACCACCAGCGGAAGGCTGGCCAGAACGTAGCCCGCGAACAGCGGACCCCACTGCTGCGCGTTCTGGTTGGCGAAGAACGCCAGCCCGGCGGGGATCGTCCGGTACGCATCGGTCTGCACTGTGAGCAGCGGCCAGAAGTAGTCGTTCCACACGCCCAGCACCGTCATCAGCGCCACCGTGCCGATGACGGGCCGGGACAGCGGCAGCATGAAGGCCAGGAACAGCCGGGTCCCGCCCGCGCCGTCGACCCTGGCCGCCTCGAAGATCTCCTCAGGGACCTGCGCCATGTAGGTGCGCATGATGACGATCCCGAGCACCGTGTTGGCGGTGACGTGCGGGACGATCAGCACGAGCCTGCTGTCCAGGATGCCCAGATCCCGCATCAGCACGAAGAGCGGGACCAGGCTGGTGATCGAGGGCACCATGAGCAGCGCCGCGATCAGCCCGAACAGCGCGCCGCGACCGGGGAAGCTGAAGCGGGCGAAGACGAACGCCGCGGCCGGGGCCAGCACCAGCGTGCCGGCGATGGCCAGCCCCGCGACCACGAACGAGGTGAACAGGTAGGGGCTGACCTGCTCCCAGGCCACCGCGTAGTTGTCCAGGTGGAACGGCCAGGCGGGCGACCAGTAGCCGGCGAAGAACTGCTCGTTGTCCTTGACCGAGGCCGCCAGCATGAAGAGGTAGGGGAACAGCCCGGCGAACGCCAGCACCGCCAGCACGGCCCCCGCCACCAGGTCTGTCCTGCGCGTGCGGCTCATGCGTCCGCCTTCCTGCCCAGCGTCAGCGCGACCAGGCTGACCGCGAGGGTCAGCACGAACAGCACCGTGCCGAGCGTCGCCGCGTACCCCCAGCTCGTGTCCACGAAGGCCGCGTCGAGCATGCGCAGCACCGGCACCTGCGTGGCGTTGTCGGGCCCGCCCCCGGTCATGATGTGCGCCTGCATGCCGTACTGCAGCACCGATATCACCGCCAGCACGAACAGCAGCTTGACGTCGCGGAACATCATCGGCAGATCGATGCTCCAGAAGCGGCGCAGCCGGCCGGCGCCGTCGACCTCGGCGGCCTGGTAGATCTCCGCCGGCACGTTCTGCAACGCCGACAGGAAGACGAGGAACGGCAGGCTCGCCACCCACGGGAAGCCGATCGTCATCAGCGCGACCAGCGCGGTGTCAGGATCGCCGATCCAGTTGCCCGCCAGCCCGTCCAGCCCCATCGCGCGCAGCGCGCTGTTGATGACGCCGTCGCGCGGGTCGTACATGAACTGCCACAGCAGCACGTTGACCACCGCGGGGAAGGCCAGCGGGAGGATCAGCAGCGTGCGGAACACGAAGCGCAGCCGCTCGCTCGACAGCGACATCACCAGCTCGGCCGCCAGCAGCGGGAACACCCACATGAGCGTGACCGCCCAGACGAAGATGACGCCGATGTTGCGGAACGAGGCCCACCACAGGTCGTCGCCGAGCATCGTCAGATAGTTCTCGAAGCCGACGAAGGGCGACTCGAAGCCCGGCCGCCACTCGAAGAGCGAGTGGACCATGCCGTTCAGCGCCGGGTAGTACGAGAACGCCGCGAGCAGGGCGAACGTGGGGAGGAGGACGAGGTAGACCCCCCACGGGGGCCGGCGGCGCGCCTTTGTGCTGGTCACGATCGAACTGCCTCTCAGCTTGCCGTGTCCCGCGCCCGGAACGCGTACGACCCCGAGCCGACCCGGTAGACCGCTCCCCCGCCGTCCAGCCGGTCGAAGGTCACGCACTCCGCCTGGCCGGCCGGCACGCCGCCCTCGGTCACCCGCTCGGGCGGCGCGGGCACGTGCACCTCGGCGCGGGTGTTGGGCGGCAGGACGACGTCCAGCGCGAAGCGGTCGCCCTCCAGCCGCCAGGCGACCTCCACCCGGCCGTGCCGGGTGCGGTGCGCGGTCGTCGCCCAGGTGATTCCGCCGCCCGGCCGCGGCCGCACCACGACGTCGGCGTAGCCGGGCGACCCCGGGGCGAGCCCGCCGACCGTCCGGTACATCCAGTCGCCGACGGCGCCGTACGCGTAGTGGTTGAAGGAGTTCATGCCCGGGTCCTGCAGCCCCCGGTGGTGGCTCCATGAGTCCCAGCGCTCCCACATGGTCGTCGCCCCGCCGTGGACGACCGGGTAGAGCCAGGACGGGAAGGTGTCCTGCGTCAGCAGCCGGTAGGCCACGTCCAGCCGCCCGGTCGAGGTGAGCGCGTCCAGCAGGAACGGCGTGCCGAGGAAGCCCGTCGACAGGTGGCCGCCACGGGCCTCGATGTCGCCGGCCAGCCGGGCGGCCGCCCTGGGCAACTCGTGCTCCTCGAACAGCCCTGCCGTGACAGCCAGCACGTAGGCGGTCTGCGTGCCCTCCGCCAGCACGCCTGGGCCCTCGACGAAGGCCGCGCGGAACGCCTCCCGCACGCGGCCGTACAGCTCCAGGCAGGCCCGCTCGTCCGCGTCGCGGCCGAGCACGGCGGCGAGCCCGGCGAGCTGCCGCGCGGACAGCGCGAAGATCGCGGTGCCGACGAGCCGCTTGGACGTCTCGGCGCCCGTCGACAGCCAGTCGCCGAACCCCTCCTCCGGGAAGATCCCGCCGTCGGAGCGTTTGTCCAGGTACGCCAGCCAGCGCGCCATCGGCTCGAAGCAGGCCGCCACCACCCGCGTGTCGCCGCGCAGCCGGTGCATCGCCCACGGCAGCATCACGAGCGCGTCGCCCCAGCCGGGCGAGCCCGCCTCCTTGGCGTCGGGCGACAGCCCGCGGCCGGAGAGCACGTCGGGCACCACGTGCGTGACGGCGCCGTCGTCGCCCTGCGCGGCCACCACGTCGTCCAGCCAGCTGCGCAGGAACCGGGCGACGTCGTAGTTGAACAGCGCCGTGGGCGCGAACGCCCAGATGTCGCCCGTCCAGCCGAGCCGCTCGTCGCGCTGGGGGCAGTCGGTGGGGACGGCCAGGAAGTTGCCCCGCTGCCCCCACACGATGTTGCGCTGCAGCCGGTCGAGCCGCTCGTCGGAGCAGGTGAACTCGCCGGCCGGCTCCATCGCGGCATGGGCGACCCTGGCCGTGATCCGCTCCGGGGCCGCGCGCAGCCCCGACACCTCGACATAGCGGAAGCCGTGGAAGGTGAAGCGTGGCTCGAACGTCTCGGGCCCGTCCCCGCTCGGCAGGAACTCGTCCGTCGCGCGGGCCGAGCGCAGGTTGGCCAGGTGCGGCCCGCCCTCGTGGTCGAGGACCTCGGCGTGGCGCAGCACCACCGGGCGCTCCCGGCCGGCGCGGCCGGTGAGCCGGACCCAGCCGACCAGGTTCTGGCCGAAGTCGGCGATCCACACGCCGGGGCCGCGCTCCCACACCGCGACGGGCTCCAGCTCCTCGTGCACCCGGATCGGCGGCGCGACGGCGGCGGTCACCCGGCCCGCGGGCGGGCTCACGGGCACCGCGGGCGCCCAGCCGGAGTCGTCGAACCCGGGAGCCGTCCAGCCGTGCGGCTCCGCGGCGAGGTCCTGCCGCTCGCCGTTCTGCAGGTCGGCGTAGCGGATCGCGCCCGTCCCCGCCCGCCACCCCGGGTCCGTGCGCAGCCGGGTCACGCTGCCGTCGTCGTGCAGGATCTCCAGCTCGGCGCGGAAGGCCGGCCTGCGGCCGTACTGGAAGGGGCCGAACCAGCTGATGTGGCCCGCGTACCAGCCGTCGGCGAGGATCGCGCCGATCGCGTTGCGGCCCTCCGACACGAGCTCTGTGACGTCGTAGGCCTGGTACGTGATCCGGTGGCGGTAGTCGGTCCAGCCGGGCGCCAGGTGGTCGGCGCCCACCCGGCTGCCGTTCACGTGCACCTCGTGGACTCCGAGCGCGGTGGCGTAGAGCCTGGCCCTGCGCACCGGCGACGGCACGTCGAACTCGCGCCGCACGTAAGGGCTGGGCCGGTCGGCGATCGGCTCGCGGCCGTGCGGCGGGTCGCCGTGCAGGCCCACCTCCTCGGCCAGCGACCACCCCGAGTCGTCGAACCCGGGCTGCTCGAACCCGTCCTCGGGCCGGTCGCCGGCCCGCCACCTGCCGCCGGACGTGACGGTCACCCCGCCCGCCGCCGCCACGGGCACGAGCTGCGCCAGCGCCGGCCGCCCCTCGACCACGACCTCCAGCCGCACGCACAGCCCGGACCCGCCGGCCCTGATCGCCAGCACGTTCTCGCCCGGGACCACCAGGTCGCCCGCGTCGGCCACGAACGCGCCGTCCCGCGACTCGCCGGCGACCGGCGCACCGTTGACGTACGCCGCCACCTCGTGGCCGCCGCCTATCACCAGCCGCGCCGACAGCGGCCGTGCCCCGCCCGGCACCTCGAACCGCGTACGGAACGCCCCGAGCGGCGAAGGGGACGGCCCGAGCCGGCCGGCGACCCACATGCGCGGCACGTTCTCCAGCGACGGCAACCGCTCCGAGCCGGGCACCACGGGCGTGCCGATCCAGCCCGCCGTCCAGCCGGCGGTGTCGCCGAGCCCGGTCTCGAACCAGCGGGCGGGACCCCACTCCGACCAGGTGCCGCTCTCGTCGGCCACCTTGACGCGCCACCCGTAGCGGGTGCGCGGCCGCAGCTCCGCCCCGCCGTACGGGATGTCGTACGTGACGGCCGAGGTCACGGCGTCGCTGTCCCAGACCAGCTCGGCCCCCTCGCCGGCCGGATCGCCCTCCCGCGCCACGATCACCCGGTACGCGCTCTGCGCGCGCCCGCGCCCGGCCCCGGTGATCTGCCACGAGAACAGCGGAGCGCTCACATCCAGGGCCAAGGGCTCGGCCAGTCCTTCGACCCGGGGATCGGTCACGGCCAGCTGCATGCAGGGGCTCCCTACTATTTGAAACATTTCAATCCTCGCGCACCGTAAGCAGGTGGAGGTACCCGCGTCAATGCCTGCCTGGAAAATCGGAGCGCGGGTGTCATGTAGATGAAACATTTCAATGGCTACACTGGGTGTTCCTGCCAGGTGACCAGAAGGGCTGTCCACCGGTGACCGACATCCACAAGCCGGCCCAGCGCCGCCGGCTCAGCATGGTCGACGTCGCCGCCCACGCCGGCGTGTCCGTGGGAACGGTCTCCAACGTGCTCAACCGGCCGGAGCTGGTCGCCAAGCCGACGCTGCGCCGCGTGCGCGCCTCCATCAAGGCGCTGGGGTTCGTGCCCAGCGCTCCCGCCCGGCAGCTGCGCGGCGGTGCGGGCCGGTCCGTGGGCGTCATGGTTCGCGACATCGGCAACCCGTTCTTCACCGAGGTGCTGCCCGGCATCGAGACCCGGCTGTCGCAGGAGGAGCTGCTGCTCGTGCTCTGCAGCTCCAGCGACTCGGTCGAGAAGGAGGCCTACTACCTGCAGATCCTGGAGCAGCACCGGGTGCCCGGCATCCTCATCACGCCCGCGGGTGACGACATCTCCCACCTGGTGGAGCTGCGCCGGCGCGGCATCGGCATGGTGCTGCTCGACCGGCCGGGCGCCGACTCCCAGCTCTGCGCGGTCGCGGTCGACAACGTCAGGGGCGGCGAGCTGGCCGGCGCCCATCTGCTGTCGCTCGGCCACCGGCGCATCGGGTTCCTCAACGGGCCGTCGATCGTGCGCCAGTGCGCCGACCGGCGCCAAGGGCTGGACAACGCGGTGCGCGCCGCCGGGCTCGACCCCGGCGAGGTGATCACCGAGGTCACCCTGCCCGCGCTCACCCCGCGCGAGGGCGAGGCCGCGCTCGAGCGGCTGCCCCTGCGCGAAGGGCCGACGGCGCTGTTCTGCGTCAACGACACGGTGGCGCTGGGCGCGCTGCGCGGGCTGGAGCAGCGCGGCATCGGCGTCCCGCACGACATGGCGGTCATGGGTTATGACGACGTGGAGTTCGCGGCCGCGCTGTCGCCGTCGCTGACCTCGATCCGCCAGCCGAAGCACCAGCTCGGCCACGCCGCCGCGGAGCTGCTGCTCACCGACGCCCGGGGCGACCCTGGCCACTGGCACCAAGAGATCGTCTTCCAGCCGGAGCTCATCGTCAGAGCGTCGACCGGCGCCTCCCTGTCCCGGCCGGGCCAGTAGGCGGTGTCCGGCATCGTCGTGCGGCGGGTTGTTCCACGACGGCCGGCCCCGAGCGGGGCGCTCCGAGCCGGCCGCCGTGCTGTCTGAAGCGGCGCAGCCGCCCATGGGCGAGATGGTGCAGCTCAGGAGCGGGTTCCAGCTCAGGGTGGAGGTCGCCTACGCGGCCGGGTACACCGGCGGCGGCACGATGCGGCTGAACCCGATGGAGATCCTGGAGGCCCGCTGGTGCGCCCCCGACGACCTGCCGGAGGGCCTGCTGGAGTCGCACCCGGCGGCTGATCGAAGCGTCACGCCCGTAGGGGAGGCGGCGACTCACTGATCGCGCCGCGCCGTCACCGCGTACGCCTGTCGCCGTCCCCGCCGAGGGTGTCCCTCCTCCGAAGGGCCCGCCGGGCGGCGAGCCCGACGCCGCTCGCGGCCAGGATCCCGGCGGCCATGACGGGCACCCAGTCCCCCAGCCGGACGTACGGCGTGACCTCCATGGACAGCGGCACGTCGATCACGAAGGCACCTTGGTACCCGGGGCCGTACCAGGCCAGCGGCCTGCCCCGGGCGTCGAACGCGGCCGAGGTCCCGCCGGCTTCCACGAGCACGGCAGGACGGCCGGACTCGACCGCGCGCACGGCTTCGAGGCCGGCCTGCTGCGCGTGCGCCCAGCTGCCGTGGAACGTCGTGAGCGAGCCCTGCACGAGGGTGAGGTCCACGCCCATGACGGCCAGCCGGCGCCGCATGTCGGGAAAGGCGGACTCGTAGGAGATGAGCGGGCCGACCCGGTGACCTGCGACGTCCAGGACGGTGAGCCCGCCGCCGGTGGACCGGTCCTCCGCGGCCGCGTCGGTGTGATCGGCCAGCCAGCCGAGCAACGGCCGCAGCGGGATGTACTCGCCGAACGGCACCAGTCGCTGCTTGACGTAGGTGTTCACGACGCCATCCGCGGTGTACTGGTACGTCGTCTTGGCGATCTGCCCGGATGAGCCCCTGGCGTCCACGTTGACCAGCAGATCGCTGCCCACCTCGGCGGCGGCCATCCGCAGCCGGCGATCCACGTCGGGCCGCCGCGCCGGATCGAACGCCACGCTGCTCTGCCCCCAGACGACGACGTCGTGATCGCGGCCTGCGAGCTCGCGGGTCAGCCGCAGGTTCTCGGCCAGGCGCCGGGCCGAGCCGGGCACGTCGCCTGTCTGCACACCGGCCACGCGCATGGTGCCCGTCACGGCGGGCTCCGGCCGTACGAGCCCGTAGCCGACGGCGAGCACGGCCAGCGCTACGGCGGCCCCCGCGCCCACCAGCCGGGTTCGCTGCCCGGCGCCGGGCAGCACGGCGGCGGCGAGCCCGGCGTTGACGGCGACCAGCACGAAGCTCAGCAGCCACACGCCGCCGAGCGCGGCCGGCGCGAGGACGGGCGGCACGCGCCACTGGCTCGAACCGAGCACCCCCCACGCACCGGCCAGATGTTCCCACGAGCGCAGGACCTCGACGACGACCCAGGTAGAGGGCAACACCAGCAGCGCCGCGACGACCCGGGCCACGGAGACCCGGCGGAGCAGCCCGTACGCGACAAGCCCGAACGGCACCCAGGACAGGCCCGCGATCCCCAGCACGAGCGGCGCGAACACCCCCAGGGAGTGGAGCACCCAGTGGTGCAGGACCGCGAAGAAGCCCACGGCCGCGAACCAGCCGCGCCATGCCGCTTCGGCGTACGATCCCGCCCTCGCGGCGAGCACGACGAGCGGAGCCAGCCCGGCCCACGCCCACCACCAGGCGCCGACGGCGGGAAACGCCGGCGCCAGGCAGGCCCCCGCCGCCAGGGCGAGGACACGCCCGCGCAGGCGGACCGCCCGGGTGGCCCTCGCTGGAGGGGTGGACGTGGCCCGCACAGGCGCCCCCTACCCGCCGGCCGGATCGGCTCACCACCTGGCCGGCGGGCGTTGGAGCCCGCGGAGCCCGCGGGATAGGGTGCTGTCGGGTGGTTCGTGCCACTCCACACCCCGAGGATCCTCGTCGAGGCGTCGCCCACCCGGGCTTGAGGATCGGGCCGGCTCGCCGGTCGCGCCTCCCGACTTGTGGGAGGTGCGTGCCCGTTGAGCGTTCGTACGATCGTCACCGTGGTGGCGGCAGGCACGGCGGCCAGCATGGCCTTGGGGGAGTTCGTCCCGTTCTTGGCCTCGGTGGGCGCGGAATTCGACCTGTCGCTCACTGCCACGGGCCTGCTGTCGTCAGCCATCACGCTGGTCGCCGGGCTCACCTGCCTGCCGCTGGGGTTATGGGTGGATCGGCATCGGCTGCGCGGGATCTTCGTGGCCGGTCTGGTGGCTCTGGGCGTGGCGGGGCTGGCAGCACCGCTCGCCGGAGGCGCGGCGGCGCTGTTCGCGCTGCGCGCGATCCAGGCGGCCGGCTACGCCCTCGTGGTGATCACGGGGCCGAGCCTGCTGGCTCGCCTGCTGGAGGGCAGGTCACGGGAGACGGCCCTGGCACTGTGGGGGGTGTGCATCCCGTCCGGGCTCGCGCTGGCCGGCGCCGGCGGCGGTCTGGTCACCGGCTGGCGCGCCGAGGTCTCGGGCGTGGGCGCGATCACTTTGATGGTGGCCGCGCTGGCCGGGACGTTGCCGCGCGACGACCGGCGCGGCCGGGAGAACGGCCGGGCCTGCTCGCGTCGCGGACCCGGCGCGACGTGGCCGGTAGCCGCCCTGGCGGCCGGGTTCGCGCTGATCGCCTCGGTCGGGGTGAGCGTGGTGACCGTGCTCCCGGCGTACCTGGCGGCCGAGCGGAGCGTGCCCGGATCACAGGCGAGCCCGCTGGCCGGGCTGGTCTCGGCGGCCAGCGTTCTGGGCAGCCTCGCGGCCGGAGCGGCGCTGCGCGCCCGGATCCGGCCGGGCCGGCTGATCACCGCGGCCCTGCTCGTGATCCCCTTGACCGCCGGCGTCTTCACGCAGGCTCCGGTGGCGGTGGCGACCGTATGCGCGGCAGGGGTGCTGGCGGTCAACGGGCTGGCCGTCTCGGCGGTGTTCGCGGCGCTTCCCGCGGTGGCCGGCGACCGCATCGCGTGGAGCGTCGGAGCGGTGACGCAGTCGGGCAGCCTGGGCACGCTGCTCGGAGCGCCGGCGTACCTGTGGGTCGCCGAGACGGGCGGATGGAGCTCGGTGACGGTGCTGACGGCGGCGATCGTGACCGGCGGGGTCTGTTGCGCCACGGCGGCCCTCAGCGGCCGGCTGCGGTAGCCCGTACCTCTTCGTCTTCCGCCGTCGAGGTGTCGTGTGGGCGCGCGTTCCGATCGTCTTGTTGAGTGGAGGGCACACGCCGGGCTCGGGCCGGAGTTCGAGGACGCGGTATCGCCCTGACCCGCCCGACGGATGGAGGAGGACACGCGTGAAGTACGTGCTGATGTTCGTGGAGACCGAGGAGTTCGCCAAGGAGCTGGAGGAGATGGGCGAGAAGGAGCGGGATGCCGCCTTCCAGGCGGTGGGCCGCTGGTTCGCCGAGCACGCCGGAAAGATCACCCACCACACCCACCTGGCGCCGGTGCACACCGCGACCACGGTGCGGCTCGGCCCCGGGGAGCCGGTGGTCACGGACGGGCCGTTCGTGGAGGGCAAGGAAGTGGTCAGCGGATTCGCCGAGGTCGAGGTGGCCGACCTGGACGAGGCGCTGGAGCTGGTCCGCTCGTGGCCGGCCTGCCCGCTCGTGGAGATCCGCCCGATCTCGTGAGCGGGGACTCGCCCGCGGCCGCGCGGTCCTCGTCCGGGAGCCCGGCACGCAGGTCACTCGTGCTGCTCCGCGCTCCGCAGGTACGCCGCCACGCGGAGCCTGCCGCCGTACTCGGCCCAGCCGAGCGGGGTCGAGTCGTGCTCGGCGTCCCTGATCGTGAGGTCGGCCCCGAGCTCGACGAGCGTCCTCGCGGTCTCCACGTCGTCGTTCCAGGCCGCCGCGTGCAGCGGGGTGGCACGATGCAGGTGGTTCACGTCGAAGCCGAGTCCGGCCAGCAGCCGTACCACCGCGGGCCTGCGCAGCTCGGCCGCCCTGGTGATCAGGTCGGGAGTGCGGGCGAGCGCCCGGGCCAGTGGCGCCGGTCCTGACGCGGCCACCGCGCCGGCGTCGGCACGCATGCAGGCGGCGGTGAACGCGTCCGCCTCGTCCAGCACGGTCGACGCGCCCGCCGCGGCGAGGAGCTCCGCGACCTCGGTGTGCCCGTGCAGCACGGCCAGCTCGTACGGTGTGCGCCCGCCGAACGCGGGATGCCCGCCGAGGCCGTCCGCCTCCGCGCCGTGCGCGAGGAGCAGCCGGGTCCGGCGCGGGCCGCCCCGCAGCGCGGCGGCGGCGAGTTCGTCGCGCACCAGCTGCTGCGGCGATCGCAGCGCCGGGCCCAGCCGGACCTGCCACGGCCCGCCCTCCCCGCGCCCGAGACCGAACTCCAGCAGCAGCTCGAGGTGGGCGGTGTCGTCGGAGAAGGAGCCGCCGAGCCCTCTGTTGTAGAGGGCCTGGCCGTCGTTGGGGTCGGCGCCCGCCTCCAGGAGCAGCCTGGCCAGCTCCGGACCCCGCGGGTGCGGCGGCTGGTCTCCCTCCCCGCCGCCGAACGCGCCGGTGAGCGCCGTGAACGGGGAGGCCAGCCCGTCCCACAGGAAGCCGGCGTTCGGGTCGGCGCCGTGGTCGAGGAGGAGCCGGGCCGCCTCCACGGGCCGGCCGGGCGGGTCGAGGCGGGCGTAGGCCAGGTACAGCAGCGGCTCCCACCCGAACGGTCCGCCCTGCGCGCGGGCCAGGCCGGGGTCCGCGGCCAGCGCGCCGGCCAGGGCACCGGCCGAGCCGGTGGCCGCCATCGTGAAGACGTTCGCGGTGGACGGCCACGGGTGCCGGGCGAGCAGCCGGCCGGCCCCACCGGTCCTGCCCCGGTCGCCCTGGCCGTAGGTGAGGCAGGCGAGCCGCAGGAACTCCTCCTGCGGGTCCTCGCGCGGCGCGACACGGTGCGGCGAGCGGGTGTAGCGCTCGACGGTGCCGATGTGCTCCTTCAGCCGGGGCCAGCTCGCGAAGCCGTACATGCGGGCGGTGACGAGCTGCGCGTCGGACAGCCTGGGCGTCCGCGGGGGCCGGGGATGGAACTCGGCGACGAGCCCGCGCGCCTCGGGAGCGCCCGCCCTCATCTGCTGGAGGAGGGTCTTGGCCTGCTTGCGGAGCCGTTGGATGCGGGGGTTGTCGGGCAGGCGGTGGATGGGCACGATGGCCTCCTTTCCGTCTGGCCTGGTGTCCGCATGGTCAGGCCGGAAAAGAGGTCGGGCCGGGGTCGTTCGGTGACCGTCAGGTGGGCTTGGCCCTTTCCGCGGACCGGTGGCGTCCTGAGCGCGCACCGTCCAGCGTACGTTGCCTCGGGGACTCGCGCAGGTCCGCGACCGGCGCGATGCCTGTTTCTTCAAGACAAGGGAAATTTGCCCCCAATCCTGTCCCCCCACCTGCCGCTACGTCCCTTTATGTCGTGATTGCCCGGTCGGCGAGGGAAGCAACGTCACCATCCACGAAGCCAGGAGCTCAGAGGGAGGGTTCTCGATGACCTACCACCCTGCGCGGCAGGTGACCGGCTGGGTCGGCTGGATCTGGTTCGGCGGCATGATGATGGTCCTGGCCGGGCTGTTCAACATCATCACCGGTCTGGCCGCCGTCCTCGCCAACCGGATCTACGTACAGACGCCCAACCGGCTGCTGCTCTTCGACGTCACCACCTGGGGCTGGCTCCATCTCTTCCTGGGCGTGCTCGTCCTGGCCACGGGCATCGCCGTCACCGCCGGCCAGAGCTGGGCCCGAGTGGTCGGCGTCATCCTGGTGATGCTGAACGCCCTCACCCAACTGACCTGGATCGCCGTCAACCCCTGGTGGTCGCTGGCCGTCATCGCGGTCGACGTGCTCGTGCTGTACGCGCTCATCGTCCACGGCAGCGAAGCCAAGGCCGACCGACCGTGAGGATGCGGTCAGGCGGAGCCCCTCGCCCGGCACGGGCGAATCACTGAGGTGAACGGTTGTGGAAGGTGACCTCCGGGTTGGCGGTGGACGGGCCGTCCAGCAGCGGCCGGTGTTCGCCGCGCAGATGCCGGTCGAAGAAGGCGCCCACGTACGCCGTCGTGATCTCGCCCGAGCGCTTGCCCGGCAGCGGCGCTGAGGGGTCGGTCATCCCGACCTGGCCGCCCAGGACGGGCAGGTCGATGAAGGTGAAGTGGCCGGAGCCGGCCACGGTCAGCCAGCGTTTCCAGCCGTCCAGGCGCCGCCAGTCCCGAGGCCAGCTCGTGTCGTCGCCGGCCGGCGAGTGGGCCTCGGTGCCGAGCATGAGGAACGGCCGTCCACCGAGTCCGGCCTTCGGCACCGGCGCGAAGAACGTGCCGTCCATGTTCGCCCCGGCGCGGACGCGGCGGTCCCGGGCCATGACGCTCGCCGCGGCGTTGCCGCCGAGCGAGTGGCCCGCGGCGCCGATCCGCCGCGGGTCGATCATCTTCGATCGTTTCCAGGCCGTACGGGTCAGCTCGTCGACGACGAAGGAGAGGTCCGCCGCCCGGCCGGCGGCGGCCCTGGCGAGCAGCTTCTTGCTCGCCGCGTCGGAGGGCGCGCTCTCCACCTTCTCGCACGCGACGCAGGTGAGCATGCGACCGCCGGGAAAGCTGGTGCCGTACGACTCGTAGGCGTGGTCCACGAGCGCGACGACGTACCCCTTCGATGCGAGCTCCTCGGCGAGCGTGGTCAGGGTGGCGCGGTTGAGCGTGAAGCCCGGCGAGAGCACCACCAGGGGGTGGCGGCCGCCGGCGGGGGCGGCGCCGGCGCGGGCGTTCGTACGGACCCCTGCGAGCAGTTCCGCCTCGAAGCGGGTGTCGAGCTTCTGGCCCTTGAGCAGGAGACGGGCCTCGCCGGTGGTCATGTAAGGGGCGGCGCCCCCGCCGCCGCGGGCCGGGTAGTACACCGACACCATCAGCTCCCGCGCGCCAGCCTCGGGCTGCCACGGATCGCGACGCTCGCGGTCGACGAGGTGCAGGACGTCGCGGCCGACCTTGTGGCGCCCGGTGGGGGCGGGGATGGCGATGCGGGTCGGGGAACCGTCCGCGGCGGCCGCAGCGGCGGGCGGCGGCGCCGACAGCGGCAGGGTCAGGGTGAGCACGGCGGCCGCGGAGACGCGGATGGCACTGATCATGCGTAGCAGCGTAGGAACTGCGGCACCGTGCCCGGCATGCCCGAAAGACCAGCCTCACCCCTGACTTTCGTCAGGGATGAGGCGGTCAGCGCCGTAGCCGTACAGGAAGACGTGGACGCCGGAGGCGATCACCTGGTCGGCCTCCCGCCGGCTGGGGGCGGGAGCGTGGTGCGGCGCACCGGCGGCTGAGATGAGCAACATGAGCTGGACGGCCGCACGCTCGGGGTCGTCCGCGTGGAGCAGGCCCCCCGCCGTCCACTGCCGCAGGTGCTCGGCGAGCCGGCGCAGGACGCGCCGGGGACCGATCTCCTGCCAGGCGTCGATGGCGGCCTGGGGGATGTGCCCGGCCTCGGCGTTGACCTGGCGGACGAGCGCGAAGTGCTCCGCGTGCTCGGTGGCCATCGGGGCGGTGAGGGCTCGGCCGAACTCCACGAGGTCGGCCTCCAGATCGGTGATCTTGTGCAGGTGCCGGTCGATGATGGCGATCTGGGCGTCGGCCGCCCGGCCCGCGCTCTCCTTGATGACCGTCTGGAAGAGCTCGGCCTTGTCGGCGAAGTGGTTGTAGATCGTTCGCGTGGACACCCCGGCCGCCGCGGCGATCGCGTCGATGCCGGCACGGGTGTAGCCGTCGCGGGCGAACACGGTCAGAGCGCCCGCGAGGATGGCCCTGCGCTTGTCGGCCAGCCCTCCAAGGGGGCGACGTCTCGCCCTGTTGTCGCTGGTCATTTCACCTCAGTTACAGTCAGCGTTTTACTTGTTGCCATACACGTTGTACTTTACCTGCATCAGGCACCGACAGGAGAGACCCATGATCAGAATTGGCATCATCGTCGGCAGCACCCGCCCGCACCGCAGGACGGCCGTCGCGGCCCAGTGGGTCGCCGAGGTCGCCGCGCGGCACGCCGCCGTCGCGGCGGGACAGGCCTCCTTCGACGTCGTCGATCTGGCCGAGCACGGGCTGCCCCTGCTGGACGAGCCCGTGCCCGCGATGTTCGGCGACTATCGCCACCCGCACACCCGGCGCTGGGCGCGGACCATCGCGTCCCTGGACGGATTCGTCTTCGTCACGCCGGAGTACAACCGCGGCATGCCCGCCGCGCTGAAGAACGCGATCGACTACCTGTTCGCCGAATGGAGCAACAAGGCGGCCGGGTTCGTCAGCCACGGCGTGCACGGCGGCACCCGCGCCGTGGAGCAGCTGCGGCTGTCCATGACCGAGCTCCAGGTCGCCAACGTCCGCACCCAGGTCGCGCTGTCGGCGTTCACCGACTTCGAGCTCACCGGCCCCACCGACCCCGGCGTGATCACCCCCGGCCCGCACCAGGAGGAGACCCTCGTCGAGCTGCTCGACGAGGTCATCAGCTGGTCACGGGCGCTCAGGCCGCTGCGCGCGGACGCCCCGCAGGAGGCGCTCCGCTGACGCCGGGCGATCAAAGGAGCGGTACACCTCCGGAGCGGCCGCGTCCTGGTCACCGCCCGGGCGCCAGGTCGCGCCCGAGCCGGGCGAGGGCCTTGCCGGCATCAGGGTGGTTGAGCTGGACGAGGATGTCGCGGGCCTCCCGCCAGGCGCGCAGGCTCTCGCCGGTCTCACCGCCGGCCTGGTGGGCGTCGCCGAGCAGGAGCAACGTCTCGGCCTGACCGTACTGGTCGCCGAGGTGTCTGAGCAGGTCGATGGCGCGGGTGAAGCAGACGACGGCCTGCTGGTGCGAGCCGAGGTGGTGGTGGGCGAAGCCCAGGCTGTCCCAGGTGGCCGCCTGGCCGCGCCGATCGCCCGACTCCTCGTGCATCCACAGCGCCCGGCCGCAGTGCCTGAGGGCTCTGTCGTAGTCGCCCAGCAGGCCGTGGAGCCAGCCGACGGCGTTGAGCGCCCGAGCCTGCCAGGCCGGCAGCCCGGCCTCGGTGTAGAGCTCCATGGCTCGCTCCGCGTGGACGAGCGCCTCCGCGTACCGGCCCTGCCGTTCGAGCACGCCGCACAGGTTGCCGTGGACGTGCGCCCGGTTGCGCTCGTCGCCGAGGGCTTCGTACAGGTCGAGGGCCGACCGCAGGTGGGTGTGAGCGTCGTCGTGGCGGTCGAGGCGGCGGAAGGCCCAGCCGAGGCGGCGGCGGGCGTGCGCCTGCGCCGCCCGGTCGCCGAGGCGCCGGGCCGCCTCGAGGCCGGTGGTCTGGACGGCGACCTGGTCGTGCAGGTGCGAGTGCAGATCCAGGTAGTCGTAGAGCGCCATGGCCAGCCGCCACGCCTGCGCGTCCAGCCCCGACCGCGCCGCGTCCTCGACGGCGGCGAGCAGCGCCGCGTGCTCCACGGCGAACCACGCCAGCGCCTCCCGCTGGTCGCGGTGCTCTTCGGCGACGACACCGGCCGGCGGCTCGTCCAGGGGGATGTCCTGGTGCGGGTCGAGCAGCCGGCCGGCCTGCTCCGCGGTGTGGATGTAGTGGTCGTTGAGGCGGCGCCGGGCTGCGCCCCGCTCCTCGGGCGGATCGTGGAGGCCGGCCAGCTCTCCGGCGTACGCGCGCATCAGGTCGTGGAAGGCGTACCGGCCGGGGGCGTCCTCGGTGACGAGGTGCGCGCCCGCCAGCCTCTCCAGCAACGAGCGGGCATCGCGCAGGGGGATGCCGGCCAGGCTCGCCGCCGCGGCGACGCCGATGCGCGGCCCGCGGTGCGTCGCCAGCGCTCGGAACATGCGCGCCGGCTCGTCGCCGAGGATCCGGTACGACCACGAGAACACGGCCCTGACCCGGGTCGCCGGGTCCCCGGCGTCGAGCGCGTCCAGCACCCCGGGAGCCTCACGCAGGTCGTCCGCGATGGCGGCCAGCGGGACGCCGGGCCGCACGGCAGCGCGGGCGGCGGCGATCGCCAGGGCCAGCGGCAGCCGGCCGCATCTCGCGATGAGCTCGTCCACGGTGTCCGGCTCGGCGGCGACCCGCGTGTCCCCCAGCTGGCGGGCGAGCAGTTCCCTGGCCTCGCCGCTCGTCGGCAGGTCCAGCGGCAGCGAGACGGCGCCTTCCTTGGCGACCAGGGCGGGCAGCCGGTCGCGGCTGGTCACCACCACGACGCAGCCGGGAGAGCCCGGAAGCAGCGGGCGCACCTGGCCGGCGTCGCGGGCGTTGTCAAGGACGATCAGCATCCGGCGGCCGGCCAGCAGGCTGCGGTAGAGCGCCGTCTGCGCGTCCAGGCCGGACGGCACGCCCTGCGGCGGCACCCCGAGCGCGAACAGGAACCCGCGGACCGCCTCCTCCGGCGCCACCATCGACCCGCCGGGATCGAATCCCCGCAGGTTCACGTACAGGTGCCCGCCCGGGAAACGGTCGCGGACACGGTGCGCCCAGTGCGTCACCAGCACGGTCTTGCCGACGCCCGCGCTACCTGACACGACGGCCATCGCCACCGCCGTCGGCTGGAGCGCGGCGTGATCCAGCAGGCCGTCGAGCCGGGAGAGCTCGCCGCCCCTGCCGACGAAACCGAAGGCGTCCATGGGCAGCTGGGACGCGGCGACGGGCGGGGGCGGCCGCTCCGGGAGCGGGCCGGGCTCGGCGGCCCGCAGGATGCGTTCGTACAGGGTCTGGAGCTCCTTTCCCGGATCGAGGCCCAGCTCGTCCCGCAGCTTCTCCCGCGCCCGGTGGTAGGCGTCGAGCGCGTCGGCCGCGCGGCCGGCGGCGGTCATGGCCCGCATCAGCGACGCCACCAGCGACTCGCGCAGCGGATGGCGCTCGACCAGGGCGGTCAGCTCGGCGGTGACCTCGTGGTGGCGGCCGGCGGCCAGCTCGAGCTTCGCCCACTCCTCCCAGGCCGCCAGCCGCTTCTCCTGGAGGGTGCGCACGTCGCCGGCCAGCGCTGGGCAGTCCACGCCGCCCAGCGGATCGCCCCGCCACAGGGCGAGCGCCTGCCTGAGCACGGCGGCCGCGTGCGCGGGCTCGGCGTCGCGCGCGGACGCGACGAGCTCCTCGAACTCCGTCGCGTCCAGCCGGCCGGCGCCGGACCGTAGCTGGTAGCCGCCGCGTACGGTGGTGATGACGTCGCCACCCGCCCCGGCGGCGGCCAGGGCCCGCCGTAGTTTCGACACCAGGTCCTGGATCTGGCGGCGGGCCGAGGCGGGCGGCTCCTCCCACACGACCTCGATGAGGCGGTCGACCGTCACCGCGTGGCCGGCGCTCAGCAGCAGGGCCGCGAGCGCCCTTTCCTGGCGAGGCCCGTGCAGGGGGATCTTGCGCCCGCCGGCCCGCATGTCCAGCGGGCCGAGGACGCCGAACCATAGATCAGCCACCGATTGCCACCCCGCGAAAAGTTCACATCACGCGAAGTTCGATGTTACCGGCCGACAGCGCACCGAGTCAGGACTTCTGTCTACACGACCGCTCGGGAGTGCGCGCCCCAGCACCGCGCGGGCGGCACCCCCCGGGGTCAGCCTGACGGCACGAGGCGGCCTTCGGCGCGCCGCCCGAGCAGGGCCAGCAGCAGCGCCATGAGCACGGCGCAGCCGACCAGGCCCACGCGATCGAAGGTGGTCGTGGCCATGACGGCGGCGCCGAACAGGGTGTGGGACACCAGCGCCCCTCCGGCCAGCCAGACCCGGTGCGCGTCCGTCCAGCCCGCGCCGGACCAGCGGTGGAGCAGCACGACGGCGGCGACGGCGACGGCGGCGGCCAGGATCATCGCCACGACCGCCCACCAGCCCCTGCCACCGACCGCCGGGACGATCGGGATGAGCAGGCCGAGGAAGGCGGCGGTGGCGAGCGCGGCCAGCAGGCCCACGACGGCGGGCTTCGGCGCGCTCGCGCCGGCCGGGGGCGCCGGCGTACGGCCGGGAAGCACCTTCAGGGCGAGTACGGACAGCACCACGCCCGCCACGGCGAACGCGGCCAGCGCAGGCAGCGGCGCCTGGTAGCCCGGATCCATGACCGGCGGGATGAGCACCCGCAACACGGCCACACCGAGGAGCGCGACGACGCCGACGCCGACCAGCCCACCCCGCCGCAGGTAGGGGCGGTCGCGGTGGGCCGGGTGCAGGAGATCCGTGAGCATGATCGGGATCATCACGCTGAACACGGCGTGGTAGCCGATCTGCGACTCCCAGTAGGTCGTGTTGAGGCCGAACACGCGCGGCCCCCACTCGGCGGCGTGATAGAGGGTGGGGCTGGTCAGTGCCTGCAGCCCGATGCCGTCCTCGGCGAGCTCGTACACCAGGGCGAGGACGAGCAGGCTCGGCCAGCCGCCGCCGGTGCGGCGCACCGCCTCCCTGATCAGCAGCACGCCCGCGCCGTACATCGGCACCAGGAGCGGCAGCAGCCAGATCATGCTCAGCGGAAGCGCGCCGAACGTCATCTCCGCGCAGATCGGCGCCAGCGCGACCAGTGTCCACGCGGCTCTCTTGCGCCCCTTCGTTCCCGTTCCTGTCATGACACGGCTCCCGCCCTCGACTTTTACTTGGCGGGGTAAAAAGTAACTCAGCCAAGTAAAATTGGCAACGTGGCGGTGCGGTCGGCAGGGACGTGGAGGCATCGGCGGGGCGAGAAAGACACCAGCCCGGACATATGCCGATAACGGCCGCTCCCGTACGATGATCAGTCCAGCCCCAGGTCGATGAAGGCGTGAGATTCCATGCGTGACGGCGATCAGGCCACAGGATGGGACGAGGCCGGAGACGGCGTGGTCCCGCCGGGCATCGACCCCACCCAGCCCAGCATCGCCCGCGTGTACGACTATTTCCTCGGCGGCAAGGACAACTTCGCCGTCGACCGCGCCGTCGCCGAGGAGGCCCTGCGGATCGCCCCCGACGCCCGCGAGGCGGGGCGGGCCAACCGGGCCTTCCTGCGCCGCGCCGTGGAGCACATGGTCACGGAGGCCGGCATCCGGCAGTTCCTGGACATCGGCTCAGGGCTGCCCACGCAGGGCAACGTGCACGAGATCGCGCAGGCGAAGGCGCCGGAGGCCCGCGTGGCCTACGTCGACAACGACCATTTCAAGTCTGGTTGTGCACACAAAAGTGTCCGCCTGGAGCGGCACGGTATGACACACATGGGCGATTGACCCCCTGCAAAGGAAACCCCGGCGCAGCCCTCCTTGGCGCTCTCGCGAACGCAGACAGGGGAACTGTGCCGGGGGCTGACGCGACGGTGCGGGACGCAGTGGCACAGGTGTGAGCGAGCGCCAGTCAACCGCACCGTCGCGCGTCGAGAGAGGGATCAGCAGGGCTCTCTAGGGCTGATCCTGCGGATACTCCACTTTGAGAATGTCGGCCTCCAACTCGCGCGCGAACGCCCCATCGCGCCGCTGTCCCGGGTGCTTCATGTACCAGAGCCGATGAGCCCTGCCCGACCAGCAGGTTTCATCGGCATCAATCGGAGTTCCGTATGTGACCGATTTGTCTTGAATCTTGTCCGATTCTGCAGTAGATGGCGAGCATACCCCTTGAGACCATGGAACTGGGCGACAGAGAGGCGTTTAAGCCATCGCCAAAGGGAATTCTTGGCGACAAAAGGAAAATGGGTTTCGGATAACACCATTGAGAAAGTAGGTAAAGAAATTGCCGAAGAGTACTCGCGTTCGGCTGGCCGTCACCGCCCCAGCATTTGGAGTGCTATTGGCGATGTTCTCGCTCGGCACAGGGGCATCCGCATTAGCTTCCGAAGCCGGCGCCATGGCGCGCCCCACCGGTTGCAGCTATGAAGTTCGTAAAACCTGGGGGTCGACCGCCCGTTGCAGTAGCGCCAACGGCGGCTCCTACCGAGCTGCCGTCATATGCAAGGACCCGGAGAACGGGAGAGTGCAGGACTTCTATGGCGGATGGAGGCAGACGGGAGATTCCTACGCGTACTGCCAGGGAAACTACCGGGCCTCTTCCGCAGGCATCGAGACCTCCGTCTCCAACAAGTCCTGAGAACGGCCAGATCGATCGAGAAAGGATCACAGAAATGATTAAGATATTCACGACACTGGTCGCCACCACGGCGATTGCGGTCCTCGGGCTCCAAGGGGCGGCCACTGCGGCACCTGCGTCCCGCGTGGGCTCTGTGCCCGCCTCGGAAGACGTGTCCACCATGGGCTGGCCGACAGGGTGCTACAACGGCAGGTACCTGTCTGACGGCTGGGAGGCTCAATGCAGTAACAGCAACGGCGGACACTACAAAGCGGTCATAAATTGTTCGCCTTTGAACGGTGGCCCCGACATCGTTCGCGAGGCGCCAGTTTGGAGGAGCAAGGCGAAGTCCATCGTCTTCTGTCCGACGATGACTCTTCGCCTGACCGGCGGCATCCTCCAAAGGTCTTACTAAACAGAAACTGGCCTACTGGACCGTAGCCCGGTTACGGGTGACGTGATGTAGAGCAGGTCCTGATCCCGGAAGAACGCCGTGGAACGAGGACGGATCCGGCGTCGCGGACTTCGCCCGGCGCCTGGCCACCGACACCGAACGTCCTGGGTTCGTCGCGGTGCTGGCCGGACAGGACGGCAGGCCGTTGGGCTTCGGCACGGCGTGGCCCACCCGCAGCCCCTTCCCCACCGGCCGCGCGTACGACAGGGTGCGCGGCGAGCTCGGCGAACAGGCCGTACGGCTCCTGGTCGGCGCTCTGGAGGTCGACGAGCTGGCGGTCGCCCCGCACGCACGCGGACGAGGGCTGGCCGGCCAGATCCTCGACCTGCTGTGCGAGGGCGCGCAGCGGAGCTGGCTGCTGACCTCGCCCCAGGCCTCCGGCGCGATCAGGGTGTACGAACGACTCGGCTGGGAGCGCCTGACCGGCCCGGAGGCGAAGGTGGCGGTGTTCACGAGAGGATGGCAAGCCGAATCTATATAAGCAGATGATATAAAAGGCTTATGGATTCCGCACCCATGAGCCATCTTGAGCTGGCCGCCGGGCTCGGCCGGGTCAGGACGATGATGCGCCTGATCGACGTGCCCAGAGACCTGTCGATCACCGCGCTGTCCACGCTGGCCAACCTCGAACGCCTGGGCGCCCGCCGCCTCACCGAGCTGGCCACGCTCGAAGGCGTCACCCAGCCCGCCATGACCCAGCTCGTCTCCCGGCTGGAGCGCGAGTCGCTGGCCGAGCGGCGGGCCGACCCCGCGGACGGGCGGGTCGTGGTCGTCGCCATCACCGAGCACGGACGGGCCGAGCTGGCCAGGCGGCGGGGCACGCAGGCCAAGCGGCTGGCCGAGTTGCTCGCCGAGCTCTCGGAAGCCGACCGCGCCGCCATCGCCGCCGCCCTGCCCGCCCTCGAACGGCTCACCGCCCGCGCCCTCGGCGCCACGCCGCCGGACCAGGGAGCGGCCTGATGACGCGGGCCGACGCGGCGGGCAGCCCGTTCCGCCAGCCCAGGGCCGTGTGGGCGGTGGCGTTCGCGTGCGTCATCTCCTTCATGGGCATCGGGCTCGTCGACCCGATCCTGCCCGCGATCTCCGCCGACCTGAACGCCTCGCCGAGCCAGGTGACGCTGCTGTTCACGAGCTACCTCGTGGTGATGGCGGTCGCCATGCTGGTCACCGGCTGGGTGTCCAGCCGCATCGGCGCCAAGTGGACACTGATCGCCGGGCTCGTGCTGATCGTCGTCTTCAGCGCGCTCGCCGGCAGCTCGGGAAGCATCGGCGGCATCATCGGCTTCCGCGCCGGCTGGGGCCTGGGCAACGCGCTGTTCGTGGCGACCTCGCTGGCCGTCATCGTGGCCGCCGCCAGCGGCGGCTTCTCCGGCGCGATCATCCTGTACGAAGCCGCGCTCGGCCTGGGCATCGCGGTCGGCCCGCTGCTCGGCGGCGCGCTCGGCCACATCAGCTGGCGTGGCCCGTTCTACGGCGTCGCCGTGCTGATGGCGGTCGCGCTGGTCGCAACCATCCTGCTGGTACGCCCCCAGCCCAGACCACCTCGCAAGACCTCGCTGCTCGATCCGATCAGGGCCCTGCGCCACCGCGGCCTGCTGATCATGAGCCTGACGGCGCTCTGCTACAACTGGGGCTTCTTCACCGTGCTCGGCTACGCCCCCTTCCCGATGGAGCTGGACGCCATCCACCTCGGGCTCGTCTTCACCGGCTGGGGCCTGATGGTGGCGATCTTCTCGGTGGCCGGCGCGCCCTGGTTGCAGCGGAAACTCGGCCTGGCCCGCACGCTCTACGGCAACCTCGCGCTGTTCGCGCTGGTCGTCTTCGTCATCGCCGCCTTCACCGACAGCCCGCCCGTCCTGATCACCGCGGTGATCGTCGCGGGCGTGTTCATCGGCGTCAACAACACGCTGACCACCCAGGCCGTGATGATGGTCGCGCCCGTGGAGCGGCCGGTGGCCTCGGCGGCGTACGGGTTCGTGCGCTTCATCGGCGGCGGGCTGGCGCCGTTCGCGGCCGGCAAGCTCGCCGAGCACTTCAACGTGCACGTGCCGTTCCTCATCGGCGGCTGCGCGATCCTGCTCGGCATCGCCATCCTCGCCACCGGTCACCGCGAGCTGGCGCGCGCCGAGCGCAACCAGGCCGAGGCCGACACCCACGCGGGCGAACCGGCCGGAGCCACCACGAGTTGAGATCGACGGGCTCCGGCACGGCTCAGGTCATCGCGCCCGCACTCCGAGCAGCGCCCGGTAGGCGGGCTTCGGCGCCAGGTTCTCGTCGAGCAGGCACGCCGCGCCCTCGCCGTCGAACCAGCCCGGCACCCACGAGTGGCGGTCGGTGAAGCCCCAGACGGTGAACTCCTTGCAGGCCTCGACGCTCAGGCAGTCGGTGAGCGCCCGGCGGTAGTAGTCGGCCTGGGTGGCCAGCTTCTCGGGGGTCACGGGCAGCACCATGCGCACGTCCAGCTCGGTGACCGCGATCTCCAGGCCCAGGTCGGCGAAGCGGCGCATGACGTTCGCCCAGTCGCCCGGGTAGTCGTACTGGATGCCGAGGTGTCCCTGGAAGCCGACGCCGTGGATGGGCACGCCGCGCGCCTGGAGGTCCTTGACCAGCGAGAGCGTGGTCTCGATCTTGGGGGTGTTCCATTCGATGTTGTAGTCGTTGATGAACAGCTTGGCGTGCGGGTCGGCGCGGTGGGCCCAGCGGAAGGCGTCGGCGATGTAGCCGGGGCCGAGGTTCGTCAGCCAGATGTTCTGCCGCAGGCTGCCGTCCTCCTCCGCCACCTCGTTGACGACGTCCCACGCCCTGATCTTGCCCTTGTAGCGGCGGACCTGGGTGGTGATGTGGTCGCGCAGGATCCGCTTCAGCTCGGCCGGGGTGATCGAGCCGTCGGCGACGCCCTCGGTCAGCCAGGCCGGGAGCTGGTTGTGCCAGACGAGGGTGTGGCCGCGTACGCGCTGGCGGTTGCGGTGGGCGTTGTGGACGAGGGCGTCCGCGTCGGCCCAGGTGTACGCGCCGCGCTCCGGCTCGACGGACTCCCACTTCATCGCGTTCTCGGCGGTGACGTGGTTGAACTGGTGGTTGAGCACCTTGCGGTAGTCGGCCTCGTCGCGCAGGGCGGCGATGTCGACGGCGGTGCCGATCCTGATGCCGTGCTGGTGGGCCAGCTCCCGCAGGTCACGCGGCTGGCGCGGGCCGGCGTACGCGGGAGCGGGCAGGGCGAGCATGAGCGCCAGGGCGATGATGAGGGGCTTCACCGGCGACCTCCGATGCGAAGCGTGCGGGGGCGACCGCGTTTCCGAAATTTTCTGACATACGTCGATAATTTCTGCGGTCGCGGGAAACGTAAGCGCTCCGCAGCCCTTCGTCAACACCCTGGTCCACGCCGGGACACCGCACCTTTCACCCCATACGGCGAAATGTTGATCTTTGCGGTGATACTGATGAGGCGCGAGGTTAGAGCGTTGCTGTCTGTTCTTAATGGTGCACCGATGCTACGGTTTGTCCCCAGCTTGCTACGCGATCAGTCGCGAGGCGGCAACACAGCGTTCCCCCCGCGGGAACGCCTGGTTAGACACGCTCGCCTGGCCGTCACGGCCTTGAGGACCACCGATGTCAGCACTTGCCTCTTCCCCCGCTCCGCGAACGTTCACCCCGCGGCACCGCGCCGCCCTCGCGTTACTCGGGGGACTGGTCGTCACGGTGCCGGCCTGGCTCTGGGTGCTCTCGTTGGCCCCTTCCGGCGCCACCGGACTTGTGGCGGCCGTCGGCGGAGTGGCGGCGGCCCTGCTGTCCTGCGCCGCCGCCGCGCTCGCTCACCAGCAGGCGGCCACCCGCGCGCTCCGCGAGCAGGCGGACCGGGACGGCCGGCGGGTCGCCCTGCTGGAGCGGGAGGCCCTGCGGCTGGCCGAGAAGACCCTGCCGGAGCTCGGCGGCCAGGTACGCGAGGGCGTGCCCACGGTCGACGCGCTCGCCAAGGTGACGCAACCGTCCGACGACCTGCTCCAGCGGCTGGTCAAGGCCGCCGGCCACGAACTCGACCTGCTCGCCCGCGAGGCCGCCGCCGCCCGGGCGGCGGGCGCGTCGCTGGAGGCCGAGGTCGTCAGGCTGGCCGACGAGGCGCTGCCCGAGCTGGTCAAACGCGTCCAGTCGGGCCACCAGCCGGTGGACGACGCCCTGAAGGAGGTGCGCCAGCCGGTGCACGGCCCGCTGCGCGGGCTGCTGAGCGAGGCGGCGCGGCAGATCGGCGAGGGCGAGCGCAAGGGCACGGCGGCGATGCGTGCCTGCGCCGGCGCCGCCGCCCGCGTCCAGGCCCAGGCGACCAGCCTGCTGGCCCGGCTGCGCGAACTGGAGGAGCGGTACGGCGACCAGGAGGACGTCTTCGCCGACCTGCTCGACCTGGACCACCGGGTCTCCCAGACGGGCCGGCTGGCCGACAACATCGCCCTGCTGAGCGGCGGCCGTTCCGGACGCAGGTGGACCAGGCCGATCACGATGGAGAGCGTGCTGCGCGGCGCCATGGGCCGCATCGGCGCCTACCGGCGCGTCCGGCTCCACTCGACCAGCACGGTCGCGGTCGCCGGGTACGCCGCCGAGGGCGTGATGCACGCGCTGGCCGAGCTGATGGACAACGCGGCCGCCTTCTCCGCCCACGGCACCGAGGTCCACGTCTACGTCGAGGAAGAGGACAACGGCGTCGTGGTCACCATCGAGGACAGCGGCCTCGGCATGCGCTCCCGGGAGCGGCACCGCGCGGCCAAGCTGGTGTCCGAGCCGCTCGACCTGCGGATGTTGTCGGGCACCAGGCTGGGCCTGGCCGTGGTGGGCCGCCTGGTCGACAAGTATGGACTGATGGTCAGCTTCCGGCCCTCGGCCAGAGGCGGCACCGGCGTCGTGGTGCTGATCCCGCGCCGCCTGATCACCCGGCCGCGCCCGGACGACGAGCCGCCCGCCGTGGCCACCGCGCCCGCCGTGCCCGCTGCGCCCGCCGTGCCCGCTGCGCCCGCCGTGCCCGCCCCCGCGCCGCCGGCGCCCGATCCGGAGGAGGAGACCCAGGGGCCGCTGCCCAAGCGGCGCCGCGGCCAGACCCTCGCCGAGGCGACCAGGGACAGGCCCGCCCCGGCCGCCGAGCGCGTACGCGACGGCGGCGACCCGGCCGCCAGGGTCGCCGCGTTCCGCCAGGCCGGCGGGCGCGGGCCCGCCGCGAGCCCCGACTCCTGACCGGCTTTTCGATTCACAGATAGGAGGCAGGGGCCGACGTGCGGGACGCGCGCCCCATTCTTTCCCGATGAACTCTACGGACGCCTTGACGACCACGGACAGCAGTCTCGACTGGCTGCTGGAGAACCTCAGGGAGAAGACCCCGGGCATCGCCCACGTGCTGGTCCTGACCAGGGACGGGCTCAAGCTCTGCCACACCTCCGGGCTCGACCGGGACCGTGCCGACCAGCTCTCCGCGCTGGCCTCCGGGATCCAGAGCCTGTCCGTGAGCGCGTCGGCCGAGTTCGGCACCGCCATCGGGTCCGGGCAGGCGATGGTGGAGTTCCCCGGCGGCCTGCTGCTGATCGTGCCCGCGGGCGCGGGCGCCCATCTGGCCGTGATCGCCGCGGAGGACGCCGACGTCGGCCTGGTCGGCCACAACATGAACGAGCTGGTCGAGCAGATCGGCACCTACCTCAGCGCGGCGCCGCGGCCGGCGGCCGGCGGTTCCAGATGAGGCAGCGGCCCGTCGACGACGAGGCTCCGGACCGGCTCTACATGGTCACCGGGGGACGCACCCGCGCCGACGAGAGCACCTTCGACTCGGTGTCGCTCATCGTCAGCGAGTGCGAGCCCGCCCCCGGCATGCAGTCGGAGCACGCGAAGATCCTCCGGCTGACGCGGCGGCCCACGGCGGTGGTGGAGCTCTCCGCGCAACTGCGGCTGCCGGTCAGCGTGGTGAAGATCCTGCTGTGCGATCTGCTGGACACGGGCCGGATCACCGTACGCCATCCGTCCGCGCTGCGGTCGGCCCGGCCGAGTCCTGAGCTGCTGAAGGAGGTGCTGGTTGCCCTCCAGAACTTCTGAGCGCGCACCGCTGCGCGCGACCGCGGCGGACGCGCTGAAGATCGTGATCGTGGGCGGCCTGGGAGTGGGCAAGACGACCATGGTCGGCGCGGTGAGCGAGATCCGCCCGCTCAGCACCGAGGAGGTCATGACCGAGGCGGGCGCCGGCATCGACGACACCCGCCGGGTGCGCGGCAAGACCACCACCACGGTGGCCTTCGACTTCGGCCGGATCACGCTGACGGAGAGCAAGGTGCTCTACCTGTTCGGGGCGCCCGGCCAGCAGCGCTTCTGGTACGTCTGGGACCAGCTCTTCTCGGGCAGCCTCGGCGCGGTCGTCCTGGTGGACACCCGCAGGCTGCAGGACTCGTGGTATTCCATCGACCGGCTCGAACACCACCGCATGCCCTTCGTCGTGGCCGTCAACCGGTTCACGGAAGGGCCGGGCGTGGACGCCGTACGCGATGCCCTGTCGCTGCCGCCCTCGGTGCCGCTCGTCGACTGCGACGCCCGGCTCCGGCACTCCTGCAAGGACGTGCTGGTCACGCTCCTGCGCCACCTCACCACCTGGTACGCCCCCGCCCAGGAGACCCTGTCATGACGGAGAAGGCCGCGCTGTCCGGCTATCCCGACCACGCCGACGCCGTGCCGCTCCACGGGCCGGCCCTCGACGAGGACCCGGACGAGCTCTACCGGCGGCTCCGGCGCGAGCACGGCACCGTGGTGCCGGTGCTGCTCGACGACGGCGTACCCGCGTGGTTCGTGATCGGCTACCGCGAGCTGCACCACGTGTTCGGCATGCCGCACCTGTTCGGCCGCGACTCCAGGCGCTGGAACGTGTGGGACCACGTGCCCCCTGACGGGCCCCTGACGGCGACCTTCCGCTGGCAGCCGACGGTGTTGTTCACCGAGGGCGCGGAGCGGCAGCGGCGTACGGGCGCGATCGGCGACGCCATGGACGGCGTCGACCGCACGGAGCTGGCCATGCTGGCGGAGCAGGTGTCCGACCAGCTGATCGACGGCTTCGCCGGCGACGGCAGGGCCGACCTGGTCACCCAGTACGCCAGACGGATCCCGGCCCAGGTCATCGCCCGGCTCATGGGGATGCCCGAGGCCGACATGGACGACGTGGTCACGAACGTCAATGTGGTGCTCGACGCCACCAGCGAGACCTACGCGGCCTACACCTGGCTCCGCGACAGGATGAGCACGCTCATGGCCGCCAAGCGGGAGGTTCCCGGCGACGACATCGCCTCGCGGCTGATCGCGCACCCGGCGGGGCTCGGCGACGAGGAGGCGGACATGGATCTCGGGGTGATGCTCGTCGTGGCCAACACCCCGACCGCGGGCTGGATCAGCAACACGCTCCGCCTCATGCTGGTCAACGACCGGTTCTCGATCACCTTGCAGGGCGGCCGCAGCAGCGCCGGGCAGGCCATGAACGAGGTGTTGTGGCGGGATCCGCCTCTGCGCAACGCGCCGGGACGCTGGGCGACCCAGGACTGCGAGCTGGGCGGGCGCCGCATCCGCAAGGGCGACCTGCTGGTGCTCGGCCTGGCCGCCGCCAACGCCGACCCGCAGGTGCAGCCGGCGGACGAGTCCGATCCCGGCGCGAACCGGGCCCACATGTCCTTCGGGCACGGCGAGTACAGCTGCCCCTATCCCGCGCCGGAGCTCGGCGAGGTCATCGCCGAGACCGCGGTCGAGGTGCTCCTCGACCGGCTGCCCGACGTGGATCTCGCGGTCCCGCCGGACGCGCTGCGCTGGCGGCGGTCGATGTGGATGCGGAACCTGGAGACGTTGCCGGTGCACTTCAGCCCGACCGCTCCCCGGCAGGGCTCCTGGGACGGGGTGTAACGCCGGAGGGGTCATACCGGGCGAATCCCGACTCAATTGGGATATTGACGAAAAATCCTTACATGGTACTCATAGATCGAGTCGGAAAGTTTCAGTACCTCCTCAAGGTTCGTCCGGAGCCCACCCCCTAGGAGGACGCGCATGGCGCGTAACCCGTCCACCGACCCTCCCGCCGACTTACTCGGCCCCGTCCAAGGCGAAGTCTCCTGGTTCTGCTGCGGAACCGCATGGGGACCGTGCAGCAGCACAGGAAAGGGCGCCTGCGGCACCTGCAACTCGGGAAGCCTGCAGCACGCCTGGCCGAACGCCTCCGACGCCTGCTGGTCGATCACCCGTCCCGACAGGTGCGGCGTCAGCCTCTCCCGCAGGACCTGCGGATTCCGGCACCGCACCACGTCCCTGTGCGGTGGCGCCAGCGTCGTCACCGCGATCGCCGACTGCGGCCCGCAGACCGACCTGTTCTGCGGCGAGCGCAGCTGCTGCGGCTCGACCTGCGCGAACAACCGGCTGATCGACCTCACCCCGGCGGCCTACAGCCGCATCGCCAGCCTGTCCACCGGCCTGCGGCCGTGCGAGATCGCGACCGGGTGAGGGGGCGACGATGAGAAGCAGAAGAGACCTGCTCAAGTCCGCCGTGCTCGGCGGCGGCGCCGGCGTGGTCGCCGCCACAGCGCTGGGCTCGCTCGGCCCCGAGGCCGCCTTCGCGACCACGTCAGGCCCCGACCTCGAACCCGGCGCCCCCGACCCCGACTTCGCCGAGGGCCGCATCCGTTCGATCAAGGACAACACGCTCCTCGTCCTGGGCTCGAACGCGGTGTTCCACCGCATCAGGGTCGTCGACGGCACGAGCCTGTGGAAGCTGGGCCCCGTACCGTTCGACCAGGCCAAGCCCGGTGACGGCCTTTACGCCCGCGGCGTGCGCATGCCGGACGGCGAGCTCGCCGCCGAATCGGTGTGGCTGAACATCGTCAACATCAAGGGCCACATCACGAACATCAAGGACCAGACCCTCCACCTCGACCACCACGGCAAGGAAGTGCTCTGCCACGTCGTGGCCGGGAAGTCGGTCGCCATCCGGTCCGACGCGCCGCCGTCCTCGGACCTGTCGATGCTGAAAGTGAGCCAGCACGTGCAGATCCTGGGCGCCTGGCGGCCGGACACGAACGAGGTCGACATCGCCACCGTCTTCTCCCCGCACTAGGAGCGTCCACATGCACGGGATCGCCGCGTCGCAGCCGTACGTGATCGCCCTCTTCCTGGTCTGGGCGGGCCTGATGAAACTGCTCAGCCGGCGGATGCGGGCAGGGGCGGGGCACACCGCCCTGGCCCGGCTGGTCGGCCCGGCGCGCGCGGTCCCCGCGTTCCGGCTCGTGGCGCTCGCAGAACTCGCGGTGGCCGCCGCGCTCCTGCTCCCACCCCTCCTTCCGCTGGAGGCCGCGGCCGCCGCGGCGCTCTGCGCCGGCTTCCTCGCGTACCTGGCCTACGCGCACGTCGCCGCGCCCACCGCGTCGTGCGGGTGCCTCGGCACCCACTCCCGCCCCGTGGACCTGCGCGCCTTCGCCCGCGCGGCGTTCCTGCTCGTCGCGAGCCTGCTCGCGCTCCCCGCCGACCCCGGCCCGCCGCTCGCGGCGCTCGCCCTCGCGGAGGTCGCCGTCCTGCTGGCCCTCTCGGCGGAGCTGGACCGCCACTGGCTCGTCCCCTCGCGGCGCCTCCTGGTACGGCTGCGCCGCCCCCTCGCCGCTCCCCCTCCGGCACAGGTCCCGCTGGCGACCTCGCTGCACCTGCTCTACCGCAGCCCCGCGTACTGCTCGGCCTCCGCGCAGCTCACCACGGACGTCCAGGACACCTGGGACGAGGACGGCCTGCGCTTCGTCGTCTACGGGGCACGCGAGCGGACGGCGGTCTTCGCCGTCCCCCTCACCGGCGACGACCCCTCGGCCGTCCGGGTCACCCTGGTCCGCGAGCCGACGGGCGTCTGACCGGAGGCCATCGGGCACGCATTGCCGGGGCAGGTGGTACAGAAGGGATGAATACCCCCACAATGGGGTGATGGGATTTCCTCCGCAGCCTCAGGAACCACAGCCCGGCTACGGTCCCCCGCCCGGCCAGGGCGGCTACGGGCCTCCTCCGAGCCAGGGCGGCTACGGATCTCCTCAGGGCGGCGACTACGACCCGCCGACGGTCCCGGCCTCGCCGTACGGCCCGCCCGGCTACTCCGGCCCGATCCCGTACGGTTCCCCGCCCGAGCAGCCCAACAAGGTGCTGATCGTCAGCGTGGTCGCGGCCGTGGCGGTGATCCTGCTGGCCGGCGGCGCGTACAGCGTGTACGCGTACACGGGTGCCCCGGACCCGGTCCCCACCGTCGCCCTGCAGACCCCTTCCCCGTCGCAGTCGGACGCTCCGTCGAGTTCGGCGTCCGGCGAGCCCACGTCCAGCCGTCCATCCGAGCCCAGCGCCGATCCCACGTCGGAACCCTCAGCACAGCCGAGCACCAACCCCGGCGAGCCGAACCGCCCCGAGCCCGGGGCGCCGATCACGCACGACGAGTTCCCCCACTGGAAGTTCCGCCTGGACGGCGTGAGCTTCACCGCCGACAAGACGGGCGGCTGGACGTACGACAGCTGCGACACGCTGGACGGGCAGGGCGAGCTGGCCAGGAACCAGTGCGAGCGCGCCGTCGAGCTCGCCTACTCGGCCTACTCGGGGCACCTCAAGGCGGTCCAGGTCATCATGTCGTTCCCGAACGAGGCTGCCGCCAAGACCGCCGCGACGCGCCTGGCCAAGCTGCCCGCCAAGGCCGTGAAGTGGCGCCGCGACCAGGTGCTCGACGACTTCGTCTACGGAAAGATCCGCTCAGGAGCGGTCGAGAAGTACGTCGTCGTCACGGCCGTCACCGCCGACAGGACGGCCCGTGCCAAGGCCACGAAGTTCCACCACTACCTCCAGGCGGACCACAAGAACTACTTCCTCTTCCGCGACCTGTGAGCCCCCGGGCCGAGCCGGTGGACGGCGGCGCACGGCGGCCGTCCTGAGCCCCGAGACCGCGGGTCCCGAGTCCCCCGAACCTCGGGGACACACACGATGCCCCCCGGTCAGCAGCGGCGGCGCACGCCGATAGCGTCTGCATCATGTTCGACTCCCACCAGGCCTCGGGGCTTCGATGATCGGCGCCATCGCGGACGACTTCACCGGTGCGACCGACGTCGCGGTGGCCCTGCGCCGCCGTGGCATCCCCACCGTGCTGTTCTTCGGGCTTCCGCCGGAGGCGGCGGAACCACCCGGGCACGACGCGGTCGTGATCGCGCTGAAGACCCGGACCGCCCCCAGGGCGGACGCGGTCGCGCAGTCGCTCGCCGCGCTCGGCCGGCTGCGCTCGCGCGGCGTCCGCCAGGTCTACGTCAAATACTGCTCCACGTTCGACTCCACGGCCGAGGGGAACATCGGGCCGGTCCTCGACGCCCTGGCCAGCGCCATGGACGTGCCCCTGGTCGCCATGACGCCCAGCTCGCCCGAGCATGGGCGCACGCAGTACAACGGCTACCTCTTCGTCGGTGACGTGCTGCTCGCCGAGTCGCACATGCGGCACCATCCCCTGACCCCGATGACCGACTCGTACCTGCCGCGCCTGATGGAGGGCCAGAGCGCGCACCGGGCGGGCGTCGTGACGCTGGCGCAGGTCCGGGCCGGGGCGATGGGGCGGCGGCTGGCCGAGCTGCGGGCGGAGGGCGTGCGCTACGCCCTCGTCGACGCCGTGGACGACGCCGACCTCGTGACCGCGGGGCGGGCGCTGGCGAGCGCGCCGCTGGTCGCGGGCGCGGCCGGGCTCGCCGGCGGGCTCGCCGCGGCGCACGCGCGGTCCGGGCACGACGACCCGCCCGCCCCGGCGCCGCAGGGTGCCGCGGCGGTGCTGGCGGGCAGCTGCTCGGCCCGTACGCTGGAGCAGGTCGCCGCCATGATCGAGGCGGGCAGGCCGGCCTACCGGCTGGACGCGCTGGCCGACCAGGACCCCGGGTCGCTCGCCCGGGACGCGCTCGCCTGGTACGACACGCTGGACGTCGAGGCCGGAGCGCCCCTCGTCTACGCATCGGCCGAACCCTCGGTGTTGCGCCGCGTGCAGGAGATCGTGGGCGCGGAGCGGTCGGCCGCGATCCTGGAGTCGGCGCTGGGCCGCGTCGCGCAGGGGCTGGTCGAGCGGGGTGTCACCCGCGTGGTCTCGGCCGGCGGCGAGACCTCGGGGGCCATCGTGAGCGCGCTCGGCGTGCCGGGCGGGCTGATCGGCGTGGAGGCGGCGCGGGGCGTGCCCTGGATCCACACGGCCTCCGGTCTCGCGCTCCTGCTCAAGTCAGGCAACTTCGGCGACGCCGGCCTGCTGGTGGACGCCTCACGATAACCCGCAGGCCCGAACCGCCGGCCGAGCCCTCTCAATGACCCCGGCGAGCCCGAGCGCCGACCGGACCCTCACAACGACTCCGCGAGCCCGAACCCGCCGACCGGGCCCTCACGAAGACCCGGTCGAGTGGGAGGCCGGGCGGCGGCGCGGGGCGTATCCCTGGTCTGGCCACGCACTCAGCGGGCGTATCCCTGGTCTGGCCACGCACTCAGTCGAGCAGCCCCCGGTGGCGGGCCGCCGCGGCGGCCTGGGTGCGGGTGGACACCTCCAGCTTGGCCAGGATGTTGGAGACGTGCACGCTCACGGTCTTCTGCGCGATGAACAGCCGCTCGGCGATCTCCCGGTTGGTGAGCCCCTCCGCGACCAGGCGGAGCACCTCGGACTCGCGGGCCGTGAGCCCTCCGCCGCCGGCCCCGTGGCCACCGCCGGAACGGCCCCCGCGCCCCGCACCGCCGGAACGGCCCCCGCGCTCCGCGTCTCCGAAGCGGGCCCTGCGGCCGAAGTCGTGCAGCGCGTTCTCCAGCGGCGCGGCACGCAGCTTGCCCGCCGTCTCCCTGGCGAGATCCCACTCCGCCTGGGCCTCCTCGCGGTCGCCGGCGGCGAGCAGCGCCTCGGCCAGCCGCCAGCGGGCACGGGCCGTCTCGTAGACGAACCCGTAGTCGAAGGTCTCCACCACCTGCCGCCACAGCTCCACGTCGAGCCGGCCGTGCGCGCGGTGCCACTCGGCCTCCACGCGCAGGCCCCAGGCCCGGCCCTCGGGACCGAGATGGTTGCCTTCGCCGGTGGGGCCGGCCTCGATGGCGTCGCGGGCGCGGCGGCGCAGGGCGTCGGCGCCGTCGGTGCTGCCGAGCTCCGCCAGCGCCCACAGCCCGATGGCGGCCAGCCGGATGTTGCCCGCTTCGCCGTCGGTCAGCCGGGCCATGACCGCGTGCACGTGGTCGAGCGCGGCCTGGGGGTCGCCGTTCCACAGGGCGTGCTCGGCGGCCAGCCCCCGGGACATGTAGGCGGCCAGGTCGTCGGACCAGAACGGCCGCAACCACCCCAGCCGGCTCTCCACCGCCGGCAGGCCGCGCCCCACCTCGACGAACAGCGCGAAGGACGACAGGATGGCCTCGGGCAGCGTGCCCACCCGGGCGGGGAAGCCGCCCGCGACCGTCTCCGCCTCGTCCCACTCGCCCGCGACGTAGTGGATGAGGAAGCGCAGGAAGCGAAGGTCGGTGCCGTAGGTGCTCCACTTGAGGCCGGTCTCGAACGCCATGCGGATGCCCTCGTCGGTCACCTCCGCCGCGTGGTCGAGCAGGCCGCCTTCGTAGTGGATGCGGGCGTGGTGAAAGCGGGCGCGCAGGTCCATCGCCAGGTCGCCGGAGCCTTCGGCGGCGGCGATGTTGACCAGCTCGTGGGCCCTGCCGGCGTCACCTCGGTATTCGACGTAGGTGGCCAGCGTGAGCAGCGCCCCGACCTCGGCGTCTCTGGCCCCGGACGCGCGGGCGACGTCGAGCGCGCGGGCGGTGAGGCCCTCGATCTCGTGGTGGCGCGGGCTCCAGAGCAGCGTGCGGGCCTGGGTGGCCAGGGCGCGGGCGAGCTCGGGCCGGTCGCGCGCCGTCTCGACCGCGCGCTCCGCCGCCGCGATCGCGGCCTGCTGGTCGTCGACCTCGTAGAGGTAGTAGGCGAGCCGCTCCAGCACCTCGGACGTCGGTGGCAGGGCCCTGAGCTGGATGATCGCCCGGTGGTTGTCGCCGCTGCCGGCCGCCGTGACGGCGCTGCGGAACGCCAGCCCTTCCCGGCTCTCCCCGGCGAGCCCGGCCGCCCCGTCGACCCGCTCCCACAGGCTGAGCGCCCGCTCGTAGTGCTCGTGGGCCTCGGCGGGCGCGCCGAGGAGCGCGGCCTGGCGGCCCGCCTCGACGGAGGCCGCCAGCGCCCCGGCCAGGTCGTGGCCGGCGAGATGGTGGTGGGCCAGCTCGGCGGGAGAGGACAGCAACCGGGCGAAGGCGGCGTGCAGCCTGGTGCGCTCGCCGGGCAGCAGGTCGGTGTAGACGGCCTCCTGCAGCAGCGCGTGGCGGAAGGCGTAGCCGTAGCCGTCGACCCTGAGCAGCCCGCGCGAGACGATCTCCCGCACCGCCTCCTCGAACTCCGCCAGCGGCAGCCCTGACACCTCCCGCAGCAGCTCGTCCTCCACCCTGCGCACCGCCACGGCGGCGGCCCGCAACACGCGCTGCCCGGCCTCCGACAGCACCTCGACCCTGGTCATCAGCAGGCTGGCGAGCTCGTCGGGCAGCTCGTCACCCTCGGCCATGGCCGCGAAGAGCTCCTCCGCGTAGAACGGGTTGCCGTCGGCCCTGGACACGATGAGCCCGAGCTCCCGGACGCCCACCTCACCCATCGTGGCGACATAGTCAGACATGTCGCCCTCGCTCAGCGGCCCCAGCTCGACGTGCGTCACCGTCGGGAGCCGCTTCAGCTCCGCCAGCACCGAGCGCAGCGGATGGCGGCGGTGGAGATCGTCGGTGCGATAGGTGCCGACGACGCAGACGCGCTCGGTCTGCACCATGCGGCTGAGGAAGACCAGCAGGTCACGGGTGGACCGGTCGGCCCAGTGCAGGTCCTCGATCACGAACAGCACCGGCTGCACGTCGGCCAGCAGCCCGAGCAGCGACCCGAACAACCGCTGCTGGGTGAGGCCCGCCGACTGCGCGCTCTCCGTGCCGGGGAGCAGCTGGCCCAGCATCGGATGGGCGGCGGCGGCCTCGCGCACCTTCGGCTCCGCGCCGCGCAGCGCGTCGGCCAGCGGCAGGTAGGGCAGCGCGTCGCCCAGCTCGGCGCACTGGCCGGCCAGCACGTGGAAACCCCATTCACGGGCCTCGGCGACAAGCTCGGTGACAAGCCGGGTCTTGCCGATGCCGGCGTCACCGCCGACGAGGGCGACGCCCGCCATGCCGTCGGCGGCCGACCGCACCACCCGCACGAGCCTGGCCAGCTCGGCAGAGCGCCCGACGAGGAGACCTTTCACGCCAGAAACGATGCCACGCCCCTCCGACACTTTATTGGTCCGGGGAAACGGCCTCCGATTGGCCCTGATCTCCCTACCAAAAGCATTTTACGCTGCTCTTTCGTGATTCCTCCAACAACGTACGCCCTCTTCGTGACCGCCTCGCTCGCCCTGATCCTCATCCCGGGGCCGAACCATCTCTACATCACCGCCAGAGGCCTCGCCCAGGGCCGGGCGGCCGGCCTGGCCAGCGCGCTCGGCGTGGAGATCGGCACACTCGTGCACATCGCGGCGGCCGCCGCGGGCCTGTCGTACGTGATCTCGCAGTCGGCGGCGCTCTTCGCGATCGTCAAGTGGGCGGGCGTCGCCTACCTCGTCTACCTGGGCATCCGCGCGTTCACCGGCAAGGACGCCGAGACCGGGACACCGCTTCGGCAGCCGCTGCGCAAGGTGTTCCTCGAAGGCGTGCTGGTCAACGTGCTCAACCCCAAGGTGGCGCTGTTCTTCCTGGCGTTCCTGCCGCAGTTCGTCGACCCGGGCGCGGGCTCCCCGACCGTGCAGGTGGTGGTGTTCGGGCTCACGGCGCTGCTCCTGGGGCTGGTGTCGGACGTCGTGTACGCGTTCGCCGCCGGCGCGCTGGGCCGCCGCCTGCGCCGCAGGGCCAGGGCGCTGCGGTACGTCAGCGGCGTCGTCTACCTCGGTCTGGGAGTGGCCACCGCGTTCGCCGGAAGAAGATGATCCGTGCCGGTGCCGAAGCCGCGCCGCGGGACGGGTACGGCGGTTCAGAGAGCCAGCGCGGCCGGGATGCGGTCGAGCACGGGGTGGGGCGCGAGCCCGTACGCGTAGAAGTCGACCGCGAGCGCGCCCGCCGCCTTGGCGCCGCGGGCCTTGGCCACCAGCCGGTCGGCCGAGTCGCTGTCGGGATGCCCCGGCCGCAGCACGGCACGCACCTCACGATCCTTGCCCACGGACCGCAGGTAGGCTGCCACGTCGTCGGCCACCCTGGCCGCGTCGCGCGCGTAGGCCAGCACCCCGAAGGCGGGCACCAGGTCGCCGAGCGCCACCAGGTCGACGCCGAGCTGCCAGGCGTCATGGGCGGCAAGCCCCGGCGTGGGCAGCCCGTCGGCGTAGCCCTTGACCGCGCCCGTGGAGTCGATGAACACCAGCTTGGAGCCCTCGTCCGCGACGGCGGAGGCCACCTCGGACACGAGCGTGGTCACGGTCTCCGACCGGGCCCTGGCGTAGGCCACGACCTCCGGCCCCGCGTACGCGGTCAGCGCCGCCCTGGTCACCTCGCCCTGCGCGGCCGGGTCGCCGTCGAGCACGCCGCCCACGATCCGCGCGCACTCGTCGCGCGCCACGTCGGCGTTCACGCCCAGGTCGGTGGCCCTGCGCATGCAGTAGTCGCAGAAGCAGAGCCCGAACAGGTAGGTGTCCATCGGCCCGAGCGGCACGAACGAGCGCTGCGGTCTGAGCGGCCTGAAGTGCAGCGACTCGGCCACCACGCTGTCGACTCCGAGCCCGGCCACCGCCCTGGCCAGCGCGACCGCGTATTCGCGCACGTCGGGGTGGGCGGGGCACAGGTCGGCGAGCGAGCCACGGTCGCCGAAGCAGTCGCGGACGGTCACGTCCGGATGTCTCTCGCCGAGCGTGGCGTTGCGCAGGAAGACCGTCCATCCGTGGAGCTTCATGGAGCGCTGCGCACAGGCCTCGCGAAGCCCGTCGAAAGCATCCTGGTAGCCCGGCACGGGAGCGAGCCGGAGCCCGGCGAACAGGTCGGGTGGCGGGGTGAAGTGGGCGCCGTCGTGGCGGACGGTCAGCCGGGACAGTCCGTGCGGGGTGACGTCGCGTGAGGCGTGGTGCACGGCGCCGACGGTGACGCCGCGCACGCCGTACGCGCTGATGTTGTCGAGCACCCGCTCGACGCCCTCGCCGCGCAGGTCCTCGACGAAGGCGTATACCGAACTGTCCACAAACAGACCTTAAGCGCTCTTGTGCGCGACGAAGTCGATCTCCACCAGGATGTCCATCAGCTCGGACCCCACGGTGGTGCGTACGGGGAAGGGCGGGTTGAAGTACGACTTGTACACCTCGTTGTACGCGGCGAAGTCGCGCTTGAGGTGCTGCAGGTGGACCGTGGCCTTGACCACGTCGTCGAAGCCGAGGCCGTGCGCGGCGAGGATGGCGCCGAGGTTGCGCATGACCCGGTGGGTCTGGGTGGCGACGTCGTCGCCGTCGACCTCGCCGGTCTGCGGGTCGATCGGCCCCATGCCGGAGGTGTAGACGAAGTCGCCCACCACGAGCCCTTGGGAGTAGGCGCCGATCGGGGCGGCGCCCTCGGTGGTCCTGAGCTCCTTCTTCACGATTTCTCCCTAGAAGTTGGTGTGTATCGTGCCCACGACACGGTAGTCCTGGTCCACCAGAGGCAGCTCGCGCCACTTGTCGAACGCGGTGCACGGGTGCGAGATGCCGAAGGCCAGCAGGTCGCCGACCTCCAGCCCGTCGCCGCGCACCAGGGCGTGCTGGTCCTGCATCCTGGTGACGGTGACGCCCGCGCGCCGCGGGACGGGCAGCCCCTCGTCGTACGGCGCGTCCCGCTTGCCCATGCCGACGACCGCCAGCCCCGGCTCGGGCGTGGAGAGCACGTGCGCCCACACCTCCAGCGCCGGCCGCAGCTCGCCCTGGATGCGGGTGAACGGCGTGCGCTCGCGGTAGTAGCCGTCGTCGTGGGTGACGTAGGCGCCGCTGCGCAGCAGGATGCGGGCCTGGGTGGCGACGAGCTCGCGCCCGATCACGTCGAACCACTGGCTGCCGCCCACGGTCAGGATCGGGTCGCGGACGCGGAGGTAGGCGAGCGCCTCCTGCAACGAGTCCAGATATTTCCGCACATCGTCGGCGGTCTTGAGCGCGCCCTCGTACCCCGCGATCCCCGCCGGCTCGACCCCGGGCGTCTCCTGCGCGCAGGCCACCACCGCCAGCAGGTCGTCCAGCGAACGGCACCCGGCACGCCCGCCCTCGTGCCCCAGCTCCACCAGCACCCGGAACGGCCGCGACCCCGCGTGGCGGGCCAGGATGCCGATCCCGGCCACGGAGTCGGCGAAGCTCAGGAACTCGAACGCGGGATCGCGCTCCAGCTCGCCGGCCGCCCAGGCCAGCCCCGCCGGGTCAACGACCTGGTTGGCGACCATGATCCGGCTCGCCCCGAACCCCCTGGCCGCCTCGGCCTGGCGCGGCGTGGCGACGGTCAGACCCCAGGCGCCCGCTCCGAGCTGGAGCGCGGCGATCTCGGCGGACATGTGCGTCTTGACGTGCGGCGCGAGCTCCATGCCGTGGTCGCGGGCGAAGGCCGCCATCGTCGCCACGTTGTGCTCGAGCGCGTCCTGGCGCACCACCATCAGCGGGAAACCGAGCGCTCCGTCGAAGATCGACCGCCCGAGCGTCTCCTGCACAAGCTCCCTTTCCCTCAGCGTCCGACGCCATCCTGACATCCCTGACATCCCGGGCATCCCGGCATCACGGCTTGAGCGCCCGCCCAGATGTGGCGCCGGTCAGCTCTCCCCCGGCCAGCACGCGCACCCCCGACACGAGCACGTCGTCCACGCCGGACGCGAGCGTGCGCGGAGCGGCGTACGTCGCCAGGTCGGCCACCGTGTCAGGGTCGAACACCACCACGTCGGCCGCGAACCCGCCCCGCACCAGCCCTCGGTCGGCCAGCCCGAACCGCCGGGCCGGATGCGCCGCCAGATGCACCGCGGCCTGCTCCCACGTCCAGTCGCCGAGCTCCCTGACATGCCGGCCAAGGAACCGGGCGAAGGCGCCGAACCCACGCGGATGCGGATGACCGCCCACATAGATCCCGTCGGAGCCGCCGGTCTGGGACGGATGGCGCAACATCCGGCGTACGGACTCCTCGCCCTCGGGGCCCTCGTCGGGGCGGGCGGACACCACGCCCGCCTCCAGCCGCGTCTCCGTCAGGAGGCGGCGGCAGAACGCGGCCGGGTCCAGCCCTGCCCGCTCGGCCGCCGCCACCATGGTCAGGCCCTCCGCCCACTCCAGCCCGGGCGCGTGCGAGACGGTCAGCCTCGGCCAGGTGCCGGCCAGCGTCGGCCACCAGTCGTCCAGCCCGTCCGAGGCGATCATCTCCAGGGCGCGGTCGGTCTCGGCGCCGGGCACGGACGGCGGCAGCACGACCATGGCCAGGATCGTGTTGCCGCGCAGGTAGGGGTAGGTGTCGAAGGTCAGGTCGACGCCCTCGCCGAGCGCCTGCTCGACCAGCGGCAGCAGCACGCCGGCGGGGCCGTGCAGATGGGAGACGTGCACGGCGGCGCCGGAGCGCCGGGCGATGTCCACGACCTCCGCCATGCCGACCCCGGCCTGCGGACCGTAGGCGCGCATGTGGGTGACGTAGGGGAGCCCGCCGAGCGGGGCGCACAGCGCGGCCAGCTCCTCGGCGGAGGCGTAGCGGCCCGGCAGGTATTCGAGCCCGCTCGACAGGCCCGCCGCGCCCTCGGAGAGCCCGCGCTCGACGTGCCGCACCATCGCCGCGAGGTCTCCCGCCGAAGCGGGAGCGGGCGACGGGCCCATGACGTCGTAGCGGATGGTGCCGTGCGGCAGGAGGTAGGCGGTGTTCAGCGCCACCGCCCGGTCGTAGCCGTCGAGCAGCTCTCCCACGGTCAGCGGCCCGTCCTGAGGAGCCCGGCCGGGCAGAGCCCCGCCCCGCGGCGCCCCGTCGGACAGCGGCCCGTCGGACAGCGGCCCGTCGGACAGCGGCCCGTTGACGGCGGCGAAATAGCGGGCGGCGTAGGCGACGGTCGCGGCCGAGCCGGGCGCGAAGGACAGGCCGTCCTGCCCGAGCACGAACGTGGTCACCCCCTGCCGGAGCGCCGCCCGCTGCACGACCGGGTCGAACACGGCCGCGTCACCGTGGGCGTGGCAGTCCACGAAGCCGGGCGCGACGAACCGGCCCGTCGCGTCGATCACGGTCTCGGCCTGCGCATCGCCCAACCTGCCGACCGCCGCGATCCTGTCGCCGGAGACCGCCACGTCCGCCCGGAACGGCGGGGCGCCCGTGCCGTCGAGCACCCTGCCGCCGCTGATGACTACGTCGAACCTCACCCAAGGATTCAATCAGAGCCGCGGTACGGCTTCTGGCCGCACTCCACGGACTCGTTGACCGGATGTTCGGCCAGCAGGTCGCGGGCCTGCGAGCGGGCGAGGTTCCAGCCGTTCCACGGATCGGGACGGTCCAGCCCGTTGGCCTCGACCACGTCGGCGAGCACGCAACTGCGCTGCGGCTCGGGCAGCCGGTCCAGGGCCGGCACCGCCTCCGCGCCGAGATCGCCAAGGTAGTCGGAGTCCAGCTGGGTGCCGCCGCGCACCTCCACCTGCGAGTACGCGACCCGCAGGTCGGGGTTCACCACCGCGAACGCGCCCAGGCCGAGCGCGGTGACCAGCACGACCGTACGCGGCAGCCAGCCGGAGCCGCGCCCCGCGAACCGTACCGCCCCGGCCAGCAGCACCAGCGCGAACAACGATCCCAGCCACCAGACCGCGGCCTGCACCGACAACCGCAGCCTGGACAGGCCGTAGGCGTCGGTGTAGAGGTTCATGCGGTGCAGCGCCGAGACCAGCACCACCATCGTCAGCCCGCACAACATCGCGAGCAGCCCCGCCAGCACCCAGCGCTCGCGCCGCTCCGCCTTCAGCAGCCCGCCCGCCACGGCCACGATGCCCAGCACGAACACGCTGACCACGACCAGCTGGAAGAAGCCCTGCCTGGCGTACTCGGCGTAGGTGAGCCCCGCCGTCCTCAGCACCCGGGCATCGCCCCCGAACAGCGCCGTGATCTGCACCGCCACGAACGACGCGAACAGCAGGTTCACCGCCGTGAGCGGCACCAGCCAGATGCTCCTGCTCACCTTGAACTTCTTCTGCGGCCCCACGGGATCGTTCACCGGCCGCAGCGCGACCAGCACCACGGCGGCCAGCAGCACGGCGAAGAGCACGAAGAGGAAGATCCGCAGCGGCGCGGACTCCACCCAGTCCGGCGTGGTGGTCAGCCGCTCCAGATAGCTGGCGAACACCGCGTCCGCCGAGGCGAACAGCAGGCCGAAAACCGCCAGCAGCACCGCCGTGATGGCCAGGGCGGCCAGCGTGGGCATGACGCGCCGCCTGGCCTTCAGCTTCTTCAGCGGCCCGGCCAGGAACCAGTGCACGGGACCCAGCGCGAGCACCACGGACACGCCGCCCCTGATCACGCCCAGCCAGCCCGCGCCCGCCCCGGAGACCGCCAGCGCGCCCAGCCCGGCCCCCGCCACGAGCAGGATCGCGACCAGCCAGTCGGCGTCGCGCACCGCCGCCATGGCGATCAGGAAGTACGCCAGCACCCCGAACGCCACCGTCCACGGCGTCATCCGGCGCGTCACAGCCGGGAACGCCGCCGCGCCCAGCACCAGCGCCACCAGCACGAACCCCAGGCCCACCTGGGCGTCCGGCAACGCCACCGCCGCGAACACCCCGGCCCCCACCGCGGCGGGCAACAACCAGCGGGGCGCGTCGGGCAGGTCGGGCTTGGGGAACAGCGGCGGCGGCACGTACGGCGGCGGCCCCACCGGCCCGCCCCCAGGCCCCACCTGAACGCCCGGGCCCGCGTAGGCGCCCGGCCCCAAGGGGACCCCCGGTCCGGCCTGGCCGCCCGCGGGACGTGCCGGTCCGGACGCCGCGCCGCCGTGACCGGCCATCGCCCCCGCCTGCCAGCCCGCGCCTCCCGCCTGCCCGCGGTAGGGACCCACCTGGTACGCCACCGCAGCTGTGCGCCGCGCTGACCCCGCCCCCATGGCCACGCCCACGGCGCCCATGACGGCGACGCTCACGACGAGCGTGACCAGGGCGAATCCGGCTCCGACCGCGATACCGGCGAACGCGGCGGCGAACAGCCCCACCGCGAACCCGGCCAGCACCCCGATGACCCCGCCGCCGATCATCCTGGCGTAGCTCGCGCCGACGGGCGGCGACCCGCCGGGCACGGTCGCGTCCACGGCTCTCCCCCCAGCCGTCGCCACGACGCCACCGGCCGCATGACCCGCCGAGGCCGCCGCAACGGGACCGGCGTCCGCCGCGGGAGCGCCCTCGACACCACGGCCGGCCTCCGGTGCGCGCCGTGTCGTGGCGCCTTCGGCAGGCGCCGGATCCCCGCTGCCACCGGGGGACGAAGGTCCGGTCGCGACGCTCATCACGGCGCCGGCGGGAGCGGCCTGAGTACCCGGCGATGTCCCCGGCGATGTCCCCGGCGATGTCCCCGGAGATGTCCCCGGAGATGTCCCCGGAGATCCCGGCTGTGACCTTCCGCCGTCCGCCGTCGCGGCCGCGCCCTCCACACCGTCGGTCCCCCGTCCCGCGACAAGCCCCGCAACGGCCCCCGCCGCTGGAACGGCCTCCGATGCGGCTCCCGGTGCGGAAGCGGCAGCCGGCGCGGAACCGGCCTCAGGCGTCGGAGCGCCCGCCGGTGCGGGAGCGGCCTCAGGCGCCGATGCGGTGACCGCGCCGCGGCCGGCGGCGGGATCGGCGGCGGGATCAGCGGCGGGATCGGCGACGTCCCTTTCCAGCGCCTCGCTCCCGACGGCCGGCGACCGTTCGTCCCCCGTGCTTCGTTCGTGTTCCAATGGCGTGTCCGCCATCGTCGTCCTCCCTGGTAATTCGACGACCATCCGGCACCCCGGCCGGTCGTCGATGCGGATGGAACCCCCGTGCAGCTCGACGATCTCCTTCACGATGGCCAGCCCCAGTCCCGCGCCTCCCGCGTCGGCGGTGCGTCCCGCGTCCAGCCGGGAGAAGCGTTCGAAGACGCGTTCCCTGGCCGCCGCCGGGATGCCGGGCCCCGGGTCGGTGACGGCGAGCCGTACCGCGTCGCCCTCTTCGGCGCCGCTGACGGTGACCACGCCGCCCGGCGGGCTGTGGCGTACGGCGTTGTCGAGGAGGTTGGACAGGACCTGGGCGAGCAGGTCGGGGTCGGCGCGCACCCCCAGCCGGCCCGGGACCACCCACCGGATGGTGACGTCGTCGCGGGCCAGCGACGCCTCGCGGACCGCCTGCTCGACGTGCCGCGCCAGTTCGACGGGCTCGGGCTCGATGAGGCGGACCCCGGAGTCCAGCCGCGACAGGTCGAGCAGCTGGGCGACGAGCCGTCCGAGCCGCTCGGTCTGGGCGAGCGCCGTCGACATGGTGACGGGGTCGGGCGCGGAGACGCCGTCCACGACGTTCTCGAGGATGGCGCGGAGCCCGGTGATGGGCGTGCGGAGCTCGTGGCTGACGTTCGCGACGAGCTCGCGCCGCTGCCGGTCGACCTCGCCGAGGTCGGCCGCCATCGCGTTGAACGCCCTGGCCAGCTCCCCCACCTCGTCGCGCGAGGTGGCGCTGACGCGCAGCGTGTAGCTGCCCTTGGCGATCGTCTGGGCGGCGCTGGCCATCTGGCGCAGCGGCTTGGTCATGCCCATGGCCAGCACCTGCACCATGATCAACGCCAGGACGACGGCGACCGCGATGCGCACCTCGCCGGCCAGGCCGGAGGCGATGCCGACCTCGTTCACCACGAACGCCGTGCCCACGGCCAGCACGATGACGATGCCGAGCTTGACCTTGATCCGGCCGAGGAAGTCGAGCGGCCTCATTGGCGAACCAGCGCGTAGCCGACGCCGTGGACGGTGCGCACCACGTCGGAGCCGAGCTTGCGGCGCAGCGCCCGTACGTGGCTGTCGACGGTCCTGGTCGCGGCGGCTTCGGAGAAGCCCCACACGTCGGACAGCAGCCGGTCGCGCTCGAAGACCTGTCCCGGCCGCTCGGCCAGGCGCCGCAGCAGGTCGAACTCCGTCCTGGTGAGCTGCGCCTCCACGCCGCGCACGAACACCCTGCGCGCCGCGGTGTCGATCTCGACCTCGCCGACCCTGATCACGGTGTCCTCGACGGCGAGCTGGGAGGCGCGTTCGACCCGGCGCAGCAGCGCGTGGATCCGCGCGACCAGCTCGCGCATGCTGAACGGCTTGGCCAGGTAGTCGTCCGCGCCGACGCCGAGCCCGACGAGCACGTCGGTCTCGTCTCCGAGCGCGGTCAGCATGAGCACGGGCACCGGCCTGGCCGCCTGCATCCGGCGGCACACCTCTAGTCCGTCGAGACCGGGCAGCAGCCGGTCGAGGATCACCAGGTCGGGTTCGGCCCTGCCGTACTGGACGAGGGCGTCCTGCCCGTCGCCCGCCACCCTGACGTGGAAGCCCTCGGCCGCCAGCCTGTTCCTGACGGCCAGGGCGATCGTCACATCGTCCTCGACCACGAGGATGCGCCGCTGCTCTGCCACGTACGGAAGCCTAGAAGCGCCCTGTGCAGACGACACTGCTGAATCTGTGCACATCCGGTGCAGACTGGGCGGGTGAACACCGCCGCATATCTGCGCCGCCTCGGCCTGCCCGGTCTGCGAGGCGCTCCCGTCAGCGTCGAGAACCTGCGGGCGCTGCACGTCGCGCACGTCGAACGGGTCCCGTACGAGGTCCTGGAGATCTGGCTGGGCCGCCCCACCACCGTCGATCCCGTCGAGTCGGCCGAGCGGATCATCCGCGGCCGGGGCGGCTACTGCTACCACCTCAACGGCGCGTTCTCCGAGCTGATCGGGGCACTCGGCTACGACGTGACCCGGCATGTCGGCGGCGTCCGGACTCGCGGCATCGGGCCGGGCGTCACCGGCAACCACCTGGTGCTCACCGTGCGCGGCCTGCCGGCTGACGGCAACCCTGGCGGCGAGTGGCTGGTCGACGTCGGGCTGGGCGACGGCCTCCACGAGCCGATCCCGCTGGTCGCCGGCTCCTCCCGGCAGGGCCCTTTCACGTACGGGCTGCGCCCCTCGGAGGTCGCGCCCGGCGGCTGGCGGTTCGACCACGATCCGAGTGGTTCGTTCGAAGGTATGGATTTTGATCCGGCGCCCACGGATATATCGGCCTTCGTCAGCATGCATGACCATTTGACGACGTCTCCGACGTCCGGGTTCGTCCGGGTCGCCGTCGTGCAACGGCGCGACGGCTCGGGCGTCGACCTCCTGCGCGGGCTGGAGCTGCGCCGCGTGGGGACGGGCGCGCACACGATCATGCTGGACACGGCCCGCGACTATTTCGCGGCCCTGGCGGACGTGTTCGCGCTGCCGCTCGACGACGTGAGCCCCGAGGAGAAGGAGAAGCTCTGGCGCAAGATCGACGAGGCGCACAGGGCCTGGCTGGCAGGCGATCCCGCATGATGGCCACGCGTGCGCACGGGCGCTATCGTGCACCTCGAGATGGGTGAGACCAGCAAGCTGGCCGGCCGCTACCGGCTGCTCAACCCCCTGGGCGCGGGGTCCGTCCTCCTGGCCTTCGACGAGGTTCGCCATCGCGACGTCGCGGTCAGGCGGCTGCGCGTGCCCGCCGAGCTGCGTGACGCCGCGCTGCACGAGGCCCGCAGGGCCACCACGCTGCGGCACGCCTCGATCGTGCGGGTGCTGGACGTCGTGATCGAGGATCGCACGCCGTGGCTGGTGATGGAGTTCGTCTCGGGCGCCTCGCTGGAGCAGGCCGTGCGCTCGCGCCGGCCGCTGCCCGTCCCGCAGGCGGCGCGGGTCGGGGTGTGCGTCCTGTCGGCGCTGGCCACGGCGCACGAGGCGGGCGTCGTGCACGGGCGGGTCGATCCCGGCAACGTGCTGCTCACCACGACGGGGCGAGCGGTGCTCACGGGGTTCGGCTTCCCCAGCCTCAGCATGCTGCCGTCGGCCGACCTGTGGTCGATGGCCGCCACGCTGCACTTCGCGATCGAGGGCCGCCCGCCCGGCCAGATGCCCGCGGAGGGCGCCGACCCGCTCAGGTCCCTGGTCAGAGCGATGTTGCACCCGGCGGGGGCGCCGCCGATGGACGTGGTGCGCGAGACGCTCGACCGGCTGGCCGTGGACCGCCCGCTCGACGCGGTCATCGCGGCCTCGGGCCCGCTGCCGCCCGCGGGCGCGGCCGCGATCGGGCTGGCCCTGCTCGACGGGCTGCTGGCCGTCGGCGAGTTCCACGGCGGGGTGCAGCCGGGCAACGTCATGATCGACGGGAGCGGGCGGGCGCGGCTCCTGCCGCTGCTGCGCGCGGGCACGCTGCCCGCCTACACCGCCCCCGAGGCCACCCAGAGCCAGGAGGCCGACCTGTGGTCGCTGGGCGCGACGCTCTTCGCCGCGGTCGAAGGTGCTCCCCCCGCCCCTGGCGCGCGGCTGACGAGGGCGGGAGCGCTGGCGCCTGTCCTGTTACGGCTGCTCGCGGGGCATCCGCAGGACCGCCCGACGCCCGACGAGCTCCGCTCCGGCCTTCTCGCGATCATGGCTCGACAGGGTTGAAAGACTGCGCAACGATTGCGATACATCGCGAGCGGAACAACGGCGGCGGCCCCACTCGTTGGACAGGCGACGCACAATGTGGAAGAGGCGGGGCGCGCGCTCCGCGTTCGGAGGATGTTGAGGATGTCGCCAGTCCAGAAGTACGCCATTGGCGCAGGCGCCGCGGTCCTGCTGTCGCTGATGATCTTTGGCACCGGCTTTGTCACCCTGCTGGTTGTCCTCGGCGTGGTCGCCGCTCCGGTGATCGGTTACCTGATGCTCGACCCGTCACAGCGCGAGCGCCTCAAGAGGGCGCGCAAGCGCGGCATCGGCCGCTGAGCCCGCCCGGCGGAGGCCTCAGGCCTCCGCCGCGGTCAGCGCCGCCTGCACCCGCTGGGTCACCCTGCGCTCGACGTAGAACGACAGGAACGGCACCGTGCCGCCCAGCATGACACCGAGCATGTACGGCCACGTCCAGCGTGCCTTCATGCCCAGGTTCATGACGGTGACGAGATAGATCATGTAGAGCCCGCCGTGGATGGGGGCGATGATCTTCGACAGGGCCGGCTCGTCGAAGCCGTAACGCAGCACCATGCCGACGCACAACACCAGCAGCATGACGCCGACCACGTATGCCAGCACCCGGAAGGGCTTCAGAGCCGATTCCACGATTTAACCTTCCAGAGCCATCTCAGGGGACTTGCCACGTTCCCGATCCGCTCGTACGGCGTCGCGTACGAAGTGGAACCACATGAAAACGGCGAATCCGGCAAAGATCCACCAGTTGGCGGCGTAAGCGAGGTTACGCCAGGTGAGCGTGCCGCCGACCACGGGCGGGTCGACCTTGACCTGTGCCAGCGAGCCCGACGGCGGTTGCGCGACGACATAGCCGGCGCGCACCTTCTGCCCCGTCCACAGGTTGACCAGCTCGCCCGTGGACACCGTCTGCACCTGACCGGCCGGCAGGCCCTCGCCGCGGCGCTGCACGCTGTCGGTGCCCTGCTGCGGGCGCAGCCTCCCCGGCACCGCGATCCGGCCCTCGGGAACGGCCGCCACCGCGGGATCGTCCGGCGTCTTCACCCAGCCGCGCACCACCGGCATCAGCGTGCCGTCGTCGAGCCGGAGCGGCGTGAGCACCCAGTAGCCGTGGTCGCGGGAGACGTTGCCGCCGGGGGCGTCGACGTCGGGCCGCCGGTCGGCCACCAGGAGCTGGCGCCCGGCGTCATAGGAGCCCTCCGCCGTGACCCTGCGGCCGACGGCCTCACCGTTCAGCTGGGAGCTCACCTGGGCGAGCGTGGTGACCGCGACAGGCGCGGGGTCGGTGGAGGCGCGCGGCTTCCCCGAGTCGTTGAAGACGCCGAGCTGCCAGCGGCCGAGCAGGATGAACGCGATGAGGACCCCGATGGTCAGCAGGTGCAGCCCCAGCATGCGCGGGGAGAGCAGGGTCCTCAGCATGTTGTCAAAACTATCCGCCGGGTGGGGTGGTCCCCTAATCAGGCCGCCCCTGCGGCAGGGCGTGCCCCACCCCTACAGATCCCGCCAAACTCCGCAAATGTCACAGGCGCTCACGCTAAGCTGCTGCTCATGTCTGACCAGCATATCGACCCGGCGGGCAACACCCAGCAGTTCCGCGCGTTCGCGCAGCGGCGCGAGCAGGAAGCCTCGGTCCCGCCGAAGAAGTCGCCCATCGTTCCCATCATCGCCGTCGTCGTCGCGGTCGTGATCGTCGGCGTCGTCGCCTTCCTCCTGCTCCAGTAGGCATCCGGCCAGGACGACCCGCCGCGGAGGCCGTGGCGGGTTTTCGTCGTTCCTGCGATGGTTCTCACTCTGGACCCGGTCCGCGACCGCTCCGTACATTGGACATTACGTCCAATAGATGCGCCGCGGAGGTCACATGGCTGGGATAGTGATCGTCGGCGCCGGCCTCGCCGGCGTCTGCATGGCCATCAAGCTCAAAGAAGCCGGCCACCACGACTTCGTCATCCTGGAGAAGGCCGGCGACCTGGGCGGCACCTGGCGCGACAACACCTATCCCGGATGCGCGTGCGACGTGCCGTCGCACATGTACTCCTACTCGTTCGACCTCAATCCGGACTGGTCGCGGATGTTCGCGCCGCAGCGGGAGATCCACGACTATCTGCGGTCATGCGCGGACAGGCACGGGGTCACCCCGCACATCCGGTACGCCAAGCACGTCACCGCCCTCGAGTACGACGACGCCCGCCGCGACTGGACGGTCACCACGGACGACGGCGCCACGCTGCGGGCGAACGCCGTGGTCTCCGCGATCGGCGCCCTGCACATCCCCAGATACCCCGAAATTCCGGGACGCGAGTCGTTCGCCGGACCGGCCATGCACTCCGCCTCCTGGGACCGTACCGTCGACCTGACCGGCAAGCGGGTCGCCGTCATCGGCACCGGCGCCTCCGCCGTACAGTTCGTCCCCCAGATCGCCCCCGTCACCCGCCGGCTCACCGTCTTCCAGCGCACGGCGCCCTGGCTGCACCCCAAACCCGATTTCGCCATCCCGCCCCGCGCCCGCGACGCCCTGCGCCTGCCCGGCATGGCGAGGACGCTGCGCACCGCCCTCTACTGGGCCCTGGAGTCACGCGCGCTCGGATTCGCCGTCGACCCGCGGCTGATGAAGGCGCACGAGAAGCTGGCGCTCAGGCACCTGGCAGCCCAGGTCCCCGACCCCGACCTGCGCCGCAGGCTCACCCCCGGCTACCTCATCGGCTGCAAGCGCATCCTGATCTCCAACGACTACTACCCGGCCCTGATGAGGGACGACGTCAACCTGGTCACCGACGAGATCACGCAGATCAGGCCGCACTCGATCGTGGACGCCGCCGGCCGCGAGCACCCCGCCGACGCGATCATCTACGGCACCGGCTTCCGGGTGCTGGACTCGCTCGCCGAGCAGCACATCGTCGGCAGGGGCGGCGTGAAGATCCAGGAAGCCTGGCAGCACGGCATCCAGACCTACTACGGCATCACCACCTCCGGCTTCCCCAACCTGTTCTTCCTGCTCGGCCCCAACACCGGCCTCGGGCACAACTCCGTCGCCTTCATGATCGAGTCGCAGGTGCGGTACGTGATCGGCTGCCTGCGCCTGCTGTCCAGGACCCGGGCCAGAGCCCTCGACGTCAGGCCGCAGGCGCAACGGGCGTTCGACCGGAGGTTGCGCGAACGGCTCGACCCGCTCGTGTGGAACGCGGGCGGCTGCCGATCCTGGTATCTGGACGAGCACGGAGTGAACAGGACGATCTGGCCGGGCTTCACCTTCGAGTACTGGGCGCGTACGCGGAAGGTGAAACCCGGCGCCTACCAGCTCATCTTCTAGCCGGCTGCACGACCATCGCGCTGCCGCCGCCCCGGCGGCTCGGCTCGGCCACGGCCTGGATCCGGCCCCTGCCGACGAACTCCAGCGCCGTCGCGGCGCCGATCTCCGGGTTGAGCGCGAAGCCGTGCCCCCTGGCCTCCAGCTCGGCCCCGTGCTCGTCCAGGAACGCCTGCTCGGCCTGCGTCTGCTCGGTGTTGCGCTGGGTGGCGCGCGGCGCGGCCAGCGCGTCCGGCAGGCTCATGCCGAACTCGTACCGGTTGACCAGGATCTGCAGCACGGTCGTGATGATGGTCGAGCCGCCCGGCGAGCCGGCCGCCAGCACCGGCCTGCCGTGGTCGAACACCAGCGTCGGCGCCATCGACGAGCGCGGCCGCTTGCCGGGGCCCGGCAGGTTCGGGTCGCCGGGCGCAGGGCCGAACGTGAAGTCGGTCAGCTCGTTGTTGAGCAGCACACCCCGCCCCGGCACGACGATGCCGTTGCCGCCGGTGGACTCGATGGTCAGGTTGTAGGCCACCACGTTGCCCCAGCGGTCGGCGACGACCAGATGAGTGGTCTCGGGGCCTTCCGTCGCGATCGGCGCGGCGCTGCCCGTAGGGTGCGGGCACGGCTCGTACTGGCCGTCAGGGCTGCCGGGCGCGGCCGGGTGCGCCATCGCCGTGTCGCCGATCCGGCAGGCCCGCTCCTTGGCGAAACCGTCGGACAACAACTGCTCCAGCGGCACGCCGGGGACGTCGCCGACGTACGCGCCGCGGTCGGCGAAGGCCAGCCTGGACGCCTCCAGATACTCGTGCAGGCCGACCTCGGGCAGCGCCTCCAGGATGTTGAGCGCCTCCCCGACCGTGGAGCCGCCGGAGGACGGCGGGGCCATGCCGTACACGTCCATGCCCCTGTAGGAGATCTTTGTGGGCTCGCGCAGCAGCGCCCGGTAGGCGCGCAGGTCGGACAGCTCCATCAGGCCGGGCCGGACGTCACGGGTGCTGCCGGGGGTGACCGGGGGGCGCTTGACGGTGGCCACGATCTCCTTGCCGAGCTGACCGCCGTACAACCAGCTGGGGCCGCGCCTGGCCAGCTCGCGGTACGTGGCCGCGAGCTCCGGATTCCTGAAGACCGAGCCGACGGGCGGCGGGGCGCCGTTCGGGAGGTACAGCTTGGCGGTGGAGGTGAAGTCCTTGAAGCGGCCGGCGTTGGCGGCGGTCTGGTCGTGGAAGGTCTGATCGACGACGAAGCCCTTCGACGCCACCTCGATGGCGGGGCGCAGCGCCTTGCCGAGCGACATCGTGCCGAACCTCCGCAGGGCGAGGTCCCAGTTCGCGACCGTGCCAGGCACTCCGGCGGACAGGCCGCTGGTGACGCCCTCCTCGAACGGGATGCCCTCCAGCGTCGTCGCGGTCATCGCCCGGGGCGCGGTCTCGCGGCCGTCGATCGTGAAGACCTTCCGCTTCCCGGCGTCGTAGTAGACCATGAAGCCGCCGCCGGCCAGGCCCGACGAGTACGGCTCCGTGACGCCGAGCACCGCGCCGGCGGCGACGGCGGCGTCCATGGCGTTGCCCCCCTTCCTGAGCACGGAGACGGCGGCCTTGGAGGCGTCGAGGTCGACGGTGGCCACGGCGCCGCCGTACCCCTCCGCGACCGGTACCTTCTGCTGGGGCCGGGCCGGCGCGGGCGCCGCCGGCACGAGCAGGACGAGGACTGTTGCTGCGGGAACGATCACTCGGCGCATGGTGTCCACGATGACCCAGGTACGCCCGTCGTGGTAGGGCCCCCTCACACGCAGGGATGATGCGCTGGTCAAAGCCTTGATCTAGCGTTGTTGACGTGCGCAGGAAGTACGGATTCGATCCCTACCTCGCCCTCATCGTGACCGCCGCCCAGTTCGTCATCGCGAAGGGCGCCTCCTGGGGGCAGCGGCTCTTCAGGGAGCCGCTCGACCCCTATGCCTACGGGCTTCTGCTGGTCGGGCCGATGGCGATCCTGCTGCACCGGCGTTTCCCGCTGCTCACGACCGCCGTCGCGCTGGCCGCCAACGACCTGTTCCTGATCGCCGGGTACGCCTACGGCCCCAGCTTCATCAGCCCGGCCGTCCTGCTGTTCCTGCTCGTCACGCGGGGCAGGCGGCTGATGGCCTGGACCATGGCGGCGGCGACGCTGGTGTCGTTCATCGCCTACGCCTGGCTGATGGGCAACCGCGACGTCCTGCACAGCGTGTGGATCCTGACCTTCATCATGCTGCTCATGGTGCTGGCCGAGCTGGTCAGGATCATCAGGGAACGCCGGGCCGAGCGCGAGCGCACGGCGGAGGAGGAGGCCAGGCGGCAGGCCAGCGAGGAGCGCCTGACCATGGCGCAGGAGCTGCACGACGTGCTCGCGCACAACATCTCCCTCATCCACGTCCAGGCCTCCACCGCGCTGCACCTCATCGACGCCAACCCCGAGCAGGCGAGGACCGCCCTGTCCACCATCAAGACGGCGTCGAAGGAGGTGCTCGGCGAGATGCGCTCGGTGCTGAACGTCCTGCGCGAGGGCGCCCCCCGTGCCCCCACCTCCGGGCTCGACCGCCTCGACGACCTGGTGGAGCGCTCCGGGGTGAAGGTGACGCTCGAACGCGTCGGCTCCCGGCCGCTGCCGTCCCAGGTGGAGCGGGCCGCGTACCGGATCGTGCAGGAGTCGCTCACCAACGCCGCCCGGCACGCCCCCGGCTCCGAGGTCTCCGTGCGCCTGGAATACGGCGAGCGCGAGCTGGTCGTCGCGGTGGCCGACACGGGCGCGACGGACGTCCCCCTCCTGTCCGAGGCCGGCAGCGGCAACGGCATCCCCGGCATGCGCGAGCGGGCCTCCGCCCTGGGCGGCACGCTGGTCGCAGGCCCGTCAGGCACCGGCTTCCAGGTCGAGGCCCGGCTCCCCCTACCTGAGGAGACCCCATGATCAAGGTGCTGCTGGCCGACGACCAGGCACTGGTGCGCGCGGGCTTCAAGGCGCTGCTCGACGCCCAGCCCGACATGACCGTGGTGGCCGAGGCCTCCGACGGCGCGGAGGCGGTGCGGCTGGCGGGCGAGCACCAGCCCGACGTGGTGCTGATGGACATCCGCATGCCGGGCACCGACGGGCTGACCGCCACCCGCCAGATGCCGCCGGGGCCGCACATCATCATCCTGACGACGTTCGAGCTGGACGAGTACGTCTTCGAGGCCCTGCGCGGCGGCGCCAGCGGCTTCCTGGTCAAGGACACCGAGCCGGCCGAGCTGATCCAGGCCGTCCGGGTGGTCGCGGCCGGCGAGGCGCTGCTGTCGCCCAGCGTGACCCGCCGCCTGATCGCGGAGTACGCCACCCGCGCCAAGGCCCCGGTCGCCGTGGACGGGCTCGACCAGCTCACCGAGCGCGAGCGGGAGGTGCTCGCCCTGGTGGGCACCGGCATGACCAACGACGAGATCGCGGCCAAGCTGTTCATGTCGCCGGCCACGGCCAAGACGCACGTGAGCCGGGCCATGATGAAGCTGCACGCCCGCGACCGCGCCCAGCTCGTCGTCATCGCCTACGAGTCCGGCCTGGTGAAGCCGGGCTGGGCCTGACTCAACTAGCCGAAATCGAATTAGGCTAACTGAGTTTTGGCTAACATGACTTTCATGGAGGTCACCAAACCGAGCGCGGTGTTCGATCGGGTCGACGAATGGAAAGATCTAGCCCACTTCGCCACCGATCTCACACCAGGTCTGCGCATCGGCGTTGTACGCGGACGCCGCCGTCACGGCAAGTCGTTCCTCCTGGAGCACCTGTGTGAAGCGGCGAGCGGGGTCTACACCGTGGCTCTCAGGCAGAGCAGAGCCGCGGCTCTGACACGATTCTCCGATTCTCTGTCACAAGCCCTCGGTTATCGCCTCGGCGCCTTTCCTGACTGGGTGACAGCGCTCGACACCGCGGTGGACGCCCTGTCGAGCAGAACAACAGGCCGTCCGCCGCTGCTGGTCATGGACGAGTTTCCGTATCTGGCGGATCATTCACCGGAACTGCCCTCCGCCATCCAGGCTCTCTACGACAAACGCGGACCTCGCAAGGGCTATCCGCCTTTCAAGCTCGTCCTGTGCGGCTCGGCGATCTCTATCATGTCCTCCCTGCTCGCGGGCGATCAGGCGCTGCGGGGAAGAGCGGTCCTCGACCTGCGCATCGGCCAGTTCCGCTTCCGAGACGCCGCGAAATACTGGGAAACAGACCCGCGGACCGCCTTCCTCATCGACGCGGTGCTGGGAGGCGCGCCGGGCTATCGCGACATTGTGGGCGATCCGCCGGAACCTGGCGAGGAAGGGCTTTTCCACTGGCTGGAGCGGACCATACTCAACCCATCACACGTTCTGTTCACCGAACCCGACTACCTCCTCGCGGAGGACCCCCGCATCCGTGACCGCGCCATCTACAACGCGATCTGGTGGGCGGTCGCCATGGGAGCGACTTCCCCCACCCAGATCGGCGGCCTGGTCGGCATGGAAGCCAAGGCCCTGACGTACCACCTGAACGTTATGAAAGACGGCGGCTTCCTCCGGCACGAGCAGGACCTCCTACGGCAGCGCCGCCCCACGATCACCATCGCCGACCCGACCGTGAGATTCCACAACCTGATCGTCCAGCCGAACGTCAGCGCCCTGGAGATGCGCCAGGCCGGGGTGGTGTGGGACCGGTCGCGCAAGACCTTCTCCGACAAGATCCTCGGTCCGCACTTCGAGGAAGCAGCCCGCACATGGGTTCGATGGCACGGCGCTGAGACAGGGCTGGACGACATCGGCCACGTCGGCACGACGGAGGTCGCCTGCAGGGAACACCGTGGCCACGAGGTGGACATCATGGCCGTCAGCCGGACGGCGCTGCCCCGGTCGAAAAGCGCGCGCATCACCCTGATCGGTGAAGCCAAGTGCACCAACAAGACCCGTACGATGGCCGACCTCCACAGATTGCGGCACCTACGCGAGCTGCTCTTGTCGCTCGGCTGGGACGCTGGAGACGCCTCATTTGTGCTCTTCTCGCGGGACGGATTCTCCTCCGACCTGGAGACGGCCGCTTCGGACGGGCAGGTGCACCTCCTGGACCTCGAAACCATGTACGCGCTCTAAAGGGGTGAACCAGTGCGCGGCCGCCTCGCGTGACGAAATATGGTTGAACGCCGGGCCCGGCCCCTGACAGGGTCGGAGGATGCGGCGCACGTACGACGACCTCGTCCAGGAGGCGGCCGGCGTCTCCGTCGACGGCTGGGACTTCTCCTGGCTCGACGGCCGGGCCACCGAGGAGCGCCCTTCATGGGGCTACGCCAGGCTGCTCGGCGAGCGCCTGGCCACGGTCGGGTCGGTGCTCGACATACAGACGGGCGGCGGCGAGATCCTGGCCGGGGTGCCCACGCTGCCGCCGGTCACCGTGGCCACCGAGTCGTGGCCGCCCAACCTCAAGCTGGCCGCCTCCCGGCTGCGCTGGCGCGGCGCCTGGGTGGTGGCCGACGACGAGGAGCCGCGCCTGCCGTTCGCGAGCAACGTCTTCGACCTGGTGACCAGCCGCCACCCCGTGCAGACGTGGTGGAAGGAGATCGCCCGCGTGCTGCGCCCCGGCGGCTCCTACCTCTCCCAGCAGGTCGGGCCCAGGAGCGTGTTCGAGCTCGCGGAGTTCTTCCTCGGCCCGCTCGACGGCTCGGCCCGCGACCCCGAGCAGGTCGGGCAGGAGGCCGAGGCCGCCGGGCTGGAAGTGGTCGATCTGCGGTCGGAGCGGCTGCGCATGGAGTTCCGCGACATCGGGGCGGTCGTCTACTTCCTGCGCAAGGTCATCTGGATCGTGCCGGGCTTCTCCGTCGAGCACCACCAGGAGAGGTTGCGCGCGCTGCACGACCGGATCGAAAGCGAAGGACCGTTCGTGGCCCACTCCGCCAGGTTCCTGATCGAAGCGAGGAAACGTCATGGCCAGACTGCGTGACGTGGTGGTCGACTGCCGGCACCCGGCCTCACTGGCGAGGTTCTGGGCGGCGGTGCTCGACGGCTACGCGGTGGCCCCCTACGACGAGGCCGAGCTCGCGCGGCTGCGCGCCGACGGGATCGACGACCCGGAGGACGACCCGACGGTGCTGGTCGAGGGCGGGCCGCCGCGGTTGTGGTTCCAGCACGTGCCGGAGCACAAGGTGGTCAAGAACCGCCTCCACCTCGACGTCGACTCCGACGACCCCGGCGCGGAGATCGACCGCCTCACCGAGCTGGGCGCCAGGGTGGTGGCCACCCACGACGACTGGGTGGTCATGGCCGACCCGGAGGGCAACGAGTTCTGCGTGTTCTGACCCCGGGCTCGTGGACGGAGAAGGCGCCGCGTACGGACGAGTGGGCCAGGTGAAGAGCCGTGCCCACCTTCGCGGTTCGCGGGACGAGCGGACCGGGCCGAGCGCCGCGCCTACTTCCTCGGGCGTACACCGGCCCGCCCTGAGCACTCCCTCGGGCGCAGGGGAAACAGGACCCGGCGTGCGATTCGCCGGACGGCCCCTTGGCGGATTCTGAAAGCAGCAAACCGTCAAGGAGGAGACTTGACTTCTCCCCCTCGTGGACGAGGGGGTTCCCACGGTCGCCCGTGAGGGTTCCTGTTTCACCGCCGGTTGCCCCGTCCGAGAGGACTCTCGTTGAGGTCTTACACCAGCTCCACAGGCGTTTCAGCTCTCCGCCAGCCCGGCGGCGAGCACGTTCTTCGCGGCGTTGACGTCCCTGTCGTGGGTCGCGCCGCAGGCGCAGGCCCACTCGCGGACGTTCAGCGGCATGGACTGGTGCAGGGTGCCGCACGTCGAGCACAGTTTGGAGGAGGGGAACCAGCGGTCCACCGCCACCAGCGTGCGCCCGTACCAGGCCGCCTTGTACTCCAGCATCATCCGCAGGTCACGCCAGGCCGCATCCGAGATGGCGCGGGCCAACGGGTGGTTCTTGACCATGTTGCGGACGGTCAGGTCTTCCACGGCGATCACTTGGTTCTCGCGAACAAGCCGTGTGGTGACCTTGTGCAGGTGGTCGCGTCTGCAGTCGGCGATCCGGGCGTACACCCTGGCGACGCGCAGCCGGGCCTTGGCCCGGTTGTTCGAGCCCTTCTCCTTACGGGCCAGCGCCCGCTGAGCGCGGGCAAGCTTGCGCCGGTCTCGCCGTTCGTAACGCGCGTTGGCGATCTTCTCTCCGGTGGAGAGCGTGGCCAGGGCGGTGATGCCCGCGTCCACGCCCACCGACGCCGCGACCGGCGACAGCGGACGGATCGCCTCCTCCACCAGGACGGCCACGAACCAGCGGCCCGCCGCGTCCCTCGACACCGTGACCGTGGACGGCTCGGCATCCTCGGGAAGGGGGCGCGACCACACGATGTTCAGCGGCGCGTCCATCTTCGCCAGCGTTAAGGCGCCGTCCCGCCAGCGGAACGCGCTACGCGTGTACTCCGCCGACAAGCGCGCCTTCTTCTTGCTCTTGAAGGTCGGGTACTTGGCCCGCTTGGCGAAGAAGTTCGCGAACGCGGCCTGCAGGTGGCGCAGGGCCTGCTGAAGCGGCACGGACGACACCTCGGACAGGAAGTCGTAGTCACCGCTGCGCTTCCACGCCGTCAGCGCTGCGGACGACTCCACGTAGGAGACGCGGCGGCCGTCCAGGGCGTAGGCGCGGGTGCGCTCTTCCAGCGCCTTGTTGTAGACGAGGCGGACGCAGCCGAACGTCCGGGCAAGCTCTTCGGCTTGCCCGGACGTCGGGTAGAAGCGGTACTTGTAGGCCCGCTTCACGATCTGCGCCACGCCTCACATTCTACCGTACGATCAGCTGAGAATAGTGCGGTAGTTCGATACGGCGGTCCGCCCGGCGGCCAATCACCTACCCCTGCCCTGCTCCGCAGGAGTCCGATTCCTCCCCCGCCTGAAGCTGAAGGCGGGGGTTTCCTTGGAGGTATCTGATGAACACCATCGCACTGCTGGTGCCCCACTGGGGCGGTTCCGGCGCGTTCTGGCCGATCATCCCGCTGTTCTGGGGCCTGTTCTGGGTCGGCGTCGTGGCGCTCGCCATCACCGCCCGGCGCAAGGGCTGGTGGGGCCCTCGGCAGGCTCACCCGGCCGGGCCCGCCGGATCTGCCGGGACTGCCGGGACTGCTGGGTCGCCCACCGCGTCCGCGGAGCGGATCCTCGCCGAGCGGTACGCCCGCGGCGAGATGGGCGACGACGAATACTACGAGAAGCTCTCCGTTCTCAAGGGCGGGGCATCGTAACTTGCTCCCCGGCCTGACCTCCGCAACCCGGGCCTTGCGTCGCTTCCACCCAAACGTCACCGCCGGTGCGACAACTGTCACTCGCCGCAAGCGGGGCGCCGGGTTACGTTGCGTGTACGGGCTTCGTAGGAAGTGGGGACGACAATGCGGTCCAGCACCGATTTCCGCCGTACGTTCGCCGGCCGCGCCGCGCTCGCCCGCTAGGCGTGAGCGCCGCCGCCCTGTTCGCCGGTGGGGTCGCCGCCGGGCTCGTGGCCGGCACCGCCTCGTGCACCGCCGCACAGGGTGGGCTGCTCATGGGGCTCGCCGACGGCCGCCACGGGCGCGATCCCGCGCTCGTGGCCTGGTTCCTGGCCGGCCGGCTGGCCTCCCACACGATCGCCGGCGCGCTGCTGGGGCTGCTCGGCTCGGCCGTCACCCTGCCGCCGCGGGCGCGGGCCGTGCTGCTCGTCGTGGCCGGCCTCACGGTGATCGTGTTCGCGATCCGGCTCATGCGGCGCGGGCACGCCGGCTGCGCGGCGGCCCCGTCGGAAGCCCTGTCGGAAGCCCCGTCGGAAGCCGCGTCCGAGGCTTCGCCGAGGGCTCCGTTCGGGGTTCTGTCCAGGTACAAGGCGCCGCTGCTGGGCGCGGCCACAATCCTGGTGCCCTGCGGCGTGACGCTCGGCGTGGAACTGGTCGCGGTCTCCAGCGGGTCGCCGGTGGCGGGGGCGGCGGCCATGGCGGGGTTCGTCGTCGGTACGGCTCCGGCGTTCGCGCTGCTCGGCTACGTGCTGCGGCGGGTCTCCCGCACCCGGCTTGCCAGGCTGGCCGGGGTCGTCGCGATCTCCGCCGGGCTCTGGACCGCCGCCTCCGGGGTCAGCCTCGGCGGCTGGCTGCCCGCCCCCGACCCCGCACAGGCGGTCACCGGGCCGGGAGGCCAGACCGTCACGGTGTGGGCCACCCGCGACGGCTACCGCCCGGCGATCGTGTCGGCCCGCGCGGGCGTGCCCGTCGAGGTCGTCTTCAAGGTGGCCGAGCACGGCTGCACGGACACCGTCGTGATCGGCGGCCGTGACGTCGCGCTGCCAGCCACCGTACGCCTGCCGCCGCATCCACCGGGAAGCCTGCGCTACGTCTGCGGCATGGGCATGTACTCCGGGATTCTCACCTTCTCCTGAACCCGGTTCGCCGGCCTGCCCCGAGCGGTGCTGCCGGTCGCACCACTTGGGGCCGTTGTTCTGTCGCTGGTCAGCATCCGTGGTCGCCGCCCCTTCATACGGGCATGGAGGAGCGACGATCAGCGACGCTGCCTCAGTCCAGGATGCTGAGCCCCCAGGGGTAGTTCGGGGGACCCACCGCATCGCAAGCCCACGCCTTCGCGCCTTGGGCCCCCACGTACGCCGCCCCCGCGTCGCGGCACTCCTGCCAGGTCATGTAGTAGCCCTCGCACCACCACACGGATGGCGATGACAGCCCGGCGCCCGGCGCCACTCCGTCGCAGGCTGCCGCGGCGGCGGTTCCGGGGAAGGCCAGGCACAGCCCGGTCGCAGCCACGACGGCCGCGAGGATGCCTGTGGCGGTCCTCTTACGCATCATCGTCTTTCTCCCTTCGGGTGCGCTCCCGCCTTGTACGGAGCCGCTGTCCAGCTCCAGGAGTGAGCGGCGTTACTCTGTGCGATCTTCATCGTCATGCGCCCGGACAGACCGGGCCAGGGCCTCATGAGGACTTTCAGCGGACACAACGGCGCGACGAGAGACCGCGCCCCGGCGTTCACTCTGGAGCACTTGTCGGCGATTACGGTTCGCGATCGCGTGATCACGTGCCACTCTGTCGCCATGGCCTGGCAAGGAGAGGTGACGGCGCCGGCCGTACCGGCGCCACGGATGGGAGACGAGCACGAGCTGCTGGCCGCTGCGCGGGCGGGCGACGCGCAGGCCGCGCACCGGCTCGGCAGGCTCTACGCCCAGCACGGTGACCGCACGGCCGCCAAGCACTGGTGGGAGCGGGCGGCCGCGGGCGGCAACGTCGACAGCGCCTACAACCTGGGCATCTGGCACGAGAAGCACGGCAGCCTGGAGGAGGCCGTCTCCTGGTACGAGCTGGCCGCGAGCACCGGCGACGCCGAGGCCGCGGCCAACCTGGCGACGCTGCTGCTCGAACAGCGCGGCGACGCGGAGGCCGCCAGGGGCTGGTTCGAGGCCGCGGCGCGCGACGGGTCGAGGGCGGCCGCCCGCAGGCTCGCTCTGCTGTGCGAGGACTCGGGTGAGCTGGCGGCCGCCCGCGAATGGCACCGCCAGGCGGCCGCCGACGGCGACGTGGCCTCGGCGCACGACCTGGGGTTCCTGGCCTATTCCGCGGGCGACGACGAGGAGACCGTGCACTGGTGGGAGCGCGGGGCCAGGGGCGGCCACGCCGAGTCGGCGCACTGCATGGGTCTTTACCTGCACGCCAGCCGCGACCCCGAGGGGGCGGAGGGCTACTACCGGCTGGCCGCCAAGCACGAGCACGCCGGCTCCTCGTCCCGGCTCGGCGGTCTCGCGCTGTCCCGGGGCGACCTGCGTACGGCCCGCGCCTGGTTCGAGCGGGCGGCGGGCGCCGGGCGGGTGGAGGACCAGCGGATGGCCGGGTTCGTCTGCGTGGAGCTGGGCGACAACGCGGCGGCCAGCCACTGGTTCGGCCGGGCGGCGGCGGGCGGCGACCCCGAGTCGGCCTACGACTACGCGCTGCTGCTCATCGCCGAGTTCGGCGATCTGTCGGGCGGGCAGCACTGGTTCAGGCAGGCGGCGCTGGCCGGGCACCACGCGGCCGCGGTCGAGCTGGGCGGGCTGCTGTCGGTGGCGGGGGAGCACGGCGAGGCGCGCGAGTGGCTGTCCGACCCGCCGCCGCCGGCCTGGGGCAGGTCCGCCGAGCCGGAGCTGACGGCTCGGGCGGAGCTGGCCTCGGCCGCCACCGGGCGCAGGGGCGGTGTGCCGCTGGACGTGGCGGACCTGGCGGAGGTGCTGGGCACGTGGGATCTGGTGACCCGGCCGCTGCACGACCATTCCGAGGTGGTCGGGTGGCTGGTGGAGCGGAGCGGGGTGCACGTGAGCGCGATCGAGCACCTGGCTTCGGTGCGCGGCACGCTGCTGCGTCCCGGCAGCGCCCCGTGGCCGAGCCCGGGCGAGCTCCGGCACGTCCTGGCCACCGCGCGCGACCTGCGCAGGCGGTTGGGAGTGCGCTGAGCGGCCGGGGCCGGAACCCGGGTGCGATGGTCAGCGCCGGCCGGGTGGACCCCGGTGCGGTGGTCAGCGCCGGCCGGGGTGGACCACGGTGCGGTGGTCAGAGCCGGGTGAATGCGGTGCGGTGGTCAGCGCTGGCCGAGGTGGAACTGGTGGCCTTCGTCGTCCTTGAAGACGGCCGACCAGCCCCACGGCTGGTGTTGCGGCTCGGTGACGAACTCGACGCCGCGCGCCACGAGCTCCTGGTGTGTCCTGACGATGTCGTCCGCCTGGAACAACACGTAGTGGGGCATGCCCGTGGCCGGCGCGGGCCAGGCGGGGTCGGCCTTGATGAGGACCAGCCGGGCGCCCCCGTCGGGCGGCTGGACCTCGATCCAGCGGTCGTCGCCGTAGGGCATGTCGGTGGTGACCGTGAAACCCATCTTGCCGGTCCAGAAGTCGACCGCTCGCTGCTGGTCACCGACGTAGAGGGTGACCTGGCTGATGGAGAGCGCCATCATACCTCCCTGGTTGTATCCACGACGGATATAACCAGAGTGGTGCTATGGTGTCAATCATGCTCACCGCCGCCGGCTTCCACGTGCTCCTGGCACTGGCCGGCGGCCGCGGGCACGGCTACGCGGTGATGCGGTTCGTCGAGGAGATCAGCGGTGGCGCGGTCAGGCTCGGGCCCGGCACGCTCTACCGCACCATCAACCGGCTGGTGGCCGACGGGCTGGTCGAGGAGGTCGACGCCGGAGACCCGGCCGCACCCCACGACGCCAGAAGGCGCTACTACCAACTGACCCCGCAAGGTGTGCGGGCCGCACGGGACGAGGCAGAGCTGATGTCACGCCTGGTGACGGCCGCGAGAGAGGCAGGGCTGGTCACATGACGTCGCTACGGCCGCAAGGGCTGTGCCCGCACCTGTTCGTGCGCGACGCGGAGGCGGCGATCGGGTTCTACCGGGAGGGCCTCGGCGCGGTCGAGGTGTTCCGCAACACGCTGTCCGACGGGACGATCCTCTTCGTCGAGCTCCAGCTCGGCGCCGGACGGCTGCTGGTGAGCGAGGAGACCCCGGCCTTCGGCGCGCCGGCGCCGCCGACGCTGGGCGGCAGCCCCGTGCTGATCCTGCTGGAGGTCGACGACCCCGACGCGGTGGCCGAGCGGGCGATCGGCGCCGGGGCCGAAGTGGAGATGCCGGTGGGCGAGATGTTCTGGGGCGAGCGGTACGGCGTGCTCCGCGACCCCTTCGGCTTCGGCCACCGCTGGGCCGTGACGACCGCCAGGGAGCAGCTCACCCCCGAAGAGATCGTGCGCAGCACGACGTACCGCGTGGACGGCTAGACGACTTCGGTCACCGGCGTGTACGCCAGCCCGAGCGCCTCCGCCACCGGCTGGTTCGTCAGCCGGCCGCCCTGCGTGTTGAGCCCGCCCGCGAGCCCCGCGTCGGCCTTGACGGCCTCCCGCCAGCCCATGTTCGCCAGCTTGACCGCGTACGGGAGGGTCGCGTTGGTGAGGGCGTAGGTGGAGGTGTTGGCGACGGAGCCCGGCATGTTGGCCACGCAGTAGAAGACCGAGTCGTGCACCGGGTAGGTGGGCTCGGCGTGCGTGGTCGGGCGCGAGTCCTCGAAGCAGCCGCCCTGGTCGATGGCGATGTCGACGAGCACCGAGCCCGGTTTCATGCGGGACACGAGGTCGTTGGAGACGAGCGTCGGGGCCTTGGCGCCGGGGATCAGCACCGCGCCGATGACCAGGTCGGCCTGCAGGACCTCCCGCTCGATCGCGTACGACGTCGAGACCAGCGTCTTGAGCCGGCCCTGGTAGATGGCGTCGACGAAGCGCAGCCGGTCGACGTTGGTGTCGAGCACGGTCACGTCGGCGCCCATGCCGACGGCGATCTGAGCGGCGTTCAGCCCCGACACGCCGCCGCCGATCACGACCACCTTGGCCGGGGCCACGCCGGGCACTCCGCCCGGCAGGACGCCGCGGCCGCCGTTGAAGCGCATCAGGTTGTACGCGCCCACCTGCGGCGCGAGGCGGCCGGCGACCTCGGACATCGGGGCGAGCAGCGGCAGCGCCCCGCCGACCTGCACCGTCTCGTAGGCGATCCCCGTGGTCCTCGCCCTGAGCAGGGCGTCGGTGCACGGGCGGGAGGCGGCCAGGTGCAGGTACGTGAACAGCACCAGCCCGTCGCGCAGCCGGTGGTACTCCTCGGCGACCGGCTCCTTCACCTTGAGCACCAGGCTCGCCTCGCCCCACACCGCGTCGGCGCTGTCGACGATCTTGGCGCCCGCCGCGAGATATTCCTCGTCCGTGATGGACGAGCCCAGACCCGCACCCTGCTGGACGGTGACGTCGTGGCCGTTGCGCACGAGTTCGTGAACGCCCGCGGGGGTCGCCGCGACCCGATATTCGTGGTTCTTGACCTCGGCGGGAACGCCGATCTTCATCCGTGGATCCTTTCGCGCGCCGGCACGTCGTACCGGATGGTGTGACGGCGAGCGGCCCCTAGAGGCGCGCCCATGCTTCGGTGAGCACGTTGCGGAGGATGGACCCGATCTCGGCGAACTCCTCGGGTCCGGCGATCAGCGGGGGCGCCAGCTGAATGACGGGGTCGCCGCGGTCGTCGGCCCGGCAGTAGAGGCCGGCTTCGTACAGCGCCCTGGACAGGAAGCCGCGCAGCAGCCGCTCCGACTCCTCGGCGTCGAACGTCTCCTTGGTGGTCTTGTCCTTGACCAGTTCGATGCCCCAGAAGTAGCCGGAGCCGCGCACGTCGCCGACGATCGGGAGGTCGCGCAGCCCTTCGAGGGTCTCCTTGAACAGCGGCTCGTTCCTGGTGACGTGGCCGAGCAGGTCTTCGCGTTCGAAGATGTCGAGGTTGGCCAGCGCGACGGCGGCGGAGACGGGGTGGCCGCCGAAGGTGTAGCCGTGCGCGAACATGGTGTCGCCGCCCTTGAACGGCTCGAACAGCCGCTCGTGCGCGATCATGGCACCGATGGGCGAGTAGCCGCTGGTCAGGCCCTTGGCACAGGTGATGATGTCCGGCACGTAGTCGAACTTCTGGCCGCCGAACATGGTGCCGAGCCGGCCGAACGCGCAGATGACCTCGTCGGAGACGAGCAGCACGTCGTACTCGTCGCAGATCTCGCGCAGGCGCTGGAAGTAGCCGGGGGCGGGAGGGAAGCAGCCGCCGGCGTTCTGCACGGGCTCGGCGAAGACGGCGGCCACCGTGTCGGGGCCCTCCATCTCGATGGCGCGGGCCACGCGTTCGGCGGCCCAGAAGCCGTACTCCTCGGGGGTCATGCCCTTGACGCCGGTGATCTCGTCGGCGCGGTAGTGGTTGGTGTTGGGCACCCTGATGGAGCCGGGCACGAGCGGCTCGAACATCTCCTTGAACGCCGGGATGCCGGTGATCGACAGGGCGCCCTGCGGGGTGCCGTGGTAGGCGATCTGGCGGCTGATGACCTTGTGCTTGAGCGGCTTGCCGACGAGCTTGAAGTACTGCTTGGCGAGCTTCCACGCGGATTCGACCGCTTCGCCGCCCCCGGTGGTGAAGAAGACGCGGTCGAGCTCGCCGGGGGTGTGGGAGGCCAGGCGCTGGGCCAGCTCCGCCGCCTTGGGGTGGGCGTAGGACCACAGCGGGAAGAACGCGAGCTCCTGGGCCTGCTTGGCGGCGGCCTCGGCGAGCTCCTGGCGCCCGTGCCCGGCCTGGACCACGAACAGCCCGGCCAGACCGTCGAGATAGCGCTTGCCGTGGATGTCGTAGATGTAGGAGCCCTCACCCCGGACGATGGTCGGGATCTCGGACTGCTGGTAGGAGCTGTGCCTGGTGAAGTGCAACCACAGATGGTCTTGCGCGGCCTTGAGGACGTCGTTTTCCGGCTGCGTCATGGCTATCTTCCCTCGTGTCTGACTTCCCACAGTTTGCCTGTTCACCTGATGCTTGCCAAGCGAATCGGTCGCGACACTCTGCAAGAAAATCGAGATCCGCAGAACCGCTCTGTAACAGCAACGAAATCCGTACACCTGCCGCAGTGGCTCAGCGCGGTCAGCGCGTCACGGAACCTCGTATCCTCCCTCCATGACGGCAAAGCGCCTGTCACCCTGTAGAACTGTTCGAGAAATCTCTGTGAGAACGACCCCCGAGGGAACCGTCCGTGACTCCTGACCAGATAGAAAGCGCTGTCGCCGCCGCGATGCCCCAAGGCGTCGAGGAGCTCAAGCGGCTCGCCGCCATCCCTTCCGTGGCCTTCCCCGGGCATCCGGAGGAGCCGGTGCGCGCCGCCGCCGCGCTGACGGAGGAACTGCTGCGTTCCGCCGGTCTGCCGCGCGTCCAGCAGGTGCAGGTGGAGGGAAGCTTCCCCGCGGTCTACGGCGAGGCGCCCGCACCGCCCGGCGCGCCCACCGTCCTGCTCTACGCCCACTACGACGTGCAGCCCGCCGGTGACCTGAAGGCGTGGCGCACCCCGCCGTTCGAGCCGACCCTGATCGACGGCCGCCTGTACGGGCGCGGCTGCGCCGACGACAAATCCGGCATCATCTCCCACGTCACCGCCCTGCGCGCCTTCCAGGGCCGGTTCCCTGTGGGCATCAAGGTCATCATCGAGGGCCAGGAGGAATACGCGGGCGAGCGCCTGGAGGCGTTCGTCGAGCAGAATCCCGAGCTGCTGCGGGCCGACGCCATCGTGGTGGCCGACACCGGCAACCCGCGCGTGGGCGACGCCTCGGTCACGACGTCGCTGCGCGGCATGGCCGCCTTCACCGTCGAGGTCCGCACGCTGCGCGAGGCCGTGCACAGCGGATCGTTCGGCGGCGCCGCCCCCGACGCGCTGGCGGCCCTGATGCGCATGCTGACCGCGCTGCACGGCGACAACGGCGACGTCCGAGTGCCGGGCCTGCCCAGGGGCAACTTCTTCGGCCAGGGGCCGTCGGAGGAGGAGTTCCGGCAGACCGCAGGGGTGCTCGACGGGGTCTCCCTGGTGGGCTCAGGCTCGCTGGCCGACCGCCTGTGGTCGTCCTACTCGATCACCGTGACGGGCATGGACGTGCCGACGGTGTCGGGCGCGGTCAACGCCGTGCAGCCGGTCGCCAGGGCCAGGGTGACGCTCCGCATCCCGCCGGCCGGCGACCCGAGGACGACGGTCAGCGCGGTGACGGAGTTCCTGCGGCAGGTGGCGCCGTGGGGCGTGCAGGTGACGTTCGGCGACGTCGTCGTGGGCTCCGGCTTCCAGGCCGACTCCGGCGGCAAGGCCAGGTCGGCGCTCAACCGGGCGATGGAGCGCGCCTTCGGCCGCCCGCCGCGCGACGTGGGCGCGGGCGGGTCGATCCCGCTGGTCAACACGCTGCTGAAGCAGTACCCCGCGGCGGAGATCCTGCTGTTCGGCGCGGAGGACGAGGACGCCGCCATCCACGCGCCCAACGAGCGGGTCGACCTGGAGGAGCTCCGCCGCGTCGCCACCGCGGAGGCGCTGTTCCTGCACGAGCTGAGCCTCCCGTCGGCGCTCGGCGTCTAGGAGGGGCTCTCGCCGGTCGTTCCTAGGTCGGGGCGAACATGCGGGGGCGGGCGTGCAGGACCACGACGCTCGGCCCCGGCTCGGCCAGGGAGTCGGCGAGCTCCTTGGCCAGGGAACCGGGCGTCGCGTCGCGGGCGGCGACCCCGAACGACGCGGCCAGGCGGGCGAAGTCCGGCCTGGCCAGTTCGGTGCCGGTAGGCGTGCCGAACGCGCCGGTCATGTACTCCCGCAGGATGCCGTAGCCCCCGTCGTCGACGATCAGCCAGGTGACGTCCAGGCCGTGCTGGCGCATGGTGGCGAGTTCCGCCAGGCCGTACATCGCGCCGCCGTCGCCCGAGATCGCCAGCGTGCGCTGTCCCGAGGCCGCCGCGCCGACCGCGGCGGGCAGCGCGTATCCGAGGCCGCCGGCGCCCTGCGCCGACCACATGTGGCCGGGGAAGGCCGACCACGCCCAGTAGGTGAGGATGGTCATGTCCCAGAACGCCGGCACGCCGGACGGGATCGCCTCCAGCAGCGCGAACTCCTGCTCGTGGCCGGCGAGCCGGTCGCGCACCCGCCGCAGCACGTCCGCCACGGCCGCTTCCGCGCGCCCGTCGCCCTCCCTGGTCCGCACCGCCGCGGCGAGCGCGCCCAGCGTCGCCTTCGCATCTCCGTGCACGGCGAGCGAACCGCTCGTGTTGGCCTCCAGCTTTCCCGGATCGGCCTCGATGTGGACGACGCGCCCCCGCGGGCGCATCGTGTGGTAGTTGCTGGACAGCTCCCCCAGCCCCGAACCCGCGACCAGCAGCACGTCCGCCTCCTCGAGGAACTCGGTGACGAAGCGGTCCTCCAGCCACGACTGCAGCGACAGCGGGTGCTCGCGGGGGAAGACACCCTTCGCGGAGAACGTGGTGGCCACCGGCGCGCGCAGCCGCTCGGCCAGGGCGAGGAGCTCCGGCCCCGCCCCTGACAGGTTGACCCCGCCGCCGGCCAGGATGACGGGGTTCGACGCGGAGTCGAGCGCATGTACGGCCTGCCGTACCAGCTCGGCACGGGGCTGCGGCGTGCGCGGGCACACGCTCGGGCCGGCCACCACCGGGACGTCCGTGGGCGCGAGCAGGACGTCCTGCGGGATCTCCACCCACGCGGGGCCCTGCGGCACGCTGAGCGCCGCCTCCCAGGCCTGGGCCAGGGCGGACGGGATCTGCGAGGCCGCCCGCACGACCTGGACCGACGTGGCCACGCCGCGGAAGGAACCCGCCTGGTCGGGGAGCTCGTGGAGGTATCCCTTCCTGCGGCCGCCCAGCCCGTCGGACGGGATCTGGCTGGAGATCCCGACCACCGGGGCGCAGGCCAGGCGCGACTCCATCAGGGCGGGCAGGGTCGCCAGCGCACCGGGGCCGGTGGAGACCAGGAACGGGGTCGCCGTCCCGGTGGCCCGGGCATGGCCGTCGGCCGCGAAGGCGACGCCCAGTTCGGTGCGGCATCCGACGTAGCGCAGCGGGGAGCGGCGCAGGGCGTCGAACATGGCGAGCGCGTGCTGGCCCGGCTCGCCGAACACGGTGGTGGCGCCGAGCGCGGCCAGGGTCTCGGCGACCAGGTCTCCCCCGGTTCTCATGTCCGTTTCCCCAGCGCGAACAGGCTGATCAGGTCGTAGGCGACGTGCGCGGCGGCGACCGAGGTGATCTCGGCGTGGTCGTAGGCGGGGGCCACCTCCACCACGTCGGCGCCGACCAGGTTGCAGCCCGACAGCCCGCGCAGGATCTCCAGCAGCTCGCGGCTGGTCAGGCCGCCCGCCTCCGGGGTGCCCGTGCCCGGGGCGTGGGCGGGGTCGAGCGCGTCGATGTCGACGGAGATGTAGAGCGGCCGGTCGCCGATCCGCTGGCGCAGGGCGTCGGCGATCTCGTCGGGGCCGCGCCGCATGACGTCGGCCGAGGTGACGATGCCGAAGCCGAGCCTGCGGTCCTCGGCCAGGTCGGCCTTGCCGTACAGCGGTCCTCTGGTGCCGACGTGGCTGAGTGCCTCGGTGTCGAGGATGCCCTCCTCCACCGCGCGGCGGAACGGCGTGCCGTGCGTGTACTCGGCCCCGAAGTAGGTGTCCCAGGTGTCCAGGTGGGCGTCGAAGTGCAGCAGCGCCGGCGGCCCGTGCTTGCGGTGCACGTCACGCAGGAGCGGCAGCGCGATGGTGTGGTCGCCCCCGATGGTGACCAGCTTGGCGTCGAACCCCCCGGCGGCCTGCTCGATCGTGTCGATGGCCTGGCCGATGTCGAACGGGTTGCAGGCGATGTCCCCGGCGTCGGCGACCTGCAGGTCGGCGAACGGAGAGACGTCCAGCGCGGGATTGTAGGGCCTGATCAGCTTGCTGCCCTGGCGCACCGCGGCCGGGCCGAAGCGGGCGCCGGAACGGTAGGAGACCCCGCTGTCGAACGGCACGCCCACGATCGCGACATCCGCCCGCTCCACCTGGTCGAGGCGGGGCAACCGGGCATAGGTGTCGGGACCTGCGAAGCGTGGGACCTGCGAGGCGTCGACGGGTCCCTGAAACATGAAACTCCCTCGTTAACGGCATATTTCTGCTTAAGAGGTGCTATTGACACCCCTGGCAACGCAGACCACTATGTCGGAAAACTTCGTTTACCGGAAGGCAACCGCGTTGTCCGAACAGCTCTGGGGTGGACGCTTCCGCTCGCCCGCCGATCCGTCGCTGCTCGCTCTCTCCCGCGCGCCCGACAGCTACTTCCGCATGTCCGCCTACGACCTGGCGGGCTCGCGCTCCCACGTCCGTGAGCTGCTCAGAGCCGAGATCCTCGACGCGGCCGAGGCGGAGCGGCTGCTGGCGGAGATCGACACGCTGGACGAGGACGTACGCGCCGGACGGGTCGGTCCGAACGGCTCCGACGAGGACGTGCACACCTTCCTGGAGCGGGTCCTGGTCGAGCGGCTGGGCAAGGTGGGCGGCAAGGTGCGCGCCGGTCGCTCGCGCAACGACCAGACGGCCAACGACCTGCGGCTGTACCTGCGCGATCACGCGAGGAAGCTGGTGCTGGCCCTGGCCGAGCTGCAGGACGGCCTGGTGGAGCAGGCCCGCGCGCACGTCCGCACCGCGGCGCCCGGCTTCACCCACCTGCAGCCCGCCCAGCCGATCGTGTTCGGGCACCAGCTGCTGGCCCACGCGCAGGCGTTCGCCCGCGACGCCGACCGGCTCGAGGACTGGGACCGGCGCACCGCCCGCTCCCCGCTGGGCTCGGCGGCCCTGGCCGGCTCGGCGATAGCCGTGCACCCTGAGCTGTCGGCCGCGGAGCTGGGCTACGACGGGCCGTGCGAGAACTCCATCGACGCCGTCGCCGGTCGCGACCACGTGGCCGAGTTCCTGTTCGCCACCTCCATGCTGGGGGTGAACCTGTCGCGGCTGGCCGAGGAGATCTCCACCTGGGCCTCGCGCCAGTTCGGCTGGGTGGAGCTGCACGACTCCTTCGCCACCGGCAGCTCGATCATGCCGCAGAAGAAGAACCCCGACATCGCCGAGCTCACCAGGGGCAAGGCCGGCCGGCTGCTCGGCAACCTGGGCGGCCTGATGGCGACGCTGAAGGCGATGCCGCTGGCCTACAACAGGGACCTGTCCGAGGACAAGGCGGCCGTCTTCGACACCGTGGACACCCTCACGATCGTGCTGCCCGCCATGGCCGGGCTGGTGCGCACGCTGTCGGTGAACGTCGACGAGTTGCGCAGGCAGGCGACCGAGGGCTTCACGCTGGCCACCGAGGTGGCCGACTGGCTCTCGCGCCGCGGCGTGCCGTTCAGCGAGGCCCACGAGATCACCGGCGCGCTCGTGCGGATGTGCGAGGACAAAGGGCTGGACCTGCACGAACTGCCGGACGAGGACCTCGCCGCGGTGGACGCGCGGCTGACCCCGGACGTGCGCCCGCACCTCACCGTCGAGGCGGCACTCGCCGCGCGCACCGGCTACGGCGCCACCTCGCCGGACCGGGTCCTGGAGCAGATCGACCGCCTCACCGACCTGCTGGCGCGGCAGCGCGCCTGGGCCCGCGCCTACCGGGGACCCGCGACGTGATCTCGATCCCGGACTCCCCCAGTCTCGGACCGAGGGCCCGCGAACTGCGCCGCCGGAGCAGGCTGAGCCTGACCGAGACGGCCGAGCGGGCCGGGCTCACCAAGGGCTTCCTGTCCAGGTTCGAACGCGGCCAGGTGTCCATCTCGGTCGCCTCGCTGCTGCGCCTGTGCAAGGCGCTCGACCTCGACGTGGCCGACCTGTTCGACGGCTCCAGCGGGCGGCTGGTCAGGTCGGAGAGCCGGGCCAGGCTCGAGTTCGGCGGCAGCGGAATGACCGAGTACCAGCTGACGCCGAAGGACGAGCGCAGGCTGCTGGTCCTGCTCAGTGAGATCGAGCCGGGCGGCGGGTCGGGCCACGAGCCGTACGCGCTTCCCGTCGACATCGAGTTCGTGCACATCCTCAAAGGACTGTTCACGATCGAGGCCTCGGGCGAGCGGGTCGAGATGCGCGAGGGCGACTCGTTCCTGTTCCCCGGCGACACTCCCCACACCTTCACCAACCCCGGCGACGAGATCACCCGAGTTCTGTGGGTGTTGTCACCCGCACTGACCTCTCGCTCGTGAGGAGATCCACATGTCCACAGATGTCGCCCACCTGCCCCGGGTGGCGCGCAAGCACTACGGCCGCTACGTGGCGGCGATCGTCGTCGTGGCCGTCCTCGTGGCGATCGTCTCCTCGTTCGCCGGCGCGCAGATCGAGTGGAGCGTGGTCGGGCGGTATCTGACCGCGCAGGCCATCCTGACCGGCGTGGTCAACACGTTCGTCATGGCCGTGCTCGCCATGATCCTCGGAGTGGCCCTGGGCGTGTTGTTCGCGGTGATGCGGATGTCGCGGAACCCCGTCACCCGCGGCGTCTCGTACCTCTACACGTGGATCTTCCGCGGCACGCCGCAGCTGCTGCAGCTGTTCCTCTGGTTCAACCTGGCGCTGGTCTTCCCCTACGTCGTCATCCCCGGCATCGTCGAGGCGCGCATGGTCGACCTGATGACCCCGTTCGTGGCCGCGCTGCTCGGGCTGGGCATCTGCCAGGGCGCCTACACCTCCGAGGTGGTGCGCGGCGGCATCCTCTCGGTCGACCAGGGGCAGACGGAGGCCGCGCAGGCGGTCGGGATGACGCGCTTCCAGACGCTGCGCAGGATCGTGTTGCCGCAGGCCATGCGGGTCATCCTGCCTCCGATCGGCAACGAGTTCATCAGCATGGTGAAGCTCACGTCTCTGGCCAGCGCGATCCAGTACCAGGAGGTGCTGCACAGCTCCCAGAACATCTACTACGCCAACAACCGCGTCATGGAGCTGCTGTTCGTGGCGACGTTCTGGTACCTGATCGTGGTCACCATCCTCAGCCTGGGCCAGATGGTCATCGAGCGCCGCTTCTCCCGAGGGGTGAAGAAATGATCAAGGCAGTCGACGTCCACAAGCGCTTCGGCGCCCACCACGTCCTCAAGGGCATCTCGCTCGAGGTGGCGGCGGGTGAGGTGCTGTGCGTCATCGGGCCGTCCGGCTCGGGCAAGAGCACCTTCCTGCGCTGCGTCAACCAGCTGGAGACGATCGACGAGGGCGCCGTCTGGGTCGACGGCGAGCTGCTCGGCCACGTCGAGCGCGGCGGGAAGCTGCACCAGCTCAGCGACGCCCAGATCGCCCGGCAGCGGCGGCCGATCGGGATGGTGTTCCAGCGCTTCAACCTGTTCCCGCACATGACCGCGCTGGAGAACGTGATCGAGGGGCCGATCAGGGTGCTGCGCGAACCGCGCGACGCCGCCAGGACGCGGGCGCTGGAGCTGCTGGAGCGGGTGGGGTTGGAGGACAAGGCCGGCGCCTACCCCACGACCCTGTCCGGCGGGCAGCAGCAGCGGGTCGCGATCGCCCGCGCGCTGGCGATGCGGCCGCGGCTGATGTTGTTCGACGAACCCACCTCGGCGCTCGACCCGGAGCTCGTCGGCGACGTGCTCGCGGTCATGCGCGACCTGGCCGCGTCCGGCATGACCATGGTCGTCGTCACCCACGAACTGGGCTTCGCCAAGGAGGTGGCGAACCAGGTGGTGTTCATGGACGACGGCCGCGTCATCGAGACGGGACCCCCCGACCAGGTCCTGGTCAACCCCGCCCACGAGCGTACGAAGACCTTCCTCTCAGCAGTTCTCTAGGAGTTCCGTTGTCCCGTCCCATGCTTCTGCTCGCCTGCCTCGCCCTGACCGCCACCGCCTGCACCGCGCAGGCGCCGAAGAACCTCGCGACCGCGTCGGACGGCGGGCTTCCCCCGAAGATCGCCGAGTCCGGGACCATGGTGGTCGGCAACGTCCCCAACTACCCGCCGCTGGAGTTCAAGGACCCCTCGACCAACCAGCTCACCGGCTTCGACATCGATCTCGGCAACGCCATCGGCAAGCAGCTCGGAGTCACGGTCAAATGGCAGGAGACGTCCTTCGAGCAGTTGCAGAGCGCGGTCACCACCGGGCGGATCGACATGATCCTCTCAGGGATGAGCGACCTGCCGGAACGCCGCGAGACGCTCGACCTCGTCGGCTACCTGAGCTCGGGCGCGCAGTTCTTCTCCACGAGCGAGGTCGCCGATCCGAAGAGCCTGTGCGGCAAGGCCGTGGGGGCCAGCCGCCGCACCTCCTTCCCCGGAGAGATCAAGAAGTGGAGCAAGGAGAACTGCTCCGGCAAGCCGATCAAGGTCGTCGGCACGGAGGGCTCCGCGGACGCGCGTACCCAGCTCACCCAGGGCAGGGTCGACGCCGCGGTCCAGGGCAGCGAGACCCTCCCCTACATCTCCCAGCAGGACCCCGGCAAGTTCCACCTCATCGGCGAGCCGTTCACCGAGGTCAACCAGGCCATGGGATTCGCCAAGCAGGACCCGCGCCTGCGCGACGCGGTCGTCAAGGCACTGCGCGCCCTGCAGCAGGACGGCACCTACGCGAGCCTGCTCGACAAGTGGGGCCTCAAGGGCAACGCCATCAAGCAGGTCACCCTCAACGGGACCGCCGCCCCGTGAGGACGCCGGCCCATGAGGACGCCGCCCACGTGACACCCCTCCGGGCGCTCGCCGCCGTCGTCGCCGAGCCCCCGCGGCTGCCACGCGACGTGATCGAGCGGGCCAAGCGGCACCTCCTCGACACGCTGGGCGCCGCCATGGCCGGCGCTTCCTCCCCCGCTCCCGGCCTGGCCGCGCCCGGGAACGCACCTGTCTGGGGAACCGGCCTGGCCGTGGCGCCGCGCGACGCGGCACTGCTCAACGGCGTCGCGGCGCACGCGCTCGAACTCGACGACACCGGCGGCTGCGATCATTCCGGGGCCGTGGTGGTGCCCGCCGCGCTGGCCTGCCTGAGCCTCGCCGACCGCCCGGTCAGCGGCTCCGAGCTGCTGGAGGCGGTCGTCCTGGGGTATGACGTGGCCCGCCGGACGCTGGAGGCGTGCGGCGGGTACGCCGCGCACAACGAGACCGGATGGCACTCGACGGGCACCTGCGGCACGTTCGGCGCGGCGGCGGCGAGCGCGCGGCTGCTCGGGTTGGACAGCGCGCGAGCCGCCCACGCGCTGGGGCTGGCGGCCGGCTTCTCCGGTGGCCTGTGGGCGTTCGTGCATGACGGCGCGGCGAGCAAGCGGCTGCACGCGGGCCGCGCCGCCGAGGGCGGGCTGACCGCCGCACTGCTGGCCGCGTCCGGCACGAGCGGGCCCGGCCGGATCTTCGACGACGTGTGGGGCGGCTTCCTGCGGACCTACGCGGGCGCCGGCGCCGATCCCGGTGCCCTGACCCGCGACCTCGGCACGGCGTGGCGGATCTCGCGCTGCTCCATCAAGCCGTACGCGTCGTGCCGCAGCACCCATTCCTCCATCGACGCGATCGGCGGCCTTGACCTGCACGCCGGCGAGATCGACCGTATCCACGTGCGCCTGAGCCCGCTCGTTGCCGGCATGTGCGGCGGCCGTGACGCGACCACCCTTCCCCGCGCGCAGCTGAGCCTGCCGTACGCCATCGCCGCCAGGATCCTGTACGGCGACGCCGACCTGGCCGCCTACTCCCCCGAACGGCGCGGCGACCCCCGGGCCACCGAGCTCATGGACCGCATCGACCTGGAGGTGGACCCGACGATGGGCGGCATCGACGAGCCGGCCCTGACCGTCACCACGACCACGGGCGCCGTCCGGCGGGCCAGGGTGAGCGACCCGCTCGGCTCTCCCACCAACCCCCTCTCCGACGAGCGGCTGCTCGCCAAGTTCCACGGCCTCGCGCCGGGCCGGACACCTCTGGCGGATCAGGTCATGGCCCTCGACTCCCGCCCGGACGCGCGCGGCCTTCTCCCGCTCCTGTGACGCCGTCTCGGAGCGGATGGCGCCCGCGGCGAGCGCCGGCCGCGCCGCCCTGGCTGCCGGGCCGCGCGTGCCGACGAGCCGACCGGCCGGAGAATGCCCGGCTGGAGCGCCTGGCCCTTGTACGTTGAGTACGTCACCTCAGCGTCCGGCGTGACCGGGACCACGTCCTCGATGCCGGGCACGCCCAAGAGGTCGACGTCCGGTGCCTCCCCGGCCGGCCACGTCCGTTCGCAGTGATTGCCGCGCGGTCCACGCAGGGGTGTGGCGCCGAGTCCTTGGAGAGTCATGGAGAAGCCGGTGGTGCCGCGCGAGAAGGCGCCCGCGGTGCGGGTGCTGATCGCGCCCGCAGACGTCTGGCGCACCGGGCTCGGCATAGCGGCCGTCGTCGCCGTGGTGCTCTTCGTACGCTTCGTGCTCATCGACGCGGGGTCGCTGATCACCATGCTGGTGATCGCGTGGTTCCTCTCGCTGGCCATGGAGCCCGCCGTGCGCCGCCTGTCGCGGCGAACCAGCCGCGGGAGGGCCACGCTGCTGGTGATGACGCTGTTCATCCTGGCCGTGGTGGTCTTCTTCCTCCTGTTCGGCAGCCTGTTCGTGCAGCAGGTCGCGGTACTGCTGGAGGCGCTGCCCGGGATCATCACCGGCGTCGTGGAATGGCTCAACACCCGTCTCGGAACGCGTTATGACATCTCCGACATCCTCGCCTCCGTCAACCTGACCCCGCAGCAGGCGGCCGAGTACGCCGAGGGTGCGCTCAGCGGCGTGCTCAGCCTGCTGGGGACGGTGGTGGGGGCGGTGTTCAACATGTTCACCCTGCTGTTGCTGACGTTCTACTTCTCGGCCGACGGGCCGCGGCTGCGCCGATGGATCGCGCAGTTGCTGCCTGGCCGGTTCCAGGAGGTCTTCGTCACCGTCTGGGACGTGTCCACCAGCAAGACCGGCGGGTACGTCTCTTCCCGGCTCGTCCTCGCCACCATCAACGGCACCGCCTCGGCTCTGGTGTTCCTGGCGCTCGGCATGCCGTCCTGGCTGGCGCTCGGGGCGTGGACGGGCCTGGTCGCTCAGCTCGTGCCCACCATCGGCACCTACATCTCCGTCGCCCTGCCGGTCGTGGTGGGGCTGGTCTCGCCCCGGCCCTGGATCGGCCTGGCGGCGCTGGGCTGGGGACTGTTGTACCAGCAGGTGGAGAACCTGACGCTGGAGCCGAAGATCAGCTCCCGGGCGGTGGACATCCATCCCGGGGTGTCGTTCGCGGCCGTGATCCTGGGGGCGTCGCTGTTCGGCGCGATCGGTGCGCTGCTGGCCGTGCCCATGGTGGCGATGCTGCTCTCGCTGGTCGACACGTTCGTCACGCGCCAGGAGGTGCTGGAGGCCGCGGCGAAGAAGCCGCCACCGCCGGCGGCGAAACGGGCGCCGCCGAAGTGACGCGGGGGCGCACCCGCGTCACTTCGGCGCTCGCGCCCGGACCTCGCAGGCCCGGCGTGAAATCCCCTACAGGCCGCTTCTGTCGAAGGACTTCATCTCCCGGCCGTGGACCGCCAGCGCGTAGATGATGACGACGTCGAAGGCGATGACGATCAGCGACCAGAACGGGTAGGCGGGGAACCAGGCGAAGTTGACGAGCGCCTGGAGGGAGGCGAGGACGATCCCGACCACCCGTCCCCAGGTCTTGCCTGACATGACGGCGGCGCCGGCGAGGAGGACGACCACACCCATGATCAGGTGGAACCATCCCCAGGCCGTGTAGTTGACGGGAATCGCCAGGTTGTTGGCGGTGACGAGGTAGAAGTCCGTGTTGAAGATCCCTACCAGGCCCATCATCGCCTGGAAGCAGCCCAGGATGATCATCCCGATGCCGGCGAAGATCACCCAGCCCACCCAGCCGGTGGGCCGAGGCGCCTCTTCCGCGAGCGGCGTCTGCGTCCGGGCCGTCTCCGTGCGCGGCGGGGTCGCCTGCTCCGGGATCTGGTCCCGGGACGGCTGCTGCGTGCGCGCGTGGCGTGGGTCTACCATGCTCGGCTCCCTCCGCACGGCGGAGCTTGGGAGGTGGTCCGCGTTCGCGGCCGCGCCTGCACGCCGGCTTCGTCCGTGCAATCTCCGAGAATGCGACGGTCGAGCCGCTCAGAAGCACGCTCGGCGCCGCTCTTTCGCCACCCATCTACCCCGCCTCGTCAGCACTCTCCGCACCTTCTCCCAAAAGTGTGCAAATGAGACGTAACCTCGCTTTTGGGCCTCGGGACGCATCTTTCCCCCTTGGACTTTTTACCTCTTCGCGGCGCTCGCCCGACGAAAACAAGGGGACCACCAGGACATATGGAGAGGCATGGACAGCTTCGACAACTGCCCTGCCGCAGAAGAGAGCGGTCGCGGCTGCACCGATCCGGCACCGCCGCCCGGCCCGTCCTGGGCGGTTGCCTCATCGTGACACCACCGACCAGAGAGAAGACGTCCCATGAGCAACCTCGTCGCCATCTCCTGTCCCGATGCCGCCACCGCCGTGACGGTGCGGAACCGCCTGGCCGCCCGCTAGGCGGTGCTCCTTGTCCGATCCGCACGCGCCGGCTCATCCGCAGGCCGGCGCCGTCCACAGGAACTACACCGGCGCCGTCTACGGATCGCTTCTGGCCGCCTCCGTGGTGGTCGGTGCCGGGAGCCTCGGCAGGTTCCCCCGGCTGGAACTGATCATCTTGTTGTTGGGCACCGGGGTCGTGTTCTGGGCCGCCCACGTGTACGCCCGGGTGTTCGGTGCCCGTACGGTCTTCCGGGCCATGAGCATGGCCGACATCCGCAGGGCCTGTTCGGAAGAGCGGCCGATCGTCGAGGCGGCGGTCCTGCCGGCCGTCGCCGTGGCCGTCGGCCCGCTGCTGGGGCTCGGGGCGCAGGGCACCGCATGGCTGGCTCTCGCGGTCGCCGTCGCCTCGCAGGTCGGCTGGGCGGCCACGGCGGCGGTGAGGATCGGGGCCTCCCTCAGGATGGTGGCGGTCACGAGCCTGATCAACCTGCTGCTCGGACTGGTCATCGTGGCGCTCAAGGCCGTGCTCCACCACTGACCAGGCTCGCCCGCCGGACCGGCGGGTCCGGCCGATCGATGTGAGGTGACTATGCGCAGGTGGAAGAGGGAGGTCCGTGCTCTGCACGCGCGCCGGCCGGCCGGCGGACGGAGTGCAGGGTGACCAGGACTCCCGCCGCCCACGGCCCGGCCGCCTCGTCGCGGAGGCTGCTGGCGCCCCTCGCCCTGGCCCAGTTCATCTGCAGCTTCGCCGGCTCGAACATGAACGTGATGATCAACGACATCGGCGAGGACCTGGACACGACGGTGCAGGGCGTGCAGGGCACGATCACGCTGTTCTTGCTGATCATGGCGGTGCTCATGATCCCCGCCAGCAAGCTGACCGACCGCTGGGGTCGCAAGCGGTGCTTTCTGGCGGGCCTCGCTCTGTACGGGGCCGGCGCCCTGATCAGCGCGTTCTCGCCCGGTCTCGGCGTGCTGATCCTCGGCAACTCGGTGCTCGAAGGGGTGGGTACGGCGTTGCTGATCCCACCGGTCTACATCTTCGCGACGATGGCGTACGACGATCTCCCGTCGCGGGCCCGGGCCTTCGGCGTGATCAGCGGCCTGGGTGGCGTCGGGGCGGCGGCGGGCCCGCTGATCGGAGGATTCATCGCGACGGCGATCGACTGGCGGGCCGCCTTCGTCTTCCAGGCGGTGGTCGTCGCGTTCATCCTCTTCCTCAGCCGGGGGCTCGTCGACCCCGTGGCGCCGGATCCGGAACGCCCCTTCGACGCCGCCGGGGCGGTTCTGTCGGCGGTCGGCATGTTCTTCGTGGTGTTCGGGATCCTCCAGGCCGACAACGACGCCGCGCTGATGGCGGCGTTCCTCGCGGTGGGGGCCGTCCTGCTGGCCTGGTTCTTCCTGCACATCCGATCCCGGGAGCGGGCGGGGCGGGAGCCGCTGCTGTCGACGGGGTTGTTCCGGAACCACACGTCCAATCTCGGCCTCGTCACCCAGAACATGCAGTGGCTGATCCTCATGGGAACGTCGTTCGTCGTCTCCGTCTTCCTCCAGACGGTCCGCGGGTACAACGCGATCCAGACCGGTGTCATCTTCACCGCGGCGACCGTGGGCGCCCTCGTCGCGTCGCTGGCAGCGGAGCGGCTGGCCAGGAAGTATTCGCAGAAGTCGCTGATCTCGGCGGGTTTCGCCATGACCGTGGCCGGGATCGGCATCCTGCTCGCCCTGGTCGGGGCGTCCTCGAGAGTCGTCGCCTTCGCGCCGGGACTGCTGCTGATCGGCCTCGGCGTGGGCGTGATGCTGACCCCGTCGGTCAACGTCGTGCAGTCCAGCTTCCCCGAAGAACTGCAGGGTGAGATTTCCGGATTGTCACGCAGCGTCTCCAACCTCGGCTCGTCGTTCGGCACGGCGATCGTCGGCACGATCCTCATCTCCAGGTCGGCCGAGGGAGAACATTCCTACGCTCTCGCCATGATCGCTCTCGCGGTCTTCGCGCTGATCGGCCTCGCCGCCGCCATCAGCCTCCCGTCCGGTTCGGGACCGCCCGGCCCGGCATAGCCTGCCGGGCCGTGCCGTACGGGCTCCCCCGGTCCGCGGGCCTCCGGCCCTGGGCTGCGCCGCGCCGCCTACCGGCCGGCGCGGTCGAGCTGCTCGTCGAGGGCGACGGCCGCGGCGATGATCGCCAGATGCGTGAACGCCTGCGGGAAGTTGCCGAGCTGCTCGCCCGACGGGCCGATCTCCTCGGCGAACAGGCCGACGTGGTTGGCGTAGGTGAGCATCTTGTCGAAGGCGTAGCGGGCCTGTTGCAGCCGGCCGGCGCGGGCGAGGGCCTCGACATAGAGGAAACTGCACAGGTTGAAGGTGCCCTCGCAGCCGCGCAGCCCGTCCGGGGAGGCGGCCGGATCGTAGCGGTAGACGAGACTGTCGCTGACCAGCTCGCGGTCCATGGCGTCGAGGGTGCTCAGCCAGGCCGGGTCACGCGGGGAGATGAAGCCGACGCGGGGCATGAGCAGGAGCGAGGCGTCCAGCACGTCGGTGGCGTAGTGCTGGACGAAGGCCTGCCTGCGCGGGTTCCATCCGCGGTCGACGATCTGGCTGAAGACGGCGTCGCGGGTGGCCATCCAGCGGACGAGATCGGCCGGGCGCGAGTAGGTGGTGGCCATGCGGATGCCGCGATCGAAGGCGACCCAGGTCATCAGACGGCTGTAGGTGAAGTCCTGGCGCCCGCCGCGGGTCTCCCAGATGCCCTCGTCCGGACGGTCCCAGGCGTCGGCCAGCCAGTCCAGCACGCCGGCGAAGGATCGCCAACCACGGATGTCCCCGATCTCCTGGGCCTGGGCCAGGGCGTCGGCGGCCTCACCGTATATGTCCAGCTGGAGCTGGTCGGCGGCCGCGTTGCCGGCCCGGACCGGCGCGGACTTCTGGTACCCCTCCAGGTGGTCGAGGACCTCCTCGGTCAGGTAGGGGTCGCCGTCGATCCGGTACATGATCTGCAGCGGCTCGCCCGAGGCCGTGCCGCCGGCCTCCAGGCGCTCGCGCAGCCATCTGCGGAAGGCCTGGGCCTCCTCGACGAAGCCGAGGTCGATCAGGGCCCGGACGGACAGCGACGCGTCGCGGACCCACGTGTACCGGTAGTCCCAGTTGCGCTCGCCGCCGATCTGTTCCGGCAGGCCCATCGTGGCGGCGGCGATCGGCGCGCCGGTGGGCGCGTAGGTGAGCAGCTTGAGAGTGATCACCGAACGGTTGACCATATCGTGCCAGCGGCCGCGGTACCGGGACGCGCGCAGCCAGTCATGCCAGAAGGCGCGGCACGATTCGATGCTCGCGCGCACCTCGTCGGCGGTCGGAGGGGCTGCCGCGTGGTGCCCGCCGCTCCCGCCGGCACCGCTCTCGGTGGTCAGGACGACGAAGGCCGTCTCACCGGCCTGGAGGACGAAGTCGGCGGTCACGTCGTCGCCGTCGGGGCGCAGCGAGAGAGAGGGGGGAACCTGCACGTGCAGGTCCATTCCCGGGCCACGGAGAAGAGCCGAGCCGTCATCGAGGAAGGTGAGGGTGTGCGGTGCCCGCCCGTAGTCGAAGCGGGGACGGCAGACGAAGGAGAAGGGCAGGCTGCCCCGGACCACCCGGACGACCCGCACCAGACGGTGCCGGTCGGTGGGGATGCTGGAGGGGTTCGGTTCCATGAAGTCGGCGACCTCTCCGACGCCGCCGGGAGCCATGAAGCGGGTGACGAGGATCGCGGTGTCCGGTAGGTAGAGCTGCCGGATGGTCACTCCGGCGACGCGGCCGGAGTCGACGGCGAGCCGGCAGAAACCGCCGCGTTCGCTGTCGAGCAGGGAGGCGAAGACACTCGGGGAGTCGAACCGTGGCGTGCACCACCAGTCGATGGCGCCCGTTCCGGAGATGAGCGCGGCGGTCTGCAGGTCCCCCACCATGCCGTGGTCCGCGATCTGCGGGTAGTCGTTCATGGTTCCTCCGTCGTTCGCCGGGCGTGCCGAGCGACTGCCTCCACGCCTGCCGGGTGACCGGCCGCCGAGGGGACGGAGCAGTACTTTCCACTCTAACCACGGGACACGGCACGGAGCCGCCTCGGGTGGACGCAGAGTCAACGGGCCCGCGACTCCCGGCCATGGACCACCCGGCGCTCCGCTCCCTAGGTTGATCAGACGTGACCGTCGCCGACCGGCGTCCGGTGGTGCGCCACCTGATCGGCCCCTGGCGCCGGCTGCGTCGTCGGCGTTGCGCCACTGGACGCGGCCGGGCGACCGGGTCCTGATCGCGCCGACCAACTGCGAGACCGTGCTGTTCACCGCCCTGGCCGCCGGGCTGGAGCCGGTGATGGCCCCGGTCAGCATCCGCGACGGCAACATCGACCCGGCCAGGGTCGACTACCGGGGGCTTGCCTGCGTCGTCACCACCCACCTGTACGGCCAGCCCGACCGGATCGTCGAGCTGGAGGCCGCCTGCAGGGAACGAGGCCTCGTGCTCGTCGACGACGCCGCCCACGCGCTGGGCGTGCAGGTGGCGGGGCGCCCGCTGGGCACCTTCGGCGACGTCGGGGTGCTGAGCCTGGCCAAGCACGGCCGCGCCATGTCGGGCGGCTTCCTGACCAGCGCCGACACCGCCCGGCTCGCCGGGGCGGCGGGCACGCTGGACACGCTGCTGCGGCCGGGGACCTGGCACGGCCACCTGCGTGACCTGCTGCGGCCGATGGCCCGCGAAGCCGTCGCCCGGGCCGGGCTCACCGGCACCGCGTGGCAGGCGATGAAGGCGACCGGCCTGGCACCCTGGGGGCCCCGCTGGGAGGGGCACCGCGTGGCCGCGCGCGAGCCCGAGCTGCGTGCCACGCTGGCCCTGCCCCTGCTCCGCGTGCCGCTGCTCGTCCGGCAGCGGGACGAGGTGGTGCGGGCCCTCGAACGGCGCGGCGTGGTGCCCGGCTTCATCTACGACCCGCCGCTGAGCGACTATCTCGCCCTGGTGCGGCCGGGCCCCGCCCAGGCCCACGCCCGCTGGTGGACCCGACACGTCCTGCCCGTCGACCCCCTGGACGCCGAGCGCGTCGAAGCGCTGCTCACCGAGCTCGGCGTCCACCCGGCGCCGGCGCTCCACGACGTCCTGGCCTGAGGCGGGCGCCCACTTCGCCGGGGCCCGGGGCCACAGAGGCGGCCCATGACACTGCGGCGGGCGCCATAACCCGGCACGACTCAGAGCGGTTCGCCACGCTGTTCGCCCGCCACGCCCCCGAGCTCAGGCGCTACGTCATCCGCCGCCTCGGACTGGAGCCTGCGGACGACATCGTCGCCGGGCTCTCACGGCAGGGCCGTCCACGTTCTCGACTCCGGCGACCACCGCTATATGGGCGTCGAGGTCGTTGACGACGGCGAAGCCGTGGGATGTCGGTGCTCGGCGCCTGCATCGTCGACAACGCCGGTGACCTGCCCTGACTCCGTGGACCGTGGCCGGTCAGGAGTGGGCGGGGCGGCGGTGGACGAGCCGCAGGCCCATCTCGATCAGTGCCCAGCCCAGGCGGGTCTCCCAGCGGCGGGCGGCATGGACGGGTGTCTCGGCCAGGCGGCTGCGCTCAGCCTCGGCGCGCAGTTCAAGGGCGCGGACGCGCTCGACGTACAGGAACAGGTCGGTGTTCATCGGCCCTCCCAGGGGTCGTTTCAGGCACGGAGTGGATCGTTTCTGGGCGGGGAGCGGGTCGCTTCAGACGCGGAACGGGAAAGCGTTGACGTGCAGGGCGACATTTTCGCGGCCCTGCGTGTCGCCCGCCTCGCGGGCCGCCGTGCCGCGTTCGCGCCACTTCGCGACCAGCTCGCCGAGCTCGCGGCCGAGCTCCTGCAGTTCCTCGGCCGTGAGCGTGAACAGGAACTCGGAGCTGAACGACGCGCCGCGCCAGTCGTCGCTCCACGCGTGCTTGCTGTCGAGGTATTCCTCGTACATCTCGTTTCGCTGGCGGGCGTACACGCGGGAGACGGCGGTGTGGACGGCGGCCCGTTCGGGGGCGTCGCGCCAGTCCTCGTCCCTGGTGCTGACGGTGGTGGAGACCGGCCGCCACCACCGCTCCCTGCCGTCGCCGCTGCCCGGCTCGGCCTCCTCGATGATGCCGTGCGCGGACAGCTTGCGCAGGTGGTAGCTGACCAGGGACACGGCCTCGTCGACCTTGTCGGCCAGCTGGGACGCGGTCGCCGTGCCCGCCATGAAGAGCGCGCGGTAGAGCTTGATGCGCAGCGGGTGGCCCAGCGCCTTGAGCGTGTCGATGTCCTTGACGCGATGGTTCTTCTCGGCGACCATGATTCCACCATAGAAGCGAAAGGAAATTTGCGCAATACAAGTTGCACAAGTTTCGCTTCCTATCTGGGCGCGAGGACAGCCGGCTCCTAAGCGACGGGAGCGCGCGCAAAGGCCGCCCGGCGCTGGGAGGCGCCGGACGGCCGGTGGAGGTCGCTACCTCACGGGCAGGTCGTAGACGCGGCGCACGCTGCTGCCGAGCCGGCTCACGTCGGCGCCGTACACGTGGAGCGACACCCCGACCTCGTCGCTGGTGTTGCGCACCATGTGGATGTCACCGGGCGGCGCGAACCCGCTGACCTCGCCGGGGCGGTTGGCCGCGCGCCCGATCTCCACCAGATGGTGACCCATGTCGCGGTAGAGGGTTTCGTACTCGATGCCGCTGAGGATGCCGAACGTGCACCACGCCACATGGTCGTGGATCATCGTGAACTGGCCGGGCCGCCACACGACCGCCACCACCGAGAAGCGCTCCTGGGCGTGCAGCACGTGCGAGACGTACCCGTCGGGTGAGCCCGCGCGCTCCTCCGGCGTGAGGATGTCGAGCCCGGGGAGGCCGTCGCGGAGCAGATCGGCGACGGCGTGCGCGGTGTCGCGGGGCTCTATCTCGCGCGCCACGATCGCGGAGATGCCGGACACGAGCAGATCCAGCCCCGGACGGACGGCGGTGACGGTGCGCATGAGGTACTCCCTGGAAAATCGCCTTCCCTTCCACCGTGTCCCACTTGCATCGATAGGTCCAACAGAAGTCTTCTGGCCTATCGATAGATACCATTGATAGATGCTCGACGTCACCCGGCTCCACGTCCTGGTCGCGGTCGCCCGTACGGGGTCGCTCACCGCTGCCGCCAGGGAACTCCACTACTCCCAGCCCTCGGTCAGCCACCACCTGGCCAGGCTGGAGGCGGAGACGGGAGCCAAGCTCATCCAGCGCGCCGGGCGCGGCATCCGGCTCACGGACGCCGGCCGGCTGCTCGCCGAACGCGCCGCCGACATCATCGGCCGCCTCGACGCCACGTCCGAGGAACTGGCCGCCCACGTCGGGCTGCGCACCGGCCGCGTGCGGCTGGCCGCCTTCCCCTCCGCGCTCGGCACGTTCATCCCGAAGGCGGCCGGCCTGCTCGCCGCCGCCCACCCCGGGCTGCGCCTGGAGCTCATGGAGACCGAGCCGCCGGAGGCGCTCAGGCTGCTGCGGGCGGGCCGGGCCGACGTGGCGGTGATGTTCCGGTACGACGACACCGCGCCGGAGGACAACGGCCTCCACATGATCCACCTCTTCGACGAACTCAGCTACCTGGTGTCCAGCGCCCCGGCCGGCGGGCTGGAGAGCGGGCTGGCCGAGCATGCCGGCTCACCCTGGATCGCGGGCTGCGACCGGTGCCGCAGCCACCTGCTGGACATCTGCGACAAGGCGGGATTCACGCCGCGCATCTCGTTCACCAGCGACGACATCGTGGCCGTGCAGGCCCTCGTGGCGGCCGGGCTGGGCCTGACCCTGCTGCCCGGGCTGGCGCTCACCGCCCACCGCCACCCCGGCGTGCACGTGACCGAGGTGCCCGGCTCGACCCGGCACGTGTACGCCGCCGTCTACGGCGAACCACCCCACCCACCGGCCACGGAAGCACTCGTGAAGGCGCTGCGAGAAAGCCTTTGACGCCGTTCCTACGATGGCCGCATGCCAGACATCGCGACGCTCGCCGTCTTCTGCGTGGCCGTCCTCGGGCTGCTGCTCGTGCCCGGGCCTGCGGTCGTCTACATCGTCACCCGCAGCGTCGCGCAGGGCCGCGCCGCGGGCGTCATCTCCGTGCTCGGCGTGCACGCGGGCTCGCTGGTCCACATCGGCGCGGCGGCGCTGGGCATCAGCGCCCTGCTGGCGGCCTCGGCCACGGCGTTCACCGTGGTCAAATACGTGGGCGTGGCCTACCTCCTCTGGCTCGGCGTGCGCAAGCTGATGCGCGGCGAGGACGGCGCGGACACCGTCGAGCTGCACGTGCAGTCGAAGCGGCGGCTGTTCTGGGAGGGGTTCGTGGTCAACGTGCTCAACCCGAAGACGGCCGTCTTCTTCGTGGCGTTCCTGCCGCAGTTCGCCGATCAGCGGGCCGGGCCGATCGGACCGCAGATCCTGCTGCTCGGCGCGATCTGGCTGGTGCTCGGTGTGGCGTCGGACGGCACGTACGCGATGCTCTCCTCCGCGCTGGCCGGCCGGATCCGCGGGTCCGCCAGGGCGCGCCGGCGGCTCGAGCTGGGGAGCGGCGTGGTCTATCTGGGTCTGGCCGCGTGGCTCACATCCGCGAAGGCATGACAAGGGCGGAAATTTCCCAGCCATAGTGCGATAGTTGAGATCACAGGCTCGAGGGGGACGACACGTCGCGACGTACCTAATGGGCGGACCCATGGACACGCCACCACACCGCCTCGCGCTCGAACGGGTCGTCGAGGTCTACTCCGGTCACGACGACCTCGTCGGCGTGACCGGATCCGGATACGTGATCGGCGCCGACCTGGTACTGGCCTCCGGCCAGGTGGTCGGGCCCGGCACGCCGTGCCAGGTGCGCGCGCCCTGGTCGGCCCGGTGGATCGCGGCAGAGCAGGTGTGGCGTGGACGCGGCGCGGCCAGCGCGGTGCTGCTGCGGGTGCCCGGCTCCCCGTGGGCCGAACTGCCCGGCACCGAACACGTGCGCTGGGCCAGGGCCGCCGCACCCGGCGTACGGTGCCTGGCCAGAGGGTTTCCGCGGGCGGGGCAGCGGGCCGGGTTCCGCGACGCCGAGACGCTGGCCGGCGTGGTGGACGCCCCGGCCGACGCGGCGTCGAAGGCGCTGACGGTCTCCGTGGGGAATCCCGCGAGCCACGCGGTGCCGGGCTCGCTCTGGGGCGGCCTGCCGGGCGCCGCCCTGCTCGCCGAACCGGCCGGCCAGCTCATCGGCGTGATCGCCTCAGGTACCGCACCGCGGCTGGACGCCGTACCGGTGACCGCGCTGCTGAGCGACGCGCGTTTCCGTGAGCTGGCCGGCGTGCCGCCCGGCCGGCTCGAGACCGTGACCGGCGACGAACCCTCCGTGCCACTCGCCGACCTGCTGTCGCCCGCCCGTGACGACCCGCCGCCGGACGGCCCCGGCTGGACGCTGCTGCAGGCCCGTCACGCCGTCGTGCCCTTCCTGGGGCGGGAGGAGGAACTGGCGCGGCTGCGCGCCTGGGCCGCCGAACCGGCCCCGCTGTCGATCGCGGTGCTGACCGGCCGCGCGGGAACCGGCAAGTCGCGCCTGGCGGGCGAGCTGTGCGCGGAGCTGGCGGGGTCCGGCTGGGACGCCGGCCTGCTCCCCCTCGACGCGCTCTGCGACCTGGACCCCGAACCGGACGCGGCCGCCGGCTGCGCGGCGGTGGGCGGACGGGCCGGTGCCGCGCTGGATGCCGTCCGGCCGACGTTGCTCGTCGTCGAGCATCCCGAACCGTCCGTTCCCCTGGTGGGCGAGCTGATCCGGCGGCTGGCCAAGCATGGCCGCAACCCCCGCGTACGGCTCCTGCTCGTGGCCCGCGAGCCGGGCGAGCCCGGGTGGTGGCGGCGCCTGGACACGGCGGCGGGCGGCTGGCTGCGGCGGCTCAACACCACGACGATCCAGCTCAACACCCGCCCGCTCACCCTGCCCGAGCGGACGGAGCACGCCCGCGCCGCCATGAAGGCGTTCGCCCCCAGCCGGGCCGCGCTGCCCGCACCGCCCCATCTCGACGATCCCGAGTACGGCCTGCCGCTCCACGTCCACCTGGCCGCCCTGATGCGGCTGCGTGACGAGGGCGAGCACGCGCGCGGCGGGCTCCTGGAGCGGTTCGTCGCGCGCGAACTGCACGAGTGGGCACCGGCCCGGCCCGCCGGCCACCAGCGGATGGACGACGTGACGGCGCGCCAGGCTACGGCGGTGGACGCGGCGACCGCGCGCCAGGCCGTGGCGGTGGTCACGCTCACCGCGCCCACGCCCGCCGAACTGCCCGGCCTGCTCGCGGCCGTGCCGGGACTGCGCGACGCCGCGTCCAGCGGGCCCGGGCTCGACGGCCCCGTCCACGACGTGGTGGCCTGGCTCCGCCGGATCCTCCCCGGCGGCGAACGGCTCGTCCCGCGGCTCGTTCCCCTGGGCCCTGACCTCGTGGCCGAACAGCTCCTGTCCGGCACCGAGGACCTCGAATCGCTCGTGCTCGCCGTGCACGACCTCGACGGCCGGACGACCCGGCATCTCGTACGGATGCTGGACGTCCTGCGGGTGTCCGCGGGTGGGGAGCGGGTCAGGTCGGCGCTGCGGACGCTCGTCACGGCCAGGGCCGGCAACCTGGTCGAGGAGGCCGTGACCCGTCCGGGGACGCGGCTCGGCGACCTGGTCGACGCCGTACTCGGGCTGTTTCCCGCCGAACCGGAGGCCATGGCCGCGTTACCGGTACGGGCCGGGCGCGACCGGCTCGGCCTGCGGGCCCTCGACGTGACGCTCGGCGAACTGGCCGTGCACCGTCACCGGGCACGAGGCGAGCGGCTCGCCCTGGCGGAGGCGCTGTCCACGGTGTCGGGCCGGCTGGCGGCCGCGGGGCGAGTGGGCGAGGCGGTCGCCGCGGCGGCCGAGGCCGTGGAGATCCACGCGGCCGCTCCCCCGTACGAGGAGGGTGCCGGACGCGCGGAAGCGCTGTTCGACCTGGGGGCCTGCCTGTTGCTTGCGGGCGAGGCCGGGAGCGCGCTCAAGCCCGCTCAGGAGGCGGCGGCCAGGTTCCGGAAGCTGGCCGGGGACGACCCCCGGTATGCGGATGCGTCCGCGCGGGCACACCACAACCTCGCGTGCGCGCTGCTGGAGACCGGGCGGCTGGGTGAGGCGGTCCGGGCGTACGAGGCGGCGGGCGGGGACGGCGAGTTCGCGGGGCACCTGGCTGCCCTCCTGTCCGTGCCCGCCGCACGTCACCCCGGCACGACCTCGCAACCCCCGGCACCGCCGAGCGTCCCCGCTCCGCGCCTGGGGCGGTCCGGTTCCCCTCTTGGCGAGGCGGGAACCGGGGCAACCGGGCCTGGCGGCACCACGACCAGCCGATCCCAGGCGGAGGGTGTGGAAGCGGAGGATGCCGGACCCGGAACGACCCGGGCCGCTACGGCCGGGCCTGGCGCGGGGGTTGTCTGGACGGGTGGGGCCGGGGCCGGCGGGGTGGTGCCGTCCGTGCCGGGAGCGGCGGCGACGGGCGGTGTGCGGCCGCTCGGCGTTCCGGTCGGGGGAACGGGTTTCCCGACGACGGACGCCGTCGCCGCGCCCGCGCCGCTGATGCGGTTCGACGGGCCGGATCCCGCGGCGGTGCCCGAGCTGGCCGCGTGCCTGGCCAGGGCCGCCACCGCCGCCGTCGAGCACGTGACCCCGACGAGCAGGGACGTGGCCCGCCGCCTCCACCTCCTCGCCGCGTGGCTCGAAGCTCGGGACAAGCCGGCCGACGCCCTCGTCCCCGCGGGCGCGGCCGCCGTACGGCTGCGCGGCCTGGCCGCCGAGGGGCCGGAGCCGCGGTCCATGCTGGCGGAGACCGCGTGCATGCTGGCCAGGCTCCACACGCGGCTGGATGACCTGGACGCCGCCGCACGTTCCGCCGCGGAGGCCGTACGGAATCTGCGTGCCCTGGTCGCGCTCGACCCGGGCGGGCATCGCACCCGCCTCGCCGGGCAACTGCTGGTGCTGGGCGAGTTGCTGCTGGCGGACGACCGGCCCGAGGCGGCGCTCGGCCCGTTGCGGGAGGTCACGTGCGTGGCGGCGGAGCGGCACACCGCGACGCGGGCGAACGCCCGGCGGCTGCTCGGCCTCTGCCTGGACGAGCTGGGCAGGACCGCCGACGGCGCGGCGCAGCTGGAGGCCGCCGCCGAGCTGTACGACCTGGCCGGCGGCCACGCCCGGCAAGCGGCGGCGGTGCGGGCGAGGCTGGAGCGGATGCGCACGGCGCCGGACGTTCGCCACGTCGAACGGCCCTGGCTGCTGGCGATGGTCGCCCGCGATCCCGGGCAGGCCGTGTCCGGCGCGGAACAGCGGCTGGCGGAGTGCAGGCAGTCCTTCGAGAGCGCGGGCGTACCGGGGCTGGAGGAGATCCACGCCTACCTGGCCGCGCAGGCGACGCTCGCCCGCGCCTGGGCGGACGCCGGGCGGGCCGGGGACGGCCTCGCGCTCGCGACGCAGGCGGCCGAACTGTTGCAGCGGTATCCCGTACCGGATCGGCCCCACGCGATCGCCGTGGGCATGGTCGCGGCGGCGCTCGGGCGCTCGCTCGCCGGGCTCGGCCGCCACGAGGAGGCCGTTCCGCACCTGCGCACCGCGATCGAGTCCTACGAGCCGCAGACCGGTACGAGCGCCGCCTTCCGTACGGAGCTGGCGGAGCTTGCCATCCTGGAGACCGTCGCGCTGTCCCGTGCCGGTTGCCCGCCGGACGCGGAGGCCGCCGCCGACCGGCTGGCGGGGCTGTACGAAGGGCTCGTGGCGGACGGACTCCATGATCCCCTGGCGCACGCCGGCGCGCTGCGGCTCCAGGGCGGCATCCGCTTCGCCCGGCGGAACCCCGAGGGCGCGCTCCAGTCGGTCACCCGGGCCCTCGACGTCACGGGCACGGCGTCCGGCGATGGGCTGCTGGTCGCCACCTGCCTGGAGCTGGGCGGGTTGTGCCTGGCCGAGCTCGGCCGGAGTGGCGAGGCCAGGGCGAAGCTGGAGGAGGGGACGGCGTCGCTGGCGGAGCACGGTCGTGTCCCGCCGGATCTCGTCGACGTGCACGTGCTGGCGCTGATCAGGCTGGCCGGGCTGCGCGTGGCTGAGGAGGGGCCCGCCGCCGGGGTGGCTCTGTGGGCGCGGATTCTCGGCATGCGGCCGTTGCCGGGGGTGGACGTGCTGGAGGCCCTGGTCGAGTCCCTGGCCGGTTTCGCCGGCGACGTATCGGACCTGGGGCCGGCGCTGACGGCGTTCACCGACGCTCTTGAGCGGGAGGTGCCGCTGAGCGGCACCGGCACCGAACTGCACGCGAAGTACGGGCGCTGCCTCGCGAGGTTCCGGGACACGGCAGCGCGGGCGGGAGACGACGGGACCACCCGCGTGCCCCCGGAACGGGCCACGGAACTGACCGCCGAGCTGGCCATACGTGTCCACCGGAACCTCGCCGCCGCGTCAGGCGCGCACCGTACGGAGCTGGGCCTCGCGCTGGCCGCCCTGGCCAGGATCGGCCACGCCGACCTCGCCGTCATGGAGCAGGCCATCGACCTCCTCACCGAACGACCGGCCGGCACGCCTGACCGGCCCGGCGGACAACCGGGCGACACGACGGCCGGCACGCGCCGCCGGCCCGGCGGCGCCCTGGTCGACGTGCTCAACCGTTATGCCGTCCGGCTGCTCGAAGAGGACCGGGCCGTCGAGGCCCTGGCCCACTGCGAGCGCGCCGCCGATCTCTGCGACGAGCTGGACGACCCGGCCCTCGCCGCCGTCACCTACGCCCGGCTCGGCGCCGGCCTGTCCGTGCTCGACCGTCCGCAGGCCGCGCTGGAGGCGATCACCTGGTCGCTGGCGGAGCTGGACCGGGCCGCGGCGTCGGGACAGGAGCTGCCGCACGTGCGGGCCGAGGCCGTCCGGGTGCGCGGGCAGGTGCTGCGGGCGTTCGGGAGGGGGCAGGAGGCGCTGGCTCACCTGGTGGCGGCGCTGGAACTGTTCGTGCAGCTGTCCGACGACGCGGCCACCGCCGATACCGCCGCGACGATCGCCGACGACCTGCTGGCGTCGGGGCGGGCCGAGGAGGCCGCCGGGTACGCCAGGACTGCCGCGGCCGGGTACGCCCCCGGCACCGTCAAGCACGCGCTGGCCGTCCAGCGGCTGGCCAGGTGCCACCTGGTGCTCGGCGAGCTCACCGAGGCCAACACGCTCGTGGAGCAGCTCATCCCGCTGGCCAGGCGGTCGCCGGACGACCTCACCCACCGGGCGATCCTCGCCGACTCGCTGGCGCAGAGCTCTGAGCTGCTGCCCCTGCTGGGGCTGGACGGCGGGACGGAGGCGGAGACGAGAGCGCGGGAGGCGATCGCGATCTACGACGAGCTGCTGGCCGCGGGCATGGAAGCGCAGGCTCTGCACACGGGCCGTGCGGGCGCCTGCCTGACGCTGGCCTCCGCGCTGAGGATGCGGGGCATGGCCGCCGACGCGATCCAGCCGCTGCGGGAGGCGGTCGCGGCGCTCGAACGCCACGGGCCCGGCCACCCCATGCTGCTGGGTCTGCTGTCCAGGGGGATGCTCATGCTGGGCGACGCCCTCATGGAGGCGGGCCGGGCGCTGGAGGCCGGGCTCGTCTTCCACCGGGCCACGCAGGTCACCCGGGACACGCTGTTCAGAGCCGTGGCGCACGCCAAGCTCGGCCTCTGCCAGGAGGAACTGGCCAGGGACGACGCCGCCGACGCCGCGCTGCGGGTCTCCGCGGGGCTGCTGCGCGACCTGCTGGCAGACGGGCGCGGCGAGGGGCCGGCCGAGTTACTGCGTGACGTGCTGCACGGCCGGCTGCGGCTCATGGAGCGGGCCGGGCGGAACGACGAGGCGACGGCGATCCAGGACGAGTTACGCCGCCTCGCCCGCACGCAGGCTCCGTGATCGCGGGTGCGAGCCGGAGCCCCAGCACCACCCGCGCGTGGAATTCGTGATCGCCGGTGACGGCCGCAACCGCGCCGCTCTCACCCGCGCGGGGCTTCGGGCGAGCCGCCCTCCGCGATCTCTCGTGCCCAGCGGTAGTCGGCCTTGCCTGCCGGCGAGCGCATCATCTCCGCCACGAACGCGTACGAACGGGGCACCTTGTACCCCGACAGTGACGTCCTGCAGTGCGCGTCCAGCTCCTCCTCGGTGACCTCGACGCCCTCCCGAGGCTCGACCACGGCCGCCACCCTGCTCCCCCAGCGTTCGTCCGGCACGCCGGTCACCACCGCGTCGAACACCGCCTGATGCCCCTTGAGCACCGCCTCGACCTCTTCGGGGAACACCTTCTCCCCGCCGGTGTTGATGCACTGCGAGCCCCGGCCGAACACGTTCACCGTGCCGTCGGTCTCGACGGACGCGAGGTCGCCGGTGAGCAGCCAGCGGGTGCCCTCCTCGTCGGTGACGAACGTGCGGACCGTCTTGGCGGGGTCGTTGTAGTAGCCGAACGCCACCCGGCCCGACCTGGCCACCGTCCCCATCTGCCCGGAGCCGGGCTCGACGGGTCTGAGCCGTTCGTCGAGCACGGCCAGCTTGACCACGGAGTTGGGCTGGTAGCGCAGGCCCTTCTCCGGCGAGGAGCCGGCCACGCCCGAGGCCGTGTAGCCGGACTCGGTGGAGCCGAGGTTGTCGAGGATCATGACGTTCGGGAGCAGCTCCTGCAGCCGGTCGCGTACGGCGCCGGACAGGATGGCCCCGGTCGAGCTGACCACGAGGAGCGAGGAGACGTCGTAGCCGCCGCCCTCCAGCGCGTCCGCCAGCGGCCTGGCCATGGCGTCGCCGGTGATGTTCAGGGTGAACACGCGTTCCCGCTCGATCGTCCGCCACACCTCCGGGGCGTCGAACTTGCGCACGTACACCATGGCCGAGCCCATCCACCAGGCGATGAACGTGGCCATCTGCGCGGCCCCGTGCATGAGCGGCGGCGCGGCCATCATCACCATCGGGTTGGCCTTGACCGCCTCGTCGACGACCTCCTGAGGGGTGGCGCGCGGCTCGCCGTACGGGTTGCCGCCGCCGAAGCCCATGAACAGGTCCTCGACGTGCCACATCGCGCCCTTGGGCAGTCCGGTGGTGCCGCCGGTGTAGATGATGTAGACGTCCTGGCCGGAGCGCGGCGGGAAGCCGCGTTCCGGCTTGCCGCGTTCGAGAGCCGTCGCGTACGGCACCGCGGAGCCGATCGACGACGGCCCGCCGACCGCGACCAGGTGCTCGAGCAGCGGCGCCGCACCGGCCACCGCGCTCACCCTCGGGTCGAACTCCACGTCGTAGATCAGCGCCCTGATGTCGGAGTCGCGGTACAGGTAGAGCAGTTCGGCCTCGACGTAGCGGTAGTTGACGTTGATCGGCACGGCCCTGATCTTCAGCGTGGCCAGCAGGCCCGCGACGTACGGGATGCCGTTGTAGAGCTGGATCCCGACGTGCTGGCCCGGCTGGACGCCCAGGTCCGCCAGGTAGTGGGCGAGCCGGTTGGCCTCGGCGTCGAGTTCGGCGTAGGTGCGCCGGTCCTGACCGCAGACGGCGGCCGTCCTGTCCCCGATCGTGTCCGCGAGCCCTTCGAACAGGTCAGCGTGGTTGAACTCCATCGAAGTCCTTCCCATGGTCCGGGGTGTGGGGGCCTGCCTCGCAGGTCACGGTCTGTCGCGTCCGACGATCCACATCGCGAAGAACTGGGATCCTCCGCCGTAGGCGTGGCCGAGCGCCGTGCGGGCGCCGTCCACCTGGTGCTCGCCCGCCGTCCCGCGCACCTGCAGCGCGGCCTCGGCGAACCTGATCAGCCCGGACGCCCCGATCGGGTTGCTGGACAGCACGCCGCCCGAGGCGTTCCACGGGATGTCACCGTCGAGTGCCGTGGCGCCCGACTCGGTGATCTTCCATCCCTCTCCTTCCGCGGCGAACCCCAGGTTCTCCAGCCACATCGGCTCGTACCAGGAGAACGGCACGTACACCTCGGCGACGTCGATGTCGCGGCGCGGGTCGGAGATGCCGGCCTGGCGGTAGACGTCGGCCGCGCAGTCCTTGCCCGCCTGCGGGCTGACCGTGTCACGCCCGGCGCGGAAGATCGGCTCCGAGCGCATGGCCGTGCCGTGCACCCAGGCGGGGGTGCCGGTGGCCGCGGACTCGGACGACAGCACCATGGCGCAGGCGCCGTCGCTGGACGGGCAGGTCTCCAGGTAGCGGATGGGTTCCCAGAGCATGGGCGTGGACTCGACCATGGCCCGGTCGATGCCGGGGATCCTCAGGTGGGCGTACGGGTTCTTCAGCGCGTTCAGCCGGTCCTTGACCGCGACGAGCGTGCCGATGTGGCCGGGGGCGCCCGACGTGCGCATGTACTCGCGGATGTGCGGCGCGAAGTAGCCGCCCGCGCCCACCACCAGGGACGCGCTGAACGGCAGGTGTGTGGACAGCGCCCAGGTGGCGTTCGACTCCGACTGTTTCTCGAACGCCACGACCAGCACCCGCTCGTGCACCCCGCCCTGGATGAGCGAGGCGCCGACGAGGGCCGTCGAGCCGCCGACGCTGCCCGCGGTGTGCACCCGCATCATCGGCTTGCCCGCCGCGCCGAGCGCGTCCGCCAGGTACGACTCGGGCATCATCACGCCCTCGAACAGGTCGGGCGCCTTGCCGATGACGACGGCGTCGATGTCCCTGAACGTCAGCCCGGCGTCCTCCAGCGCCCGCAGCGCCGCCTCGCGCACGAGCCCGGCGATCGAGACGTCCGTGCGCCTGCTGCGGTAGCGCGTCTGCCCGATGCCGACGACAGCACAACGGTTTCCCACTACGCCTCCAACACGGTGACGAGGTTCTGCTGCAGGCAGGGGCCGCTCGTGGCGTGCCCGACGGTGCGGCGGGCCGCGCCGTCGTGGATGCGCCGCGCGGCCTCGCCCACGCGGATGAGGCCCGTGGCCATGACGGGGTTGGCCGCCAGCGGGCCGCCGGACGGGTTGATCTCCGTCTCGTCGCGCAGGCCGAGCGCCTCCCGCAGGATGATCTCCTCGTGCGGGAACTGGGCGTGCAGCTCCGCCACCTCGACGGGGCCCTTGCCGACCCCCGCGGCGCGTGCGGCGTCGGCGGCGGAGGCCGAGCGCGCCAGGTCGCGCATGCCCAGGTAGTGGGGCTCCGTGCGGTGGGCGATGCCCCGGATGTAGGCGGGCCGGGGGCACAGCCGGCTCGCCAGGTCGCCCGCCGCGAGCACGACGGCGGCGGCGCCGTCGGTGATGGGCGGCACGTCCGTCGTCTTCAGCGGCCGGACGGCGACGTCCTCGCCTTCGGGGTCCGGCAGGTCGAGCGCGTACGGGTTGCGCCGCCCGTCGGCCCGGCTGCGCCTGACGATCTCGTCCAGCTCGGCCCGGTCGGCGCCGGCCGCGTTCGCCTGGAGCGCGGCGTAGGAGAGCTGGTCGAGCCCGAGCGGCGCCAGGTAGTACGGGTCGAGCTGGAGGGTCATGATCGTGCGCAGGTCGCCCAGCGACGACTTGCCGAAGCCGTAGACCAGGGCCGAGTCGACGTCGCCGTGCTGGAGGCGCACCCATGCCTCGTACAGGGCCCAGGCGGCGTCCATCTCGACGTGGCTCTCGGAGATGGGCGGCCAGGCGGCGAGCGCGTCGAGGGCCGACACGAACGAGAAGGGGGCGCCCGCCAGGTAGTCGCAGCTGCCGGAGCAGGTGAAGCCGAACCGCTTGAGCCCGGTGCGCTCCTTGACCTCGCCGATCACGGGGCCGATGAGCTCGGGCTCGGTCAGGCCGGTGTCGTGGCCCGTGTGCCGCGTCTGGGCGAACGCGACGATCGCTACGTCTCTCATGGCCGCTCCACGTCGGGCTCGCCGGTGGGGGCGAACCAGCGGATGTTCGCCATGGACGCCGTCCGTTCGTGCTCGGGGACCCAGACGGCCTTGACGCGCATGCCCTGGCGTACGTCGTGTGCTGGTATGTCCCCGATCAGGGCGATCATGGGGATGTCGCTGCCGTCGAGCAGGATGTACGCCGACACGAACGGCACCTCGGGGGCCCGCGGGTCGGGCAGGTTGTTGATGGCGAACGTGGTGATCGTCCCGGTGTCGGGGAGTTCGAGCGTCTCCGGGATGGCGTCTCCGCATTCTGGGCAGGTCAGCCGGTACGGCACGTACACCTTGGCGCAGGTGGCGCAGCGGCCGCCGAGGAAGACGCCGCGTTCGATGCCCTCCAGGAAGACGCGGAGGGCGCCGCCCGCCTGGAGGCGGTACTCGGTGCGGACGTTGGCCACGATGTCGGTGACCTCAGGGACGAAACACGAAATGTCGGTAATCTGGCCGGTGGGGCGGTCTTTCCAGACCGGCCACACCCGCAGGCCCGCCCGCAGCCGTCCAGGATCACCCGCGTCCACGGCGTGCACGAGCGCGGTGTCCGCGCCGTCGAGCCTGATCAGCGCCCAGGCGAAGGGCCGGTCGAGCGGGTGGCCCGCACCGGGCTCGGGCACGTACGCCCACGTCGTCACCGTCCCCGCCGGGCCGACCTCGACGAACTCGCCGGTGACCGGTTCGCCGGTCGCGGGGTCGTACTCGAGGGGCGGCACGAGCACCTTGCCCTCTTTCGTGCGCACCCCGACGATGCGGCGACCGCGTAATTCGCTGAGGAACCGGCCGATCACCGGGCCCGTGGTGCGCGAGTAACCGCCCGGGAACTCCAGAACGTGCCGGGCTACCAGCGGATCAGATGGCACGGTCGTGTCCCTCCCAGTACGGGGCGCGTAGCTTGCGTTTGAGCAGCTTGCCGTTGGGCTCGCGGGGCATCTCCGCGATGAAGTCGACGCTCCTGGGCCACTTCATCCTGGCCAGGCGGCCCTCCAGCGACGCGAGCAGCTCGGCGGCCAGCTCCGGCCCCGGCTCGATGCCGGGCGCGGGCTCGACCACGGCCTTGATCTGCTCGCCCCACTCCTCGTCCGGGATGCCGAACACGGCCACGTCCGCCACCTTCGGGTGGACCATGAGCTCGTTCTCGATCTCGGCCGGGTAGATGTTGGCGCCGCCCGAAATGATCATGTCGGCCTTGCGGTCGCAGAGGTAGAGGAAGCCCTCCTCGTCCAGGTATCCGATGTCCCCTACGGTGAAGTAGTCCTTGAGCCGGTTGGCTGCGGTCTTGGCGGGATCGCCCTTGTACTCGAACGGGACGCCCATCATCTTCATGTAGATCGTCCCGGGGGTGCCAGCCGGCACCGGCTCGCCCTGGTCGTCCACGACGAGCAGCTCGCTGATCGGCCAGGCCGAGCCCACCGTGCCCGGGTGCTCCTTCCAGCCCTCGGGCGTGGCCAGGGTGCCGCCGCCCTCGGTGGCCGCGTAGTACTCGTACACGCAGTCGCCCCACCACTCGAACATCGCCCACTTCACCGGGACCGGGCAGGGAGCGGCGGCGTGGATCATCCACCGCAGCGAGGACAGGTCGTACGCGTGCCTGGTCTCCTCGGGCAGCGCGAGGAGCCGCTTGAAGTGGGTCGGGACCATGTGGGAGCTGGTGACGCGGTGCCGCTCGCACAACCGCAACATCTCCTCGGCGTCCCACCGGTCCATGTAGACGAGCGTGTGGCCCATGTGCAGGGCGCTCCCGCCGAACTGGGTCACTGCCGTGTGGTAGCTCGGCGAGGTCACCAGGTGGGCGTTGGGGCGGCCCGGCGTGATGCCGAACAGCCCGAGCAGACCCGTCATCAGCTCGGCCGAGTCGTCCGGATCCATCCCGCTCAGGTGGCGCCTGACGCCCTTGGGCTTGCCGGTGGTGCCCGAGGTGTAGTGCATGGTGGCGCCGGCGGTGCGGTCATCGGGCGCGGTGCCGGGCTGCCCGTCGGTCAGCTCGCGGGCCGGGCGGAAGCCGGCGGCCTGGCCGCCCAGGACGAACCGGCGCCCCGGCTCGACGGCCTCTGCGCCCCTCGCGCCCTCCTGGAGGAAGCGCGGGTGCACGAAGAACGCCTTCGCCTCGCTGTCGGAGACGATGTACGCGATCTCAGGGCCGGTCAGATGCCAGTTGACGGGGGTGTAGTACCACCCGGCCTGCAACGCGGCCAGGTAGAGGACGAGCCCGTCGGCGCCGTTCGGAACCAGCCCGCAGACGCCGTCGCCGGGCTCCAGCCCGAGACCGCGCAGGCCGTGCACGAGCCGGTTCGAGCGGGCCAGCAGGTCGCCGGCGCGGTGCTCCGTACCGTCGGGGTCGACGGCGGCGATCCACTCGGGGTCGGCCTGCGCGAGCCTCCAGAAGCCGAGCGTGCCCATCTACTCCCCCTGTTCATGGCCTCCACTCCGTGGAGGCGGGTTCGGTCGCCTTTGATGCCGCCACCTTCCCCCGCTCTGGTCGCTACGCTCCCGCCGCTCCTCCAGGCGACGGCGCTCCCTCACATCACGGGGCCAGACAGGAACCTGTTCTCGTTTGATGGGGGGAGCGTATCCTGGGGCGAAAGTTTGTAGCAAGCGCTTGATTTAGCAATTCGGAGGCATCCGTGGAGCTCCTGCCGATCAGCACCCCCCACTGCCGGGTCGAACGCGACGGCCACGTCCTGACCGTCACCATGAACCGGCCGGAGGCCCGCAACGCGCTCTCCTCGGACATGCTGGTCGGCCTGGCCTCGGCCTGGGCGTACGCGTCGGCGGAGCCGGAGATCCGGGTCGCCGTCCTGACCGGCGCCGAGGGCACGTTCTGCTCCGGGGCCGACCTCAAGGCGATGGGGCAGCCGTCCACCGACCCCGAGGTCCAGGCCAGGGCCGCGCGGATCCCCGATTTCCACTGGAAAGGGCTGCTGCGCCAGGACCTGCCCGCCAAGCCGGTCATCAGCGCGGTCGAGGGGTACGCGGTCGCGGGCGGCACCGAACTGCTGGTGGGCACCGACCTGCGGGTGGTGGCGGAGTCGGCCACGCTGGGCCTGTTCGAGGCCAAGCGCGCCCTGTTCCCCATGGGCGGGAGCGCCGTACGCCTGCCGCGGCAGATCCCGTACTGCCACGCCATGGACCTGCTGCTCACGGGCCGCGCGATCACGGCCGCGGAAGCGCTGTCCATGGGCCTGGTCAACCGGGTGGTCCCCGACGGGCAGGCGCTCGCGGCCGCCCGCGAGCTGGCCGAGGACGTCGCCGCCTCGGGCCCGCTGGCGGTCCAGGCGATCCTGCGCACCTACCGCGACACGCTCGGCCTGGCCGAGCCCGAGGCGCTGAAGGTCTCGGACGAGCTCGGCTGGCCGGTGATCGGCTCGGAGGACGCCAAGGAGGGCACCCGCGCCTTCCGCGAGAAACGCTCTCCTCTCTACCGCGCCCTCTAGTCGCCGGTGATGCGCCCCAGGCGTTCCAGCGCCTCGCCGTACTCCTCCACCAGCCCGAACACCACGTCCTTGGTCGACCTGACCTGGTTGGTGACACCGATGATCTGACCGGCGGGGAACGTGGCCAGCTCCGAAACGTCCGAGCGGCCGATGCGGCGCAGCGCGTCCGACACCAGCATGAACTGCAGCGGCATCGGCAGCGTGCCCGGCGACTCCTCCGACTCCCACGCCTCGGTCCACTCGTTCCTGAGCAGCCGCGCCGGCTTGCCGGTCCAGCTGCGCGAGCGCACCGTGTCGCGGGACGTGGCCGCCAGGATGCGCCGCTTGGCCATCTCCGGCGTGTCCGCCTCCTCGACCGTGAGCCACAGGGATCCGGTCCACACGCCCTCCGCCCCCAGCGCCATCCCCGCCGCCATCTGGCGGCCGTTGCCGATGCCGCCCGCCGCCAGCACGGGCACGTCCACGGCGTCCACGACCTGCGGGATCAGCACCATCGTGGAGATCTCGCCGGTGTGCCCGCCGGCCTCCGTGCCCTGGGCGACGACGACGTCCACGCCCACCTCCACCTGCTTGAGCGCGTGGCGGGGCGTCGAGGCGAGCGCGGCGACCTTGACGCCCCGCGCGTGGGCGAGGTCCACCACGTCGGCGGGCGGCGGGCCGAGCGCGTTGGCCAGCAGCGCGATCGGGTGCCGCAGGGCCACCTCGACCTGCGGCCGGGCCGTGGCGTCCGTCCAGCCGAGCAGCACCCGCCCCGGGTCGGCGTCCGAGGACAGCGCCGGCACGCCGTGCCTGGACAGCAGGTTCTCCACGAACGCGCGGTGCCCGTCGGGGATCATCGACTGGAGGCGTCCGACCAGCTCATCGGGGGCGAAGTCCGCGCCCTCGTACGAGGCGGGCATGACGACGTCCACCCCGTACGGGCGGCCGTCCACGTGGTCGTCGATCCACTTGAGCTCCACCTCGAGCTCTTCCGGCGTGAAGTAGAGAGCCCCGAGCATCCCCATGCCGCCCGCGCGGCTGACGGCGGCGACCACGTCCCTGCAGTGGCTGAAGGCGAAGATCGGGAGCTCGATTCCGAACATGTCCGTGACCCGTGTCCGCATGGACCGACGATAAGTCCGGGCGAGCCATACTGCAACGCGTTCTACTCTAGAACGTTCGCTCGGTCAGCCTCATGGAATGCGTTCTAACGAGGCAGCCTGCGCCAGAGAGGGCGGGGCAGCAGCCGCAGCAGGCCGAAGGCGGGCCCGAGCGCCCGCGGCACCCAGACGGAGGACGATCCGTCACGCAGCGCGGCCACCGTGGCCAGCGCCACCTGCTGCGGCGTCGAGGACAACGGCGCGGGCGCCAGCCCTTTCGTCATCCGCCCGATCACGAAGCCCGGCCGCACGATCAGCACCCTCGCGCCCGACCCGTGCAGGGCGTCGCCCAGCCCTTGCGCGAACCCGTCGAGCCCGGCCTTGGCCGAGCCGTACACGAAATTGGCCCTGCGCACGCGCGCGCCCGCCACCGACGACAGCACCACGAGCGTGCCGTGGCCCTGCTCGCGCAGCACCCTGGCCGCGTGCAGCCCTGCCGACACGTGCGCGCCGTAGTTGACCGCCACGGCCTCGGCGGCGGCCACGGGATCGGCGTCGTAGCGCTCCTGGGTCCCCAGCACGCCGAACGCGGAGATCACCACATCGAGGTCGCCCACCAGCTCCGTCGCCCTGGCGAAGACGGCGCCGTGCCCGTGGACGTCCAGCGCGTCGAACGGCACGACATGGACCTCCGCGCCGAGGTCGGGCGGGTCGAAGCCGCCCCGCGCGGCCAGCACCACCCGGCTCGCGCCCAGCCCCGCCAGCAGCCTGACGATCTCCAGCCCGATCTCGCTGCGCCCGCCGAGCAGCAGCACGGTGTCGACCCCGCCGAGAGCGTTCTTCACAACCGCAGCCTCCTGGCCAGGTCGGAGCGGAACAGCCCGGCGGGATCGGCCTCGTCCCTGATCCGCCGCCACCGCTCCAGCTCGGGATACATCTCCGCCATCATGGCAGCGCCCAGCCGCGCGTCCTTGGCGAGATAGACGCGCCCGCCCGCCTCGGCCACCCGCCGGTCGAAGCCGCGCAGCAGGCCGCTCAGCCCGCGCCCGCCGGCGGGCAGGTCCAGGGCCAGGGTCCAGCCGGGCATGGGGAACGACAGCAGGCCGCCCGAGCCTGGCCCGAACCTCTTGAGCACCGTCAGGAACGACGGGCTGCCGTGCTCCGACAGGGTCGCGACGATGCCGCGCAGCGTCTCCTCCGCGCCGAAGGGCACCGCGAACTGGTACTGGACGAAGCCGCGCGGGCCGTACATGCGGTTCCAGCCCTCGACGCCGTCGAGCGGGTGGAAGAACGGCGCGATGCCCTGCGTGAGGTTCCTGCGCCGCGGCGCCCTGCGGTACCAGACCTCGTTGAACGCGCGCAGGCTCAGCCCGTTGAGCAGCCCGCCGGGCACCCACGCGGGGGCCCGCGCCAGCGCGCCGGGCGCGAACGGCGACGCCCGCTCCACTTCGGCGGGCGTCGCGTGATCGCCCCTGGTGAGCACGCTGCGCCCCATCCGGCGGCCCCGGGCGAGCAGGTCGATCCAGGCCACCGAGTAGCGGTGGCGGTCGTCGGTGCCCGCCATGACCGCCATCGTCTCGTCCAGGTCCGCGGTGCGCTGGACGTCCACCCGCATCATGGACGTCTCGATCGGCACGCAGCCGAACGTGACCTCGGCGATCACCCCGGTCAGCCCCATGCCGCCGACCGTGGCCGAGAAGAGCGGGTGGCCGGGGCGGAGGGTCAGGACCTCGCCGCCCGCGGTCACCAGGGTCAGCGAGCGGACGTGCGCACCGAACGAGGAGTCGCGGTGGTGGTTCTTGCCGTGGACGTCGGCCGCGACGGCGCCGCCGACGGTGACGTGCCGCGTGCCGGGGCTGACGGGGACGAACCAGCCCCTGGGGACGAGCGCCGTCATCAGCGTGTGCAGGCTCACCCCGCCGGAGGCCGTCACCAGGCCGCCGCCCTCGTCGAAGTGCCACGCGTCCAGGCCGGTGCAGTCGAGGACGAGCCCGCCGGCGTTCTGCGCGGCGTCGCCGTACGAGCGGCCGAGGCCCCGCGCCACCACGCCCCGGCGCGGCGCGGACGCGACCAGCTCGCGCAGCTGCCCGACGGTGCGGGGCCTGGCGAGCCGCGCGGGCGTGGGCGCCGTACGCCCCCAGCCGGTCAGGAACGTGGTCACGCGTAGATCCCCAGGCCGACGAGGAGGACGAGCACGGCGGCGAAGAGCAGGGTCGGCCGGTCGCGCAGGGCGATCTCCTCGGGCTCCTCACCTCCCCCGCGCTCGACCAGCAGGTTGTGCCGGAGCACGAGCAGGACGAAGGGGACGATGCTGAGCCCGTAGAACAGGTCGTCGTGCGCGTTGAGCGCCCACAGGCAGTACGTCACGATCATCGCGCCCGAGCACATGGTCCGCACCTGGGCGAGGTAGGCGGGCGAGTAGGCGGCCAGCGTCGCGCGCGTCCCCGCCGCCTCCACGAGGCGCAGCTCGGCCTCGCGCTTGCCCGCCACCAGTTGCAGCGCGGCCAGCGAGACGACCACCAGGAACCACCCGGTCACCGGCACGTCGACCGCCACGGCTCCGGCGTACGCCCTGATCACGTGGCACCCGGCGACCGCGATCAGGTCCACGACCTCCTGGTGCTTGAGCCACAGCGTGTACGACAACGTCAGGACGAGGTAGCCGGCGACCACGGCGGGCGGCTTCCAGCTCCCGGTGAGCGCGGCGACGGCGGGCGCGAAGAGCAGCAGCGCGACGCCGGTCACCCGGGCGGCCCGCACCGACACCGCTCCCGCCGCGACGGCCCGCCGCCGCTTGCGCGGATGCAGCCGGTCGGCCGCCACGTCGGAGGCGTCGTTGATCAGGTACGAGCCGCTCGCGGCCAGGCAGAACGCGGCGAGCACCAGCAGCGCGGCGAGCAGGTCGCGCGGCTCGCCCAGCACCCCGGCGGCCATGGGGGCGGCGAGGACCAGGACGTTCTTCAGCCATTGGCGGGGCCTGGCGGCCCTGACCAGCGCCAGCGCCGGCGTGGCCGCCCGGGGACGAGCCACCACGCCCTGGCTCATGAGGTCCTGCGGCCGCGCAGGGTCAGCAGGAGGCCCGCCACGAACAGCACGACGCCCACCACGCCGAGCACGACGGGCAGCGTCACCCTGATCAGGTCGATCTGGCTCTTGCCCTCCCGCGCGTCCTTGACGAGCCCGTCGACGGTGTCGTCGGTCATCTTGGCCGTGGCCACGAACGCCTTGGAGCGCTCGACGCCGTCGTCGCTCTTGAGCACCTCGTCGCGCTGCTGCTCCTGGCGGACGGGCGCGCCGGTGGTGGGCTCGATCCAGAAGGTGTTGGTGCCGGAGTAGACGCGGTCGAGCTGCACGTCGCCGGATTCGCCCATGTCGAACCAGTCGGCGGGCGCGGTGAGCGTCTGCGTCTCGGTCTCGGGGACGACCTGCTCGAACTTGTACGTGTTCAGCCCGCCGACCTGCTCCTCGCCGACGAACTTGGCCTCGAACGCCTTGCCCGCCGTGGAGTTGAAGACCATGTAGCTCTTCTTCTCCACGTCGAACGGGAACTTGTAGATCTGGCCCTTCAGCTCCACCGGCTCCTTGTCGATGCTGACGCCGCAGCAGTTGAGCCCGACGCCCGAGCGCTTGTCGAAGGCGCTGCGCCGCTCGGTGAAGTCGATGCCGGGCTTGCCGTGGGTGACGTCGTTCACGGCGGTGAACTCGTCCCACACGACCCGGTCGCCGGACGCCTCCTTCACGTCTCCGCGCGTGGTGACGATGATGTCGAGGTCGGCGGTCAGCACCTTGCCGTCGGCGACGCTGAAGTACTGTGCGCCGGTCGCCCGCAGCTTGCTGATCCCGTACTGGTCGCCTGCGGCGCTCATGAGCGCGGGCGCCACCTGGAAGCGCACCAGGGGAGCCAGAACCACGAGGAATGCCCCGACGGCGATGAGGACGCTGCCAACGACGACCCGGTTCATCGACCCTCCATGTGCCAGGTGCACGGACGCCTGTCTGGGTGGTTAAGTACTGAAACCAAGTTTCTACTCGCCGGTATGTTATTGCGGGGAGTGACCATCGTCACCAGGGATGCGGAAACGTGACCGAAACAGGTTCTACATCGGCGCGGCTGCCGGTGATCTCCGGCCGCCAGGCCCCGCTCGACGGCATCCGCGCCGTGGCCGCCTTCTCCGTGCTGCTCTTCCACGTCGCGATGGAGGCGGGAACGGCGCTGGAGCCGGGGTTCCTCGGCGGCGTGTTGTCGAGGGGCGAGATCGGGGTGCCGATCTTCTTCACGCTCTCCGGCCTGCTGCTCTACCGCCCGTGGGCGGCGGAGGTGCTGACCGGCGAGCGTCCCCCGGACACGCGCCGCTACCTGTGGCGGCGCTTCTTCCGCATCATCCCCGCCTACTGGCTGGTGGTGGCCGTGGCCCTCCTGCTGTGGGGCGGGGCCCACCGGTCCGACCCGTGGACGTGGGCGCAGCTGGCGTTCCTCGTGCACATCTACGACCTGACCCCGTGGTGGTACGGCCTCGCGCCCAAGGGGCTCGGCCAGATGTGGAGCCTCGCGGTCGAGCTGACCTTCTACCTCACGCTCCCGCTGATGGCGGCGGCGCTGCGCTGGTTCGCGCTGCGCGCGGGAGCCGACCTGCGGGCCAGGGCCAGGCGCCTGCTGATCGGGCTGGCCGCCTTCGGCGCCCTGTCGTACGTGTACACGATCTTCGAGTACTTCCCCGAGTACCGCCCCTGGATGAACGTGTGGTTGCCACGCTCGTGGACGTTCTTCGTGCCCGGCATGGCCCTCGCGGTCCTGACCGTCTGGGCCAGGGCGGAGGACGGTCGGGTGCGCCGCCTGTGCGCGGCCCTGGCCGGCTCGTGGGGCACGTTGTGGCTGATCGCCGGGTTCGCCTACCTGATCGCCGCCACCCCGGTGACCGGGCCCCGCTTCGTCGGCCTGGGCGGCATCTGGACGGCCTTCTCCGAGCAGGCGCTCTACACGCTCGTCGCCTTCTGTCTCGTCGCGCCCGCGGCGCTGGAGGCCCAGCGGCCCACCCGGCTGGGCGGGCTGCTCGGCGGCCGGGTCATGAGCTATCTCGGCCGGATCTCGTACGGGGTCTTCCTCTGGCAGTTCGTGGTCATCTACCTCTGGTACGACTTCACGGGCCAGCGCCCGTGGACCGGCGACCTCGTCCTCAACCTCGTCGCGATCAGCGCCCTGACCGTCGCCCTCGCCGGGCTCACGCACCGTTACGTGGAGGAGCCCGCCCGGCGGCTGATCCGGTTCGTCCCTCACGCCGCGGGCGGGGCGGGCCCCGGCTCCCCGAAGGCCGCGGCCCTCAGGCAGAACGCCTGACCCTGGCCGCCCGCCGCGCTGATCCGCATGCCCTTGCCGGCCCCGTCGTGCGGCACGTAGTAGAGCGCGCCCGTCTCGCCGGTCGCCGGCAGCGTGGCCGCCCGCTCGGCGCCGCCGAGATCCACCACCACGTGCACCTGCCGGGGGCTGGTGTAGGCCAGGGCCACCACCATGCCGGGGCCGCCGGGGGACTCGACGGGGAAGACCTTGTCCTTCGCGAAACACTTCTCGCCCTTCATCGCGTCGAAGAACGGCGCCACCCGGCCCACCGGGACGAGCTTGCCCGTGGAGTCGAACACGTACGGCTTCGCCGAGGGCCGCGGGTCGCGCATGCGCCGCCGGAGCCCGGGATCGGCCAGCGGCGCGAGCGCGTACGACGTCAGCCTGCGGGCGCCGTTCCACGGCAGGACGACCTCCGGCGGCACGGGACGCGGGTAGATGTCGGTCTCCGGCGCGGCGGTGGCCAGGGAGGCCCGCGCGTTGTCCATATATTTCCTGATTTTGTCGCCGCTGAGGGTATCACCGTAGGTGTTGATCGAGACCAGCGACGCGGCGAGCACGGCCACGGTCAGCACGCTCGCGGCCATGGACAGGCCGCCGCCCACCGGCCGGCGGCGGGCGTCCTGCTCGCCCTCGACCGGATGCCAGGCCAGCGCCAGGCAGAGGGCGAACAACACCGCGGCGTCGGCGACGTACCGGGTCTCCGCGCCGACGAGGTCCCACGCGGTCGCCCGCGCGATCGTGGTGGGGATCGCGTCGGCCACGACGACGTACGCGGCCAGGATCGCCCAGGCCCGCCACGCCCGCCTGCGGTACACGCACGTGACCACGACCAGCAGCGCGAGCAGCACCCATGCCGCGATCACGGTGGCCCGGGCCGGGTCGGCCAGCCCGCCGGTGGAGGTCAGCCCGCCCCAGCGCAGCGGGCCGCCGACGGCGCCCGTGGGAAAGGTCTCCCCCAGTAACCTGCGCAGCAGCCCCGGCACCACCTCGGCCTTCGGCCCGGTCAGCGCGTCCGGGCCGGCGGTGTCGCGGCGCAGCAGGTAGAGCACGGCGTACCCGGCCAGCAGCACGCCGTGCGCCCACCAGACCGGCCTGCGCAGCTCTGCCCCCAGCGCCCGCAACCACAGGCCCCTTCCGAGGTAGGCGCTGGTGACCCCCAGCACGACGAAGGGAATGAACACCCCCTTCGTGGAGCAGGCCATCCCGGCGGCCGTCCAGATCAGGGCGTGCCAGCGGCCCCTGCCCTCGCGGACGTACCTGACGTGCGCCGCGAGCGCGGCGACCAGCGCGAGCTGCAGCGGCACCGCGTTGAGCGCCGCCGACCACCAGCTCATCGCGGGCACGGTGAGCGGCGCGAACGCGTAGACGGCCAGGGCGGCCAGCACCACGGCGCGGTCGCCGAAGAGCCGCCGCAGCAGCACCAGGAACACGATCGAGGCGGCCGCCTGGAGCGCGAGCGTCACGAACGACACCAGCGCCCAGCTGTACGGCGCCACCCAGGTGAGCAGCCACACCAGGGCCAGCGAGCCGGGCATGAGATGGCCCTTGTGCACGCGGGTCAGGTAGTCCCAGGTGAACCCGCTGTCGGCGGCCCCGGCCACGAAGAGGAAGTCGTCCTCGACGAAGTACGCCTTGCTGAGGACGTGGGCCCTGAAAATCAGCGAGACCAGGACGAGCAGCAGGCCGACGCCCACGATCGGCCCGGTGCGGATCGAGGGCAGCGTGATCCGCACGGGTTCGGAGCTCCTGGCGCCTTCCGTCATCGTCGATTCCTTCCGCTGCGTCAGAGATGCCCCGAATGGACTGCCGTGTCGGCTCTGCCGGGCCCGCCCGCGGCAGGCCGGCAGGCGGGTTCGGTGTTGGTAGGCTCCGCGCCGTGGACACCCCCGCACCGTTCCGAGCGGATCTCGGCAGGTCCGTCCGGCTGCTGCGCGCCTTCCGCCTGGAGCAGAGCAACCCGGACTTCTTCTACGGCACGCTGGCCATGGACACCGTCGCCCAGCTCGGCACGTACACGGAGCTGGCGGGCGCCACGGTGGCCGACGTCGGGGGCGGTCCCGGCTACTTCGCCGACGCGCTGCGCGCGGCGGGGGCGCGCCCGGTGTGCGTCGACTGCGACGCGGGCGAGATGCGCCTGCGCGACGGCCGGCCGCCGCGCGACGCCGTGCTGGGCAGCGCGCTCGACCTGCCGCTGGCCACGGGCTCGGTGGACGTGTGCTTCTCGTCCAACGTGCTGGAACACGTCCCCGACCCGCTCAGGATGGCCGCCGAGATGGTCAGGGTCACCCGGCCCGGCGGGATCGTCTACCTGTCGTACACGGTGTGGCTCTCGCTGTGGGGCGGCCACGAGACCTCCCCCTGGCACTACCTGGGCGGCCACTACGCCGCCCGGCGGTACACGCGCAGGCACGGCAGGCGGCCGAAAAACGTCTACGGCGAGAGCATGTTCGCCGTCGGGGTGACCCGCCCGCTGGCCTGGGCCAGGCGCTGCCCCGACGCCGAGCTGCTGGACGCGGTCCCCCGCTACCATCCCCGCTGGGCCCGGCATGTCGTCCACCTACCTGGCGTCCGCGAGCTGGTCACCTGGAACCTGCTCCTCGTCCTGCGCCGCAGGTGAGCGCCGCCGCATGAGCAGGAGCGCGGCCACGAGGCAGCCCGCGCCCGCCACGCCGCCGCCCACCGGCGCGACCGTGCCCAGCAGCAGGATCCAGCGGCGGTAGGCCGCCGCCGTGTCCAGCGCCGCCACGACGTCGGCCTCGCTGGTGCGGAACGTCGCGTCCAGCGCGGTCAGCCGGCCCCGCTCGTCGGCCGTGACCAGCGTCTCCTTCACCTCTTCCACCGTCCTGACCGGCTGCCCGCTGACCGGCTCGACCCAGTACGTACGCCGGATCTCGGCGTAGCGGCCCAGCCCGACGTCGCCCTTGCCGGGCAGCCCGACCAGGCGGCGCGGCAGCGGCGCCGTCTCGCCCGGCACCAGCCGGCGCGGCGTGCGCTGGACGTAGCGGTAGGTCTCGACGCCGCCTATCCGCTCGACCCCGTCGAAGGCGGCCGTGACCGGCACGCGCAGCCGCAGGTCGAACAGCGTGTAGTCGCGGCGCTCGGCGTTGAAGGGCCAGCGGAACGCCTGGCCGGTTTGCCGGATCGTGGTGTCCTCGTCCAGGTACTCGCCGCAGCAGTTGACGATCGCGCCCGTGCGGCGGTCGAAGGCCAGGCGCCGCTCGTGGTAGTCGAGCCGCTCCTCCTCCCGCGTGGCCAGGGAGACCGACTCGCCCCACACCGCGCGGTCCTCGTCGCCGGCCAGCACGTCGCCGATCAGCCAGCGGGTCCGGACCAGCTCGCCCACCACCGGCCGCATCGTGGCCGGGTCGAGGTAGGTCGCCGACTCCGCCACCGACCGGGTCATGCTCTGCTGCTCCAGCGGCGCTTTGAGCACCTGGGCGGCCACGTACAGGCGGGTCAGGGGGATGAGGGTCAGCAGGAAGGCGCCCACGCCGGCCAGCACCAGCGCGAGGTTCCTGCGGCTCATGACGATCATGGTCGCGGCACCGCCTGTCCCGGTGTCACGTCGCCGATGCACACGCCCGGCGGCAGGTCGTCGATGACGATGCGGTCGGCGCCCGGCTCCGCGAGCACGAACACCCGGCCGAGGCCGGCCCGCAGCGCCACGTCCGTGGCGCGGTCGGCCATCCACAGGGTGACCCTCGTGTCCGCGCGGGCGGCGTACCCGAGCCTGACCAGGGTGCCCTCCGGGTGGCTGGCGCGGTTGTCCAGCGGCACCTGGACGGTTCCGCCGGTGACCGGCCAGCACCGGTCCCGGGTGCGCGGAGCGAGCGGGACGCCCCGCACGTCCACGGGCCGCAGGCGGCCCTGGTCGTCGAAGACCATGCCGTCGAGCGCCGCGGGCGGCGCCTGCATCGTGGCCCTGAGCCGCGGCGGGGCCAGCGCGCCCAGCACCTTCGACGTCAGGCTGTAGGCGCCGTAGCTGCTCGGCAGCACGTCGGGCGGCACGAGCCGGTCGTAGATCACCGTGCCGGGCGCGGCTCCGGCCAGCTCGGCGCGTGCCGTCTCGATGTAGCGGTGGCGCCGCTCCGCGCCCAGGTGCCCCGCGAAGGCCGAGACCGACACCAGCGACGCGCCCACGAACAGCCCGAGCGCCGCCCCGCAGACCCCGCTCACCCGTTCCCTGGCGGGCAGCGCCCGCCGGTACGGCTCCGCCTCGCCGGGGAGCGGCAGCAGCACGAGCCCGGCGACGAGAGCGACCAGCGGGACGGCGTCGGCGACGTAGCGCGTGTCCGTGCCGGCGAACGAGCCGAGCAGGTGGACCCGGCCCCAGAGCACCGGAAGGGCGTCGGCGACGAGCACGTAGCCGAGCAGCAGCGCCCACGCCAGGCCGGCGCGCCTGCGATAGTACGTGGTGACCGCCACCATGGCCGCGAGGGTCACAAGGGAGGCGATCACGACGGGGAGCGGCGGCGAGGCGACCCCCCAGTCGTTGCCGGCGAACCACCGCCACGGGCCGCCCAGCACGGTCGTGGCGAAGGTCCTGCCCAGCAGCTCCCACAGGAAGCCCGCCGCCTGATCGAAGATCGGCAGTGCCCCGGTGCCGGGCGCCGACGACGACCGGTGGACGTAGAGCGCGCCGAAGCCCGCCAGCACGACGAGCTGCATCGACCAGGCCGCCAGGTGCCCGCGCAGCGCGCGGCGGAGACCGCCGTGATAGATCGCCGTGAGGGCGAACAACACCAGCGGCAGCGCGAAACCCTTGACGAAGCCCAGCAGCCCGAACAACACCCACAGCGCGCCGGCAACGGCGTGCCGCAGCCGGCCGGTCCGCAGGTGGTGCCAGTGCGAGGCGACCGCCATGGGCAGGGCGATCTGCAGGAAGACGGTGTTGAGCCCCGCCGCCCACCACACGAGCACGGGCACGGTGACGGGTGCGGCGAGGAAGACGAGGAGCGGCGCGAGGATCGCGGGCCGCGCCCCGAACACGACGCGGAGCATGCGCAGCACGGCCAGGGCGGCGCAGGCGTGCAGCGCCAGGACCATGCCCGCCGCGTACCCCCAGCCGAAGGGCTCCAGCCTGGCCGACAGCCAGGCGAGCAGGAAACCGCCCGGCATGAACTGCCCGAAGTGCACCCGGGTCAGGTAGTCGAAGGAGAGATCGTTCTCCACCGCCCTGGCCACGAACTCGAAGTCGTCCTCCTTGAAGTAGGCGTGCTGGGCGATGGCCGCCTTCCACGCCATGGCCGCGCCGACGAGCACCAGCGCGGCCAGCAGCACCCCGTGCCGCCCGGCCCACCGGAACGCCGCCGCGGCGGCGCGCGCGATCGGTGTCGGGACGGTGATGACCATCCCGGTGCGCGGCTCGGCCGTCCGGCTCACGGAACGCTCGTCATGGCCGGGCCGCCCGCGGCGACGGGTACGGCACGTTCGGACGTCCGCGCGGCCCGCCTGGCGGGGATCTCGGCGAGCAACTGCGCGAGGAGGGGCAGGCAGAGGAGCTGCGGCCAGAACCCGCCGGCGCCGGCGGCCACCAGGACCGCGGCGGCCATGAAGAGGGCGACGCCGCCCGGCGGCCCGGTCAGCAGGCGCCGCCACCGCGGCACGCGCGCGTGTTCGGCCGTGCGCAGCGACCGCGACCACGCCCCCAGCGCGTAGGCGGCGCCCGCGACGCCCGCGCCCACCGGTCCGCCGGTCCAGAAGCCCAATGCGACGGCGAACGGCGCGAGGTGCGCGGCGCGCAGGCGTGCGGGTCGGACCAGAGCCCGGTGGCGCGCGGGCGGTGCCGTCCTGACCAGGGCCAGCAGCACGACCAGCAGCGCCAGAGCGCCGCCCGCGGCCAGCCCCGCGCGGTAGCGGGAGTCGGGCTCGTACGTGAGCGTGACCGCGCCCGCGACGTGCGACGGGAGGAACCACGCCTGCCGCCAGCCGTCGAGCCGGACCGGCTTGAGCTCGACGGCGCCCAGCCTGGCCCGCCAGCCGGGGTTGAAGTTCTCGTTGACGACCAGGTAGGAGTCCTTCGTGACACCGACCTGGACCACCCGCTCCCCGTCCGCCCACGACGTCACGGCCACCTCGCTCGTCTCCACGGGCGCGACCTCCTGGCCGCGGTCCTCGTGGCGGACGATCGCCGACTCGACGCGGTAGGCGTCGCCCGGCCGCAGGGACAACCGCGCCCGGCCGGCCTCCAGCCGCAGCGGCTCGCAACTCTCGAACGCGACGGGCCTGCCGGTGACCACGTCGTTCAGCGAGCCGTCGACGATCTTGGTGTGCACGGTCTCGCCACCGGCGGTGAACGTCGGCCCGAACCCGCAGGGCACGCGGAGCGGGAAGCCGGTCAGGGCGCCGAGCGGGCGAACCCCGGGGAAGGAGACGTCGGTGATCTCGACGGGACGGCCGCCCGACGCCCCGAACTCCAGCTCGACCTTCTTCGCCTCCATGGCGGGGAAGCGGATGATGCCGCCCTGGCCCACCCAGCTCTGCCTGACGCCGCCCTCGGCGCGGATCGTCACGCGTACAGGAGGCGCCCCGAGGTAGGAGTCGGGCGTGACGACGCGGATGCGCGACAACCGCGTCTTACGGGCCAGCTCGACGCTCAGCGTGGGCTTCGGGTCGAGCGGGTCGGCGAACCACGCGGTCTTCGGGTCTCCGTCGAACGCCCACCGGCCGGCCGCCGCGCCGTGCTCGACCGCCGTCGAGGACGCCCGCACCTTCACCGCGTCACCGGGCAGCGTGGTCAGCCGCTCGATGGCCGTGCGCTCGGTGAGCACCGTACGGCCGGAGAGCTCGTACGAGCCGTCCTTCCTGACGGTGAAGGAGCGGTCGAATCCGTGCCCGTCGTCGCCCAGGACCTCGTGGCCCTCGGCGCAACTCCAGGCGAGCGAGCCCCTGACGCAGCCGGGAACGTCACCCGTCCTGCTGAACGCGACCGCCGCGGGCTCCCCGGCACCCGTGCCCGTGCCCGTGCCCGGGTCCGGCACGGGCTGTTCCGTGCCCGGGTCCGGCACGATGATCGAGCGGGTGGGGTGCACCCCTGGAATGGTCAGCTCAGTGATCCCGACCCGGCCGCCGAGCCCGCGCTCCGGCTCGCCGGCGGTGGCCACCACCTTCAGGCGCAACCGGTCGGCCGGGCCCGCCGGCATTACCAGCTCCTGGGCGTCCGAGGTGGCCCGGACCTTCTGGCGCAGGGCGCCGGTGCCGGTCTCCACCACCACCTCGGCGGGCGCGGGGCTGATGGCCGAGTGCTCGAAGGAGACCTGGAACGTGGCGACGTCCAGCGGCTCGGTGAAGGCGACCTCGATCCACTCGCCGGCAGCGCCGTTCCAGCCGGTGGAGCGCCAGCTGGTGCGCCGGTCGCCGTCGAGCGCGGCGAACGGCTGGTGGCCGGGCTCCCTGCTGCGCGGCGCCGCCGTGACGTCCGCCTCGGAGCTGGACGCCGTGACGCCCGCGATCCCGGTGAACGTGGCCGTGGCGAGATACCGCTCCCATCCCGGGTCCAGGATGTCGTTCGACGGCGAGGCGCCGCGGAACGGCTCGGCCGCGGTGAGCGTGGCGCTGGCGTTGCCGCGCAGGTCGGGGTAGGCGAGCTCGCGCCGGCGCAGCGTGTCGGTCAGCACGGTGTCGCGCCCTGGCACCTCGACATGCCCGTCGTCGTCGTTGAGCAGCACGGGCCTGTCGTCGTCCAGGAGTCCCTGCTCGGCCAGGTCGAGCACGGCCTCGGGGGCTCCTCCGACGCGCAAGGGGCGGGTGGCGTCGACGGTGCCGACGAGCGGCGCGGCCCCTGGCACCCTGTAGATCTCGACCGCGGGGTAGGGCTGGTCCAGCCAGGCGGCGGCCTTGCCGTACTGGCCGATGCCCACGCCCGGGCCCATCCGGGCGGCGAGCTCGATGCCGGGCGAGTCCTCCAGCGCCTGGTGCACGCGGGCCGGCCAGGCCGTGCCGATGGTGGCGCGGTCCAGGTCGTTACGGACCACCAGGTACGTCACCCCCATGCGGCGCAGCGTGGCCGTGAGCCCCGCGGACCCCACGCCGGCGGACAGGCGCTCGTCGACGGCCGCCATCAGCCGGGAGATGCCGGCCGACCCCCACGGCACGATGGTGTGCGTGGCCCAGCGGACCTGCGAGAGCGCCTGCATCGGCTCGTCGAGCGGGCGCCCCCAGAGGTACTCGCCGCGTTTGGCCCCCGGCACGGCCAGCACCATCCCGTCGCCGGCGTTGCGGCCGACCCAGGAGATGGCCTGCTTCCAGTAGTCGGGGATCGTGGTGAAGCCGCCGGTCGGCGCGAGGCCGGCGTACAGGACGGGCAGGCCCGACAGCCCCACGAGCCCGGCCGTGACGGCGGTGAGGGGCACGCGCAGGCGCGGGCGCGCCGTGGCGAGGAGGCCGGCGACCCCGAGCGCGACGGGCAGCCTGATCAGCGCGTCGAACTTGTGCAGGTTGCGGAAGGCGGCGAGCGGGCCGTCCAGCAGCTGCACCATGAGCTCGTGGTGGGGGGTGCCGGGATGGCCGGTGGTGATGACGGCCACCCCGCACAGCAGGCTGATGAGGAGGAAGGGCCGCTCCGGCATCCTGCGGGAGGCGAGACCCGCCATGCCCGCCGCCGCCACGGCGGCGGTGACCACGATCAGCCACGGAACCGTGGACTGCTGGTGGGCGTCCGGCAGCCAGGTCTGCCCGTCCACGTTGAGGAAGCTGAGCCAGCTCGACGTCCCGCGCAACGTGTTGACCAGCGAGGTGACGCCTGTGGTCGCGCTGGCGGTCTCGATGTAGGGCAGGAAGGAGAAGATGTAGCCGCCGAGCGTCAGCAGCGGGGCGAGCCACCACATCGAGGCGAACACGATGAGCGGCAACCACCAGGCGACGAGCCGCCGTTTGTCCGGCCCGCCGCGCCGCGTCAGCAGGTAGAGCAGCGGCACGGCGAGCACGGCGTACTCGGCGACGGCGTTGACGCCTCCGCAGAAGAGGAAGGCGAGCGCCGACAACGCGGCCGCCCGGCGCGCCGGCAGCTCGCCTCTGGCGCCCTTGACCAGGGGGAGAACGATCCACGGCAGGACCGCGCTGGGCAGGAACTCCGAGGAGTTGATGCCGATGAGCGCCTGCGCGTGCGGCGCGAGCGCGTACACGAAGCCGGCGATCACGCGGGTGTACGGGCCGCCGATGCGCAGGGCGCGGGCGAGCTGCACCACTCCGAGGAAGGCGGTGCAGAGGACCAGGGACATCCACAACCGCTGGACCACCCAGGCGTCCATGCCCAGCTTGAGGCAGAGCGCGTAGAACGGTCCCATGGGAAAGAGGTAGCCGTAGGCCTGGTTCTGCAGGTGGCCGAAGTACGCGCCGTCCCACAGGTGCAGGGCCCGGCCGAGGAATCCCAGCGGATTGACCGCCATGTCGAGCTTGGTCTCGGGGATGATCTTCTCGGTCGCGGTGTTGAACGCGATGGCGCCGAGCAGGAGGCAGGAGGCGAGGAGCCGCAGCCTGTGCCTGACCCGGATCTCGTAGCTCTCGGCGGCGGCCTCCGCGAGCTCTTCGTGGAGGCCAGGCGAGGCTTGGGTCACTGATGGGCTCCGCCGCGATCTTGGAGTTTCGCCAGGATAAGTCCGGTTATGCTAGCCCCAGTTCGGGCCCACGTAAATTCGCGCGCCCACTCCCGGCAGGCGCCGGCCACCTCGGCCCTGCGACACGGGTCCGACAGTTCCTTCAGCGCCCGTTCGACCACGTCGGCCAGGCACTCGTCCTCGCTCACGAGCCATCCGGTGACGCCGTGTCGCACGGAGTCGCGCAGGCCCGCCACGTCATAGGCAACCGTCGGGACCCCGAGGGCGGCGGCCTCGATCACGGTCAGCCCCCAGCCTTCGAACTCCGAGGCCGTCACGTTGAGGCGCGCGGCGCCGAGCAGCGCGTTCTTGCGCGCCGCCGGCAGGTATCCGTGCAGCACGGCCCGCCCGTGGAGCCCGTGGTCCGCGATCCGCCGGGCCAGCGGGCCCTGTTCCGGGCCGCGCCCGATGACGTGCACGGTCAGCCCCGGCCACGACGCGTCGAGGTGGGCGGCCAGGTCGACGACCCGCTCGATGCGCTTGTGCCCGACGAGCCGCCCCGCGTAAACGATCGTGGGCTCGCCCTGTCCCGGCTCCGGCGCGCCCGTCTCGGGCTCGGCGCAGCCGTTGGGCACGACGGTGATCGGGGCGAGCCAGCGCAGCTTCCCGGCCAGCTCCCGCTTGGACGACTCCGAGACGGTGACGGTCAGGCAGCGGCGGTAGAGCAGCCGGGCGACCGGCCCTTCGACGAAGCAGCCGATCCTGGCCAGCCAGCGCGGGAGGAAGGCGTGGAACTGCCGGTCGTGGACGTGGTGGACGAGGCACAGCACGGGTGTGCGGCGGCGTACGACGAGGGGGGAGAAGAAGGGGATGCCGTTCATCGTGTCGATGACGGCGTCGACCCGGCGCCGGTGGAACAACAACCAGAGCGGCACCAGCACGTAGACCAGGTAGGGGTTGCCCATCCTGCGCAGCCGGACGCCGTCCAGGACCTCGGCGCGCCGCTGTCCCCGCTGCCGGCCGGTCACGAAGGTCACCACGGCGCCCTGGGCCAGCAGGAACCGGCTGACCTGCCAGGCGTACTCCTCGGCGCCGCCGGCGGTCGACTGCCGGGGCTCGCGGAAGTTGAGCATGGCCACGCGGATTCCCGCGAGCGGCCGCTCTCCCCCTTCGCCGCCGGCCCGCGGCGCGGGCGGGGCCGCCGCCTCCGGGTCACCGGTAAAGACCACCGTCACTCCTCACAGCGGGCGTGCGGGCATGGCGAAGCCAACCCTTGTGCTGTTGAGCTGGTACGACGCCATCAAGCAGGGACGACCCGTCGAGGGGCCAGGATCACCTGGTGCCGTAGTTGTAGAGCGGCTGGTTCGGCGGGGTCAGGGCGGGTGACGCCACGTTGACCACGGCGACGGAGGCTCCGACCGCCAGCAGAGCTCCGATGGCCAGGGCCACGAGAAGTCGCAACAACAGAGCACTCCTTCCTGTCAGTGGCGCAGTGTGCCGAGACTAGAACCTGTTCCGCCTTGAAGCCATAACATTGGTCAAACCGTGATAAAGCAAGTTACCCTCCGGTATATCACAAAACAGCCGGTCAACGCCGCAACAGGTGCAGCTCTTCGCCGCGGAAAACGGTCTTCCAGCCGGCCGGCTCAAGGGAGAACTCGTTCTGGCTCCCCGCCACCAGGACGTACCTGGCGGGCAGGCCCGCGTAGTCACCGGCGGCCAGCAGCCCGGCGACGCGCCGGTTGAGCGGGTCCTCCCCGCGCACCCGCAACCGGCCACCGCCCGGCAGGCCGACGACGAGGGTGTCGTCCGCGATCACCCGGCGCTCGAAGAGCTTGGTCGCCGGATCGAGCACGACCCGGCCGCCGTTCCAGGCGAAGGCCCGGTGCGCGCCCCAGGGCAACGACAGCAGCGCGCCGGGGGCCGGGTCGTCGTTGACGATCCGCTGCACGGCCCGCCACTCGGGCGGGTACGCGGCCACCGCCAGCCGCCCGAAGGCCCCGTACGCCAGCGTGGGCAGCACCAGCACCGGCGCCATGACCCCCACGAGCGCCGGCGCGCCCGACCGCAGGGCCGCGGCCAGGCCGACCGCCGCCACCAGGACGAGCGGCGCCAGGTAGACCTGGCCGTCGCGCAGCGGCCCGAACCCCGGCCACAGCGCGATGAGCCCTTTGAGCGCCTCCCGCCCCGCCGGGAACGCCCCCAGCGCGGCGACGCAGAACCCGGCCCCGGCCGCCACGGCGAGCCCGCCCCACCACGCGGGCCGCTCGGGGCGGGAGCGGAGCCGGGCGTACCCGAGGACGCCGGCCGCGACCAGGAGCAGGCGCGTGGTGGCGGACCACCACGACTCCTGGCCGGGCAGCCCCGCGTCGGCGCTCCAGATGCCGCCCAGCGAGAAGAGGCTGGCCAGCACGCCGAAGGGACCGTCGGCGCGGGCCGCGAACGCGTCCACCCCGGCGGGGTCCGTCACCGCGCCCGAGCCGAGCGCGGGCAGCGCCCACGGCAGGCTGTACACGGCCAGGATCCCGGCCACCACGGGCACTCTGCCGCGCGCGACGGCGATCGGCAGCAGCGTCAGCGCCGAGACCAGCATCGCCTGGAACCCGCCGATCGCGGCGGGGAGCAGCGCCGCCGCCAGGCGGGTCCAGCGCAGGCCCGTGGCCCGCACCGCCCACGGCAGCCCGGCCACGCCGAGCAGCAGCGCCCACTGGCCGAGCATGAGCCGCTGCGCCAGATAGATGTTCCAGGCGAAGCAGGCCGCGGCGACCAGCCGGGCCAGCCGGCGCTCCGGCGCCACCAGCGCCGCCGCGCCGGTCGCGGCCAGCACGAAGATCCCGGCCAGCAGCCCTTTCTGCACGATCTCCACGGGCAACACCCGGGACAGGAGCGCCACGACCAGGTCGCTGGGCACGGCGCGGGGGAAGCCGCCGCGGTCCGGCAGCAGCGGCGCGTCGGGCACGAAGAGCAGGTCGTACCGGAGCACCAGGCCCCAGCCCAGCGCGGGCCCCAGGGCCAGCGCCGCCAGGGCCGCGCCGAGCAGCGCGGGCGCCATCCGGGCGGGCGTCAGGCGCGCGCGGGCGGGCGCCGGGGGCACGGGCGACGACCGCTCGACGTCCACCGCGGCACCGCCTCTCCCCCGTCCTCGGACATTCCAGGCACAGGGGAGAGTAGCCGCCACAGACTCACATGCGTTACTTACCGGGCTCCGGGTCCCTCGGCAAGGCCCCTTCCCGCCTGCTCCACCGCCTTGCGTCGTCGCTCAGGCGTCAATGGGGCACTCACCAGCCGGCCATGAAGTCGCTGCCGTTGGCGTTGTAGGCGCGTACGAGCCGGCGGCCGACCATCGTCTCGTGGATCTCGCTGGTGCCGTCGAAGATCTGGGTCGCCTTGGCATCACGGTGGAGGCGCTCGACCCGGCTGCCGATCACCATTCCGGAGGCGCCGAAGAGTTGCATGGCCTGGTCGGTGTGTTGGCGGGCAAGGTCGCTCGCGGTCATTTTGGCCACCGAAATCAGATCTTGGTCGCCGCCCGGCCTCGCCATGTAGCTCTCGGTCGCTCGGAGCGTGAGCTCGCGCGCGGCCTGGTAGGCGGCCCGCATCCTGCCCAACTTGATCTGGATGCTGGGGAGGTCGCCGATCTTGCCCCCGAACGCCTCGCGATGCGCGGCCCGCGCGACGCTCTCCTCGAGGGCGGCGCGGAGCAGGCCGCAGGCGTAGGCGGCCGCGTCGATCCGCGCCATGTTGAGGCCGTCCATCATCCCGGCGAAGCCCTCGACCTCAAGGGCGTGGTCGGCGGGCACGCGTACGCCATCGAAAGTGAGGGTCCCGTTCGGCAGCCCGCGGTAGCCCGACAACCGTGGGCCCCACTCGCCGGACGCGCCCTCGGAGGCCATGTCGACGACCAGCGCCAGGGTCTTGGCGTCCCGGGCGTCGGTCTCGGCCTTGCACAACACGATCGCGTAGTCCGCCACCGGAGCGAAGCCGACCCAGCACTTACCCCCGTCAAGGACGTAGCGGTCACCGTCGCGGCGGGCCACGGTCGTCATACCTCGCAGGTCGGTGCCGGCCTCGGGCTCGGAGAGGGCAAAGGACCCGTAGGCCTTGCCGGCCACGGTCAGCGGCAGCCAGCGGTCCCGGACCGGAGCGGGTGCGAAGCGCGCCAGCAGGTAGGAGACCAGCCGCAGCACGCCGACCTCCATCGCGAGCGGCGCGCACGCCGCCGTGAGCCGTTCGCTCGTCTCGTGGGCCAGCGGCATCCGGGAAAGGTCGAGACGGAGGTCGTCATCGAAGATCAGCCGGACCAGCCCGAGGCCGGCCGCCTGGTCGAGCAGGTCCTTGTCGAACTCCCCCGTCGCATCCATCCGGGCGCCACGGTCGCGGACCGTGGTTTCGACGAACTCCTCGACCGCCTCGCGTGTCGCCGGGGCCGGCGCGATGGTCTGGTTGGTCATGCCTCTCCCTCTGGTTCCTTCTGGTCGTGGAGATCGCGGTCGGGCTTCGCCCGATCGCGGGGGCGGAACTGGTGGTCCCAGTACGGGGCGAGCTCCGGCGCCATCCGGTCCGCGAGCCGGGACCGCTGGATCTTGCCGACCGACGTGGTCGGCAGGTCCTCACCGAAGAACACGACCTTCGGGCTGGCGTCAAAACCGAGTCGCTCGATGCACCAGGCCCGGAGCTCCTCCTCGGTCACCGGCGCGTGGGGAATCACCGACGCCGCCACCTCCTCGCCGTACCAGCGGTTGGCGAAGCCGAACGCCGCCGCCCTGGTCACGGAGGGATGGGCGGCGAGCACCTCGTCGACGGCCTGCGGGAGAACGGTCGAGCCGCCTCGGGAGATCGAGTCGCTGAGCCGCCCCTCGAGGAAGAACCAGGGCAGCCCGTCCGGTCCGGTGGTGCGGTAGCCGCGGTCGCCGGTGTGGAACCAGCCCCGGGCAAACGCCGCCGCGGTCGCCTCCGGGTTGTGGGCGTAGCCGAGCATGAGCATGCTGCCGCGCGCCACGATCTCGCCGCGCTCCTCGTCCGCGCACTCCCGCCCCTCGGGGTCGACGACGCGGACGTCGGCATGCCGCACGGGCGTACCGATCGAGCCACGCATCCGGCCGGCCAGCGCACCGACGGGCAGTGAAGTCGTCGTCGTCAGCACCGACGTGGTCTCGGACAGTCCGTAGAGCTGCCGCACGGGAATGCCGAAGCGCTGCTCGAACTGTTCCGCAGCCTCCGGGCGCAGGGGGCCGCTGCCCGACACCACGTGGCGCAGCCCGTGCCCGGGCTCGGGCGTCGACGGGTCAGCGAGCAGGTACTCCAGCACTGTCGGTACGAGGCTGCAGGCGTTGGCGCCCGATCTGGCGACAGTCGACCAGAAGCGGTCGCTGCGGAAGCGGTCCATCAGTACCGTCGAGCCGCCCGCGAACCAGGGCAGGAACGAGCAGATGACCAGCCCGTTGGCATGGCTGATCGGCAGAACGTTGATCAGCCTGGTGTCCGGTGTCCAGTCGAGCGCGGCGCGCATCGCGTCGCAGTTGACGAACAGCCCGCGCATCGACAGCAGAATCGGCTTCGGCGTACCACTGGTGCCGCTGGTGTGGAGGCGAAGCGCCGGCGCGTCCAGGTCGGGCTCCGGCCCCTCGTCCTCGAGTACCACGGCCGGGGACGGCACCTCGGCCGAAGGCAGCACCTCGGCGGTCGGGAGCAGCCGACCGGGGCCGTCCGGGTCGTCGGTGACCAGCCACGGCTCCTCGCAGGCGGCGAGCAGGGCCGCGTGACGCTCCCGCCCGTCGCGCGGGTCGAGCGGGACGAAGCAGGCGCCGATCCACCAGGCGGCGAACGCGACCAGCAACGTCGCGGGGCGGTTGGTCGCGACCAGGGCGAGATCGTCGCCGGGGCGCACTCCCGAGGCGCGGAGCCGGGCGGCGACGGACCGCACGTCCGCGGTCCAAGCGGCACCGGTCCAGGTTCGTGACCCGGCACGGGAGGGGTCCTCGACCAGGTAGGTGGTGTGGTCGGCGCGGCGCTCGAGAAGGAGCCCGCGATACGACGTCCAAGGCGCGACGTGGTCGTCGACCGGCGCACGAGCCGCGTCCACGTCGCTCTCTCTGGCCGGCCGGGCTTTCATGGTGATCACCACTCCTCCGACGTGCTCATGCGACCTCCTCGGTCCGGTCAGCGCCCGACGTGCACGTGCCCGCGGGAGCGGGCTAGGTAGTAGAAGACGACGCTGACGAGCGCGACGACCCCGCCGTACACCGCGAACAGCCAGAAGTTGCCGTTGGAGCGCAACCAGACCAGCAAGTAGGACGAGGTGCCGCCGAAGATCGAGACTCCGAGGGCGTAGCCGAGCGCGACGCCGGTGGTGCGGATCTCGCGCGGCATCAGCGTGACCGCGACGTAGTTGTAGAGGCTCATGTTGAAGCCGACCACCACACCGCCGAGCACCATGACAAGCGCGAACATCGCAAGGTTCCGCTCGCTGTAGAGCAGCATGAAGAAGAACGTCGGCACCAGCGCCAGTCGCATCGCGGTGAACGCACGCGCGGTGCCGATCCGGTCTGCCAGGCCACCGATGATCGGCCCGGACACGATCCAGATGACTCCCATGATCGTGGTGAGCGCGAAGACCCACGTGCTGTTCTCGGAGTACGTCGAGTTCGCCAGGTTGGGGAGACCGGTGATCCAGGCGTAGTTCGCGATCTGGATGGACCCGATGACGAGCACGACCCCCACCAGCGCGAGACGGGCCCGCCACAGCGTCTTCCACAGCGAGGCCACGCCGCGCCGCTCGGGGGCGTCGTGACTGCGGCTGACCGCACGGGTGACCAGCGTCTCGGGCAGGGTCTTGCGCAGGTAGAGGACCGCGATGCCGGCCAGCCCGGCAATCGCGAACGGTACTCGCCAGGCCCAGTCCGCCATCGCGGCAGGCGAGACGATCGCGCTGACGACGAACGCCACCGCGCTGGCGCTGAAGATCCCGATCTGGATGAACGTCCCGCTGATCAGACCGAGATAGCGACCCTCCTCACCGCGAGGGGCGAGCTCCGCGCCGATGGCGTTGGCCACGCCGGCCTCGGCCCCGGTGACCAGTCCCTGGACCAGGCGCAGCACCAGGAGCATCACGCCGGCCCCGGCGCCCAGCGTCTGATAGGTGGGCATCACGGCCACGGCCAGCGAGGTAGCCGACATCGCCGCGACCGAGATCAGCATCACCCGCTTGTGGCTGATCAGGTCCGCGACCGGCCCGAGCAGCGCCGCTCCGATCGGCCGCGCGAAGAAGCCGGCCCCGAAGACGGCCAGCGCGCTCAGCAGGGCGGTGGCCGGATCCTCCGACGGGAAGAAGTGTGGCGCGAGGAAGGCGGCCATCAGGCCGTACATGTTCCAGTCGAACCACTCCAGCGCGACCCCGCCACCGAGACCCGCCGTCATCCGCCGGTCGGGCCGGGCCACGTTCGCGGGGGCCTCGGCGGGCGCCTGCTGCTCCGGGTGCATCGGTTCTCCGTTCGTGCGAGCCGTCTCAACATCATCTGAAATATTGGACGGTCTCCGATATTTGGAGCACGTTGACATACGACCTCGAGGTCGGTCAAGCCCTCGACCTCCAACCTGGCCGCGCCTTGACGCCACGAACACGGATGGGGTAGGCGTTTAACAGGACAGACGTTGTCCGAAATTTCAAACAGAAGGGTTGGGTTCATGGCCGATGGGACGGTCACCGGCTCGTCCGCGGTCCGGACGCTCGTGGAGGACGGCCTCCTCGGCGCCCCGCCGCCCGAGGTGCCCGCGTCGTCTGTCGCGTTCCCCGACGGCGGTTCGTGGCGGGTCGAGCTGCCCAGCGTGGAGGGGCCCGCCGCGGCACAAACCGCGCTGGAGGAGGCGGAGTCGCTCGGCGTACCCGTTCATCGGATCTCGCAGGGCTCAGGCGTGACGATGCTCAGCGACCGCGAGATCACTGACATGGTGCAGCTGTGCCGGGAGCGATCGGTGGAGCTGTGCCTGTTCGCCCGGCCCGGGGCGAACTGGGACGTCGGAGCCTCGCACCTCAGCCCTGCCGGCTCCCCCGGGACACGCGCGCGCGGCGTCAACCAGCTCCGAGCCGCCGTCGAGGAGATCATGCGGGCCGGCGACCTCGGCGTCACCTCGTTCCTCGTCGCGGACGAGGGAGTGCTGTGGGCGGCCCACCGGCTGCGCGCGACCGGCAAACTACCGGCCGGCACGCAGCTCAAGGTGTCGGTGATGGCCGCGCCCGCCAACCCGGTCGCCTTCGCCGTGCAGGCGGGCCTCGGCGCCGACACGATCAACCTTGCTTCGGACCTCTCACTGACCCAACTGGCCGAGATGCGCGGCGCCAGCGACGCCACGATCGACTTCTACGTCGAAGCCCCCGACAACATCGGCGGCTTCGTCCGGTACGGCGAGATCGGGGACATCGTGCGGGTCGCGGCCCCTGTCTACCTGAAGTTCGGGCTGCGCAACGCTCCGGACGTCTACCCGGCCGGCGCCCAGCTGGACAAGGTCACTCTCGCGTCGACCCGGGAGCGGGTACGCCGGGCGCGGCTCGGGCTCGACCAGCTCGCGCGCACCCCCGGCATACCCCCGATGTCACCGCTCGGCGAGCGCGACCAACCCGTACTGCCGCGTTTCGCAGCACCAGACATCTCCACGACCCAGACCGCCCATCGCGCAGGGAGCAACCTATGAGAGCAGCCGTCCTTCGCAAGCCGGGCTCACCACTGACGATCGAGGACGTTGACCTGGCCGCGCCGCAGCGCGGCGAGGTGCACGTCCGCGTGGAGGCCGCGGGCGTGTGCCACAGCGACCTGCACTACATGACCGGCGACCTCCAGGGGAGGCTGCCCGCCGTCCTCGGCCACGAAGGGGTCGGCGTCGTCGAGGGCGTCGGATCGGGAGTCACCCGCGTCGCCCCGGGCGACCGGGTGGTGATGACCTGGCGACCGCGCTGCGGCGAGTGCGAGTTCTGCACCAGCGGCCGTCCCGCCCTGTGCGTGCTCGGCCGCGTCCAGGGCACCACCGGAGGCCTGCCCGACGGCACCACCCGCCTGCGCGCCGGTGACGAAACCGTCCACCACCTCATGGGCGTCTCGTGCTTCGCCGAGCGCTGCGTGGTCTCCGACCGGTCCGTGGTCGCCATCCCCAAGGACGTTCCCGCCGAGGTCGCGGCGATCGTCGGCTGCGCGGTCGTGACCGGCGTCGGCGCCGTTCTCAACGTGATGTCCACGGCCACGGCCGACCCGGTCGTGGTGATCGGCGCCGGCGGTGTCGGGCTGAGCACGGTCATAGGCCTTGCCCTGGTCGGCGCCGGCCCGATCGTCGCGGTCGATACTGTGGACGCCCGGCTCCGGCTCGCTCGCGATCTCGGCGCCACGCACACGGTCAACGCGACGACCGACGACCTCGCCGCCGTCCTCGACGAGGTCGCTCCAGGCGGTGCGCGCTGGGCCGTGGACGCCGTCGGTGCGCCCGGCACGATGGAGCAGGCGTTCGCCAGCCTGAGCACGGCCGGCACGCTGGTGGCCCTCGGCTTGGGCCGGGCCGGAGCGGGGTTCACTGTGCCGGTGAACACGCTGGTGCAGCAGGAGCGGCGCGTGGTCGGCAGCCTCTACGGCTCATCGAACCCCGTCGTGCAGATCCCCCAGATCCTGGACCTTCACCAGCGTGGCCTGCTGCCGCTGGACAGGCTCGTCGGACGCCGGTTCGCCCTCGACGAGGTCAACGAGGCCTACTCGGCGCTGACGGCAGGCGCGACCGGGCGCTCCGTCATCGTGCCCGGCGCGTGAGTTCAGCCGTGCTCGCCGCTCGCACCCAGCTCTCGCGAAAGCGCCCTGGCGCCCTCGCGGACCAGGTCGAGGTCCCGCTCGCGCGCGCCCTCGTTCCAGCGAATGGTCGGCACAGTGATGCTCATGGCGGCGACACAGGTGCCGTGCGCGTCGAAGACCGGAGCCGCGACGCACGCCGCGTCGTCGTTGGACTCGCAGAACTCCTCGGACCAACCGCGCCGACGGATCTCGCCCAGCTCGGCGAGGAGCCGGGCCTTGGAGTCGATGCTCCGCCTCGTCATCGGCTCCACCGACTCGTCGTCCGGGTAGAGGGCGTCGAGCTCGTCGTCGTCGAGAGCGGAGAGCAACATCTTGCCGCCCGCGGTGCAGTGCGCGGCCAGGCGGCTGCCCACGGTCGAGACCAGGCGGACGGCGTGCCGGCTGTCGATGCGGACGACGTAAACCGCGAGCCGGCCGTCGCGCACGGCCACCTGGACGGTCTCGCCGCTTTCCGCGGCGACCGACTTGGCGATCTTGCGACCGAGCGCGGCCATGTCGAGAGCCCTCTCGTACGCGCCGCCGAGCTGGAGCACCTTCACTCCAAGGGTGTAGGAGCCCGGCTGGTCTCCGGCCGCCGTCAGGTAGCCACGGTCGACCAGCGCGCCCACGAGCTCGTGGACGCTCGCCCGCGGAAGCCCGAGACGGGCGGTGATCTCAGGCACCCGGAGGCCGTTGGAGGAGTCGAGGAACAGCTCGAGGATGTCAAGCCCTCGACGCAGCGCGGGCGCCGTCATCCGCCCGCCGTTCGGGGAGGTCGCTCGCGCCTGTGTCGACCGGTCGTTTACCATGACAGACATCGTCTGATATTTCGGAAAATATCGCAACTAACCCACGCGTCGGGTCCGCGGCACCTGCGCCCGGGAGGACTTCTATGACCACATCTCTAGCACTCGCGCGCGACCGGATGGTGGAGCGCGCCGTCCAGAGCCGCTCGGTGCTCTCGCGTGGCCTACCCCATTGGGCGTCGGGCGAGACCGGCGACTGGACGGTCACCCCCGACGGCGACTGGACGGGCGGCGCCTACGTCGGTGAGCTCTGGCTCGCCCACGCGCTCGATCCCGCCCGGGTCAGCGCCGCGGACGCCCGGGCGGCACTGGCCCTGATGCTGCCGCGGACGGATCACCGCACCGCCTTCAAGGGCTTCGGGTTCTACTTCGGCGCCGCGGCGGCCACCCGACTGGCCGACGACGCCGGCACCGACAAGATCGCGCTGAGGGCCGCACGGGTGCTCGTTGACATGTACGACGAGCGGCTCGGACTGATCCCGCTCGGGGAGGACGCGGAAGAGGCCACCTCCGTCGGCGCGGCCGAGAGCAGCATCGACTCCCTGCAGGCCGTCGCCCTGCTCTTCTGGGCGGCGGACCACACCGGCGACGAGACGTTCGATCGGATCGCCACGCGGCACCTGGAGCGGGTCCTGGGGATCCACGTGCGGGCGGATGGCTCGGTTGTCCAGTCCTCCACCCTCGACCCGACGAACGGCCGGGTGCTGCGCACCCACACCCACAAGGGCTACGACGACGAGAGCACGTGGGGTCGCGCGCAGGGCTGGGCAATGCTGTACGCCGCGCACGCAGCCGTCGTACGCCCCGGAGACCCGCGCTGGCAAGGCCTCGCCCGTCGCACCGTCGACTGGTGGATCACGCACGTCCCGGACGACCTGATCGCGTTCTGGGACTTCGACGACCCCGCGATCCCCGACACCGATCGCGATACCGCAGCGACCACGATGGCCATCGCGGCCGCGCTACGGCTCGCCCACGCGCTCGGCGAGGGCGGCGCGCCGTACCGCGACTTCGCAGAGCGCACGGCTCACGCCGTGGTCGACCGCTACCTGACGCCGACCGGCGACACCGACGGGCGACCGGTCGGCATGCTCACCGGCGGGTGCTTCACGCGTCGCGGCACCGTGCGTCAGCAGGACGCGGCGACGAACGTCGAGCTCGTCTTCGGCAGCTACTTCCTGCTCGAGTCGCTGATGATCTTGACCGGCGTGATCCCCGCCGGCCGGATCTGAGCCAGCCAGAACCCACCACCACAGGAGGAGTACCGTGAGTGACTCACGACCCCTGCCCCTGGCCGGAGTACGCGTCCTGGACCTCAGCCAGGTCCAGTTCGGCCCGCAGGCGACCCAGATCCTCGCCGACTTCGGCGCCGACGTGATCAAGGTCGAGCGACCGCGCACCGGCGACATCAGCCGGTCGATCGACACCAGGTCCGACGGCATAGAGGACAGCGCGTCATTCATCTCGCTCAACCGCAACAAGCGCTCGATCGTGCTTGACCTGAAGCAACCGGAGGCAGTGGACGTCGTGATGCGGCTGCTGGCCGACACCGACGTGCTGGTCTCCAACTACCGCGCCGGCGTGGCCGAGCGGATGGGACTCGGGTGGGAGGCCCTGCACGAGCGATTCCCGCGCCTGGTCTACGCCTACGGCACCGGGTTCGGCGACACCGGCCCATTGCGCGACCTCGGCGGCCAGGACATGGCACTGCAGTCGTTCGGCGGAGCCGCCTGGCACCACCGCGGCGACGACGGCCGCCCAAGCATCTATCCTGTCCCGTTCATCGACTTCGGCGCCGGCATGGCACTCGTGCAGGGCATCTTGATGGCGCTGCTCGAGCGGTCGACCTCGGGTCGGGGCCAGCGGGTGGACGTCTCACTGATCGACACCGCGGTGTTCCAGCAGATGCAGGAGATGACCGCATGGATGATGCGCCGCCACGAGATCCACTGGGAACGCGACAACTTCGTTGGAGCCTTCAGAACAGCCGACGGCTGGGTGACGATCGTGGGTCTGTTCCGACCCGAACCCCTGCGCGACGTGTGCACAGCGCTCGGGATCGACGACCTGACCCTGCGCAGCGAGTTCGCGACGGCCGAGCTGCAGCAGCAGAATCGGTCAGCGCTATGGAAGATCATGGACGGCGAGCTGGAGCGGTTCGGCACCGACGAGGTCCTCGAGCGTCTGGGCGAAGCGGGCATCCTCTGCGGCCCCGTCCTCGACTACGACGAGGTGCTCGCGCATCCGCAGGTGGTGCACAACGATGTCGTACGCACACTCGAACAGCCGCGGCTCGGAAAGGTGAAGGTGATCGACAACCCGATCCGGTTGTCAGCCGCGACCGACCGTCGCTACGACCCGGCACCGCTGCTCGGCCAGCACACCGACGAGGTGCTGCGAGCGGCCGGCTGCACGGAGGACGAGGTCGAGGACCTCGTCGCCCGCGGGATCGCCAGCCGCACGGCGGAGGACGCGTGACCGCCCCGGACACGGCCGCGACCGCGGTGCGAACCCGCCGCGACGGCGCCGTGCTCGTCGTGAGCTTCGACCGGCCGCACAAGCGCAACGCGATCGACCTGGCCACGGTGCGAGGTGTCCGGGCGGCGCTGCGGTCGGCGTCGCGGGCAGAGGAGGTGCGCGCGGTCGTGCTGACCGGCACGCCGGTGTTCAGCGCGGGGGCCGACATCGGCACCTACGCTGAGGGAGACCCCGCCGCGATCGCCACGTTGATGGACGAGGCGAACGCGATGTGCGACGAGATCGCCGATTCCCCGGCGCCGGTGGTCGCGGCGGTCGAGGGCGTCGCGCTGGGTGGCGGCTTCGAGTGCGTGCTCGCCTGCGATCTGGTCGTCGCCGCCGAGGACGCCCGCTTCGGACTGCCGGAGGTGGGCCTCGGGCTGCTGCCGGGGTGGGGCGGCACCCAACGGCTCACCGCCCAGATAGGTCCCCGCCGGGCTAAGGCCATCATTCTCCTCGGTGACCGGCTCGACGCTGCCACCGCGGCGGACCTCGGTCTGGTCACCACCGTCTGCGCGTCCGGTGACGCCCTCGCGGTGGCGACCACCATCGCGGAGCGGCTCGCCGCACTCCCCGCGCGCGCGGTCGCCGAGGCGTGCAGGGCAATCGACCTGGCACCGCACGGACGTCGAGAGGAGCGTGCGGCGCTGGACCGGCTCTTCGCCACCACCGAGGCAGCTGACGCGATCCGCGCGTTCGTGGAGAAGCGCAGCAGCCGCTGACCGCGCGCGCACCCCGTAGCACCCCAGTGCCACGGGGCGTGCGCGGTCACTTACCGGGCTCCGGGTCTCTCGGCAGGCCCAGCATGCGCTCGCCGATGATGTTGAGCTGCACCTCGGTGGTGCCGCCGTAGATGGTCATCGCGCGGGTGGCGAGCACCGCCCTGTTCCAGTAGCCTGCGTCGCCGAGCTTCATGTCGGCGGCCGTCACCGCCGCCGGGCCGAGCAGTTCCACGGCGGTCTCGGAGACGTGCTGGGCATGGGAGGTCGACAGCAGCTTGCGTACGGAGGCGTCCGCGCCCGGCTCGGAGCCGGCCAGTTGCTTGAGCGTGACCCGCAGCGACAGCGCGTTGATGGAGTGGCCCTCGCACACCACCCCGGCCACCCGCTGCGCCTCCACGGGCGACAGCTCGCGGCCCAGCCGCCCGGCCAGGCCGAGCAGGTCGGGCACGGAGGAGCCGGTGCCGCCCGAGCCGGACGACAACGAGACCCGCTCGTTGGACAGCGTGTTGCGGGCGACCTTCCAGCCCTCGCCGACCTCGCCCACGACCAGGTCGTCGGGGACGAACACGTCGTCGAGGAAGACCTCGTTGAACAGGTTCTCGCCGGTCATCTCCGTCAGCGGCCGGACCGTGACGCCCGGGGCCTTCATGTCGACCAGGAAGTACGTGATGCCGTCGTGCTTGGAGCCCTCGCTGGAGTTGCGGGCGATGCAGATGCCCCACTCGGCCACGTGGGCGACCGAGGTCCAGATCTTCTGGCCGTTGAGCCTCCAGCCGCCCTCGACCCGCTCCGCCTTCATCTGCAGCGAGGCCAGGTCGGATCCGGCGCCGGGCTCGGAGAACAGCTGGCACCAGATCATCTCGCCGCTGAGCGTCTTGGGCAGGAACCGTTCCTGCTGCTCCCGGGTGCCGTACGTGGCGATGGACGGCACCACCCAGGCACCGATGATCATCTGGGGCAGCCGGACCTTCGCGGCCCTGAGCTCCTGCGCGATCAGCACCTGCTCCAGCGGCCTGGCGTCGCGCCCCCACGGCCTGGGCAGATGGGGCATGACGAAGCCGCGCGAGGCGAGCGCCCGCTTCTGCTCCTTGCCCTCCAGCCCGCCCATCTCCGCGATCTCGGCGCGGATCGACTCGCGCAGCTCGCCCGCGCCCTCCGGCAGGTCGATCTCCATCGAGCGGGAGACGCCCTGCAGGGCGAGCGCGGCGACCGTGGCGGCCCACTCGGACGACGGGCCGAGCAGGGCCCGCAGGGTGAGCGCGCGGCGGTAGTAGAGGTGCGCGTCGTGCTCGAAGGTGTAGCCGATGCCGCCGAACGTCTGGATGGCGTCCTTCGCGCACTGGACGGCCGCGTCGGGCGCCATCACCCCGGCGACGGCCGCGGCGAGCTCCAGCTCCTTCGCCGCGCCCGCGGTCGCGCTCTCCGGAGCCTCCACCGGCTCCTCGGGACCGGCTTCCCGCTCCGCCGCCCTGGTGGCGTCCCAGACGGTGGCGCGGGCCTGCTCCAGCGCGACCAGCATGCGGGAGAGCTTGTGCTTGATGCCCTGGAACTGGCCGATCGGGCGGCCGAACTGCACGCGTACCTTGGCGTATTCGGCGGCGGCCGTGACGCACCACGAGGCCAGTCCCGCCGCCTCCGCGCCGAGCACGATGGCCGCCAGGTTGCGGACGTCGGCGACCTCGACACCGTCGAGCACCCGCTCCGCGGGCACGGCCGCGCCCGCGAGCTCGACCCTGGCCACCGGCCTGGTCAGGTCGAGGGAGGGGAGCGCGGTGACCGTGGCGGCGGAGGCGTCGACCACGACCCACTCCTCGCCCTCCGGCGTGGTCACCGGCAGCACCAGCACGTCCGCCAGGGAGCCGCCGAGCACGGGCTCGGCCGTGCCGGAGACGACCAGGGAGCCGTCGTCGTCACGGATGCCGGTAAGCGAGCCGGTAAGTGAGCCGGCCAGAGCGACGGCGCCGGTGAGCGTGCCGTCGGCGAGGCCCTCCAGCAGGTCGTGCCGCTTGGAGGCGTGGATCACCGCGCTCGCCAGCACGGTCGGCACGTACGGGCCCGGCGCCATCCGCTCGGCCAGCGCCTCCACGGCCACGGCGGTCTCCAGCAGCCCGTAGCCGGACCCGCCCGACTCCTCGGGCAGGTGCAGGCCGAGCAGCCCCTGCTCGGCGAGGCCCGGCCAGAACGGCGGGCGGCCGTCCACCTCGGCGCGCAGCAGCTCCGCCGGGATGTTGCGCTCCGCCCAGCCGCTCACCGACTCGCGGAGCGCCCCGTGCTCCTCGCTCAAACCGATCGCCATGCTCATCCTCCAGCCAGGTCCGGCGCCATGCCCAGAACCATATTCTAGAGGATGCTTCTGGCCTAGAGCGGGCGAACCCGCTTCACGATGGTGCTCAGGTCACGCCAGCGCTCCTTGTTCGTCTCGGGGATGGAGGCCATGAGCAGCGTCGGCTTCGTCCTGCCCACCTCGACCACCGTCACCATGGCCTGGGCGACCTGCTCCTTGCCGTCGAAGGTGTAGGTGACCTTGTAGCCGAGCGTCCACCCCTTGCCGACCGGGATCTTCTGCGAGGCCGTCCACGCGAGCGTGGCGCCCTTCGGATATTGCGTACGGATGGTCCAGCGGGCCGCCTCCGTGGCGATCGCGCGGTAGTCGGCGTTGGACGACGGCTTCTTGTCCGGCCCGTCAGCCGGGTATTTCGCCGAGGCGACCAGCGTGTGCGGGATGGCCACCTCGCCGATCCGCTGCGCGACCGAGAACGGCGGGAAGTCCCTGGCCTTCCACGGCGAGCCCAGGCGCGGATACTTGATCCCGGTGTTCTTGTCGGTGATGGTGCCGGTGACCTTGGCCGCCTTGCCGGACAGCGCCGGGAACTTCTTGCTCTCCGGCACCGGCGGCAACACGATCGGGCTCTCGCTGACGGTCGGGCTGGGCGTCGCCGACGGGGTGGCCGAGCTCGGCACGGGAGCGACGGCGACCACCTCCTCCTGCTGCCCCTGGTTGGCGGGCACGTCGCCGGAGAAGACCACGAAGACGAGCAGCACGGCGAGGACGGTCGCGAGGCTGGCGCCGGCCAGGTAGACGACCTTGATCGGGATGTCGCCGAGACCGCGGGACGCCGGCTTGGCCGTGCGCTCCGGCACCGGATGCGCCTGCGGCTGCATGAACGGCTGCGCGGGTGGCGGCTGGTTCGCGGGCGGACGCGGCGGCTGGTGCAGGGGGCGCGGCGGCTGCCGGCCGCCCGGGCCCCCCGGGCCACCCGGGCCCCCCGGGCCACCTGGGCCACCCTGAGGCGGGTTCCCAGCGCTCGGCGGCCGGCCCCCGCCACCCGGCGGCTGGTTCCCGGCGCCCGGCGGCTGACTCGCGGCGCCCGGGGACTGGTTCCCGGCACCCGGCGGCTGGTTGCCCGCGTTCGGCGGCTGGTTACCGGCGTTCGGCGGCTGGTTTCCCTCCCGGCCCGGCGGCTTGTTTCCGGCGCCTGGTGCCTGATTTCCAGGCCGGCCGGACGGCTGGCCCTGAGGCGGGTTGCCGGGCGGCGGGCCGCCGGGGCGGCTCTGGGACTGCTTCGCGGGCTGGCCGGCGGGTTTCACCGGGGTGGACGACCCCTGCGCCGACGGCCGGGTGATCTGGACCGTCTCCTCGGCGAGACGGCCGATCTGGACCGTCTCCTCGGCGGGCAGGACGATCTTGCGGAACGGGGTGGTGGGTGGATCATGTTCAGGTCTCTGGTCGCCGTCGTCCGCCATGGCCTTGAGATTACGTCACCTCGGCGAGGCATAAATCCTCTATTCCCTTTGCAGAATCTTATTCTGTAAGGTCGGCGAACATGAGGGGTTTCTACGAGATCGCGGCCAACGACCCTGAACGCCCCGCCCTGCTCGGCGACCAGGAGGTCACCTACGGAGCGCTGCTCGACCGGGTGAACCGAGCGTCCAACGGACTGACCGCGCGCGGAACCGGCCCTGGCGACTGCGTGGTCACCGTGCTGAAGAACGGGCTCGACGCCCTCACCATGATGCTGGCGACCTACCAGATCGGCGCGTACCTGGTGCCGGTCAACTGGCACTTCACGGCCGAGGAGATCGACTACATCGTGACCGACTGCGGCGCCACCGTGGTGATCGGCCCGGACGCGCTCACGGTCGGCGAGCTCGTGGCCGGCTCGCCCGCCGTCGCCCCCGAGCGCCGCAGGGCCGGATCGATGATGCTCTACACCTCGGGCACCACGGGCCGGCCCAAGGGGGTACGGCGGCGGCTGCTGGACCTGACGCCCGAGGAGCTGTACCCGATCCTCATGCGCAAGAGCTGGCGGCACTTCGGGCTGCCGGCGGGCGGCGTGCACCTGGTGTGCTCGCAGCTCTACCACTCGGCGCCGTACGGGCAGGCGATGATGGCGCTGCAGTTCGGGCACGCGGTCGTGGCGCCGGAGCGGTTCGAGGCGGCCGGCGCGCTACGGCTGATCGAGCGGCACCGGGTGACGAACGCCTTCATGGTGCCCACGATGTTCCACCGGCTGCTGGGGGTGCCCGATCGGGAGTCGTACGACCTGTCGTCGCTCACCCACCTCTACCACGGCGCCGCGCCGTGCCCGCCGGCCGTCAAGAAGGCGATGATCGACTGGCTGGGGCCGGTGTTGTGGGAGTACTACGGCTCCACCGAGGCGGCCGTGGTGACCATGGTGTCCTCGCAGGAGTGGCTGGCCAGGCCGGGCACGGTCGGCAGGGCGCTGGACGGCATGGCGTTCACGATCGTCGGCGAGGACGGCGGGGAGGTGCCGCCGGGCTCGCCGGGCCAGGTGTACGTCGACGGGATCAACCGGTTCGAGTACCACCGCGACCCCGGCAAGACGGCGGCGGCCATGCGCGGGCGGGCGTACACGCCGGGGGACATCGGCTATCTCGACGGCGACGGCTACCTGTTCCTGCTCGACCGCCGGACCGACCTGATCATCTCCGGCGGGGTCAACATCTATCCGGCCGAGATCGAGGCGGCGCTGCTGGAGCACCCGTCCGTGGCGGACGTCGCGGTGATCGGCGTGCCCGACTCCGAGTGGGGGCAGAAGGTCGTGGCGCTCGTGCAGCCCGCGGCGGGCGTCTCGGGTGGCGCGGAGCTCACCGCCGATCTGCTGCGCCACTGCGAGCCCCGGCTGGCCCGGATGAAGCACCCGCGGATGATCGAATACCGCGAGTCGTTGCCACGCACGCCGACAGGCAAGCTGAGCAGGCGCGACGTCCGCGAAGCGTATCTTTCGAGGTGAGCTGGGCACAGAACCCTGTATGAGGGAGTTCGTCGCAGGACTGGCGGCTGCCGCGGTGCTGCTCGCAGGCTGCGGGTCGGCCCCGCCGTCGCCGGGTGCCGCCACGCCGACAGGTACGGGCACCGCCTCGCCGGCGGAGACCGCTTCCCCGACCGCCTCCCCCACGGTGTCGCGGCTCCCGCTCGAGGCGGCGTACGAGCAGGTCATCACGAACGTCCTGCCGTCCATCGTGCAGATCACCACGAAGGTGGGCCTCGGATCCGGCGTCGTGTTCGACACGGCCGGGCACATCGTCACCAACGCGCACGTGGTCGGCCAGGCCCAGGAGATGGAGGTCACGCTCGCCAGCGGCGGCCCGCCGCGCCCGGCCAGGCTCGTCGAGTCGTTCCCCGCGGGAGACCTGGCGGTGATCAAGGTGGACCGGCCCGACGGCCTGCGCCCGGCGAAGTTCGGCGACTCGTCGAAGCTGCGGGTCGGGCAGATCGTCCTCGCCATGGGCAACCCGCTGGGGTTCTCGGGCAGCGTGACGAACGGCATCGTCTCGGCGCTCGGCCGTACCGTCTCGGAACCGCAGTCCGCCGGCTCGCCCGGCGCCACGATCGCCGGCGCGATCCAGACCTCCGCCGCGATCAACCCCGGCAACAGCGGCGGCGCGCTCGTGGACCTGTCGGGTCAGGTGATCGGCATCCCGACCCTCGCCGCCACGGACCCCGACCTCGGCGGGGGCGCCGCTCCCGGCATCGGCTTCGCGATCCCCAGCAACACCGCCACCGACATCGCCGCGCAGATCGTCAAGGACGGCAAGGTCACCAACACCCACCGGGCGGCGCTGGGCATCAGGGGCAGCACGGTCGTCGGCGAGGACGGGCAGCCCTCCGGCGTGGGCGTCGCCAGGGTCGAGCGCGGCGGGGGCGCGGAGAAGGCCGGCATCCGGGCGGGCGACGTGATCGTCTCGATCAACGACGAGGAGACGGCGACCATGGCCGAGCTCTCCGAGGCCATCACGGCGCTCCAACCCGGCGACAAGGTGCGCGTGGGGGTCATCCGCTCGGGCGGGAAGAGGGAGACGATCACCGTGACGCTGGGGCAGCTGCCGGGCGAGTGACCCCGGGATCACTGCTTGGCGGTGAAGACGATCTCGACGCGGCGGTTCTTGGCCCGGTTCTTCTCCATGGGCTTGCCGTCCACCAGGTTGGGCAGCTTGGGACGGCTCTCACCGTACCCCTTCGCCTGGAGCGTCACCCCCGAGCCGGTCAGCAACCCGCGCATGGCCGTCTGTACGGCCTGCGCCCGGCGCTGCGAGAGCGTGACGTTGTAGGAGTCGCTCCCCTGGTCGTCCGTGTGCCCCTCGATCTTGACGACGCCGCCCGCGCCCTCCGCGTCGATCTTCCCGGCCACCTGCTTGAGCCGCTGCTCGGCCTTGCCGGTCAGCTTCCACTTGTCCAGCCCGAACAGCACGTCGCTGGTGAGCGCGACCGTCACCTCGCGGCCCTGCCTGGTCTCGCTCTGCGTGCCGTCCAGCGACTCGACCTCGCCGATGACGTCCTCCACGGGCAGCACCAGGTCCTCGACCGCCCCGGTCGCGTCCGGAGGCGTGCTGGGCGCCGGCGACAGGACGAGGGACACCGCGAGGCTAAGAGATCGGAACATCGGTGAACACGCCGAACATCGGCATCTCGACGTTGATCTTCGTGACGTCGGCGGGCGGGGCGGCGAAGACCGCGTACAACGTGGACGAGTCGCCCTTCTCCAGGAACTGGCCCTGGGTGCCCGAGCACACGCACTCCGCGTCCTCGCCCGTGCCGTTGCGGGCCACGCGGTAACGCTTGGCGTTGACCGGGTCGATCAGGGAGACGCCCTCCACCGTGTAGTCGAGCGGAGCCCCGCTCATGCCGTTGTGCAGGTTGACCTTGCCGTCGAGCGCGGTGACCGTCCAGTTGAGGGTGATCGTCCTGCCCTGGCGCTTGAGCGCGGTGACGTCGACCTTGGCCCTGCCGTGCATGTCGCCGGCGCCGACGTTCGTCTCCTTGGTGGAGATCGCCTCCGTCTCCTGCGCGGGCGCGTTCCGCTGTCCCGCGGACGGGCTCTGCTGCTCCGCGGCGGGGGAGGACGCCGGCGCCTCCGGGGCACTGCTCTGCGGCTGCCTCTCCTCGCCCCCGCCGCCCGGCTGGCCGGGAAGCACGCCGCAGCCCGCCAGTGCGACGGCCGCGAGGGTCAGCGCGATCGTCTTACGCATACCGTGATCACCTTCGTCTTCGGGGATGTGACCCTCACCGTAGGAAAGCGACCTTCAGGATGTGCATAGTCCGCGTCGCCTGCGCGTTTCCCGTGCGAGCCGCTGAGCCTCGGCCTTGCCCGGTTCATCACCGAGGCCGTCAAACTCTCCCATAGCACTCACAAGGGCCTCAAGTGCCCCATCGAGATCGGCCAGGTCGAGCATCGCCCGGGCCAGGGCCAGCAGGGCCTGCGCGGCCCCCCTGCGGTCCCCGTACGAGGTGAAGGTCTTCAGCGCCGCCCGCGCCGAGGCCGCCGCCTCGGCGGGAACCCCCTCCCTCCTGGAGAGCTCGGCCAGCACGAGCAGCACCCCCGCCTCACCCAGCGGGTCACCCAGCTCCCGGTACGCGGCCAGGCTCGCCTCCAGCGGGCCCGCGTCCATGCGCAGCGCGCCGAGAGCACGTAAGGCGTCGGCCCTGCCGCGCCGGTCGCCCGCCTCGTCGAAGACCTGGAGCGCACGGGTGAAGGCCCGCTCGGCCTCGTCCGCGCGCGTCTGGACCAGGCCGAGCCGCAACGTGATCCTGGCCAGCTCCAGCCCTTCGACCAGCGGCTGCGCCGCCCGCAACGCCGCCGCGGCCGCCTCGGTGCGTCCCTCGGCCCTGTGCAGATCGGCCAGGCCGCGCAGCAGCAGCGCCTCGCCCTGCCGGTGACCCGCCGCCCTGGCCGCGTCGAGGCCGGTCGCCGTCGTGGCGTGCCAGTCGTCGTGGTGCGCACCCAGCTCGAACAGCGGGGTCAGGTAGAACGCCAGCCGCCAGGCGGCCTCGTACAGGCCGGCCCGGGAGAAGTCGTCGACGGTGGCCACGAGGAACCGGCGCTCGGCGCCCAGCCACCGCGCCTCACGCCGTGCCCACCCGGTCTCCAGCCCGGCCCCAGCCGGACCCGTCGGTGCCGAGCCGGTAGCCGAACCCGACAGGGCCGAACCCGATAGGGGCCAGCGGCTGAAGCCGGTGTCCCAGTCGGCCGCCTCAGGCGGGGCTCCCGTCCGGCCGGGCGGGTGGATCTCCGTGCGGCCGGTACCGGGCTCCGCGGGCAGGAGGGCGGCCCTGGCCTGCCTCGTCCGCTCCAGGACGGTCGCCGCCCTGGCCTCCAGGACCGTACGGGGGCCGCCGTCCTCCTCGATCAGGCGCTCGGCGGCGTAGAGCCGGGTCAGGTCGTGCCAGCCGTACCGTTCCTGGCCCGCCTCGTCCAGGCCGCGCGACTGCAGCAGGCCCGCCTCCACCAGCGGTTCCAGGTCCGCTCCCAGCACCCACGGCGCGAAGTCCGGCGCGGACAGGGCGCCCAGCTCGCGCAGCAGCCGCCGCTCCGGATCGGGGAGACCGCGGTAGCCGAGCGCGAGGCTGCCGCGTACGGCCAGGTCGCCGGCGCTGAGCTCGTCGAGCCTGCGCCGCTCGTCGCCCAGCCGTCCCGCGAGGTGATCGAGCGTCCAGCCCGGCTTCCTGGCCAGCCTCGACCCGGCGATGCGCAGGGCCAGGGGCAAGCCCCCGCAGAGCCGGACGATGCGCAGGGCCGCCTCCGGCTCCGCACGCACCCGGTCGTGCCCCGTCACCCCGCCGAGCATGGCCACGGCCTCGTCGTCGTCGAGCACCCCCAGCTCGTACGCCCGCGCCGCCTCCAGCCCGGCCAGCGGCGACCGGCTCGTCACCAGCGTGAGGCTGCCGGGACCCGTCGGCAGCAGCGGGCGCACCTGCGCCTCGTCGGCGGCGTCGTCCAGCAGCACGAGCAGCCGCCTGCCCGCCGTCATGCTGCGGTAGAGCCGGACCCGCTCGTCCAGCGCGGGCGGGACCGCGCCGTCGGGGCAGCCCAGCGAGCGCAGCAGGTCTTCGAGCACGGCACCCGGCGGCCGGGCGCCGAGCGCGGCGTAGAGCCGGCCGCCGGGACGCTCGATCCCGGCGGCGGCGTGCACGGCGACGGCCGACTTCCCGCAGCCGGGAGGGCCGTGCAGCACCAGGTGCACGGGCGCGGCAGCCTCCTCGCGGGCCGCCGCGCCGATCCAGTCGAGCACCTGCCGGCGCCCGGCGAAGTCGGACACGTCCGGCGGCAGCTCGTTGACCGGCGCCGCGTCCTCGCGGCTCCGGCGTTCGGCGGAGCCGGGCTGCTCGTCCGACAACACCCGCCGGTGCGCCTCGGCCAGCTCGGCGCCCGGCTCCAGCCCCAGCTCATCGACGAGCGTGCGCCGCGCGTCCTGGAAGGCGCCGAGCGCCTCGGAACGGCGGCCCGCCTGGTGCAGCGCCTCGATGAGGTGTACCCACGCCCGCTCGCGCAGCGGATGGGCGCCCACCAGCGCCCGCAGCTCCCCGACCACCTCGGCGCCCCTGCCCAGGCTCAGGTCCAGCCGCACCCGCTCCTCGATCGCCGTCAGGCGCAGCTCCTCCAGCGGCACGGCGTACGACCTGCGCAGCACGGACGACTCGACATCGGCCAGCGCCCGGCCTCGCCACAACCCCAGGGCCGCCCTGAACCCGTCTGCCGCCTCCGCGATCCGCCCCTCCTCGCGCCGCCGCCTCGCCTCGACGACGAGCCGCTCGAACCGGTGGCAGTCGACGTCGTCGGGCTCCACGTCCAGCAGGTAGCCGCCGGGCACCGTACGGATGCCGTCGACCAGCTTGCGCAGCGCGCTGACGTACACCCTGAGCACCGACTCCGCCGACGCGGGCGGCCGGTTGTCCCATACCACGGACATCAACCGCTCGACCGGCACCTGCTCGCGGGCGGCCAGCAGCAGCGCCGCCAGCAACGCCCGGTGCTTGGCCGGCCCCGGCGCCTGCTCGCCCTCGACCCGGAGCGGCCCGAGCACACCGAACCGCACGTTCACGTACCTTTCCGCATCACTCGCCCACGGGCCGGAGCGCGAAGGAGTCGAAGCGCACGCGGGCGGGCTCGGTGGCGCCGGAGGCCGCGTGCACGCCGGCCTCGTCGGGCCCGTAGGGGGCGTCGGCGTCGGACACCTGCGCGACCAGGCGTTCGTTGAGCCACATGCGCAGCGTCACCTTGCCCCCGCTCTGGCCGCACTCCGCCACGATGCGGTTGCCGGCCGCCTTCTCCGCATCCGCCGGGCCGAACAGGGTCTGGCCCCGGGTGCCCGTGCGGCGTTTGACGATCGTGACCCTGCCCGAACCGCTCACCGCGAACTCGTAACGGTCACCGGATCGGGCCGAGCCATGGCACCACACACCGTACTCCCCGGCGCCCTCCTCCAGAGTCGCCTTCGCGCTGACGATCACGCCGCCCTCCGGCTCCCGCCGGGGCGCCGACTTCCACAACCGCCAGGACGGTTTCACGGTCAGCTCGTACGCCGGGCCGGCCAGCCGGGCGTTCCCGCCCTCCGACGGGCCCACCGCCCAGGACTCCCCGAAGCCGGCCTCGTACGGCCAGCTCACCCGCAGGAGGCCGGGCACGGTCGCGGCGGCGGTGACGGCGGCCACGAGCACCGCCACACCCGCCGCCCACGGCCACCGCCGCTTCCCCCGCCGGACCGGCGGCGGCCCTTCACGGCCGTCTCCCGGCCCTTCCGGCGGCCGGGCAGGAGAGCGGCCCTCGCGGCCGTCCCCCGGCCAGACGGGCGGCTGCCCCTCACGGCCGTCCCCGGACCGGGCGGGAGACCGCCCCCCACGGTCATCGCCCGGCCAGGCAGGCAACGGGCCCCCATGGTCGTGCCCCAGCCGGGCGGGAGGCTGGTCCGCGTGGTGGTTCCCCGGCCGGAGGAGGGATCGGCCGTCGGAGGGCTGCGGCCCGGAGGGAGGTTCCAGGACCCGGGTGCCCGGCACGGGGGTGGGGCGGGGGCCGGTGGGGACCGTGCCCGTCCAGGTGCGTTCGACGACTTCGGTGGCGGCGGCCAGGCGGGTGCCCCCCACCAGCTCCGACAGCAGCGCCTGCGCGCCCGGCCGCAGGCGGGGGTCCTTGGCGAGGGCACGCTCGACGATCCCCCTGATGCCCTCCTCCAGCCCTTCCAGCCGGGGCCCGTCCTGCATGATCCGGTAGAGGACCTCCCCCGGAGCCCCGCCCCCGAACGGCAGCCGTCCCGTCCCCGCGAACGCGATCACCCCGCCCCAGGCGAACACGTCGGCGGCGGGTGTGAGCGGCTCCCCGCGCACCTGTTCCGGCGCCATGAAGGCGGGCGTTCCGAGGATCGCCTGGCTGGCCAGGCTGTCGTTGTCCACGAGCTGGGCGATGCCGAAGTCGATGACGCGGGGGCCGAGCGGCGACAGGAGCACGTTGGACGGTTTGAGGTCGCGGTGGATCACCCCGGCCCCGTGGATGGCGCTCAGCGCGGTCGCGATGCCCACCGCCAGCGCCTCGAGGTTGCCGCCCGACAGCGGTCCCTGGTCGTGTACGGCCTGCGCGAGGTCGGGCCCCTTGACGTACTCGGTGACGAGGTAGGCGACCTCGCCGTCGATGCCGGCGTCCAGGACGGGCGCGGTGCAGAACCTGGCCACCCGGCGGGCCGCCGCCACCTCCCGATCGAACCGCCGGCGGAAGGCCGGATCCCGGGCCAGCGCCGGGTGGATGAGCTTGACCGCGGCCAGGCCGCCGGTGGGCGTGGTCGCGAGGTGCACCTCGCCCATGCCGCCCCGGCCGAGGACGCGCCGCAGCGCGTACCCGCCTATGACCCGGTCACCGTCCATCGCAGACAGAGTAGCCAGATCCCGGCATTCACCACCCAGCCGACCACCCGGCCCGCCCGCCCGGCGCAGCCGGTCAGGCCGTCGCCGGGCGGTCATGAGCGTGAGGGCTATGCCGCGGCGCGCCGGCGGTCGTGTTCGCGCAGGAAGTCCCGCAGGCCCGCCAGGTCGTCGGTGTTGACGTGGTCCACGTCGGCCGCGACGAGCTCGCGCCAGAGCGCGTCCCGCGCGGGACCGGCCGTGTCGGGGGTGGCCCAGAACCGCACGCGCTGCCCGTCGCGGTGCGCGGTCGCCACGATCTCGCGCAGTTTGTCCCGTTCGGCGGCCGGCATCTCGCCCTCGCCCAGCCAGCTGAAGTGGTTGGTCCAGTTGTCGCTGATCAGCGGGATCAGGCCCGGGTCACCCTGCCCCAGGTCGTCCATGCGCCCGTCGTAGAAGGCGTAGCGCCGCTCCTGGCCGGCCATGAGCTCGCGCGGCCGTTCGCCGCTGACGACCACGGTCACGGCGCCGGGCCGCACCTTGCCCTTGTGGTAGGTGGTGAGCATCCTCTTGTACGCCTTGAGCACCCGGTCGAGCTCGGTGTACGTGGCCTCGCCGTTGTTCTTGATGTCCACGAGCAGCTGGAGCCGCTGCCGGGTGCCGGGGAAGACGCTGCCGTGGCGCACCCGGCGGATCAGCGGGTCGAGGTAGAGCGACTGCAGCGTGCGGCCGGGCCGCAGGTCCTCGGGGTCGTGCCCGACCCGCAGCTCGCCGTCCACCAGGTAGATGTCGGCCTCGACGCTGGTGAACCCGTGGTCGAGCGCGTCAAGGAGCGGCCGCTCGTGCTCGTAGTCGTTGTGCGCGTGGGCACGTGGCAGCGGCTCCGGCCGGCCGTCCGCCTGAGCGGGAGCGGCCGCCAGCAGCATGGTTCCTGCCGCGACCAGCACGCCGAGGGTTCGACGCAACATCGCATCTCCTTGACATGGGAGGTAAGGGATGCGTGACACGTTACGCGTGCAAGTTGTGACATGGGTGACATCTCGCCTAATTGTCGGCGGCCGGCACGCGGCTCACTCGACCAACCGGATGCTGCCGGCCCGGCTCACTCGACGAACTCGATCTGGTGGTCCTCGACCTCGCCGCTGTCGGCCCATCCCGTCGGCGAGTCCACGGGCTCCGCCCTGGCGACCATGCGCAGCCGCATCCAGACGGGGCCGGCGGGCAGCGACTCCGGAAGGGGCCAGGTGAGCTCGGCGTCCTCGGCGCCCTCGCCGACCAGCGTGCTGGCCCGCTCGTCGGCGTCGAAGCGGCCGTCACGGTCGAAGTCGATCCAGCCGGCGACCCTCGACGACGATCCGGCGGTCACGGGCACCGAGATCCTGCACCTCCGGCCGCTGAGCATGCTGCGCTCCTCCCCGGCCTCCATGGCGTCGTCGCCCGTGTCCAGAGGCAGGGCGCGCGGGGTCATGCTCACCGCGTCGGTGTGGTCGTCGCTCACGGACCATCCCAGATGGGAGTCGGTGATCGCGTGCGAGGCCACACCGTACGAGGCAGGCGCGTCCGAGACGTCCTCGGCCAGTGACAGCTTGAACGCCGCCCACAACTGCGACATGGACGCGCCACGCCCCTTGCGCACGTCATGCGCCTTCAGCTTGATCGTGAACGCCCTGACCGTGCCGTTCACCTTGGCCGTCCCGCAGGTGTAGACCACCCCGCAGGTCGTGGAGCGGGCGGGATAGACCCTTTCCGGGGTGATCGCGCCGCTCGTGACCCGGTACCCGGGAAACCCGGCCGCCCAGGAGAAGGTGGGCCTGGCAGGTACGCCGCCGACCAGCTCGACGGCGGGCCAGTAGTCGTCGCGGCGCTTCCTGGACTCGCCCGAGGAGCCGCCCGTGCCGAACACGTGCAGCCGCGGGTCGCGTACGGGCCTGGAGAAGGTGAACGTCAGCAGGGCGACGTCGCTCCACTCGCCGTCCTCGGCCTCGAAGTCCTCGTAGAGGTCGACGAAACCCGCGGACGTCTTGGTGTTGGCCGGGATCAGGTATTCGTCGTCGGGCGCCGCGGGGTTGGCGGACGACGACTCGGCCGACGTCACCCGCGCCGTCCCGATCATCTCCTTGCGCACCGTCACCGTCACACCGGACGGCGTGCGGCCCGAGGCCACCGTGGGCGAGTTGGTGAACGACGATGGCGCGCTGTCGGCACGCGCGACGGGAGCGACCCCCGAAACGCCGACGAACGCCGTGGCCGTGCAGGCCACCATCACGCGAAAAGCCATAATTGCTCCCCCGAAGCTGGTGATCCAGATCTACCGTCCTGCCCGACCCGCGGGCGGCGGGACACGGTCAAGACATCGGCAATTTCGCCGTACGACGCGATCTGCGCAGGTGGCTCACGAGCCCCCTGGTCACGCGGCGGGCGGCGAAGTCGCACCCGCACACGAACCGCATGGAAGGCCCGAACGTGGCCGCCGCCGCCAGCCCGACCAGGCGGAGCCCCGGGACGGACGTCTCGAAGGTGGCGCTGAGCCGCGGCGCGGGGCCCGACGACGCCACCGCGCGCCGCAGGTCCCCCCGGAGCATCGCGATCCTCTCGACGTCCACCCGGTAGCCGGTGGCCGCGATCACGTGCTCGGTGTCGAGCGTGGTGGCCGCTCCCGACAGGTCCCTCAGGTGCAGGCGGACGCCGTCGCCGTACTCGGCGCCGGTCAGCCGCGTGCCCGAGATCACCTTGACGGCCCCGTCGAAGCGGTCCCTCAGCCACCAGGAACCTGCGGGTCCGAGCGTGTTGCGCACGATGTGGTCGCGGGTCGCCGCCGGCAGATACCTGATCGCGCCCGGCAGCCGCGACCAGACCACGGAGGGCCAGCCACCGCCGAGCCTGGACCGCGGCGCCCGTACCCGGGCGAGGAGCGAGCGCCGCTCCTCGGGGACGTCGTTCCAGGCCAGCGTGTCCGCCCTCGCCACGATCCGCACGCTCGCCCCCGCCTCCGCCAGCAGCGTCGCGGTCTCCAGCGCCGACTGCCCCGCCCCCAGCACGGTCACGTCGCGGCCCGCGAAGCCGTCCAGATCGTGATGGTCGCAGGCGTGCGTGGCAGCCTCGGGCGGCAGCCCGTCCAGGGCGCCGGGCCGGTAGGCGAACGGCAGATGCCCCACGGCCAGCACCGCGGTCCTGGCCAGCACGGACGCCCCCGACGACAACGAGAGCGCGAACAGGTGCCCCTCCGCGCCGACGGCCGTCACCTCCGACTCGTCCAGGGCCTGGCCCACCGTCCGCGCGCGGAACCACTTGCCGTACGCGACGAACCGCTCCACGGGCACCGGCTCGCCGTACGCGTAGCGGTGGAACGCGTCGAGGCCGTAGCGCCGCTCCGGGTCGCCGAGATGCGACGCGGCGGCCTCCGACTTCAGCAGCATTCCGCGGGGCATGTGGAATTCCCACGCCCGCATCGGTTTTCCGAAAATCCGGACGTCGAGTCCCGCGCCCAGCGCGTGAGCCGCCACCGAAAGCCCGTACGGGCCCGCGCCCACGATCGCCACGTCAATCACTGGCGTACGCAAATTTCCCCCCATTGTCATTTCCGCGACCCGGCGAGCCGGGCGAAACCACGCTTTATCGTCTGTCCGGCCATTCCCACGAAAGGCCGGAGGTCGTCGGCCGACAACCAGGCATATTCATCGGCCGCGCACAGGGCACGCAGGCTTTTCGGGCCGGCCGTGAAGAGGTCGTAGTTCTCCACCACGTACGTCCGTCCGTGACCGGCCCGCCCCCGCGTCGTCCACCGGCCGGAGAGGTGCAGGTGGGCGGCGCGCACGAGGTCGAGTCCCTCGCGGTCGGTGAACAGGCGGAACTGGGCGCCGAGCCGGGGATTGAAGTCCAGCAGGTGGTAGGTGTCCGCCGCCGCGTCGTGGCGGAAGTCGATGTCGACGACCCCGCGGTATCCCAGCGTCACGGCCAGCTCGCGCGCCGTGCCCTCCACGACCGGGTTGGGCAGCCACCGGCCCCAGGTGGTGAGCCCTGCGCCTCTCGGGTAGGCGCGCTCCTTCCGTCCCGCGCCGCCGTACAGGCAGCGCGAGTTCTCGTCGAAATAGCCGTGGAAGAACCAGTCCGAGCCCGGCCCTCCAGGCACGAAGCGCTGGAACAGCAGCTCGCGCCCTTCCACGTGCTGGAGCAGTTGTTCCACCTGTTGACTCCGGCGCACCAGGCCGGTCCTGCGCAGCCCGATGCCCGGGGGCAGGAGCCACGGCTGGGCCCACTTGGCGACCAGCGGCAGCCCGAAGTCGGCGACCGCCGCCGCCGCGTCGCCGGCGCCGGTGATCAGGCGGGTCTCCGGCTGGACGACGCCGAGCGTGGAGCAGAGCTGGTGCAGCAGGCGCTTGTCCGCCAGCGTGCGCGGCAGGCCGGGCGTCTGGTCGGGCATGAGGTAGAAGGGACGCAGGTCGGCCGCGTGCTCGGCGACGGCGATGGCCCCCGCGTCGTCCAGCGTCAGGAGCACGGCCGGGCGTCCGATGCGGTCGGCGGCCCGCGTGAGCGCCTGGACGGTGTCCCCGCCGCGCGACCACGTGTGCATCCGCGCCAGATACCGGGAGCGGTACGTCGGCGCGTGCGTGCCCTCGACGAGCCCGTGCACCTCCACTCCGGCCCTGCCGAGCGAGCGAATGGCGCCGAGCGTCCCGTGATGAAAGACATTGGAGTCCAGTCGCAGCACGAGCGCCGGGACGGTGCAATCGAGCATGATTTACGTCCTCCTCCTTACGAAAAGCTATTGATCCGGCAAGTGGCAGGTTGAATATCCGATCGGCCGTTATTCGGGGTGTAGGGAATGAGGGAAAACTTCGACGGGGGACATGCGATGGTGATGAGAAAGGGCTATCTGCGCTGTTCGCTGGCGATCGTCACGATCGCGGCGGCGGTGTGGCTGGGCCTGGGCGCTTGGGGCGACGACCCGCCGGACGACCGGCAAGGTCACGGCGCGGCGCTGGGAGTCTTCCTGGGCTCCGACTCGCGCGGTCCCATGCACCTGGAACGCTTCGAGTCCTGGTTGAACAGCAGCGTGACGGTGGGACGCACGTACCTGCCCGGCGAGACCTGGCAGTCGATCGAGGGAGCCGAGTTCGTCCTCGGCCCCTGGACCCGCTGGCGAGCCGCCGAACCGGACCGGGTCCTGGCGCTGAACGTGCCGATGATCGCTCCGAACGAGTCCGGGATGCCGGACGCGGAAGTGGCGCAGCGGCTCGCCGAGGGCGCCCGCGGCGACCACGACCACCGTTTCGCGGAGCTCGGCAGGAAACTGGTCTCCGCCGGCGCCGGCGACACGATCATCGTGCTCGGCTGGGAGATGAACGGCACGACCTACTCCAGCCGCTGCGCGCCGAACCCGGAGGCGTGGAAGCAGTACTGGCGGCGCATCGTGGCGGCCATGCGCGCGGCGCCCGGCCAGCGGTTCCGCTTCGACTTCGCGCCCAGCCGCGGGCTCGACGCGATCCCCTGGACGGAGTGTTACCCGGGTGACGACGTGGTCGACATCATCGGCATGGACAGCTACGACCAGGGGCCGGGCGAGGACTTCTCCGACTACGTCAACCAGCCGTACGGGCTGCAGGCGCACGCCGACTTCGCCGCCCGGCACGGCAAGCCCATCTCGTTCCCCGAGTGGGGGTTGTTCCGCAACGGCGACCGGCCCGACTACGTCCGCCGGATGCTCGACTGGATCGACAGTCACAACGTGCTCTATCACTCGATCTCCGATTACTGTCCTCACGGCATCTGGCAGTGCTCGTCGAACCCGCGCTCGGCTGAGGTCTTCCGCGAGCGGCTGCACCGGCGCCCTTTTCCCGTGCCGACCCCGAGCAGCCCGAGCGTGGACGAGGCGAGCGCGTCCATCGACCGGCCCACGTCGAACCCGCCCGCCAGCTCCACGGCGGCCGCCCCCTCCGCGGCGGCGAGCGCGGGGCTCCCGAGCCTGCGCAGCAGCGCCTCCGCCAGCTCCCTCACGGCGCCGGGCGCGACGACCGCGCCGACTCCGCCGGACACCAGCTCGGAGATCCCCGGCACGCCGTAGGCGACGAGCGAACGTCCCGTGGCCAGCGCCTCCAGCGCCGTGAGCGGCAGCCCCTCCCAGCGTGAGGGCAGGACCACCACGTCGGCCGCGACATACCAGGGCCTGGCGTCGGCCACGTCGCCGGCGAAGTCAACGCGCGGCACGGCCCGCGCCCGCAGCGCGGGCAGCAGCGGGCCGTCGCCGACGACGACCAGCCGGGCCGCGCCGTCGCGCGCGGCCACCCGCTCCCACGCCGACAGCAGCAGGTCCTGGCCCTTCTGCCGGGTGACCCTGCCGACGCAGACCGCCAGCGGCGTCCCTTCCGGGATGCCGCGGGCCGCGCGGGCCGCCGCGCGCTCCCCCGGGCCGGCGGGCCGGAACCGGCGCAGGTCGACGCCGTTGCGCACCACCACGAGCTCGGCGGGCACGCCGTGCCGCCTGGCCAGCTCCGCTTCGCCCGTACCGACGCAGATCACCAGGTCGGCCCAGCGCGCGGCCAGCCGTTCCCAGCCCAGCGCCGCCGCGGCGAGCGCGCCGCGGGCCGCCAGCCACGACCAGCCGTGCGGCTGGAAGAGCGTGGGCACCCGTCCCCGCAGCGCGGCCCTGCCCGCCAGCCCGGCCTTGGACGAGTGCAGGTGCACCACGTCGGGGCCGAACTCCCTGACGATCCGCGCCAGCCGGGCCGCCTGCCCCACGTCGGCGAGCCCCGGCGCGCGGGTCGCCTCCCAGGCCAGGCAGGGCACGCCCAGACCGGCCAGGTCGCCGGCCAGCTCTCCGGCGACCTGGCCGGCCGGCGGGCAGGCGACCGCGACCCGCCAGCCCCGCCGCGCCTGGTCGGCGGCGGCCGTCGCCACGTAGGCGCCGACCCCGCCGTCCACCGGCTGCGTGACGTGCAGGACGCGCGGGGTCACCGCCATGCCGCGAACCTCTCCACCAGGCGCGGGCAGCGCCGCTTCAGCAGTTCCTGGCCCGCCGCGCGGGCGCCGGCGCTCGCGGCGTAGGCGGCGGACCGGACGCCGCGGCCGAGCATCACCCGCTGGTTGACGACCGCCTCGCAGCCGAACTTCGCCTTGTGCGGCTCGTCGCCGCGCAGCAGGCTCAGCACCGGCCTGCCGAGCCGGTGGGTCGTCTCCAGGTTGTCGCGCAGCAACATCGTGAGGACGTCGGCCTCGGCGCGCAGCTCCGGATCGGCGCCGTACAGGTAGCCGCCCACGAAGTCCTTGCCGACCACGGTCAGATCGCAGGCCCGCAGCCGCCCCCGCACCCTGAACTCCTTCAGCACCGCGCGGTCCTCCACCACCAGCGACCGCGTGGCCCGCGCCAGATGGTCCCTGAACCGCGGCTGCGTGTGCTGCACGTTGATCCCCCGGCTCTCCCACTGCAGGGTGTGCAGCCGCAGCAGCTCGGTCACCGACTGCTCGACCCGGTCCGGCTCGACCACATCCACCGACAGGTCCATCGCGTCGAGCTTGCGCAGCGCCGTCCGCAGCCGGCGCGCCCGCCGGCCGTTGAGCGCGGCCGCCACCTGCTCGATCGGCTGCCCCGGCAGCTGCAGGCAGGTGGACGCGGGCAGGGTCCAGGCCCGGGCGCCCCAGAGCCCGGCCAGCCGCAGGACGGCCGCGCCCGGCCGGGCCTCGGGCAGGTCGATCACGTCCCAGCCCGGCTGGGCGAGCAGCCCGGCGCGCAACTCGCGCATGCCCGCGTCGCCCTCGGCGTCGTCCACCATGATGTCCGTGAAGTCGGATTGCCCGCCGCCGACGGGCGTCAGCACCCGGCAGCCCAGCCGGTACTCCAGCCTGAGGGGCGCCGCCGCCACCAGCCGCCCGCCCCGGTAGGCCAGGAACACCCGCAGCCGCCCCGGAGTTCCGTAGGCCCGCCACCAGGAGCAGAGCCAGCTGTACGACTGGAACGGCGTGGCGGTCGAGCTGCGCTCGTGCAGGTCGGCCCAGTCCTCCGCCAGCCCCGAGAGCGCGTTGCGCGGCACGACCCGCAGCGTGAGCCGCGCAGCGTGCGCGGGTGACAGGGCTTGTGACGGGGCCGGCGACAGGGCGGGCGAGCCGTTCGACGTGGACGCGCCGGGCGTCGCGGCGCTCACGCCTCCGCCCCGCTCAGCACCGGCGCGGGCTCGCGCCGCGCCTGGCGCAGCGCCTGCGGCGCGGCCAGGCGGATCAGGCCCGCGACCAGGGCCGCCCCGAAAGCACCGACGGCCACGCTGGCCAGCGGCACCGGGGCCGAGGGGCGGGTCGGGATGGACGCGCTGGCGAAGGGCGCCAGCCGCACGCGGGTGTCGGTGGCGTGCCCGTTGGCGTACGTGATCAGCGCGGTGGCCGCCCGGTTGACGCGGTCCGCGGCCTCCCACCCGGTGGGCGCCACGGACGTCAGACGCACCAGAGGGGCGTCCGGCGAGGCCGCCACGCTCAGGCTGCCCCATTCGGTCACGTCGCCGGTGAGCAGGCCGGGGTGACCGGAGATCCGGGCGTAGGCGGAGGCGAAGTCGATCGCCTGCGCCGGGTCGCCGCCCGCCACCACCACGACGTAGGCGTCCGCGCTGTAGACGGCGTCCCTGGCCACGGCGTACGCGGCCCCGGCAGACGCCCCCAGCGCCAGGGACAGCGGCAGCCACCATCGCGCGAGCACGCCCATGATGCGGGCCCGGGTCCATGTCATCGTTGATCCTCCGTGGGTGCGGCGCCCAGCAGGCGCAGGTAGAGCGACTCCAGCCGGTCGGCCTGGCGGCGGATGTCGTAGAGGCGGACGGCGTCGGGCGGGGGCAGCCTCCCCGGCGGGCGCCCGGCGAGCGCGGCCAGTTCGGCGGCGATCCGGTCCGGAGGGACGCGCCTGGCCCCGGGCGCCGAGCCCGGCGGCAGGTCGTCGATGGCCGGGCAGGTGTCGTACAGGACCGGGAGGCCCGCGGCGAGCGCCTCGACGACCGCGAGGCCGAACGTCTCCTCCGCCGACGGCGCGGCCAGCACGTCCATCGCCGACAACATCGCCCGCACGTCCGTCGACTCACCGGCGAAGATCACCCTGTCTCCCGCGCCCACCGCGCCGGCCAGCTCCCGCAGGCGCGGCTCGCACGAACCCGAGCCGACCAGGAGCAGAACGGCGGTTTCGAGCGCGGGCAGCGCCTCGATCAGCGCGTCGAAACGTTTGCCCGGCTCCAGCCGGCCGACCCCGCCGATCAGGAAGGCGTGCGCCGGCACGCCCAGCCGCTGACGGGTGCGCCGGCGCAGCGCCGCGTCGAAGCCGAAGGCCCCGCCGTCCACGCCGTTGGGGATCACCACGATGCGCGAGCGCGGCACGCCCCAGCCGGCCAGCCGGTCGGCCACGGTCGGCGAGACGGCCACGGTCAGGTGCCCGAGCAACTCGCTGGCGAGGTACAGCGCTCTGACGGAGCGGGTGAGGCGGCGCCCCTCGATGTGCTCGCGGCCGATCGAGTGCTCGGTCGCCACGATCGCGGGGACGTTCGCCAGCCGCGCGGCCAGCCTGCCGTACACGCAGGCGCGGTAGAGGTGGGTGTGGACCACTTCGTAGCGGTGCCTGCGCATGAGCCGGGCCAGCCGCCCGACGGCCCGCAGGTCCCGGTTCCCGCGCATCCCGACCTGGTGGACGCGCACGCCGGTGCGCGCGATGGCGTCCGCGACCACGCCGGCGCCGGTGAGCACCGCGACGTCGCACCGGGCCCGCAGGTGCGGCAGCAGGAAGCGCAGCTGCTGCTCCGCGCCGCCCGCCGCCAGACCGGTGATGACATGCAGGACCTTCACCACCCCCACCGGACCTGGTGACGCACCCGCTTGGCGCGCAGCCGCAGCGCGCCGTCCCGCTCGCCGACGTAGGTCCGCGGCAACGCGTAGCGGCCGCTGAGCTCGGACTTCCAGATCGCGCAGCCGTAGCCGTAGCCGGCCCTGCGGACGGCGTCCACCTCGCGCGCGCCGGCGTGCCCGTACGGGTAGCAGTATCCGCTCACCGGCTCGCCGAGCAGGTTCTCCAGCGCCGCCTTGCCGGCCGTCACCTCGTGCCAGAGATCGTCCTCGCTCAGGCCGGTCAGCGAGCGGTGCCCCGCCGAGTGCGAGCCGACCTCCATGCCCTGCCGCGCGGCCCGGCGCACGCCGTCGGCGTCCATGAGGGGCTTGCGCGGCCCCTCGGCGTCCCAGGCGTTGTGCTCGCCGATCAGGTCGGACACCACGAAGACCGTGGCGGTGAACCCGCGTTCGAGCAGCGCGGGGACGACCTCACCGAGGAAGTCGGCGTACCCGTCGTCGAACGTGAGCCCGACCAGGCGCCCGGCCCTGCCCTCCGCGTGGGCGCGCAGCAGCTCGCGCATGGAGACGCCGGTCAGGCCGCACCGGGCCAGCCAGCGCAGCTGCCGCTCGAAACGGTCGGGCGAGACGGTGATCTGGAAGGGATCGCTGTCATATTTCTCGATGGAGTGGTACATGAGCACGTACGGCATGGCGGTCATCCGCGACCTCGCGTCCTGATCGAGCGGGTGATTTCGGTGAGCGTGGTCGCGGCCCCCGCGAGGGCCGCGACGGCGCAGAAGGCGGCGGCGATCGCGGCGCAGGTCAGGCCCAGGGAGACCGGCAGCGGCAGGTGCGCCAGCAGCGGCCGCGTGACCCAGCCCGCTCCCGCGCCGGCCGCGCCGGCCAGGAGCAGCGCGCCGACGGGCGTGGCGGCGTCGCGCAGCGGCAGGGCGATGACGCGCCTGCGCAGCCCGGCCAGCAGCACCACGCCGGTCAGCGTGATCCCGGCCGCGTTGGCCGCGGCCAGCCCTGTGACCCCCCACGCCGGCCGGGCCAGCACCGCTGTTGTGGCCAGCCCCGCGGCCATCGCGAGCGCCGGGTACCAGGAGGCGCGGGGCCCGCAGAAGTACGTGCGGCACACGACCCCGACCACCGCCTGGCCGAGCAGTCCCAGCGTGTACACCTGCATGATCCGCGCGGTCGCGGCGGTGTCCGCCTCGGTGAACGCGCCGTACCGCAGCAGGACGGCCACGACGTCGGGAGCGCAGACCAGCAGCGCCGCCGTGGCGGGCAGCACGATCGCCGAGGCGGCGACCAGGTCGCCGACCAGCCTCCTGCGCGCCTGCGCGCCGTCACCGGCGGCGACGGCGCGGGCCAGGTCGGGGAAGGTCACCGTCGCCACGATCAGGGACAACACCATCGGCACCTGCGCGATCTTCTGCGCGTAGTTGAGGTGCGAGATCGATCCCTCGGGCAGCGACGAACCGACGAACCTCTCGATGAAGACCTGGCTCTGGCGCGCGAGCGTGAAGATCGCGATCGGCAGGAACGCGGCCAGGGGCAGCGGCACCCCGCGCGTGGGGCGGCGGGGCGGGCCGAAGCGCCGGACGAACGCCGGGGCCTGGACGAGCACCATGCCCGCGCCGCCCACGGCCACGCCCACCGCGGCGCCGTACGCGCCCTGGTCGCGCAGCGACCACAGGCAGACGATGATGCCCAGGTTGTAGGCGACGTAGATGGCGGCAGGCGGCGCGAACGTCTGGTGCGAGCGGAGCGCCGCGCTGAGGTAACCGGCCAGCCCGAACGTCAGGATCGTGACCGAGGCGACACGCATGCAGTCGGCCGCGAGGTCGGCCCTCGGGATGCCGGGGGCGAGCAGGCCGACCAGCCACGGCGCGCCCGCGGCGGCGACCGCGCTCAGCGCCGCGAGCGCGAGACACAGGTACGGCAACGTCGACGACACCAGGACCCGCGGGTCGTCGCCCGCCTCCACCGCCCGGCTGAACAGCGGGACCAGCACGAAGGCCATCGCGCCCTCGATGAGCAGGGGGGCCGCGGTCTCAGGGATCGTCCAGGCGACGAGGAACGCGTCGGTGCCGGCGTCGGCCCCGAACGTCGTGCCCAGCAGCAGGTCGCGGACGAAGCCGAGCAGCGAGCCGAGCCCGATGAGCAGCGCGGTGACGCTGACGGCCCTGACCGCCGGCGAGGTGGCCGTCGTCATCGTGTCCCGCCCGGCCCTGACCGGGGCACGGCCAGGGCTCCGGTCACCGGCGGCGGCCCCGCGCGGCGGGTGACGCGCGCCAGGACCAGCCCCAGGACGACCGACATGACCAGCGTCGGAGGGCCGCCGATGTCACCGTAGACGAAGTCGGCCAGCTGCCAGGTCAGCAGCCCGGCCGCGATCACCGCGCCCCCTCGGACCGCCCACCACGCCATGGCCCCCAGGCAGAGGCCCAGGGCGGCCAGCCCGAGCAGGCCCTGTTCGCTGAGGGTCAGCAGGTACATGTTGTGCGGGGAGAGCAGCGGCTGCCGCTGGAATCCGTGCACCGGGTCGTCGGTGTCGCTGCCGGACGACAGCTCGATGGGCGCGTACGTGTCGCGCAGCTCCGCGAACCGGCGCGGTCCTACCCCGGTCAGCGGGTGGTCGAGCCACATGCCGGCGGCGGTGCGCCACAGGGTGTACCGGTCGCTCAGCGACTGGTCGGGCTGGGTCACGGCGGAGGCCATCGAGGCGACCCGCCGTCCCAGCACGTCCGATCCCGTGCCGAGGCCGGCGACCAGCACGGTCCCGGCGGCGGCGCCGGCGAGGAGCACCCGTGCGCCGAGCACCCGGCTGCGCATGAAGACCATGACCAGCGCCGCGCACAGCAGGGCGAGCCAGGCGCCCCTGCTGAGCGACAGGGCGAGGGGCACGCAGAGCAGGGCGGCACCCCCGAGCGCGGCGGCGCGCCGCCGGCCGCGTACGCCGAGGCCCACGCCCAGCAGGATGATCGCGCCGAAGCTGACCACGCTCGCCATGCCCATGACGTCGAGCGCGCCGAACGTGCCGACGGCCCGCACCCGCTCCCCTGCGTACGACGCCCCGGTGCCGGTGAACGCCTGAACGCATCCGACCACGCCCTGCACGGCCGCCGCGCCGACGACGGCCCCGCCGACGATCAGGCTGTCGGCACGGTCGCGCACCGTCACCATGACGGCCAGCGGGACGATCACGAACACCTGGACGTACCTGAGGTAGCCCGGCACGCTCGCCAGCACGTCGGGCGAGGCCAGCACCGCGATGGCGGCCGCGCCCGCGACGGGTGCGAGCACCAGCGCGCGGGCGGGCAGTTCGGCCGCGCGCGGGCTCGCGACCAGAAGGGCGAGCGCGACGGCGGCCAGCGCGACGGAGGCGATGTCGGCGGCCGTCACCCGCACCTGGGCGGTCAGGCCGTCGAGCCCCGCGGGCAGGCAGGTCAGGAGCACGGTCGCGGCCGCCACGAGGCTGGGTCGGGGAAGGGCGCCCAAGGGTCAGCTCCCGCCCAGCCGGAGCAGCGACCACACGGTCCGTACCATGATCTTGATGTCGGAGCCGAAGGACCACCCGTCGATGTAGTGGTTGTCGAAACGGGCGCGGTCCTCGATCGAGGTGTCGCCGCGCAGCCCGTGGACCTGGGCCCATCCGGTGATCCCGGCCGGCAGCCGGTGCCGCAGGCCGTATCCGGGAATGGTGCGGGAGAACTCGTCGACGAAGTGCGGGCGTTCCGGCCGGGGGCCGACGATGCTCATGTCTCCCTTGAGAACGTTCCAGAGCTGCGGGAGCTCGTCGACCGACGTCCTGCGCAGCAGCCTGCCCACCCGGCCGACCCGGCTGTCGTGGGCGATGCTCCACAGGGTCGCCGACTCGTGCGCGTCGGCGGGTTTCATCGTCCTGAGCTTGATCACCTCGATCGGCTCTCCCTGGCAGCCCACCCGCCGCTGCCGGAAGAGCGGGCTCTGGCCGACCTCCGCGCGAATGATCAGCGCGCAGAGCGCGAGAAGCGGCGCGGTCAGAAGGAGGCCGATCAGCGCGATCGTGATGTCGAGTGCCCGCTTCAGCGGCCAGAGCGCGCTGTGCTGCGCGGCGGGACGCATGCGGAGCAGCGGGAAGCCGCGTACGTGCTCGCGCAGCGTGACGAAGTCGACGATCAGTTCGCTCAGGTCGAGCGCGAGGTACACGTCGCAGCCCAGCGCCCTCGCCGTCCGCGCGAGCGGCTGCTGCCCTGCCCCCGCGAGGATCACCGCGCGCACCTCGTAGGCCTGGATGATGTGCGCGGCCTCGCTGGGCCGGCCGAGAACGGGCAGGTCGGAGGTGTCCCCGGCCGCCTCGTCCAGGAAGCCCAGGGGATACAGGCCGTGCTCCGGGTGGTCGAGCAGGCTCTCCGCCAGCCGGCGGCCGTACGGTCCCGCGCCGATCACCAGGGTGGGCGCCGACCGTCCGTACCGGTGCGCTCTGCGGGCCGCGAAGGCGAGCATGCTCCTGCCGCACACGGCGAGGAAGGTGTAGAGCACCGCGCACAGCACGATCGTGACGAACGACGCCGACTCCCGGAAGGCCACGCAGGCGGCCAAGAAGCCGGATCCGGCGATCCAGCCGCCACGGTCGAGACCGGAGGCCAGGACCTGCGGCGCGTACACCCGGCCGAGGCCGTTGAGCACGACGACCAGGACGGCCGCGACGGCGACGGGCGGAATGCCCCGGCCCGCCTGGGCGGCGGTGAAGGCCATGCACAAAAGGTCGACGCCGACCAGGACGAGTGGCTGCGCTGCTCGCCATGATCGTGAGCTCCGGCGCTCCGCCGGCCGCGCGGCCCGGCGATCGCCCCCAACGCTAACAGCCACTGCTTCTCCGGACATAGCTCGTTCGACCGGTCTGACCTTCGATCAGCCAATCCATCCACCCATGAAGCCCATAGTCACCTTTTCGGCAACCTGCCGCGGCATAGGGCGTTGAGCAGGGGCTTTCCTAGGCAATACGCGAACAATCCCGCAGCGAGCGATTTGATGGTAGCTCCACCAGCCGGAGAAAATCGAATACGTGAAGGGCGAAAGCACCGCGCCGCTCGGCAACATTTCCTTGGCCATTCTTTGAGCAGGCAAATGCAATTTCGACGTTTAGCTCCGGATTTATCACGCAAAACGGCGGCGCCCACGGGGACACCGCCGTTCTGGAGCCGACCGGCCTACCGCCGCAGGACCATCCTGGCCGGATTCACCAGCAGGAGGCCCGCGACGCCGAGCACGGGCAGGAGGGTGAGCTGCCAGAGGCCGGCGCCTTCCCAGCCGAGCGCGCCGACGAGACGGGCGAACAGCAGCCCCGAGAAGGCGGCGGCGACGTAGTACGTGAGGATGAACAGCCCCGCGCCCCGGCCGACGTGGTGCGGGCGGACGGCCCGCTGCATGGCGGTGGAGCAGTTGGTGAACAGGAAGCCGCTGGCGAAGGTGCCCATGAGGAAGGAGAGCAGATACTGCGCCGGAACCGCGGTCGCGACCTGGTACATGAGGTAGGCGGTGACCGACGTGGCGACCATGGCGAGCATCAGGAGGCGGGCCTGGTTGAACCGGTCGCCCAGCCAGCCCGCCGGCAGGGCCATCATGGCGCCCAGACCGCCCATGGACACCGCGAAGGCCGCCTGGTCCGCGGTGAAGCCGAGCCCTTCGCGGAGGAAGGTCGGGTAGAGCCCGAGATAGCCGTAGAAGACCAGGCCGGACACGGCGCAGGCGATGCCCACGCCGAGGGTGTTGCGGTTGTAGGGGGAGGCCGGCACGTGCTCGTACGCGGTGGCGTCGGCCTGCGAGGCCCCTCCGGTGACCGCCTCGGTCATCTTGCGCGACACCGTGAACGCGATGAGCAGGCTCATGGCGAGACCGGCGGCGGCGAACAGGAAGAACGGCGTGCGCCAGGTGCCGGAGCTCTCGGCGAGCCCCGTGCCGATGAGCGGGCCGAGGAAGACGCCCAGCCCGAACGCCACGCCCACGACGCCCGCGGCCAGCGCGCGCCGGTGGAAGAAGAACGCGCCGATCACCGCGTACAGGGCGGTGGCCTGCACGCCCTCGCCGATGCCCGAGACGAGGCGGTAGATGCTCATGTCGACGAACCCGACGGCGAGCGGGATGGCCAGCGTGCCGAGGGAGTAGACCAGCACGCTGATGACGATGATCGTCCTGCGGGAGAGCCGGTCGGCCAGGTAGCCGGCCGGGGGCCCGGCGAGCGCGAGCCCCAGCGTGAAGCCGGTGGCCAGCAGCCCGCCCTGCTCCAGGGAGAAGCCGAGCTCGGTCCGGATCTCGGGCAGGAGGGGGTAGAAGATCTGCCGGTCCATCGCGTTGAGCATGTACGACGCGCACAGGACCGCGAACCCGATCGCGACGGAGGCCTTCGTCACCTGCTGGGAGGCACCGCCCTGGGGGCGCTCTGTGGTGCTGCTCATCTGGCGCTCCTATGCGCTGGAGGGCACGAGACCACTGCCGGGCACGCGGCCGCGCGCTGAGCGGACATTCGTCCGTACAGTGGTCACCATGGGCTGGCCTCAGAATGATGTGCCCAGGGTCGCCTGTCAAGGGTCTGTTCCCACCCGGAAGGTCACCTCGGACAATTGTCCGCAGTATGGCTGTCCTCGTCCACCCACGCCGGTTCTCGCTCGTCCCGGCGCATCCACGGCTCAGCCGGGCTCCGTTCGGGAAGAGCGCCGATCAACGGCCCGCCGGGCTCCGTTCCAGGCGGGCGCCGATCGGCGGGTCAGACGAGCTCGGCCAGGAACTCCTCAACGGCCGCGGCTTCGGGCACGCCCAGGTCGGCGTAGAGGCGCCGGGACCGTTCCGCGTGGTCCCGCGCCGCGTCCACGCGGCCACGATCATGGTGGGTGCGCGCCAGTCCCTCGTGGGCGCGCGCCTCCTCGGCCCGGTTGCCCACCTCGCGCGCGACGGCGAGGGCGTCGCAGTGACGCGCGACGGCCTGGTCGTGGTCGCCGAGGCACCGGCCGGCCTCCCCCAGACCGTTGAGCGGCGCGGCCTCGTCACTCCGGCCGCCCAGCTCGCGATAGAGCTCCAGCGCGTGCCGGTGCTGGTCGCGGGCCTGCTCGTACCGCCCCTGCGCCAGGTAGTCCTGGCCGAGAAGGTCGAGCACGCCGGCCTCACCGCTCCGGTTCCCCAGCCGGCGGTGGAGCGCGAGGGCCCGGCGATGGTGGTCGAGCGCCGCGCGATGGCGTCCCTGCCGCTGGTGGCTGACGCCGAGACTGCTCAGCGTGTAGGCCTCCCCGACGGGGTTGCCGATCTCGCGGCTCAGGGCGAGAGCCTGCTCCAGATGGTGGTCCGCCCGCTCGTACGCGTGCCGTCGCAGGCACACGTTGCCGAGCGTGTTGTGCGCCCGCGACTCGCCGAGCCGGTCGCCGGCCGCGCGGCACAGGTCCAGGGCCGGCCCGCAGACCTCGTACGACTCCTCGTAACGGCCCTGCCGCCAGCGCACCCAGGCCAGATCGAGCCGGGCCAGCGCCTCGCCCGCCGTGTCGTCCCCGCGGCGGGCGGCCTCCAGCGCCTTCGTGTGCACGATGATCGCGTCGGCGTGGTGGGCGTGACCGTCGAGGTAGGGATGCACGACGGTCGCCAGCCGGCCCGCGTGCACCGGCCAGTCGCCGTCGGCCGCCCGGCTGCAGGCGGCGACGAGGTTGGCGCGCTCGCCGTCCAGCCACGCGCTCGCTTCGGCGCCGTCCACGAACGACACGGTCTCCGGCGCGGCGAGTGACGGCCTGCGGAGGCCGCCGAACGGGTAGAGAGCGGCGATCGCCGCGGCCGCCGTGCGCAGGTAGTGGTCGAGCAGGCGGGTCAGGGCGTCGTGCCGGGCCTCAACCGTCTCCTCGGCGGAGACGGTGGCGCGCGCGTGTTCGCGGAGCAGGTCGTGGAACGTGTATCTCCCAGGCTCGTACTGCGCCAGGACATGGGCGTCCAGCAGGTCCTCCAGCAACGTCTCCGCGTGGTCGGCGGGGACGCCGGCCAGCGCGGCGGCGGCGTGGACATCGACGTCGCGCCCGGGATGCAGGCCCAGCATCCGGAACATGCGCTGCCGCTCGGCATCCAGATGCCGGTACGACAGCGTGAACGCGGCCGCGACACCCCTGTCAGGGGTGGACAGCTCGGCCAGCCGGCGGCGCTCGTCACGCAGCCTGCCGGCGAGATAGCCGGCGGTCCAGCGAGGGCGATGGTGCAGCCGCGCGGCGGCGATCCGCACGGCCAGCGGCAGGAACCCGCACAGCTGCAGCACGTCGAGGACCGCGCTCGGTTCGGCCGTCGCCCGTACCCCCACGATCGAGGTGAACAGCCGCACGCCGTCCTTGGCCGGCAGCACGTCCATGGACAGCGTGCGGGCGCCGTCGAGATCGACCAGCCGGCGGCGGCTGGTGACCAGGACGAGGCTGTCGGAGGCGCCCGGCAGCAGGGGCTTGACGTGGTCGGTGTCGGCGGCGTTGTCCAGGACGATCACGACCCTGCGCTGGGCGAGCTCGGCCCGCCACAGCGCGGCCCGAGCGGCGACCGAGGAGGGGATGCGTTCGGCCGGCACCCCGAGCTGGCGCGACAGCGTCTCCAGCGCGGCGCCCGCCTCGATCGGCTCGTGCCCCGCCGTGTGCGCCTGCAGGTCGACGAAGAGCTGCCCGTCGGGGTACCGGCCGGCCAGCGCGTGCGCGGCGTGAATCGCCAGCGCGGTCTTCCCGATGCCCGCCATCCCGTCGATGGTCAAGATCGTCGAACCGGGCCCGAGCCCGGCGATCCGCTCCAGCTCGACGGTTCGGCCGGCGAAGTCGGGAATGTCGTACGGCAGGAAGTTCGCCCGCCGGGGCTCGCGTGCCGCGGCATTGTCCCGCGGCGGGAGCTGCTGATCCGCATCGCCCCGCAGCACGGCCTGCTCGATGGCCACGAACGCCCGGCCGGGATCCAGCCCTTGCTCTTCCACCAGCGACTCGCGGAACGCCCTGGCCACCGACAGCGCGTCGGCCTGCCGTCCCGCGCGATGCAGGGCCAGCATCAGCTGACCCGACAGCCGCTCGCGCAGCGGGTGCGCCGCCACGTGCGCGGACAGCTCGTCGATCAGGTCCTCGTGCCGGCCCAGCGACAGCTCGAGGTCGGCCAGGCGCTCGATCGCGGCCAGTCGCCGCTGCTCCAGCCGGCTTCGCGCGCTCTCGACGTAGTCGGCGTGCACGTCCGCCAGCGGCTGCCCCCGCCACAGCGCGAGCGCGTCGCGTACCTGGCGGGCGGCGCTGTCCGGATCGGCCTCCTTCTGGGCAGCCGCCATCCGGCGGGCGAAGTCCTCCACATCGAGCTGTTCCGGTTCGATGGCGTACCCGCCCGGGCGGGTCACGAGCAGCCGCGCCGCGCCCGCTTCGCGGAGCACCCGGCGGATGGCGGTGACGGCGGCCTGGATCTGCGCGCGGGCGGTGTCCGGCGGCGTCACGCCCCACACCGCGTCGCTCAGCTGATCGGCGCTGAGCACGGTGCGGGCGTGCAGCAGCAGGTACGCCAGCACCGCACGGTGACGTGGCGCCAGGCCGGTCAGCTCCCGGTCGCCTGCCATGACGTGTACGGGGCCGAGAACACCGAACCGCACGCCCACCCTCGCCTCCCCCCAATGACGCATAACCATCCATAGCGGACGCATCGCGAATGTATCAACCCGGCTTCCCATGATGAGTGCACAGGTGAGAGGAGATTTCGATCATGGAAGCCCGCATGAAGAACCCGGCGTTCGTGCTCCCCGAGACCATGAAGGGGATCCAGGCCGTCTACCAGGGCATCAACCAGGGCGGCGCGCCCGGTGAACTGCTGGAGATCGTCGCCCTGCGCACCAGCCAGATCAACGGCTGCGGCGCCTGCGTCCACGCCCACGTCCAGAACCTCAAGAAGTCCGGCGAGTCCGACGAGCGCGTGGGCAACGTGGCCGCCTGGCGCGAGGCGCCGTTCTACAGCGACGTCGAACGCGCCGCGCTGGCCCTCACGGAGTCCGTCACCCGGATCGCCGACCGGTCCGCGGACGCCGTGCCCGACGACCTCTGGGACGAGGTCGCCGACCACTTCGACGAGCGGCAGCTGTCCGCGATCATCCTGACGATCTCCATGACCAACTTCTTCAACCGCATCAACGTCACCGTCAAAGAGCCCACCGGCACGTCCTGGGCCTGACGAGATCAGGAAACGAGAACCATCCGATGTTCACTGCGTACGTCATCGTCGCCATTCTCACCGCCGCCTGGGTGGGCTTTTCGGCCGTCTCCGTCTTCATCCGCGCCTCCTGGGTGGTGGGTCCCCTGGCGGACTACGGGGTGCCCCGCACGTGGTGGCCCTGGCTCGGCGCCGCCAAGGCCGCGGGCGCCGCGGGCCTGCTCGTCGGGCTGTTCGTACCCGTCATCGGCGTCCTGGCCGGGATCGGCCTGGTGGCGTACTTCACCGGGGCCGTCATCACGGTGATCCGCGCCCGCTCGTACGCGCACATACCGTTCCCGCTGCTCTACCTGTCGCCGGTCGCCGCGTCCCTGGTGCTGGGGTTCATGACCTGAGCACGACCTGAGCATGCGAGACGCCCCTCCGCCCGCGCGGGCGGAGGGGCGTCCTGGGCATGCTCAGGTCGACAGACAGACTTGAAAGCCGATCCCCCGCCCTCCCCTGATCCGACAGGCCCGCGGACATATACGATCAGCGTGATGCCGAATCGTTCAAGGTCATGCTGCTGCCCTACGCGTGAGTAGCGCTACCTAGGGACAATTGCGCTGAACTCCCCATGTATCGGCCTGCCGTAGCGCGAGACATTGGCCGGCATGAACGGTCTCTACGCCCTCAAACCCTGGTACGCCGCCCGGCTCAGCGGAGTGCGGGCCTTCCTGGTCGCCCGCGGCGTCCGTCCTTCGGCCATCACCGTGTCAGGCATCGTGTTCGGGGCGGTGGCGGGAGCCGTACTCGCTCAGGGTGAGACGGGACCGTGGGTGGCGCTGGCCGTCGCAGCGGCCCTCGCCGGCCGCCTGGCCTGCGCGAACCTCGACGGCGGCGTCGCTCGCGACAGCGGCGGGAGCACCAGGTTCGGTGCCGTGGCCAACGAACTGGGTGACCGGCTCGCCGAGTACGCGGCGCTGGCCGGATGCCTGGCGCTGGCCGACCCCGCGCTCGTGGCCTGGGCCGCGCTGGCCGCCACCCTCCCCTCGTGGGCCGCACTCGCGGGCGCCGCCGCAGGGGCGCGGCGCCCGCAGGGCGGCCCCGCCGGCAAGACCGAGCGCTGCGTCCTGCTGGTGTTGTTCGCCCTCACGGGCTGGCCCGCCTGGCTGGTGGTGCTCGCCGCCGGCTCCCTGATCACAGCGGTCGTACGGCTCGCGCGCGTCCACCGCGAGCTGCGTAGCGCCCCCGCCCTTCAGGGGACCGGGTCATGATCCTCGACACCGCCCCCTACCTGGCCGGAGCCCTCGGAGTGAGCGGGCTGGCCGTGTGGTGGTCGAGGCAGCGGGAGCTGGTGCGCCGCTGGACCACCTGGGCCGTCGCCGCGCCGCTCGTGACAGGCAGCCTCCTGCTCGGCCCTCAGGGCGCCGCCGCGCTCGCGGTCGTGCTCGGCGTCGTCTGCGTCCTCGAATACTCCCGCCTGGTACGGCTGCGCGCCCCTGAACGCGCCATCCTGCTCGCCCACGCCACCCTGCTCCCCGTCGCCGCCCTGATGGGCGAGGTGTACGGGCCGGCGGCCGTGTGCTTACTGGCCGTGGTGCTGGCACCGGTCCTGTCCGGCGACGCGGAGGACGGATCCCGCAGGGCCGCCTTCGGGATGTTCGGGCTGCTGTGGTTCGCCCCGCTGGCCGGGCTCGTACTGCTCGGCCCCGCCCAGGCGTTCGCGCTCTGCCTGGCCGTCGCCATCGCCGACGTGGCGGCGTGGTGCGGCGGCAAGCTCGGCGGCGGCCCGCGGCTGTCACCGCTGTCACCGGGCAAGACCTGGAGCGGCGTGCTGGGCGGCGCGGCGGGCGGGCTCGGCGTGCTGGCCCTGCTCGGGTCGCTCACCCCCGCTCTGGCCGTCGCCGTCGCCGTCGGCGCGCCCCTCGGCGACCTGGTGGAGTCGATGGTCAAGCGCGGCGCGGGCGTCAAGGACGCGGGAGCGTGGCTGCCCGGCTTCGGCGGCCTGCTGGATCGTGTCGACTCCCTCCTGATCGCCCTGGCCCTGGCGGTGGTGCTGACGTGAACGGCGCTCTCCTGCGGAGATGGTTGTGGCGGACCGCCTTCACCTGCAACGGCGGGCTGCGGGTGGAAGGGACGGTTCCCGACGGGCCGTGCGTGGTCGTCGCCAACCACTCCTCGCACGCCGACACGGCCGCGCTGCTCGCCGCGTTGCCCGCGCGCAGGCGGCCCGTGGTGGCGGCCGCCGCCGACTACTGGTTCGCGGGCCCGCTGCGGTCACTCGTCTGCCGCTCCCTCGTCGCCGGCTTTCCCGTACGGCGGGGCGGAGGCGGCTCGGCCGACCTCGCGCGTGCCGTACAGCTCCTGGAACAGGGACGCATCGTCGTCGTCTTCCCCGAAGGCACGCGCTCGCGGGACGGCCGCGTCGGCGAGTTCCGCTCCGGGGCCGCGCGCATCGCCGCCAAGGCGGGCGTGCCGCTCCAGCCCGTCACCATCCGCGGCACCTCCGAGGTGCTGCCCGTACACGGGCGGGTGCGGCGGGGCCGGGTCCTCGTCCGCTTCCGCCGGCTGGTGCACGACCTGGAAACAGCACACAACCTCATCGAAGGAGATATTTCATGAAGTGGACCCTCATGCGGCTCCTGCTGCGCACGGTCGGGCAACTGAGCGAGGGCGTCCGCATCGGCTACCGTCACGGCTTCGACAGCGGCACGATGCTCGACTACGTCTACGCCGACGAACCCCACGGGCGTCTCGGCCTGGGCAAGCTCATCGACCGCGGCTACCTGAACGCCGTCGGATGGCGTGCCATCCGTGCCAGACGGGCCCTGCTGCACGACGTGCTCAGGGAGGAGGTCTCGGCGCGAGCCGGCCGGGCGCTGATCCTCGACGTGGCCTCAGGCCCCGGCCGCTACCTGCAGGACCTGGCCAAGGAACAGCCGGAGACCCAGGTGGTCTGCCGCGACCTGACGCCCGACGGGCTGGCGCTCGGCGAGAAGCAGGCGGCGGCGCGCGGCCTGACCAACATCGTGTACGAGCAGGGCGACGCCTTCGAACCCGCACCGCTCGACCGCCCTGCCGACATCATCGTGGTCTCCGGGCTGTACGAGCTGATCCTGGCCGAGGAGCAGATCAGCAAGTCGGTGGCCCGCCTGCGTGACCTGCTCGCGCCCGACGGTGTCCTGATCTTCACCACCCAGACCCGCCATCCACAACTGGAGTTCATCGCCAACGTGCTGCCCAACCGCGACGGCGCGCTGTGGGTCATGGAGTGCAGGTCGGTGCAGCAGGCGCACGGCTGGGCGCGGGAAGCAGGCTTCGAGGACGTCGTCAGCCGCATGGAGAAGGTGGGCCTCTTCGCGGTCACGACCGCGCAGAACGCCGGCGTCGCCAACAGCCGCTAGCTCGACCACCCGGCACCCCTCAGAGCAGACCGAAGGGATTCCGAAACCATCCCGAAGGGGGTACATCACACGATCGGTATCGACCCCAGCAAGAACGACGCGAAGGAGACCACCATGAAGCTTCTGACCATCTCCGGAAGCCTGCGCACCGGCTCCTTCAACACTCAACTGCTCACCCACGCCGAAGACCTCGCCCGCGACGCCGGGCATCAGGTGCACAGATTCAACCGCGTCAGCGAGATCCCGCCGTTCAACGAGGACCATGAACAACGGCCCGTCGGCGTGGTCGAGGATTTGCGAGCCGAGGTTCGTCACTCCGACGCCGTGCTGATCGCCACGCCGGAGTACAGCGGCAGCATTCCCGGCCAGCTGAAGAACCTGCTGGACTGGGCCGCCCGACCGGACGGCGCGTGCGTCTTCACCGACCTGCCCGTCGCCGTGATCAGCGCGAGTCCCGGCAAGTTCGGTGCCGCCTGGGCCCGGGAGGCGACCGAGCACATCCTCACCCAGATGGGAGCCACCGTCCTGTCCACCGGTTGGGGCCTGCCCCTGGTGCACGAACGGGCAGCCGGCAACACCGGCCTCATCGATGACGACGCCGAGAATCAGCTGCGCACGATCATCGGACGGCTGGCCGAAGCCCTCAACGGCCCCGGCGGCCAGGACGCCGAGCCCTCAGCGGCCAGGCACCGCACAGCCGCGGTTGCCGGCGCATGACTGACGCGCAACACGATGCGCATCACCGAAGGACATCTCCCTCAGAGGCCGTTACCGCACCGTATGGAGAGGACCATGTCGTCTCACGATCACTCCGCCAAGCACATGCAGGCCGAACAGCGGCGCAGCATGGCACCGCACCAGTCGCCGGACGGTGCCCCCTCGCCGGATGCCACGCGCACTCCAGCACACACCGACCCCGAGCAACGCAGGTGGTGGGCCTTGGGGTTCGTGCTGACCGGCAACCTCGCGGTCTTCGCCGCGGTGACCATGATGAACGTCGCCCTGCCCGCGGCCCAGCAGGCACTCGGCCTGACCGATGCCTCCCGGGCCGCGGTGGTGACGCTGTACTCGCTGTGTTTCGGCGCGTTCATGCTCCTGGGCGGGCGCCTGGCCGACGTTGTCGGGCTACGCCGGTGCCTGACCGCCGGTCTCGTCGGCTTCGCCGCGGCCTCCCTGCTCGGCGGCGTTTCCCCGAGTGCCGAGGTGCTCCTGGCCGCCCGGGCCTTACAGGGCATGACCGGTGCGCTGGTCGCGGCCACCGCGCTGGCGATGATCTCGGTGATGTTCACCCACGGGCGTGCACGAGCCCGCGCCTTCGCCCTGTTCGGGATGGTCATGGGGATGGGCACCGCCGCCTCGTTCACCCTCGCCGGTGCCCTGGTCGACGGTTTCTCCTGGCGGTGGGTGATGCTCATCACCACACCCGTGGCGCTGCTCGTCGCCCTGGGATTGGTCCGTACCGCACCACCCACACCGACTGCCGGACGCGCGCGGCTGGGACTTCCCAGTGCGCTGCTCGTGACCGTGGCGCTGGGCCTTCTGGTGTTCGGCTTCGATCGCGCCAGCACCCTGGGATGGGCTCATCCGGCCACCTGGACGTCGCTGGCCGGCGCGGTCGTCCTGCTCGGCCTGTTCGGCCTGGTGCTGCGCCGTTCGGCACACCCGCTGATCCCGCCACGGCTGCTCGCGGACCGGCTACGGCTGGCGGCATTCACGTCGGTCTTCGTCGTGGGGATCGGCATATTCGCCGGCATGTACATCCTGACCACGTTCCTGCAAGGTGTGCTCGGCTACAGCGCCTTGTTGACCGGTCTGGCGTTCCTGCCCTACGGCCTGTCCGCGATGGCGACCTCACAACTCCTGACCGTTGTCTCAGGGCGGGTGTCGGCCGTTGCGATGCTTGTCGTGGGGTTGTTCATCTCGGCTGCCGCGATCGCCTCGTTCATCCTGCTGGGGACCGACTCGACCTACGTCACCGGCATCCTGCCCGCCATGCTGCTTCTCGGCGCCGGCGGAACCATCGTGATGGTCACCGGCTCCGACGCCGCCACCCGTGGAGCCGGCGCCGACAGCGGCATCGCCAGCGCGTTGGTCAACTCCGGCCAGCAGATCGGCGCTGCCTTGGGAACCGCGCTGCTGACCGCCATCATGACCGCCACCACGCGCCGTCACCTCGCCGGGGCCGGTGAGCTGGACGCCACCTTGGCCGGCTATGCGCACGCCAGCGCCGTCGGTGCGGCCATCATCGCCCTCAGCGCGATCGGCGTGCTCGTCCTGGCCCGCGGGCCTGCCGGCCACCGTCATCGTGCCGTGGCATGACCGCCTTGGAAGACGCGACCGCTTGCAGGTGGTCGACGGGGTCGTGGGCGCCACCTCGGGCCATCGCAGCGGAGAACTCCCGATCGGACAGCGTCTCGGCGATGCGTTCGCTGACCCGTCGGATGTCCCGGCGCTCGGGCACCGACGGCTCAGCGCCTGCCCGGGTGCGGATCGCTTCGGCTGCCCCCAACGAATCGGCGGCCGCTCGGGGATCTGCGGCCAGCATGCGGATGGCCGCCGCCAGTTCGAGCATCCTTGCTGTCGTACGAGTGTCACCGCGCTGCGGAGTCAAGGAGACGAACGTCTCGAAGGCCGCGATCGCTGCGGCCAGGTCGTGTTCCTGGGCAGCCAGAAAACCCTGCTCGAACTCGGTCAGCAGCTCGGCGTTCGCTGCCTGGGTGAATCCTCGCCACCGGTCGAGCAGTGTGCGTGCCCCGGTCAGGTCGCCGCGGTGGCGCGCGATCATCGCCTCGGCGAAGTCCGCGTAGGCGAGGCCGTTGGCGAAACCGATCTCGGCCGAGATCGCCCGTGAATCCGTCAGATCCTTGACGGCATCGTCCAGGTTCCCGTCCCGAAGGGCAGCGATCGCTGACCCGGTGAGCCAGAGCGACGTCTCCGACTCGATGCCCAACTCTCTGCTCATGGCCAACGCCGCGGTGACGGCAGCCGCCGAGCGCCGGTGGTCGCCGACCAGTTCAGCGAAGCGGTGCTCGACCGCCAGCGCATACATGCTGCCGTAGCCGTCGTCCACTTCGCGGAGCACCTCGGACACTTCGCGACCGTCCGGAAGCCCGCGGGGGGCTTCACGCCACAGGGTGACGATCAACCAGTCACGTCGACACGCCGCCACCGCGAGATCCCAGTCCTCGCCGTGTCCGGCGAGGCTCGCAAGAGCCTGGTCGACGTGCCGTTCACCAGCCTCCCGCAGCCCAGCCGACAGGAGGGAAGCCCCGGCGAACCATTGCACGCGGGCCTTGGTCACCGTCTCAGCGCCGAACCCGTGCAGCGCTTCCTCGATGTGTCGTGCCCCTTCTTCTGTGTCGGCGCTCATGCAGGCTGCCAGGGTGGCCGCTGCCGCGTAGTCGTCACCGCCGACGCCGGGCAGGTTGAGCACCGTCTGCAGATCGCGGCCCAAGCGGGTGTGGTAGCCGTCGATCCATGGGCTGATCGAAAAACCGGGTACGCACACCTGATGCCAGAACGTGGCAAGCGTGAGTGCCGTGGCGCTGCGGCCGTCGCCTGTTCGTACGGCCTCGTCGAACGCGTGCCGCATCTGGGCACGTTCCGCGGAGAACCGAGCCAACCAGTGACGCTGCTGCCGAGTGCGTAGTCCGTCGTCGGCCTCACACGCGAAATCACCGTAGTAGCGCAAATGTCGTCGAGCGGTGGCCTGTCGTTCGGCGGAGGAGTCGAGCTTCTCACCCGCATAGGCGGCGATCGATTCCAGGAGGCCGTAGCGCACGCCGGCCGGGGTGGATGTCGTCGTGACCAAGCTGCGGTCGACCAGGCCGATGAGGACGTCGATGACTTCTGCGCGCTCCACTGCCGTCGTGCCGGGATCGTCGGGCTCGTCGGAGCAGATCGCCTCGGCTGCTTCCAGTCCCATGCTGCCGGGGTGGACCGCCAGCCGACGCAGCACTGCTCGTTCGGTGTCGTCGAGCAGCGACCAGCTCCAGTCGATCATCCCGCGCAGGGTCTGTTGCCGACGCGGCGCCGCATGTCCGGGACGGCGCAGGATGCTGAGCCGGTCGCTGAGCCGTTCGAGCAGGTCGGTCACCGAGAGCCCCCGGATGCGGGCTGCCGCCAGTTCCAGCGCCAAGGGCAGGCCGTCGAGACGCCGGCACAGTTGCTCGACGGCATCCACGTCGCCGTCATCGAGCCGGAAGGCGGGGTCGCTGCTCTGGGCCCGAGTGAGGAAGAACGATACCGCCTCACTCCGTCCGTCGCCCTCGGATGGTTCGGTGGTCAGGGTACTGACGTGATAGCGCTGTTCTTCGGGCAGTCCGAGAGGTTCGCGGCTGGTGGCCAGCACCCGCACGCCTCGGGCCTGGCGGAGGAGATCGGTGGTGAAGACGGCCGCCTCGGCGATGACATGCTCGCAGTTGTCCAGCACCAGCAGCACTGGTCTGGGTCCCAGCGCCTCGCTGAGTCGGTCGAGGGTGTTCGTCGTGGTGTCGTGCTCGGGCAGTCCGATGGTCATGGCCATCAGGGAAGCGATGCGCTCGCCCGATCCGAGTTGATCCTCTGGTGTCGCCGTCAACTCGGTCAGATCGGCAAACCAGGTGCCGCGCTCGAAATCTGATGCCTGTTCGCGGGCGACGTGCAGGGCGAGGCGGGTCTTGCCCACGCCGCCGATCCCGTTCAGCGTGACCAGGCGGGACCTGGCCAGGAGAGCCTTGATCTGCTCGCTCTCTTCGCGCCTGCCGATCAGCGGGCCGGTCTCGGCCGGGATGTTGGAGTGTCCGGTAAGGGAGTGCTGTGCGGGTCTGGCTGCAGAGCTGGAGGCCAGGATCGGGTCTTGACGGAGAATGTGGCTGTGCAGTTCGCGGATTCGAGGGGTCGGATCGACGCCGAGTTCCTCGGACAGGCGACGGCGTAGCCTCTCGAAGATCTCCAACGCCTCGTGTTGACGCCCGACCTGATAGAGCGCGGTCATCACCGAGCTCACCAGTCCCTCACGGGTGGCGTAGTCCTCGACGGCGCCGCTCGCCTGGCTGAGTGCCTGCTGCGGATCTCCCTGCTCCAGGAGTGTCTCGACAAGTGCTTCCACTGCATCCCCACGGACACCGTGCAACTCGGCGACAGCCGGCGCCAGCCAGACCTCCTCGGTCACATCACCGAAGGGATCGCCGCGCCACAGTGCCAGCGTCTCAACGAGCGACGCGGCCTTCTCCGGCGAGGACGACATCCGACGCGCGCGTTCCACGTTGCTCTTGAACAGGCCGGCATCGAGGGCATCCGGCTCCATGGCGAGTCGATATCCGGCGGGGGTGTGGGTCAGCAGTTCGCGGGCCCCAGGACGCGCTCTGTCCAGCGTGGCGCGCAGTCGGGAGAGCTTGGCTTGCAGGACCTTCTTCGGATCAGCGGGCAGGTCGCCGTCCCACAGGCGATCGATCATGGCATCGGCCGGTACAGGCCGGCCGTCGGCGGCGACCACTGAGGCCAGCAGCAAGCGCAGGTGGCGTTCAGCCACCTCTACCGCGATGCCCTCGTCGGTGCTGAGCCGAACCGGACCCAGTACCTCGATCCGCATGCTCACGAGTCTATGCCGGGCCGTCGCTGTGAGACTCGTCGAAGACCTTGGCGCGATTGCCGCCGTCACTGCCTGGTCGGCATGACACGCCCAGCAACAGAAAACCGCCCCTCACCCGTGGAGTTTCACAGGTAAGAGGCGGCCTGGTGTCACAGTGGAGGTGGCGGGAATCGAACCCGCGTCCTTCAACCCCAAGTCAGGGCTTCTCCGGGCGCAGCCCACTGTGCTTTTCTCAGCCCCGGCGATCACGCAGGCAAGTCGCCGACGGGCTCAGCCACTGTTGGATTTCCCGATCTCCCCCGTGGCCGGGTCGACCGGTTGAGCCTTCTAGCGATGCCAGACACCGGGCCGAAGGCACTCCCGGGCTGACAGTGGTTTCGCTGCTTAGGCAGCGAGGGCCAGGGAGTCCCTGGCCGCCACAGTGCTCTTGGAATTGGCACTTGTTGTTTGCGGTCACAGGATTAACGAGGTTATGTCCGCCGTCCTCGGCCCGCTTCACCTGGCTTGCAAGGCCAAAGTCGAAGCCAGTCACCCCCTGTGCAGTTGTCAACACATCTCTCGAAAGAGCTGCGCGACACGAATGTACATGGGACAACACCCTCCGCGCCAACTTAATTCCCTAACGGCGAAACCCCCGGGAGCGTGGCACGGTGGCACGCGCTCCCGGGGGCCGACCGGCAGGGTCGAGCCGGTCCGGACGGCAGGACTTCCCCCGAGATGAAGTCCTGATCTCATCACGGCGACTGGGTTCGCAACCCCCCGAGCGAGCCCAGTCATTCAGTAAGACGCAACCGGCCGCCCGAATGGTTGCTCACCGTAACGAAAAACTCACATCCGGTCGCCGACCGGCCTTCGCGGGTTCACCGGGCCGCCCTCACCGACGTCGCCAGGCCGGCCGTCACGGGTTGCGGAGGGCTGCGAAGAAGCTGCCCGCCACCGCGCCGGCGTCGTAGTTCTTCGCCAGCACCGCGATCGCCACGTCCCCCTGCCAGCCGACGAACCAGGTGTGCTGGTCGGCCGCCGGCGTCGTCACGCCGTAGACCTTCCCCCTGCCCGCCTGGGCGGGCGTGCCGACCGCGCCGGCCCGCATCATCGCCGTCAGCGCCACGCGGACCTTGGGATCGAGGGGCACCGGCGCGGGCTGGGCGGTGGGCACGATCTCGGCCGCGGGGTCGGGCGACTTGGGGTCGGTGACCAGCACGGGCGGACGCCAGGTGCCCGAGGCGACGGCCGCGGCCACGAGCGCCATGCTCAGCGGGCTCACCTCGACGTTCTGGCCCGCGATGGCCCTGGCCTTGTCGGCGTCGCCGGCCAGTTCGGGCAGGGCGCCGCTGAACGACTTGAGCGGCAGCCGCCACGGCTGCCCGATGCCGTAGGCCTTGGCGCTCTTGGCGAGGTCGCCGGCCGAAACCCGGCGGGCGAGCGAGGCCAGCGCGGTGACGCACCCCTTGGCGAAGTGTTCCTGGAACGTGGCCGACTGAGTCAGGCCGACGCTCCCGCCGGAGTTCGCGAACTTCGCGCCCCCGACGGTGCGCTCCTGCGGGCAGGCCAGCCGCTGTTTGGGGCTCACCCCGGCCTTGAGCAGCGCGTCCGCGGCCACGATCGAGAACGCCGTGCCGGCGGGGAACCTGCCGGCCAGCGCCTGCTTCTCCTGGTGCAGGTTCTTGGTGCCGACAGCGCGGATCTCGCCGGTGTTGCGGTCGACCGCCACCAGCGCGCTGGTGCCGGTGAGGGCCACCGCCCGCTCGGCCGCCGCCTGGACGGCGCGGTCGATCGTCGTCTTCACCGAGATGTTGCGCCGGCCCGGCCACTCCTTCAGCAGGGCGACCTGCTCCCCGGTCTTGGTGTCGAGGGTGATCACCTTGGTCTGCGTGGAGCCCGTCAGGTATTCCTGGTAGGCCTGCTGCAGGCCGCTCTTGCCGACCGAGTCGCCGGCCCGCTGAGGGCCGCCGAGCTTCTGCTCGCTCTCGGGCGTGAGCGCGCTGACGGTGCCGACGATCTGCCGGGGTGCGTCGGGGTTGACGGGCTGGTCCTGCGGTTCGATCTCGATCCCGGCGATGGCGTCGAGCTTCGGTTGCATCGTCTGGTAGCGCGAGCGCCCGAACGTGACCAGCTGCACGAACTTGTCAGGCGGTGACGACCTGATGCGGCTCAGCAGGCGGTCCTGGGCATATCCGGTGACCTCGGACAGCTTGGCCACGACCTCCTCCGCCTTGCCGCCCAGCTTGGCGGGATAGACGCCCGCGACGTAGAGAACGGTGTCGGTCTGCAGCGAGTCTCCCGACCTGTCGAGAACCGGCTGGCGGGGCGTCGGGTGGGTGTCGACGGCGAACCGCTGCCCCTCCTTGAGCTGCGGATGCAGCACGGAAGGCGACCAGCGAACCTTCCACACGCCGTCGACCAGGTGGAGCGGGAGCACGCCGTCGTATTCCCAGAGCGGGTTGTTCTCCCCGAGATCGACCTCGGCGTGGAAGCCGGCCTTGGACTCCTCGCCCGTCACGCTGACGTCTGTGATCTTGAAGCGGAAGGAGGCCGCGTCGAGCTCCAGCTTGGCGTCGGCCAGCGCCTTGCGCACCGTCGCCAGGTCGCCGTCGGCGCGGCCGGCCGCCAGCTCGTAGTCGCCCGACTGCCAGCCCACGAGGAAGTCGCGCACCGCGTCGTGCGGTGACGGCTCCTCGAAGCAGCCGGTCAGCATCGTGCTCGCGACCGCCAGCGTGAGGGTGGCGGTGACGGTGCGGCGGGCGCGTCTCATCGGTGCGCCGAGGGTGCGGCTGGCGCTCCCCATCGGTGCGGTGAGGGTGCGGCGGGCGCGTGTCATAGGTGCGGTGCCGCCACTCTCATCGGGTGCGGTGCCGCAGCGCCCGGGCCATCTCGCGCTTGGCCTGCTGCTCCGCCAGCGCGTGCCGCTTGTCCCAGTCTTTCTTGCCGCGCGCCAGGCCGATCTCGACCTTGGCCCGGCCGTCCTTGAAGTAGAGCACCAGCGGCACGATCGTGAGCCCGCCCTCCTTGGTCTTGGCGGCGAGCTTGTCGATCTCCTTGCGGTGCAGCAGCAGCTTGCGCTTGCGGCGGGCCGTGTGGTTGGTCCACGTGCCCTGCGAGTATTCGGGGATGTGGACGTTGAGCAGCCACGCTTCGCCGCCGTCGATGCTGGCGTAGCCGTCGGCGAGCGAGGCGCGGCCCTCGCGGAGCGACTTCACCTCGGTGCCCTGCAGCACGAGCCCGGCCTCGAAGGTCTCGTCGACGTGGTAGTCGTGCCGAGCACGTTTGTTCTGGGCGATGACCTTCCGCCCGGTCTCACGTGGCATGCTTCGACTTTACCGGCGGCCGGAGCGGCGGCGGCCCATCCGCGCGCGCACGGCTAGACCCTGAGGTAGCGGCGGAGCGTCACGAACGAGGCCAGCACACAGATCACGACGCCGATGAGCATGGTGATCGTGATCGTCTGAGCCACGTCGTTCCAGCCGAGCTGGGAGGTGGCGTCGCCGAAGAAACTGCCGAGCTCCTCGAACAGGAAGACCTTCGCCAGGATCAGAATGATCGCCGAGAACACGCCGCCGATCAGGCCGGCGATGACGCCTTCCATGACGAAGGGGAGCTGGATGTAGAGGTTGGACGCGCCGACCAGCCGCATGATGCCGGTCTCCCTGCGTCTGTTGAACGCCGACAGCCGGACCGTGTTGCCGATCAGCAGGGCGGCCGCCAGCACCAGGATGATCGCCACCGCCAGCGCGACGAAGGCGAGCCTGTCGAGCATGACGAAGAACGGTCCGATCAGCTCCTTCTGGTCGAGGACCTGCGCCACGCCCGGCTGGCCCTTCACCGCCTGGACGATCGGCTGGTAGTTGTCCGGGTCGACCAGCTTGATGCGGAACGACTGCGGCATGTCCTCGACCTTGGCGGCGTCGACGAGAGCCTTGTTGGCGGAGTAGGAGTCCTTGAAGTTCTTGTACGCCGCCGTCTGGTCCTCGAAGTACACCTCCTTGACCCCTGGGATGGCCTTGATGTGCGCTTCGAGGGCCGTGATCTGCTTGCTGGTGGCCTCCTTGCCGTTACACGCCGGCATGGCCGTGCCCTTGCCGCACAGGAAGACGGAGACCTCGACCTTGTCGTCCCAGTAGCCCTTCATCAGGCCGACTTGGGCGTTGATCATCAAGCCGACGCCCAGCATCGCCATACCGACCGCCACGGTGATGATCACCGCGATCGTCATGGTCAAGTTGCGACGGAGGCCGATCCAGACCTCGGAGAAGATGAAATTCGCCCGCATGTTCTGTCTGCAGCTCCCTGTCAGTACGCCTGGCCGTACACGCCACGCGACTGGTCACGGACGATCTTGCCGTCCTCCAGCTCCACGACACGCTTGCGCATGGAGTCGACGATGGCCGCGTCGTGCGTGGCCATGACGACCGTGGTGCCAGTCCTGTTGATGCGGTCGAGCACCTTCATGATGCCGATGCTCGTCGCGGGGTCGATGTTGCCCGTCGGCTCGTCGGCCAGCAGGATCATCGGCCGGTTGACGAACGCTCGGGCCATGGCGACGCGCTGCTGCTCGCCGCCGGACAGCTCGTCGGGCATGCGGTGGGCCTTGCCTTCCAGGCCGACCAGCTCGATGACCTCGGGCACCACCTTGCGGATGAACCGCCGGGGTTTGCCGATGACCTCGAGCGCGAACGCCACGTTCTCGTAGACGTTCTTGTTCGGGAGCAGTCTGAAGTCCTGGAACACGCAGCCGATGCGGCGGCGCAGGTGCGGCACCTTGAAGTTGGACAGACGCGACAGGTCTTTCCCGGCGACGTGGATCGCGCCGCCATTCGGCCGCTCCTCCTTCAGGATCAGACGCAGGAACGTGGACTTGCCTGATCCCGAAGGACCGACGAGGAACACGAACTCGCCCTTGTCCACGTCAACAGACACGTGGTCGAGAGCGGGCCGGTTCTGGTTCGCGTAGACCTTGATGACATTATCGAAATGGATCACGAGAGCATCACGGCATGCCAGTCTAGGGGTCAGGACGGAAGCGAGGGTGGCATATGCCCACTTCCCGCCACTGGCCGACCGGGGGCGTCTTCTTTACCGATGATCGACGTTCCGATTGGCCAGACGACAGTCTAGAGGGAAGACTGGCATGGAACGTCCATAACGGAAACAAAACGATTGTGCGGCTAGACTTGGGGCTGTCATGAGCTGTGAACACCTCGTATGCGCGCAATGCGCCCACCCCGTGATCGAGGGACGCTGCCCCGTCTGCCGCGCCAGCAGAGAACGTATGCACCAGCACGGCTTCGCCGGGCTGTCACCCGCCGTCGTCCTCGTGCTCCTCGTCGTGCTGCTCTTCGTGAGCCTCGTGCTCAACCACCTATTCGGCGTCTGACTCCTGGCGCCGCATCCAGCGGATCTCCGACTCGATGAACGTGTCGAGATCGCCGTCGAGCACCGCCGACGGGTTGCCCGCCTCGGTGTTGGTGCGCAGGTCCTTCACGATCTGGTAAGGGTGCAGCACGTAGTTGCGGATCTGCGTGCCCCATGACGTGGTGGACGCGCCGCGCAGCTCCGACATCTTCTCCGCCTCCTCCTGCCGCTTGCGCTCCAGCAGCTTGGCCTGGAGCACGTTCATGGCGGTGGCGCGGTTCTGCAGCTGCGAACGTTCGTTCTGGCAGGAGACGACGATGCCGGTCGGGATGTGGGTGATGCGCACCGCCGAGTCGGTCGTGTTGACGCCCTGGCCGCCCGGACCGCTCGAACGGTAGACGTCGACGCGGATCTCGTCCTCGTTGATGTCGATGTGGTCGGTCTGCTCGACCACCGGCACGACGTCGACCCCGGCGAACGACGTCTGCCTGCGCCCCTGGTTGTCGAACGGGCTGATGCGCACGAGGCGGTGGGTGCCGTGCTCGCCGCGCAGCGTGCCGTAGGCGTAGGGGGCCTTGACCGTGAACGTGGCCGACTTGATGCCGGCCTCCTCCGCGTAGGAGGTGTCGTAGACCTCCGTGGCATAACCCTTGCGCTCGGCCCAGCGCAGATACATCCGCAGCAGCATCTCGGCCCAGTCGGCGGCGTCGACGCCACCGGCCTGGGAGTTGATCGTGACGAGCGCCTCGCGGGCGTCGTACTCGCCCGACAGCAGCGTGCGGACCTCCATGGCGCCGACGTCGGACTTCAGCGTGTCGAGCTCCTTGTCGGCCTCGGCACGCGTGTCGTCGTCGCTCTCCTCGGCGGCCAGCTCGTAGAGGACCGTCAGGTCGTCGAGCCGCCGCGCCAGGCCCTCGACGCGGTTGAGCTCGCCCTGGAGATGGGAGAGCTTGCTGGTCACCTTCTGTGCCAGGTCGGGGTCGTCCCACAGGTCAGGGGCGGCAACCTGCTGCTCGAGCTCGTCGATCTGCTTGCGCATAGCGTCGAGGTCGAGCACGTCCTGGATGCTGCGGAGCGTGCCCGCGAGCTCGTTGATCTCTTCTGCCGGATCCATACCTGCCACGCCTCCCTACACTAGCCTCCTCCGGGGAGTTCACCTCCCAAGCGTCCCTGTCCGGCGCTGGTGGCCCGCTGATCGGTGTCGGGGTCCTCGCCGTGCCGCCGGCGCGAATACCATGGGCCAGGTGCGTGTACATGGTCGGCGGACAGCGCTGGCGCTCGCCGCAGGCCTGCTTGCCGTGGCGACCGCCTGCACGAGCGATGCCCAGCCACGATCGACCCCCACCAGCTCCGCCGCCGCCGCGTCCAGCTCTCCCTCGCCGTCTCCGGACGAGCCGGAGGTCACGCGGACGGAAGCGGCCGAGGTCTTCGACGAGGTCACCGTCTCCGACGACGTGCTGCGGGTGAAGAGCGACCTCCAGGGGCGCCTCGGGCTGGCCGTCGATCTCACGGCCGGCGGACAGACCCGCATCACCGTGGCCGACTACCTGTCCACCGACTACGCGCCGCGCCGCTACACGTGGGGGTCGCCGACCCTGTTCGTGCCCCGGTTCGAGCAGGGCGAGGAGTCACCGTGGTTCAGCGCGCTGACGACCCGCGACGGGCATCCGACGCTCCTGACGTTCACCAGGTCCGACCGCTGGCGCATCAGCTCCGCGGCCGAGCTCGTGCCCGGACAGGAGCTGCCGGAGATCGAACTCGACGCCGACGGCTACGCCGACGCGGTCGCCTCCGACGACAAGACCATCACGATCAGCCCGCAGTTCATGGGGCCGGTGCACGCGAGCGTGGCCGAGACGGGCACCGCCGGTGTCACCGCCGGGCTCGTCGCGGAGGGGCCGTACACGACGGAGGTGGCCGAGCAGATCGCCTCGCGCCGCGAGGACGCCAAGACCGAGGGCTTCAGCTACGACTCGATCTTCAGCGCCGACAACTACCCGGTTTACGCGCTGCGCACCAAGGACGGCGGGGCGCTCATCCAGTATTCGCTGTCGCGCACCACGACCACGACGACGCGCACGGCCGAGGACGACTACATCCCGGTGCCCAGGTCGGCCAGGTGGGCGATCAGCACGCCGGTGCTGCGCCGTACGCTGCGGCTGGTCGAAACACACCAGTACGCGACGGTCGTCCCTCCCCTCACCGCCCCCAAAGCCGCCCCCGTGATCGCCCACGACGGCGCGCTCACGCGCGCGTCCGGAACCTGATCTTCTCTTCTTACGGCACAGCCGACCGCCCCGCACGCGCCGTAGCCCCTTTCCGCCCGTCATGGCCGGTCGTGAGGGCTCACGGGCGGCTCGCCGTGACGAGCGCCTCCTTGGCCGTCTTCTTCGCCGAGTTCTTGACCCGTGAGGCCCGTCGCGGGCATGCCCTCGAGGCAGCGGTGGGGCGGGCGTCCTCTGGCGCCCGCCCCTTCCGTCAGGACTCCGTGTGGGGGAGGTTGCTGGCGGACACCAGGGTGCGGATGGCGCGCAGAGCGACCGAGAGGGTGGCCAGGTCGAAGGTGTCGCTCTCCCAGATCTCCGACAACGTCTGCCGGGCCCGGGAGACCGCCGCCGTGTTGGCCTCCGTCCACCTGGCCAGCCGCTCCTCCGGCGGCAGGCCCGGCGTGCTGTGGGCCAGCACGTCACGGGTCAGGGAGGCGTGCGCCGCGTAGAGGTCGTCGCGCAGGGCCGAGCGGGCCATCGAGTTCCACCGGTTGTCCCTGGGCAGCGCGATGATGCGCTCCCGGATGCGGGCCAGCTGCAGCCGGTCGGCCAGGTCGAAGTAGACCTCCGCCGCCTCGCTGACCGGACGGTCGGTCACGGAGGAGATCTCCACCATGTCCAGCATCGAGTACGCGGGCACCATGGCGGACACCCGCTCGGCCAGCTCCAGCGGCACGCCCCTGGCGAGGAACGAGTCGCGGCGCTCCTCGTACGCGGCCAGGTCGGGGCCGGTCAGCAGCTTGGGGATGTGGGAGACCACGCCGTTGACCGGCTTCATGAACAAGCCGACCGACCCGGCCAGGTCCAGCGGCGGCCGGCGGTTGACCAGCAGCCAGCGGGTGCCGCGCTCGACCAGCTTGCGGGCCTCCAGCAGCATGGCGATCTGGGTGGCCGTGTCGACCTGCTTGTCCAGCGACTCCACGTCCCGGTAGAACCCCGGCAGGTCGAACACCTCGCGCGCCACGAGGTAGGCCCGCACGATGTCGGGCGTCGAGGCGCCCGTCTCTTCGCCGAAGCGGTACATGAACGTGGTGCCCATGGAGTTGACGAGCTCGTTGACCACGCAGGTGGTGATGATCTCCCGGCGCAGCGGGTGGGCGTCCATGTACGTGCGGAACCGCTCACGCAGCGCCGACGGGAAGTACGACACCAGCCACGAGGCGAGGTAGGGGTCGTCGGGCAGGTCGGAGGCGAGCACCTCGGCGTCGACGGTCAGCTTGGTGTAGGCGAGCAGCACGGCGAACTCGGGGGCGGTCAGGCCGAGTCTGGCCTGCCGGCGTTCGGCGAGCTGCTTGTCGGAAGGCAGGAACTCCAGCTCCCGGTTGATCAGCCCCTCGCGTTCCAGCCGTCGCAGGTAGCGGGCGTGGATGTGGAGCATCTCGACGGCCTGGGCGCGGGCCGCGGCCAGGACCACGTTCTGGGCGTGGTTGTCGCGCAGCACCAGGCGGGCGACCTCGTCGGTCATCGAGGTGAAGACCTCGTTGCGCTGCTTGTCGGCCAGCTCGCCGTCGCGGACGACCTGGTCCAGCAGGATCTTGATGTTCACCTCGTGGTCGGAGGTGTCGACGCCGGCCGAGTTGTCGATGAAGTCAGTGTTGATCAGGCCGCCGTTCAGCGCGAACTCGATGCGGGCCAGCTGGGTGAACCCCAGGTTGCCCCCTTCGCCGACGACCTTGCAGCGCAGGTCGGCGGCGTCGATCCTGAGCGCGTCGTTGGCCTTGTCGCCCACGTCGGCGTGCGACTCGGAGCCCGCCTTGACGTAGGTGCCGATGCCGCCGTTCCACAGCAGGTCGACGGGGGCCCGCAGAATGGCGCTGATCAGGTCGTTGGGGGCCATGGAGGTGACGCCGGCGGGGATGCCGAGCGCCTCGCGCATCTGGGGCGTGATCGGGATCGACTTGGCGGTGCGCGAGAAGACGCCGCCTCCCGCCGAGATCAGCGTGGCGTCGTAGTCCTCCCAGGAGCTGCGTGGCAGCTCGAACAGGCGCTGCCGTTCGCCGAACGAGCGGGCCGCGTCGGGGGTGGGGTCGACGAAGATGTGCCGGTGGTCGAACGCGGCCACCAGCCGGATGTGCTGTGACAGCAGCATGCCGTTGCCGAACACGTCGCCGGACATGTCGCCCACGCCGGCCACCGTGAAGTCGGTGCTCTGCACGTCCACGCCCGTGGTGCGGAAGTGGTACTTGACCGACTCCCACGCGCCGCGGGCGGTGATGCCCATGGCCTTGTGGTCGTAGCCGATCGAGCCGCCGGAGGCGAAGGCGTCGCCCAGCCAGAAGCCGTACTCCTTGGCCACGGCGTTGGCGATGTCGGAGAACGTGGCGGTGCCCTTGTCGGCGGCCACGACGAGGTAGGTGTCGGTGCCGTCGTGCCTGACCACGTCGGGCGGCGGGACGACCTGGCCGTCCACGAGGTTGTCGGTGACGTCGAGCAGGCCGGAGATGAACATGCGGTAGCAGGCCACGCCTTCGGCCTGCACATCTTCCCGCTTACCGGACAAAGGCGGCCGTTTAACGACAAACCCACCCTTGGACCCGGTCGGCACAATAACGGTATTTTTCACCATCTGGGCCTTAACCAGGCCGAGAATTTCCGTACGGAAGTCCTCCATCCGGTCAGACCACCGCAATCCACCCCGCGCCACTTTCCCGAACCGGAGATGCACGCCCTCGACCCGCGGCGAGTACACGAATATCTCGAACTTGGGCCGCGGAAGGGGCAGGACGCTGATGGCCTGCGGGTCGAACTTGAGCGATATGTACTCTTTTCGGCGCCCATTCACCGTCTGGAAATAGTTGGTACGCAGCGTGGCCTGGATCATCTCCAGGTACGCCCGCAGCACGCGGTCCTCGTCCAGCGAGGCCACCTCGTCGAGCGCGCCCAGGATCTCCTCGTGGATCGCGTCGGCCAGCTCGGTTCGCACGTCGTCGGGCCGCCGCGGATCGTGCCGAGCCTCGAACAGGCTGACGAGCAACCGCGCCAGCCGCACGTTGCCCAGGAGCACCCGCTCCATGTACGCCTGCGAGAACGTGCTGCCCGCCTGGCGCAGGTATTTCGCGTAGGCCCGCAGGATCTCGGCCTGCTCCCAGGTCAACCCGGCGCTCAGGATGAGCGAGTTGAAGTCGTCGGCCTGCACCCGGCCCGTCCACAGGGCGGTGAGGCCGTCCTGGAAGAGCCGCTTGAAGTCCTCCCTGCCGACCTCGTCGGACGGCGTGTAGCGCAGCCCGAAGTCGTAGATCCAGGCGTTCTTGGTGGTGGGGTCGTTGTCGCGGTCGACTTCGTACGGCCGCTCGTCGACCACCTCGACGCCGAGCCGCTGGATGAGCGGCAGCACCTTCGACAGCGAGATGGGCGAGCCGACCTTGTAGATCTTGAGCCGCCGCTCCCCCTCGGCCGCGTCGTACGGCTCGTAGAGGTTGAGCTCGACCTGCCCGTCGTCGTCCGCGCCGACGAGCCGCTCCAGCCGCTGCAGGTCGACCACGGCGACCTTGGGCGGGAAGTCCGCTTTGTACCCCTCGGGGAACGCGGAGGCGTACCGGCGGATGAGCCCGGGCGCCTCCTCCTCCGACGTCAGCTCCACCAGCGCGGTGGCCAGGTCGTCCTCCCAGGAGCGGGTGATGGCCGCCAGCCGCGCCTCCAGCTCCTCCACGTCCACGCTCGGCGGCGGCAGCTGCTTGCCCCGCTCGCCCCGCACGACCACGTGCAGGCGGGCCAGCACCGACTCGCCGATCATGGCGCTGTAGTCGAGCGAGGTGCCCCCCAGGGCCTTGAGCAGCACCTCCTGCATCTGCAGCCGGACCTTGGTGGTGTAGCGGTCGCGCGGCAGGTAGATCAGGCAGGAGATGTAGCGGCCGTAGTCGTCGCGCCGCAGGAACAACTTGACCTGCTTGCGCTCGCGCAGCCGGAGCACGCCCAGCGCGATCGGAAGGAGCTCGTCGATCGAGGTCTGGAACAGCTCGTCGCGGGGGAACGTCTCGAGGATCTCGATGAGGTCCTTGCCGTCGTGGCTGTCGGGCGCCAGCCCGGCCTGGTGGAGGACGTCGGCCAGCTTCCGCCGGAGCACGGGGATCCGGGAGATCGACTCGTTGTAGGCCACGTGCGTGAACAGGCCGAGGAAACGCCGCTCGCCGATCACCTCGCCCTCGGGCGAGAACACCTTGACCCCGATGTAGTCGAGGTAGGTGGCGCGGTGCACGGTGGCCCGGGAGTTGGCCTTGGTGATGATCATGAGGTGCTTCTCGCGGGCCTTGGCCCGCAGCTCGGCGGGCAGCGCGGAGAAGCTGTCGGAGCTGACCTTGTCGTCACGCAGGATGCCCAGCGCCGCACCGGGCAGCGGGCGCAGCGTCTCGCCCTCGTCGGTGTGCTCGAGCCGGTATTCGCGGTAGCCGAGGAAGGTGAAGTGCCCGTCGGCGAGCCAGCGCAGCAGGTCGATGCTGTCCTCGACCTCCGCGGGCTCCAGCGGCGGCGGGTTCATGCCCAGGTCTTCCGCGGTCTGGACGGCCAGCGCCCGCATCTTCCTGAAGTCCTCGACCGCGTGCCGCACGTCGGCGAGCACCCGCAGCAGGTCGGTCTCGATTGTCTTGAGCGCGCGCGGGTCGGCCTGCCGGTCGATCTCGATGTGCATCCACGACTCGACCAGCATCTGGCCGGTGACGTCCTGCTGGTCAGGGCCGAGCATCCGGCCCGTCATGTCGCGGCGCACCCGCATCTGCGGGTGGACCAGCAGGTGCACGCCCAGGCCGTGCCGGTCGAGCTCCATCGTCACCGAGTCGACCAGGAACGGCATGTCGTCGGTGACCACCTCGACGACCGAGTGCCCGGGATCCCACCCGTTCTCGTCGACCGTCGGGGTGTAGGCCCGGACCACCGGCCTGCCCTGCGGGCGGACCTCGGCCAGCTGCCTCTGGGACATCGCGGGACCGTACACGTCAACGGGGTTGCGGTCGAGCAGGTCTTCCGGCGCGACGTGCCGGTAGTAGAGCCGGAGGAAGGACAGCGCCTCATCGGCGCTCATGTGCTCCGTGCTCGTCGCGCAGATCTCGGCGGCTCGCTGGAGCAGCTCATCCTTGGCCTCGTCGAGCGGCATTTCGCTCTCACTCCTTTGTGAGGGTTCGCCATGGCTGTTCATAGCCAGGCCCTTAGTTCCCACAGCAGCGGGAAGTAGTGCAGGCGCGTTCTACCGCGCAGATAGGGGGCGCCCGTCGAGCCGCCTGTGCCCGACTTGGTGCCGATCTGGCGTTCGACCATCTGGACATGACGCATTCGCCACAGCGCTGTGGTCTCGTCGTGGGTCAGCAGGTCTTCGGCCAGTTGCCACAGGTCGTCGTGGGACCTGCGGTCTCTCGCCACGGCCAGCAGCGAGTTCATGATCTCATCATCGGAGACCGGCAGGCCACGCAGCGACAGCGCGTCAAGATAGGCGTCCCACAGCGTGGGCTCCGACAGCCTGCCGCGCAGCCTGGCGAGATCGGCCTCCTCGGCGTGCCGGAAGCTGCCGAGGTAACGCTCGTCCTTCAGCCCGGACAGGAACTCCAGCTCCCGGAACTGCACGGACTGGAACCCGCTGGCGGGCTCCAGCATCGAGCGGAACTCGAGGAAGTCCTGAGGCGTCATCGTCTCCAGGACCTCGACCTGCTCGACCAGCACCCGCTCGACCGCGTGCACCCGCCGGAACAGGTGCCTGGCCCGCCACAGCTCGCCACGGGACATGGCCTCGCGAACCGACTCCAGCTCATGGAGCAGCAGCTTGAACCAGAGCTCGTAGACCTGGTGGATGGTGATGAAGAGCAGCTCGTCAGGAGCCTGCGACTGCGGCTGCTGCTGGGCGAGCAGCGCGGGCAGGCGGAGGTAGCCGCCGTACGACAGCCGGCCGCCTTCCTCGCCGAACCGCCGGCGCGGGGGACGGGGCACATCGTCGTCGATGCCCACCGAACACCTCCCCCCGACCACCCGGCACTTGCCGCCGGGCGCACGTCTCGCCGATACCGATACCACCCGAAAAGGGGATAGACGTCAACGTGACATCGACATCGGGGGATCGTCGTCGGAGGTCGAGGAGGCGTTCTTGAGCTCGTCGAGCTGGTCCGGCAGCTCGACGAGCTCCACCAGCTCCGCCTGGCATCGCTCGCACGAGTCGAGGTGGCGTTCGAAGGCCTCGTGCTCCTCTTCGTCGAGGACGCCGAGAGCGTAGGCGGCCACCCCGTCATGCATCAGCCGGCTACCCCCTTGTCCCGCAGCAGTTCGCGGAGAGCCCGGATCCCGTAGTAGAGCCGGGACTTCACCGTGCCCGGTGGGATCCCCAGAATCTCCGCCGCCTCACTTATCGTACGGTCTCGAAGGTAGGTCTGCTCAATGACTTCGCGGTGTTCCGCGGACAGGGACCGGAGGGCGTCCGCGACGACCATCGCCGACAGAGCCCGATCCGAACCGTCCGGCACCGCCATCATGTCGACTTCGGGCGGCTCGACCTCCTGCGGCCGAACGCTCTTCCGCCGACGACCATCAATGACTATGCGACGGGCCACGGTAAGCAGCCACGCCCATATAAGGCTTGGTTCCCATTGCAGTCTTGCCGAGTTCCGCCAGGCCCGGACGAGCGTCTCCTGTACAACGTCTTCGGCCCACTGAAGGTCGTTACCTGTGGATTTGCGGACGTGTCGCAGCAGAGGGCCGCCGAACTCCTGGTAAAGCACCGCAATGCGGTGCTCCGCCTCGGCATCCGCACTCTCGAACCTGCCGTCGAGGTGACCTAGCACGGGGCACATCTTTACACCTTCGTTATCCAAGCGGTAGCCACTCCGATAACTCCAGTCATTTCTAACTATCTCCGGCCATAGATGAACCAGGTGGGTGAAGCCCGCGTACCTCCCACCATGCACAGGCTTTTGCGCGGCGAGGTGTTCATGCTCGGCGGCTTCGTCGTGGCGGCCGCGGTGACGATCCTGCTGGTCATGCCACCGGTTATCGATCCCGCTGCCGCCCAGTGGGCGCAGACGTCCACGGGACCGCTCACGGCGGCCGACCGCGACCTGCTGGTCAAGGTACGGCAGGCCGGCCTGTGGGAAATGCCCGCAGGCGAGTACGCCAAGACCCGCGCCGAGTCCCAGCGTGTCAAGGAAGTCGGCAGGCTGATCATGGAAGATCACATGAAGCTGGACCTGCTGACCCGTCAGGTCGCGAAGAAACTGGGCGTGGCACTGCCGGACGAGCCCAGCCCGCAGCAGCAGAGCTGGATGGCCCAGCTCGCCGCGGAGAGCGGGCCCGCCTTCGACAGGGACTACGCGAACCTGCTGCGTGACTCACACGGCAAGGTCTTCACCGTCATCGCGGCGGTGCGGTCCGGCACACGCAACTCCGAGATCAGGAAGTTCTCCGAGGACTGCGTGAGGTTCGTCATGAGGCACATGGCGCTGCTGGAGTCCACCGGCCTGGTCGACCACAACGCCCTGCCGGAGCCTCCCACGCCCGCGCCAGCTCCACCCGTCGCGATGGCGGTCGATTCGAGGAGACACACATGAGGAGATCCAGACGCATGGCCGCGGCCATGTCCGCTTTGGCCGTGACGGCGAGCGGGCTGGTGTCCGCGGCCGTCATCGGCGTCGGCCCGGCACGCGCCGACATCTGCGACTCGGCCGAGTCCCCGTCGCAGCAGGAACAGCGGGATCGGAATCAGCGGCGAGACTTCGACCAGCGGAACAGGAACGGACGGAACCAGGGCCAGAACGGCGACGGGCAGTTCCCCGACAGGAACCAGGGACGCCAGAACCCGAACCAGCAGGCCCCCGACCAGCAGGACCCGAACCAGGACCAGCGGCAGGACCAGCAGGACCCCGACCAGCAGGCTCCCCAGGGAGGCGGCGCCGCGGTGGCCGACCCCGCCGGCTCGCCGGACGACACGGCACGCGCCCCCGAGCCCGAGGACAGCGCCACGGTGCAGTCGCGCCGCGGCCGGCCGGACCCCCGCCCGACGCGGACCCAGGACCCGAACGACGACCCCACCGGCAACCCGACCGGCAACCCGACCGACGACCCCACCGGCAACCCCACTGACGACCCCACCGGCAACCCGACGGACGACCCCACCGACGACCCGACGCAGAGCCCGCCCCCGCAGGGAACGGCGTCGCCCTCCCCCTCCCCCACCCAGAGCGGCGACGGGAACGACTGCGACCTCGGCCCGTTCACCGATGACTTCGTCAACATCCGCCAGGTCCAGCCGGTCAACGAGGTGCGGATCGGCAGGGACGGCTCCCGCGGCTCGTTCGTCTCCCGCTGCGGCACCAACCGCAACCGCCACCACAACCCCGACAACTTCATCGTCGCGCCCGGCGTGAGCAACGGGGCGCACCACCTGCACGACTACGTGGGCAACCTGTCGACGGACGCGTTCTCCACCGACGAGAGCCTGGCCGCCGCGGGCACCACCTGCCGGCTGGGCGACAAGTCCACGTACTTCTGGCCCGTGATCAGGGACCGCAGGTCGAACGAGAACGCCGGCGACCCCGACGGCAACGTCGGCCGGCTGCTGCTGCCCCGCGCCGCGACGCTCCAGTTCCGCGGCAACGCCACCGACGACGTCGTGGCGATGCCGAGGTTCATGCGGATCATCACCGGTGACGCGAAGGCGGGCACGAACGGCGGCGCCAACGCCAAGGCGGGCTGGAGCTGCTCGGGATTCCAAAATCGCATAAGTCCCGATAAATACACGCTTTGCCCGCGTGGCAGTCAGGTTCTTCGTATCCTGGATTTCCCTAGCTGCTGGGACGGCCAGAACACCGACAGCGCCAATCACCGGACGCACGTGGTCTTCCCCGACCAGAACGGTGCCTGCCCTCAGGGCACTCGGGCGATTCCCCAACTCCGCATGACCCTCGCGTACAACGTCCCACAAGGCCCGTCGTACGCCGTGGACGCCTTTCCCGAGCAGAAGCACAATCCGGTCACCGACCACGGCGACTTCGTCAATGTGATGCCCGATCGGCTGATGCAGACCGTCGTCTCATGCATCAACCGGGGCCGCCGTTGCTGATCTGACATGCCCTCACGGGCACCAGCCTTCCGAGTCGCACCCTCACCCGACCTTGGAGGGAAATAGATGCTCCACAGACGATCCCCCAGGCACGCCCCCACCAAGCTGGACACCAGAAGCGTCCGGCTGGGGGCGAGCGCCTCGATCATGGCCATCCTGCTGTCGGCGTTCGCGCTGACCAGGACGGAACGTGGCGTGGCGCTGCTCGGCCGAGGGGTGGGCTTCCTCGAGTTCTACGCCGGCGTGTTCGCGCTGGTGCTGCTGACCGCGACGGTCGCACTCGGCCTGCTCACCACCGAACGCGTCTTCCTGACACCGGCCAACCGGGTCAGGGCCCAGCTCGCGCACAGAGCCACCGCGTTCATCGGGCTGGCCTACCTGATCACGCACATCACCCTCATGATCAGTCTGGGGCACGTGCCGCTGGGGGCGGCGGTCGTCCCCGTCGCCGGGCTCTACGTGGGGTTCGGCGCGCTGGCCTTCGACCTGATGGTCCTGGCCGTGGTCACGGGAATGTTGAGGGGGCGCTTCGCCGTACGGACCAGGCCATGGATGTGGCGGATCCTCCACGCCGCCGCGTACGTGGCCTGGCCGGTCGGCATCATGCACGGGCTCACCGCCGGCCGTCCGCCGGCCGGCTGGGTGGCCTGGTCCTACGTGGCCTGCCTGGCGGCGGTCGGCTCCGCGCTCTGCGTGCGGGTGCTGGCCTCGCTGCGCCGGCCGTCGATCGTGCCCGAGAGGATCGAAGGGCCGGCGGTGACGTCGCCGGCCACCGCGGGCGTGCCGAACCAACGGCCGCAGAAGGTCGCCGTCCCGGCCGCCGCCGGGGCCGGGACCAGGACCGGCACCAGGGCCGGCACCGGGACTGGCGCGGTGAACGTCAACGCACCCGTGAGCCTGGCCGATGCCAGGCGCAGATACCGGGAGGCCGGATGAGCCTGCCCGCGACGACTGATCAGGAGCGACCGTGATTCCGGCCCGAGTTCCCCGGGTGTTACGCATGGGTCCGGCCCGGCTCACCGCCGGGCTCGACCACTGCCGCCGGCTCGACCTGCCCGCGCACCGCACGCTCCACGGGGTCGTGGAGCCGCGCGAGCTGGCCGAGCTCATCTCCCTTGCCAACGACGTGGACATGCGCGGGCGGGGCGGCGCGGCCTTCCCGTTCGCGCGCAAGCTGCGGGCGGTCGCCGACGCGGCGGGCACGGGCGAAAGCGTGGTGCTGGTCAACGGCGCCGAAGGCGAGCCGGCCAGTTCCAAGGACGCCATGCTGCTCACCCGCAACCCCCACCTGGTGCTGGACGGCGCGGTGCTGGCCGCCGAGGCGCTGGGCGCCCGCGAGGTGGTCGTCGCCACGGCCGGTGGCGAGGTCGCCGAGGCGTCCGTCGCCGCCGCCGTGGCCGAGCGCCGGGCCTCGAACGTGTCGGGCGGCGCGGAGAGCCGGGTCCCGATCCGGGTGGTCGGGATCAAGGAGAGGTTCATCTCCGGCGAGGGAGGCGCGCTCGTCAAGGCCGTGAACGGCGAGGAGGGCATCCCGCCCGGCCGCAAGAAGCGGGCCGCCACGAGCGGGGTGGACGGCCTGCCGACCCTGCTGTCCAACACGGAGACGTACGCGCAGTTCGCCCTGCTGGCGGAGTACGGCCCCGAGAAGTACGCCGAGGTCGGCACCAGCAAGGAGCCCGGCACGATCCTGCTCACCGTGAGCGGCGGCGCGGCCCAGGGTGCGGTCATCGAGGCGCCTGCGGGCACCTACCTGGCCGACGTGCTCGCGCTGACCGAATCCGAGATCGGCGACGGCGTGCTCATCGGCGGCTACCACGGCGCGTGGTTGTCCGCGGAGGTCGTCCAGACGGCCGTGCTCTCACGCGAGGGCATGAAGCAGGCAGGAGCGACTCTCGGGGCCGGGATCATCGTCCCGCTCGGCGAGTCCACCTGCGCGCTCGGCGAGGCCGCCAGGGTGTCGGCCTACCTGGCGGCCGAGTCGGCCGGCCAGTGCGGCCCGTGCCGCCTCGGCCTGCCGGACATCGCCAGGGCCATGTACGCGCTGGTCGAGGGCACGGGTTCGGTGGACGCCGTACGCCGATGCGTGCGCGGCGTCGAGCGGCGCGGGGCGTGCTTCCACCCCGACGGCACGGCGAAGTTCGTGTTGTCGGCGCTGGACGCGTTCGAGACCGAGATCGCGCAGCACCTGGAGCACGGCTCGTGCGGCCGGCCGATCCGCGGCGTGCTGCCGATGCCCGAGCGCGAGGCCGACCCCGAGTACCGGCTGGAGGTCGACTGGTCCCGCTGCCAGGGGCACGGGCTCTGCGCGCACCTGTTGCCGGAGTTCGTGGACCTCGACGACTACGGGTTCCCCTCGTTCAGGAACGTCCCCGGCCACCTCGCCAAGGAGGCGCGGCGGGCGGTCGACATGTGCCCGGCGCTGGCCTTGCGGCTCGCCCGGACCACCGGGGACGGCTCCACGCCCGCCGGCTCGCCCCTGCGGCTGGTCAAGGACGGCGTGCTCAGGAAGGCCGGGGCGAGCATGCCCCGGCTCACGCGCGTGAGCACCGGCCCGAACGTCTCGAGGGTCGGAGGTACGGCGGGGTGACGCGACATATCTGATTATTTCAGTAATTACCATTTCTGTCGGACATATACCGGCTCTCCCATGCCCGCCATTTGGTAGAGCCGCTTGGACGTTTCCATCGGCACGCGTACGCACCCGTGGGACGCCGGCCGGTTCGGGACTTTCGTGGAGCCGTGCAACGCGATGCCGCCGACGAAGTAGAGGGAGTTGTACATCGACCCGAGCGGCCCGGTCGTCCACCCGGGCGCTCGCCGGTTGACGCGGAAGTCGCCCACGGGAGTGACCGCGTCGCCGCAGCGCCCGTTGAGGCACCAGCGCCTCTGGGCGCCGCTGGAGATGTGCGAGATCAGCGCGGGACGGTGCCGGCGGTAGACGATCATCAGCTGCTCGCGGAGCCTGACCTCGACCCGGTTCGCCGGGCCGTCGGGCACCAGCGCACGGGTGCGAAGCGGCCGGTCGAGCGCCCGCCAGACGTCCGGCCCCACCGCGCCCCGCACCTGCATCTTGTGGCTCTTCTGCAGCGCCCAGACCGCGAACTTCGTCTGCTCGTCGTAGCGCCCGTTGATCTTGCCGAAGTAGTAGCGGCCCTGGCGCAGTCTCCGCTGGAGCAGCTCGATCTCCTTGCCGCGGTCGCCCGGCCGCAGGAGGGGTGTTTTGATCTCGGCCCGTTCCACCGGTGTCGGACGGTCTTTGTCCGCCATCGCAGGTATGCCCATCAGCAAGGGCGCCCCGCATCCAACGGCGAAAGCGCCGATTCTTCGAAGCTTTATGATCATAATTCGATGCCTACCCACATCGTCGAGAATTCACCTCATGCATGGGTTTTGTCCGGTAAAGGCGGCGAATTAACGAATCCCACTATAAACGGGCATTCCCCGTTTATTCGACTATCACTGCCGGCGAAAAACCGGTCGCGAACGGGCACGCCGACTGCCATCATGCGGTGGTATGCGGAACTGGCCCCTGTTCGACCTGTCCATCACCACGCCCCGCCTTGAACTGCGCCTCCCCACGCTCGACGAGCTCGACGAGCTCGCGGACCGCGCCGCCGAGGGCGTCCACGAGACGGGAATCATGCCGTTCCTCTTCCCCTGGACGGACGCCGAGCCCGCCGAGCGGGCCAGGAGCACGCTGCAGTACCACTTCCGCGCGTGGGGCTCGCTCGCCCCGGAGAAGTGGTCGATCGACTTCGTGGTCGTGTACGACGGTCAGATCGTCGGCACGCAGGGCGTCACGGCCACGTCCTTCGCGGTCACCCGCGAGGTCGGCACCGGCTCGTGGCTGGGGCAGCGCTTCCAGGGCGACGGCATCGGCACCGAGATGCGCGGCGCGGTGTTGCACCTCGCCTTCGCCGGGCTGGGGGCGCGCCACGCGACGACCGAGGCGTTCGAGGACAACCACGCCTCGCTGGCGGTGACGAGAAAGCTCGGCTACCAGGAGGACGGCATCACGGTCCACGACCGCCAGGGCAGGCCGGCCGTCACCCGGCGCTTCCGCCTGGCCAGGGAGGACTGGCAGGAGTCACCCGGTTTCGAGATCCACAACCTGCCCGCCTGCCTGCCCCTCCTCGGCCTTCCAGGATGACGGCGGGGGGGGGGGGGGGGGGGGGGGGGGGGGGGAGGGGGTGGGGGGGGGGGGGGGGGCGGGGCGGGGGGGGGGGGGGGTGGGGA